>NZ_FRDN01000003.1 GCF_900143285.1 Desulfitobacterium chlororespirans DSM 11544
ATAACTGTCCTACCGAGGGCTTCTGGGGCATACTAAAGGCAGAAATGTTCAATTTGTATAAGTTTACAGACGAGGCTTCTCTCCGGGCTTCAATTGACAAATACATTCATTTCTACAACTATGAACGGCTTCAGGAACGCTTCGACAACCATGCTCCTATGGAAGTTCGGGCTGCTGCAGTTGAGACAGACTCTCCTGCACACTATCCCATTCCCGAGAACAAACGTATTCTGAAGTACAAGGCAAAGTTTGCCGCATAAAAGAAGAGCTACCACCCATTTGGCAGTAGCTATTTCTATAACCCTGTTTATTTATTTCCCTGGTCTACCTTGACAGGGGCGGATCACTTTCCCTCAGAAAAGCCTTGTGCCTCTTTTTAATTTCAACCCTTCCATTAAAGAATTATTCCTTTAACAGTTCTAAGACCCCGATCTTATTCTTTACCTAATTGTTCCGCCAATATTTCTTTATCCAAGCTGCATTCCAATTCCTTAATTTTCTCGCCTTTATCCAGTATCACAACGGCGGGAACATTGGTTACGCCATATTTTTCAGCAAGACTTCTTTTCGTCGCCATATCTACTTTAACTAATTTGTACATATCATTATGTTCCTGAATCAGTTCTTCCATCAGACCAGTAAATTCCAAACTCGCCGTGTTGGCAGCATTAAAGAATGCCAGCAAGACCTTTTTCTCGCTATGGAGGATGTTCTTTTGGAATGCTTCCAGTTCCTCGATATATCGCTCAGCGGCCACAGCAGCTGTAGCACCATCGCCTGCAGCTGAGACCACCTGCCTGAGGTACTTTACTCGATTATCTCCCACCGCATAGATGCCAGGAAGGTTTGTTTCCATTAGGTCGTTAACGGGAATATAGCCTCGGCGATCCATTTCCATTCCACTATTTTGGAGGAATTCAGTAGCTGGGATCATCCCTACAAAGAAGAACACCCCTTGACATGGAAGTACGGAAGAGCCGCCAGTCTTTAGATTTTTAATCTGAACCCCTTCCACATTCTCCTCTCCCAGGACAGCTTCCAGAGTAGAATTCCAGACAAATTCCATCTTCCCATTTTGGAAAGCTTTTTCAGCACTAACCTTATTGCAGTCCAGGATCCCCTCATCATGAAGGACTATAACTGTAACCTTACGAGCAAATTTAGTAATGAACATGCCCTCTTCAATGGCCTGGTCACCGCTACCTACTACAACCACGTCTTCATCCTGGAAGAATTCCGCATCACATGTGGCACAGTAAGCGACACCACTGCCTCTCAGTTCCTTTTCACCGGGAATATTGAGAAGCCTTGGTTGAGTTCCGACCGCGATGATTACGGCTTTTCCATAGAATTCTTTTTTCTTCTTTGTCGTAACTTTTTTAAGATCCTGAAAAAGCTCGGTGCTCACTACTTCATCTTTTAAAAATTCCACTCCAAAACTTTCAGCATGCTTTTTAAAATCACTCATAAGATCCGGACCACTGGTATGAACATAACCAGGATAATTTACAATCTCGCGGGTGGTATCCACCATACCTCCAATGGTTCCCTTATTAATGATCAAGGTTCTGAGTTTTGCTCTTCCCCCATAAATTCCTGCCGCAAGTCCAGCCGGACCTCCTCCAATGATAATTAAGTCGTATGAGTTACTCATCTTTTACTAAATTCTCCTCTCCAATAATTGCATCAAATAGTATTTAATTAATTAGACCAAATCCACCAGATTTTCTTGAATCTTTTCTACGACTTGAGCTTGATTAAACTCACCACTGAGTTTACCTTGGTATTCTCCATCCTTAAAAAAGAGTACCTGCGGAATTTCGTCTAATTTAAAACAGTTAATGACTTCTTTATTCTCATCAATGTTCACATAGTAGAAACCAAATTGGCCTTTGTACTTAGGCTGCAATTCTTCCAACACAGGAGCCATTTCTTCACAGACAGGGCAATTGTTCCTGTAAAAAAAGATTAAGCACCCTTCCCCAATGTCATAAATTAACTCCTCTAAACCACAACCATCCAACTGAATCAACGACATTTCCAATCCCCCTTCAATTATATTAGATTAATAAGTTTTTTTAAACTCAAAGTGAGCTGACTCATTATTGGCCAACTCATCATTATTTGTATAACTGTGCACTAATATAGGTCATATTGATTTCACAATTTTTTCACATTTAATTATACGCTAAGTTTTTCACATTATCAATTGATAAATCTTAAGTTAGTTTAAGTATTTTAGCATCAACAGGTTTTTATGTTCTATCGTTTTAACAGCTTGACAATCTGTTCATGATAAAAAAGCAGGATTGCCGGTATTAATAAAAAGAGTATCCTGCCCATAATCGTATTGGCAAAAAGAATCAATGCTCCCAACCAGCGATTTCTTCCGCTATACACTCCGTGAATGTTCTCCCGAAGAATGGTCTTTCGCATGGCTCCGATCTGAGACATGGGTGGGTAATTATCAATGTCCACTACCAATCTGTCACCGTGAATTTCCGCGACCCTTTCTACATAAAGCACATTATTATCTTTAAACAAAATAATCTGCTCTAACTCCACAGGGTATTGTAGATCGATCTTTTGAAAATAGGTCAAATCATTCACCATGATCTCCGGCTCCATAGTATTGGATTGAAAAATAAAAGGAATCACCCCACGGATACTTACTTCTTGACCTGTAGAAGAAGCATTGATGACAATAATGAATACATTAATAGCTAAAGCAATGCCAATAAAAGCCGCCAACAATGCTGTAACCACTTTATGGATAAGCTTACGCTCCACAATCTGCTTTCCACCGACGGCAACAAACGCTTTCTTCTCCGTCTTAGAATTCATAAGAATCAGTGAAGCATCCGGTGGCAGCAGACTTAAGTCTTCAGATAGATTATAATATCGGGCAAGATTACCCGCTCGCAAGAGGCAAACCAACCCACAGATAATGACCATAGCAATCCAAAGAGGAAAATAAAGAGAAGTATTCATGTCAAAGAGATTAAAAATATTCTGCATCTCTATCCTATTACTTATAACATCATAGTGTCCCAGGACTATTTTTAGCAAGAGAATAAGAAAAGCCGACACTCCAATCCAGTACCGGGCATTGATGATAGTTCTGGCGTAAAGAGAAAAAACCATGGATAGTATAGTGAGAAGTACTAAGTCTGTAAATCCTACCAGGTACAGAGATGGGAGATAGGCAAAAATGAAGGGGAACTTTAAGAGGGCTGTGAGCAATATAATAGCTGCAAAGCCCAAAGTATAGACAAACAAGGCAGTATATCCCAAAGCCAAAAGCTTAGAAAAGAACATCCTTGCCGGATTATAGCCCATATGGATCATTAAATACCAGGAGTTTTTTCTGATTTCAGAGAAGAAAAGGGTATCATAGTAGATGATGTAATACCCCGCGGACAAGAAATAAGCAAGATGAATATAGATATACAACGTGGAGAAATAACTGGGCTGCATAATCTCAGGGACTACATCTGAGAGAACGCTTTCCTGCAATGTCTGAAAAACAAAATAAAGGGCAAAAGAAATCAGCCCCAGAAAAAGCGCAAAGGCGATTTTCCGGTTGGTGCTGATCTTATTTTCTGTATAGGCTTGGCGAAGCTCCTTCTTAAAAAAGCTATTCTGATAAATCATACTGCCGCATAAACTCCTCTAAGGCATATTCTACTGTTTTGCCGTTCTTCTCCATGGATTGAGGGATATATCCCGATTCAATAATTTTCTTATATATCATTTCTAAATCACTGGGCAAAGAAGCTTCCCCCTTAATTAATAAGCGATTATCTTCTGCAACTACCTGATGATTGGAAAGAATCCCCCGCAGTGCTTCCTTTGTTCCCTTGAGGTCCTCATCCTTAATGATTATCTCTACCTTGTCATACTGATAACGAAAATCCTCGACAAGACCTTGATGGATTAAGCGTCCCTCCGCCAATACAGCTATATGGGTGCAAGCCTTTTCAATCAAAGTACAGATAGGGGTAGCTACAATTAATGTTTTCTCTTGTTCTTTGATGAAATCAGACATACCAGCAATAACCTCTATAAGGATTGAGTCAAGCTCATATTCGGGAAGGTTAAAAACAATCATTTGGGCATCTGAGTAAGCCGCCGCAACTAGGGTAACCACAGCCTTCTCCTCTCGAGTAAGCAGGCCGATGGGCGTAAGGGAAAGATGACCTAAGCCAACCTTGATGATCAACTCAAAAATCTGCTCCTGTCTTTCCACAACGTCCATCTTCCATTTTGCAGTGGCGAGCATGAGAAATTCCAATACATTCATAGTGTTATAGAGCATATCTGAGTTGCCAATATAGAATATATGCTTTAAAATCACTCGTTTAAGCCTCATCATCCCCCGTTCTATCAGGACACAACGCCCGCTTTCGTAAGGTCGAATGTTGGCCATGATTTCCAGCAAGAGCTTAATTTCAAAACCAGATGTCCCTATGATTCCCCATATTTCCGCCTTGTTGATCTGAAGGTTAATATCCTTCAATACTCGCTGTGGTCTCTCACCCTCCCGTAATATATATTCAGAAGATGAGAGATTTTCCATCAGGACGACTCTTTGTGACATGGCTGAATTCACCATAGGCTTTTAGCCTCCAATTTGATTAACCATTATTTAAACACTTTATTAAAAACCTATATCTTAAGCACATAATGCCAAATCCTTATAATAAAGGCAGTCTCGCTAAAAACACTCCAATTACACGCTCTGGAGTAAGTGCTTCCTGATCAGTGGCGTTGTTGGGATTATCGCCTTTGGTCAGATAGCGTATATTCCCCTCTCCTTCCTCGATCACTTCAATGATGCGATGGGTCACTATGGCACCTGATCGAGTTCGAAAGGTTACGATATCACTTTCCTCTAACCTATCTGGCTCTCCAGGTCTGCGAGAAATAATAACTGTGCCAACCTTCAAGGTTGGTTCCATACTTCCTGATTCAATCACAAACAAATAATAACCGAAAATATTGGGAATCTCTCCTCTGCTCTTGGCCACATTAATAGACACCAAAGAAAAGAGTAAAACTATAACCACAGCACCAAAAAGGATCCCGCTGACAACTTTCAGAAGACTGTTTCTGCGTCCCCATCTGCTTTGTATAAGCTTTTTGGGACTATGCAGATCAGTCTTCTTCTGTTTTTCAACCTGGATCTTTTTGCGCATATCTTCTATTTGCTGCCGGCTTGTGTATTTTGTGGAGGACATTGTCTCGTCCTTTCCTTACCTTCTTTTGATTACTATTATATCCCTGCAGCTTTTTTCAATGCTTTTATAGCTCTATCCAGTTTGTATTTTCCGTTTATTATTTCAGTATTTGCGCATTATAGGAAGAACAGGAATAGTTTAGGCAGGTTATGCGAAATGTTTCAATATATAAAAAAACAACTCCAAGCCATGAAGTTGATGCATCTGAATACTATTGATGGCGAAAAGGATATCCAAGAATATTCCACCACCCCTCTTTCACCTGACATGTATAAGAACCTCGAAGAAATCAAAGCCATTCTCGGATCAAGCTATGACATAGCATTACGTGAATTCGATTTCGGTCCTCAGGGAAAAATCAGAGGTACCCTTATCTTCTTAACCAGTATGGTCGATAAGACCTTCCTGAATGAAAGTGTAATAAAACCCTTAATGTTTGATAACCGGCTCATCGAAAATGAGGAGCGTGAGTTCCTTAATATTAACTACATTAAAACAACAATGCTTTCAATGGATGAAGTTCATACGGCTGTCACAATAAATGAGGTCATTGAGAATTGCCTGAAAGGATATACGGTCTTGATCATCTCCGGCATAAACGAAGCTATAGTCATTAGGACCTATGGTGGTGAGAATCGAAGCCTCGATGAACCCAAGACTGAAACCGTTGTTCGGGGCCCTCGTTTAGGGTTTACAGAAAGCCTCCTTACAAATACTGCTCTGTTAAGGCGATATGTTCGAAGCCCCAATCTTACCTTTGAAACCACAATAATAGGCAGAGAAACCAGAACTGTCGTTTGCATAGCTTACATCAAGGGAATAGTCAACCCCTCACTCATCGAAGAGATCAAACGCAGACTTGATCGAATCAATACTGATGCCATTCTGGAGTCAGGCTATATTGAACAATTTATCGAAGATGCGCCCTTTTCGATCTTTTCCACAGTAGGCAACAGCGAGAGACCCGATGCTGTCGCAGCAAAAATCTTGGAGGGACGTGCCGCCCTTTTGATCAATGGTACTCCTTTCGTGCTGACCGTTCCCGTACTCTTCATCGAAAGTTTTGCGAGTACGGAAGATTATTATTCCCGCCCCTACTTTGTAGGTATCGTGCGAATGATCCGTTTTCTATCTTATTTTATTTCTGTCTTTGGGCCGGCAATTTTCGTCGCCCTGAGCACCTTTCATCAAGAATTAATTCCTACTCCCCTGCTGTTTACCATGGCTGCTGCTGAGGAAGATGTTCCCTTTCCAGCCGTTATTGAAGCCCTATCAATGGGAGCGGTCTTCGAAATTCTTAGAGAAGCTGGAATTCGACTGCCCCGCCCTGTGGGTCAAGCTGTCAGTATCGTTGGTGCCTTGGTACTCGGCGAATCCGCTGTCCAAGCCGGACTTGTCAGTCAACCTATGGTTATCGTCATATCATTAACAGCAGTTGCCAGCTTTACCGTTCCTGCTCAAACAGATTCAGGAGCCGTCTTGAGACTAATTATGGTTCTTCTCGCAGGAGCCATGGGTGGTTTTGGAATCATGATAGGATTTATCGGAGTTATGATCCACCTGGCATCATTGAGATCCTTCGGTACTCCTTTTTTTTCTCCCTTTGCCCCGCTCACCCCTATAGATTTAAAAGATACCATTGTTCGGTTCCCTTTATGGGCAATGCTCACCCGTCCCCGTTTGATTGGCTGGAATGATCCCCAAAGACAAGCCTTTAGATTAAAACCAACACCCCCCTCCAAAAACAGGAACCCCCGGGATAATCCAAATCAATAGTTTACGTGCAATAATGATCGATGGAGTAAGATATCTATGAAAAGCCGGAAATATTTAATCGTTATCTTTTTGATGTGCACCCTGTTAATTTTAAATATAACAGGATGTTGGAATCAACGAGAATTAAATTCTTTAGCCATCGTCATGGGTTTAGGAATAGATAAGGCCCAGGAGCCGAATCAAATCCAGGTCACAGCCCAGATCGCCAATCCAAAAGCGCTCAAGTCGTCTTCCTTAGGCGGGCCAGACAGTCAAGCTTTTTGGAATATCCAAAACACCGGCGACACCCTTTTCTCCATCCTGCGGGACTTTACCCATGAATCTAATCGCAAACTCTATTTTCCTCATACCCAAGTGCTGATTCTCGGGCGAGACTATGCCGAGGAAGGCATCCAGAAAGAACTCGACTTTTTTGCCCGGGATCATGAAACCAGATTGAATATTTGGCTCGTTGTCTCGGAAGGTAATGCTAGGGATGTTTTGAATATTAAGCCTGTAATAGATAAGATCCCTGCAATCAATATTTCCAAATTGCTTGATGATCAAGACCCAAACTCTCAAACCAGTACAAGCCAGCTCAATGACTTTCTTTCTGATCTAATCAGCCCAACCACTGCGCCGACCGCCCCCCTTGTTGAAATTATCCGTAAAGGAGGCAACGAATCACTTCAGGTTAAAGGAACAGCTGTTTTCAAAGGCGATAAACTCGTTGGGGAATTAAATAAGTACGAAACCCGCGGGTTATTATGGGCAAGAGATGAAGTAAAGAGTGGCATTATCGATGTGGAGTGCCCCGAGTGCGGCAGTAAAGTCAGCCTGGAAATTATTGATTCCAAGACTAAGGTCAGTGCGGAGATATTGGATAACCAGGTGGTTATAAAGGTTTATATTCAAGAAAAAGGTGCATTGGCAGCTCAGTATTGTGCTGAAAATTTAAGAACAAAAGAAAAGGTGGCGGCTATTGAGCGAAATAAGGCCGCAGCTATTCAAGATGAAGTTCTGGCAGCATTCAAAAAGGCTCAGGAACTCAATGCGGATATCTTCGGCTTTGGTGAAGTCGTACGCAAAGATCACCTCAAAGAATGGAAAAATATGAGGGAGCACTGGGATGAAATTTTTCCAGAGGTTATTGTAGAAGTCACTGTAGACACCAGCATCGAACGTTCGGGCCGGATACATTATCCTCCCGTACCAGATAAGGAGTAGAGAATTTTGATAAAGCTTGAGAAGGAAATTATTTCGAGTTCACAGCTCAACTTTTTGGTCATCGGTTTTGTCACAGGGGGCCTCGTAACAGTGCCCTATTCCACGCAAATCATTAACCAAGATAATTGGCTTGCCGTCATTATCGGGTTCATTCTTAGTCTGCCTATGGTTTTGATCTATATCCGGCTTGCTCAGAAATTCCCACAAAACAACTTGCTGGAGATCCATGATGTTGTCTACGGCCCTTTGATCGGTAAGTTAATCTCTGCAGCCTATATCGTCTTTATCTTCAACCTTCTCATCTATAATCTGGTTTATGTGGGAGATTTTTTGTTAACGTACCTACTTCCTGAAACTCCTATGTGGATTGTTCTGCTCATGTTCACTTTTGTATGTGCTTGGGCCGTAAGGCTAGGCCTGGAAGTTATTGCTCGAGTTAATCCACTCTTTGTTGTAATTACTTTGTTTATAACTTTTTCAACTATGACTTTACTTATTCCGGAGATGGATTTCTCAAACCTTATTCCCCTTTTTGACACGCCCATGCTTGATTTTATCCAAGGCGTTCATATCATGATCACCATTCCATATCTGGAAATCGTCATTTTCTTGTTCTTCCTGCCCAATGTCAATAACAAAAAACAAATTAAACACTCTATCCTATTTGGCTTTTGTTTTGGAGCACTTTTCTTACTTTTGCCTATTATTCGCAATACTACGGTGCTGGGTTCTTTAGTGGGCATCCTGACTTCTCCTTCTTATGAGAGTATTCGCTTAATCGATATCGGCAATTATCTTACCCGGTTAGAGGTGCTGTATGCCATTGCTTTGATTATTATGCTGTTTATCAAGGGCAGTCTCTTTTATTATGTGACAGTTCTAGGCATAGCTCAGCTCCTTCGCTTACGCTCTTATCTCCCTCTAGTAGTCCCCTTAGGAATTATCGGCATCTGTTTAAGCTTAATTGTTCATGAATCTTCTCTATTAAATATCGATACCACTGTGGATGTATGGCCTTTCTTTGCTCTTCCCTTTGAAGTCTTCCTTCCTATCCTCACATTATTGCTAGCTAAAATTCGAAAATTACCCAAACAAACACGGGGGGGATAAAGGGTGAGTATTCTGCTCTTAGTCATAGTTTTCTTAGGGGTGGTATTATTCGAATTACCGGAATTAATTCAAAAAAAATATTGGCGGGAACTTATTACAGTCATCTTTCTCCTGTCGATTGGCTTTATTCTATCCTTACTGCTGGCTATGGGTATTGAAGTCCCCAACCCCAGCAATGCTTTAGTCTACATCTTTAAAGAAGTATTACATTTAAGCTATCCTTAATGAAAGAGCAGAAAGCGGAAACACTAGTTTAAACTAATGTTTCCGCTTCCAGAAATCTGTCGCTTATTTGCCTATGAAACCCATTTTCTATTTAAATTTACCTCAGTGAAGCAGATTACTTTTGGGTACCTGTTACAGAGACTTGAATAGCTGTTCCGTAGCCGGTTCCTGCATAGTTAATATCTACATTATTATCGCTGGGCCAATTGACGGATACGGTATAGACCTTTTCCTGCCCCTGGGCACTAAGAACAAACTCGTCATTAAGTTCCACTTTACCTAAAGAATTTACGGTACCGACCACATCTCCTTTAGAATTTTCCACGGTAAACACCAAAGGAGCAATAACTTTTTTACCGTCAGCCGCCACAACATTTACATCAATATCTAAATCCATAGCTGTTTCACTGACTACAGCACCTTCAAAGTTTTTGACGCTAAACTGCCAGCTCATGGTTTCCGAAGGGGCAATCTTGACATTTTCAACGAAGGTATCTGTCCCCCCCTCAGTCAGAATAAACTCCTTAGCCACTGTACTGCCTTGAGCCAATGCATCAATATCTGTAGTATACATAGCCAAAGTTCCGGAAATGATGGATGTGGATACCACTAAAGCTAGCGCGATTATGCTTAGAGCCTTTTTCATTCGTTATTACCTCCATGATGTTATGCTTTATTTTTAATATGGCGTGATACTTATTCCGAAACTGGATACGCTATTATAATTGGAAAGAGTGCTCACCGTTAGGGAACCAAGAACCATAACCGTTAGTGCTAAAATTAAAATAACCTTTGCTCTCATATCCCCTCCTCCTTCGATTCATTAAGGCTGGTGTATAACATTAACATTGGTGATAAGGCTTGTGTTACTACCACCAACACCAATATTCCGAAGTGTTTCCGTACCCATTCCACTGGCCAAGCCTCCAAAAGACACGCTTTGCCCAGGTAAGATGTTATCCATAGTCACATTGTTATAGGCTGGATTTTCAAACCGATAAATTCCTTCATCAGAACGAGATATTAGCTTGGCATTCCAGGCATTATTCAATCGATCATTTTGAAGAAAGAAGGTTATATACCAATCTTCAATGGATACAGAGGAATTGTTGGTAATGGTAACCTTGTATTCGTATTGATACTCTCCGCTTTGCCCGTTCTGCCAAGGGGTAGTGGTTTCATAAAGCACACTTACCTGACTTTCAGGAGTTTCCGGATTTGGGTTGCTGTCCAAGGGCACTTGGGAAGCCTGGGCATTCACTATGATACTGGTACCAAACTCTTTTCCGGCATAATCCTTATCCGATTTACCTCCATCGGGCCAAGCGATCTCTACTAAAACATTTCGCTCTTGACCTGTTTCCGAAAGGGGGAAGGTACCAAGAAGGTCAAATGTCCCCACCCCCGTCATCTGGTTGAGAATAGCCCCCGTCCCATCCTTCACGGTTACTGTAAGGGGATCAATAGCCTTTTTGCCAGGGGAGGCAAATATATCAAAAGTAAGCTTATAGTACATATCGGTCTCAGTAACCACATGTCTTTCATAGTTTTTCACTTTAAATTGCCATTGAAGAATCTCTGAAGGTGCTATTTTCAAACCCTCTTGAAAGGTGTCCGTTCCTTCGCCGACGAAAATAAACTCCTTGGCAACCACATTGCCTCCAGCCAGATTGTCAATAGCCACAGTATAAGATGCAAGGGTCCCTGCCGTAATCGAGCTCACCATTGCTAGAACTAATGCTAACAAAAGGATAACCCTCTTCACACGACCTCACCTCCATTACATGGTGATTCTTCTCCTGATGAAAAATATATGATCATTCAGAATTGGATTTGAATCGGATCAAAATTTAGAATTACTATAAGCAGATTAACATGATTCGTGAGCCAAGATCTACATGTACATTATGGAAATATCACGGCTCCATGGTGAATTTGTTTCTTTCTTCATTTTTAGCTTAATATTGATTCTATCTTCCCCTTGTTTTGACGCAAATCTCACCTATTATCATGATTAATAGAGCAGCAGGCTGCCTCATCTCGAGCAACCTGCAATTGTTTACATCATGCTATTGTGGAAACATTTCTTGGCTCATTGACTTGTCTCTTAAGTATCTCTCCGATATATTGTATAAGTACGTCCCCTGACGAATGTCCTAAAGAATCATTGATATTCTTGAAATTATCAATATCCATGTAGAGGAGAGCAAATGTTTTACCTGGATCCTCATTCTTGGTTATAAGTTGATTCACTTTCTCTTCAAAGTAGAATCTATTGGGCAGCTCTGTTATAGCTTCAAATAAGGGATTAAATCTGTAATTATTCTCTATATAATAACCTATTTCATCTCTCGCATTTAGACCGAAAAAGATTTTCAAGCGCTGAAATACCTTCACTAATTTCTCACTCCTTACCCACGGGTACTAACGCCATCACTCGCACCAGAAAATTAAAAACCTTGTCCACTTATAAAACAAAGTCTATGTCAGGTAAAAAAATCCAATCTTTCAAAACCTAATTCTAACGAATCCCCCCTGTAAAAACAAGATATTTAGCAAAAAATCACAGCATCTTATTGTTTAGGAAAGACATTCATCGAAAGAAGTGAGCCAACTGGTGGTATTTGCCTAATACTAGCGTAAGAACTATGTGTAAAGAGAGCGTGAAGGTCCAGCTTATTTATAGTACTCTTAAATAGTATGAATGATATTGTAAGATGACCATTCTCCCCCGGAGATGGTTTTGACAGCCCGTTTTTGGGGATATATTATTTTATCTATCTCGCCATCGGTAAGACCTTTAGCCCTCAATTCCCTCACCTTACCCTGCAATTCTGTAAGGAAATCCAACTTCTGCCTCATTTTTTCCTTGCCTTTGGGAACAACACCGGCATGAGAACATAATATCGTATCAAAATCAAGCTGCAGCACTTTTTCCAGGCTAGCGATCATCTGAATCATATTTTCTTCGTAAAAGGCTAAGAGCAATTTACGACCCACATACAGATCTCCTGTAATAAGCCATCCTTGGTCCTTCTCATGGAATACATGATGGAACTCCGTATGGCCGGGTGTATCAATGGCGTTGAAGACATATCGCTCCGTTCGAATCACCTCTGGCATGGCTTGAGGATCGAAGGGTTCCCGGCCTCCCCAGATAAAGCGACGATATAACCGGTATTTTCCCTTTCTCTCCGCAACCTTAATGGCCTCAGGGTGCAGATAGATGGGTACTCGCTTATTCTTTTGTAACCAATGGGCCAGGCCGGAATGATCTTCATGAACATGGGTAAGAGCGACTTTCTCAATGACTTGCCTGTTGAAAAATTCCCTTGTGTCCTTTTGCAAGGCGGATGGTCCTGTATCAAAGAGCAGCCCATCCACTAAGTAAATATAGACATTCATCTTGGTGCCGATACCACTGCAGACACCATGAGTAATGATGATATCTTTATATTTACTGATATTTATCACATTTTTACCTCCCTTTATGGATTTGATATCTTGTCAAAATTGTATATACCATATTCTGAATTTATAGACTATTTTGCTGATTGTCAATGCACAATTGGATATGGCTGATTCTATTTCAATCGCTCAAGGTTTACTTGCGAATCTGAACTACTTTCTTTATTATATAAAACTATAAGGGATAGGCTATTAAGTCAGAAAGCAATGAGCACTATTATTCCCTCAATACTTTACTTGGAGGTTTTTTCATGATACTTAATAAAGAATCTTATATCATTTTTGATGGGGCCATGGGCACCATGCTGCAAAAGTACGACCTTAACCCCGGTCAACCTCCGGAAGTATTGAATATAACAAGGCCGGAGATTATTGAAGAAATCCATAGGCAATACATCAAGGCCGGCAGCACCATAGTCACTACCAATACTTTTGGAGCTATTGAAACAAAACTAAACGGAACTGGATATAGCGTAGAGGAAGTCGTTCAGTCGGCTGTTGCCATTGCCCGCAAGGCGGCAGACAAGAATTTGGTTGCCTTGGATATGGGACCGACCGGTGAACTTGTTGAACCTTTAGGGGATTTATCTTTTGAAGAGGTATATGACTTATATAGCCGTCAAATCAAAGCAGCGACCTTAACCGGAAATGTCGATCTGATATTAATCGAGACCTTTTTTGATCTAACGGAAGCGCACGCAGCTATTAGAGCCGCTAAGGATCATTCTTCCCTACCAGTTATCTGCACATTTACTTTCCAGCAAAAAGGAAAAACCTTAATGGGCAAGGATGTCAAGACAGTGGTAGCTTCACTGGAGGAATATGGTGTTGATGCTGTTGGCGTCAATTGTTCTTTAGGCCCCAGTGAAATGCTGCCCATCGTGGAAACCATGGTGTCTTCCACCCAACTACCTATTTTAGTTCAACCCAACGCTGGATTGCCAAAATTGATTGAGAACCGGACTGTCTATGATGTGGAGCCCGAGGAATTCGCCCGGTATATCCAGGCTATGGCTAGTCTGGGGGTGAAATGGTTTGGCGGATGCTGTGGGACGACTCCCGAGTTTATTCGTGCCATTAAGGAATCGTTGGACCTTTAGTCCAAAACGACTTCCTTTCGCCCATAAAACACTTCTTTATCAAAATCCTTTTCCCAAGCGGCAATAGCAACTGCACCTGATAGATCGTCGGTTACATTCAATACTGCACGAAACATCTCTGCAATCCGGTCCACTCCGGCCAATAACGCAATTCCCTCAATAGGAAGTCCAACTGCGTTGAGGACAATAGCCAGAGTCACCATCCCACCTCCGGGCACTGCAGTACCACCTAGGCCAATAAGTACAGCAAAGAAAACCAACATAATTTGCTGTGTTAATCCGAACTCAATACCGAAAAACTGAGCGATCATAATACTGGCCACAGCGTGGAACATTGCGGTTCCATCCGAATTCATCGTTGCCCCCAGCGGTAATGCGAACTGACTTACAGTTTTACCGACACCGAGGTTCCTCTGGGCTGTCTCAATAGATATAGGTAAACTGGCCGCTGATGAACATGTGGTAAACGCCACGATCATCGCATTCAGGCTTCTTCGATAGAATTGGACGGGACTTACTCGGGCGATACCCCATACTACGATTCCGCAAACAAAAAATGTCTGTAAAATGAGAGCAATGATCAAAGTAACGAGATATTTAGCCAAAGGAATCAAAACCTCGATCCCCACAGTTCCTGTTACCCAGGTCATCAAAGCAAATACAGCGTAAGGGGCCATTTTCATAATGATGGTGATCATCTGAATTGCTGCAGAGTTGATGACGCTAAACGTTGATAAAATCCGAGTTCCAGCATCCCCCAACATGGATAAAGCCAGACCAAAAAAGGCAGAAAAAATCACAATCTGAAACATATCTTGGCGAGCCATGGCATCTACAGGATTTTTAGGTACCATTTTCAGAATAACCTCTGAAACAGAAGGTGCAGATACTTCACTTACAGGTGAAGAAAGGAGATCGGTTGGAGGAGTAATACCTGTTCCTGGCTGAAACATATTACCGATCCCCACACCAATGACAATGGCGATAATTGTGGTTCCTACATAGAAAATCAACAGCTTGTATCCTAAACGACCGAGCTTTTTCATATCTCCACCTAACCCGCCGATAGCACATGACACTCCGGTGAAGATTAAAGGAATGATAGCCATTTGAATGAGTCGCAGAAAAATATCACCAATAACTTTTATAGAACTAACCTTGTCCCCAAAAAACCAACCCATAAATATACCTAAGGTCATACCAATAAATATTTTCAGGGTAAGAGACATCTTTTTCTTCTCCATGAGATCATTCCTTTCGCTTATAGATACCTGCAATATCTGGATTTATCACTGCCCCTCCACTAAACACGATAATATTACAAAGTGAAAATGCTTCTCGATAATGGAAATTATCGAGAAGCTTTCTTTCTATTTTTCAATTATATTGGAACTGACACTCATATTTACATCCAACCATACAGCCAGAGCCAATATGGGATACTGACTACCATCAAGGCAAAATAAGTATAGGCCCAGAAACTTTCAGCTTTCCAGAACTTTTTGTGATCAGGGAAGTAGCCGCTGAGAAGGAAACCGACCCCGTGACCAGCACCGTAAGGCGTCAAGGCTCCGAAACCTTCTTTAGTGTGAATTAATAACATTCCGAACAGCTGTACAGGGAAGCCGGGAATAGCAGAGACCACAGCCAGCCATAGAGGCATTAAGGTAGTGACATGGGCAGTGATACTTACATAGAGGTAGTGAAGTAAGAAGTCGATCAAGGCCAGTAGAATCATGATCACAACCGGAGATAAAGCTAATCCGACCAAATAAGCTGCTGAAGCCTGAGAAACCCATTCCAGGAATCCCACATCTTTTAAACCGTTAGCTAAAGTAATCAATGTCCCCAGCACCATGACAATATTCCAGGCTGACTTTTCTTCAATAACCTGTTCCCAAGTAATAACCTTGGTTAAGAGCATTGCCGAAACTGCCATAATGGCTACCATAGCCGGAGGAAATATGTCGTCCAGGCTGATCCACGCGATAAGTGCGAACAAAAAGATTATGAGTGTAGTGATTTCTTTTTTTGAGAATTTCCCCATTTCTTTTAGCTGTTCTGCCGCCCAATTTGGAGCTTGAGGGAACTTCTTGATTTCAGGCGGGAAGAACTTATAAGCAATTAACGGAGTCGTAGCTAATAGAATTAAGGCCTGGGGAATGAAGCCCACAAGGTAACCCATCCAGGAAATCGGAGTAAACCCGGTAGCTGCAGCAATATATTCAATCCCAAGAACCGTCATGGCTGCGGCAGTCAAGAAAGTAGAGCTAGAGATGAAGGTGGCTGTAAAGGATGTAAAGAGAAGGAATGAACCGATTTTTCCCGCTGATTCACCAGGGTGAGAGTCCAAGGCTTCTGCTGTAGCTCTGGTGATTGGGTACATGGTGCCGAAGCTGCGGGCTGTGTTCGATGGCATAAATGGCCCAAGGCAGAAGTCGGCAAGGGTGACTGCATAGCCTAAACCCAATGAGGTTTTACCTAAAATTTTGATGAAGAAAAGTGCAATCCGACGTCCAATACCGGTGTCCTTCAGCGCTACAGCAAAGATCATGGCCGCAAAAACCAACCAGACTACACTGTTAGAAAAACCGGATATAGCCCAACTTAACGTGTCTTTACCACTTTTACCAAGAAGGTTAAAGATAGCTATAAAGGAGATTCCAATTAAGCCGATGGCTCCCATAGGGAGAGCTTCCAAAGCAACGCTTAAGATAATTGTCACAAAAGCAGCAAAATAATACCAGGCATTAGTTGGTAATCCCTCGGGATTGGGAATAATAAACGCGATGATTAAACCGATGACAATAGGTATAATAATTTGTAGCAGTTTTGACGTTTTTCTTTCTGGCTTTGGGCCCATTTCCTTTTCTCCCATAATTTCACCTCATCTTATTTTTATTCCCCTGGCTCCCTCTCTTTGGAGGGGGCCAGGATAAGGAATACCTTGAGTGAATCGTTAAACTGAGATTTCGATATCCAGTAAAGGAGGATATTGCTGGCTGCCGAACACATCGCTGTCGCCGGCACTTCCACTGGGTTTTTTTCTATTGATGGTGAATTTAATAGCATAAGCAGGATCAAATTCCACGAAATCAGCGATATCACTGTCTGTCAGGCCAAATAGCTCTTTCACAGTTTCCCGTGTGAGAGCACCACTCTTTCTGACTAAGTCGTAGTTTTCTTTTTCTCTAAAAATGATATCAAAGGTAATTCTGTCAGTACCTGCATTTTTGCTACGGATGGTCTTAGCCAACTCAGAAAGTTTTCTTGTTGCCATGTTTAAATCTCCCCTTCTAATTTTGATTATTCTACGTCGATCATATTGACTTTGAAGAGTTCCATAGGATCATCCACAGGTACAGTGTGATCCATGGTCCATGTATAAGCATCTGTTGCTTGTACGACTTCATCCAGGATAAACGCTACAGAGCCTGCTGTTCCCTTAACTTCCGGTAGGCGCGCGTAGAATAATTGACGACAGCCCAGCATTGCTACTTCTTCAGCCATCTCTTTAGTAGGGGCAACACCTTGAACAATTACACAAAGTTCATGAGACTTGATTTCCTTAATGGGTTCCAGATCACCCATAACTCCATTCTTACCATAGACATGATAATGGAGCTCATAGCCGTTTTCTCCGAACCGTTCTACGACTTGACTCTTAGCCCATTCAATCATTTGATCCACATTTTGCACGGAATAGGGGTCACGGATTCCGGCAATGCCGATAAAGCGGGAGCCTACTCTTCCAGCTCCCTCCAGCTTAACCTTGACTTTACCTTCAATAGGTAGAAATTTAGGATTGGTAATGCGGCAGGTCTTCTCATCGTATTGTTCGTAAACACATTGGCTCATATCCATCATGCCACCGGCAACATACTCAAAGTAAGGATTGGTTCTTTCATACATAGCATGGCCGGCAACGGATGCCACAGTGCACATTTGATCTGGATGCATCGCTTTGACTTTTACATCTTCGTGACTGATAATACCCATTACTGATTCCTTACCGCCGTAAGGTTCTGCACAGAAAGACGCGCATTCAAGGACTTTACCTAAGTAATAGGACAGGTTTTCCGGGTATCCTTGTTGAATGGCAGGAGCTGCAAAAATAACGCAATCGCTGGAGCGTCCACCAATAATAACGTCTGCTCCCATGTCAAGCAGTTTAATATAAGGATGGACTCCAGCTACCGCAACGATGCGATCGGTCTTCTCAAGTTCTTTCTTTGTCAAATTGCTACGTCCGTCTAAGCCTTCCAAAGTTTCGCCGTTTTCGAGCTTTGTCATGAGATACTTTTTATCAACTTCTGAATAGAAATATCCCAATTTGAATTTTGGTATATTATGCTTTTTAGCAAGATCTTTAATAATTTGAACATAGGCATCCACTTGTTTATTAGTGCCGGTGTCACCCGCGGAGCCAATTAACATTGGTACACCCAGCCTGCGTGCTTCCACCAGCATCAGTTCAAGGTCGTGGATCTGGGTGGATTTTAAGCTTGTGCAAATGTCGGCACCTAAAGGACCAGGTCCAATATCGTCACTACCAGAATCGCATAAGATATAGTCCGGACTTTCACTAACTCCAATGTAGAAACTTTTCTCTTTTGTCGGACCAAAACCAAGATGACCGTTAGGGCTAAGGAATTTCAATTCTTTTTTCATGCTAGATCCCCCTATAGTTTTTTCCGGATAATTACAGTAACCATCATCTGAATAGACTACTGAATAGACTACATTCATTTTACCTCAGTGATTATTACTGGTTATATCCAGTTATGATATGTCTATTCTACATCCTTACTTCTTATTCCTTCTTAAAACACAAAAAATTTTTATGATATTTTCAAATGGTCATAACCAGTCATGCATCTCATTTAATTGGTCTTGTAAATAATTTAGAACTATGTTAAAGTCAGATTTATAAAATAGGACGGTGGTAATATGTCAAACGCTTTTAATGATAATCAAATTCCATTATATATCCAGTTGAAGAACTTGATCACACGAAAAATTAAAGATGGTGAACTCCTCCCAGGCGAAAAGCTGTGCTCTGAGCGAGAATTATGCGAGTTATATGACGTTAGTCGCATTACGGTCCGACAAGCCATGAATGATCTGGAAAAAGAAGGGCTGATTTTTAAAGCCCACGGAAAAGGTACTTTTGTGGCAGAACCCAAATTAGAACAAGAGCTTTTTACCATTACTCCCTTCCAGAATTCCCTTCTTATGAAAGGGCTTAAACCCAATACCAAGCTCATGGAATACCTTGTCTTGCCTAATTCTTACGAAATTAGTCAGATTCTTGATGTTCCCTTGGTTGAGCACATCTTTCAGTTAAAATTACTTGGATTGAACGAAGATAATCCCATGGCTTTTTATAATTCCTATTTTTCCGTTGAGTTAGGCCAGAAAATGCTGGAACTTGCTGAGGCAGCTTCTTCTCGGCACGAATCCTTTACTACTCTGGATCTATACAAAAACATCCCTGAAATCAACCTGAGAACCATAAGCCAAACTATTGAAGCTTCAATAGCTGACAGTTATATTGCAAGCATCCTGGAAGTTAAGAAAGGGAGCCCGATCTTTATCGTTCAATCCGTAATCTATTCTGACCAAAATCAACCCCTGGAAAAAAAGACTGCCATTTACCGCGGAGACAAATACAAATTCTCTGTCATCCGCAAGCCCAACAACAATGAAGTTTCACCTTAAGAAGCCTTATCCATTCGACTTCAAAAATTTCCCCCATTGACTCAGGACGACTCTTTTCTTCGATTGATTATCTTAAGATTATTCCTATCCATTCATTTTCAAATGTTCATAGAGATACGGTATACAAATCCCGGCAAATATCGTTGCCATACTGATCCATTGGATCAAGGAGGTAGGCATCTTTACCATATGAATATATAAGGCATAACAGCTGCATACCAACTGATATGGTTGAAAAAGCCCGTGATGATAATCGGATTGCTCTGATTAGCGCCACGGGTTTCTTTTCTACTAAAATCGTATAGTTTGACTCTACCAATAACATATGTTATGTTTAATATATGTTATTTTAAGCGAGGTGCTTTATGTCAATCGAACATGCTATACTAGGTATTTTGAGCTGGCAGCCATCTACAGGATATGAACTAAAAAAGATTTTTGAGGAATCCTCCTTCATGTATTGGTCCGGCAATAATAATCAAATTTACAAAGCACTTATCAAAATGCAAGATGAAGCGCTCCTTACCAGTGAAGTGATCCATCAGGAAAGCTCTCCTTCAAAAAAAATATATACCATAACAGACGAAGGGCTGAAAAAACTCAAAGCATGGGTATTGTGTTCACCTGAAGCACCTGAATTCAAAAAAAATTTTTTAGTGCAGTTTGCCTGGTCGGACATCTTAAATTATCAGGAAATAAATGAATGTCTCTCACGCTATGAAAATGAACTCAAACTACACTTAGCTCTGCAGCAGGAGAAAGCCAGACGTTCTCTCCACTCACCTAATCGAACCTCCAGAGAAAGTTTAATTTGGGAGATGATTTCGGAGAATATCATTTCAACTTATAGTCACGAATTAAATTGGGTTCAAGAAACTTGCCGGAAATTGCATGAACATCAACTTATTGAGGAGAAAGAGAAAATGAATTATCAAATTAGAGAAATAGAGAACAAGAAATATATTGAATTGATTTCTATTGTGAACCGATTAAATACAGAGAACGATACCCTTGACCTCATCTCTTTATGTTGGGAGCATGAGTTGAACCGGCTTATGCTCCACTATACAACCTTATCTGAAAACTTCTTCGATCTTAAAACCGGAGTTGCAGGCGGTATCATTCAAAAGTTCAGTAACTATGGCATAAAAATCGCCCTTATTGTTCCCCAAGAGACCATGCAGAAGGGCCGATTTAGAGAGATGGCTGCAGAAACCAATAAAGGTAATCACTTTAGAATGTATGAGAGTAAAGAAGAAGCCGAAACATGGCTTCTGGAATAGAAAAAAGCATGCAAAACCCGTGGCATTAACCGGATTACTGCCGATTCTGCCACGGGTTCTATTTTGAGCATTTTAGACTATATCATTTTGAGGTACTGGAAATCTTAATTACTAACTAATTGGACTGGAAATAAAGCTCCTGATCATCAGAGGGAGCGTAATAATACCCCTCTTTCTTATCAACACGGATGCCATCCAATTTATCCCGAAGATTTCCGCATTGGATACCTACTATATCTTTAAGCTCATCTATCCAGGATGGAGAAATAGGATTCATTAGGACCAGATTGATGCAGGAAAAGATTGGTTTAGCCTGATTTGTCAGTTTCTTTAGACTACCCAGGACTGCCCAAATTTCAATAGAATCATCTTCCTGACTACTTGCAATGAAGTGCAATCTGTTTACTTGCTCAATAAATTCAGGAAGGGCCCATATTTTTGAGGATATATCAATAAAAACACGGACCTTTTGCTCTAATTTTTTTTCATTTTGAATTGCCCAGGTAGCCAAACACTCCAAAAAAGTAATAATTCTTGGAGCATAATCACAAGCACAATAGTAAATACCTGGCTTGCTAGGATTAGTAGCCCAAGAAATATCTGAATCATACGGATTTATAATTGTAACGGGGTTTTGATAAGAATCATGCCACATTCTTTTCTCCGAGTCTGTAAGAACAATATTGATTGAATTCTCTTTGACATATTCTCTGTTCTGAAGGATAGACCATATTAATTTTGTCTTTCCAGATCCTGCCTCGCCCAGAATCAGATGGCTACCGGAGAAAAATTTTTCAAAAGGTTTCACATTCTGCTCCATTGGCATTACTTCCTTTCAAAATAATAATGTGCAAATCCCATTTAGAGAATTGTTTAATTACTTTGTATATTATATTAATTCTACATCGATCTGAATTAACCTCTACATTTTTTAGAAAAAATACGAATCGTAAGGAATTCTTTATTCTTTTCCTTAGTTACATGATTGGCAACTACTCTATACAAAGTATAGACTGCTCCTTGAAGATATTTAAAGAGAAGCCCAGGACCAAGCGACGAAAAACGGCGCCATTCCTGGGCTTTATCAATAGCATCAGAAAATTATTCGACTGTTACACTTTTCGCCAGATTCCTCGGTTTATCCACGTCGCAGCCTCTGGCCACGGAAACATAATAAGCCAGGAGCTGCATTGGAATTACAGTGAGAATTGGAGCCAGTTCGGCTATGGTTTCGGGCAGGTAGATTACACGGTCCACTAACTTGTCCAGGTCCTTATTGCCTTTGAAGGTGATACCGATGACTCGGGCATCGCGGGCTCTGACCTCAATAATATTAGATAGGGTCTTTTCGTAGACATCTATTTGAGTAGCCAAGGCAATGACAGGGGTCTTGTCGGTGATTAAAGCCAGAGTGCCATGCTTGAGCTCTCCGGCAGCATAGGCTTCCGCATGAATATATGAGATTTCTTTGAGCTTTAGAGCACCTTCCATAGCCACATTCCAATCCAGGCCGCGGCCGATGAAGAAAGCATCTTCTATTTCAACAAAGGACTGAGCTAAATCTTTAATATGCTCAGACTCGTCGAGGACCTCCTGGGCTTGAGCAGGAAGCCTGCGCAGGGCAGCGATTACCTCCCGGATCTTTTCGGTTGCCAGGGTACCGCGGGTTTGAGCCAAATAAAGTCCTAGAAGGGCCATCCCTTCCAATTGAGTAGTATAGGCTTTTGTGGAGGCTACGGCGATTTCCGGACCGGCCCAGGTGTAGATTACATCATGGGCTTCACGGGCTACAGAACTTCCCACTACATTAGTAATGGCAACTATGCGGGCACCGTTTCTCTTGGCCTCCCGGAGGGCTGCCAAAGTATCGGCAGTTTCACCAGATTGGCTGATAACAACAACTAAAGTATGCTCATCTACCAGGGGAGCACGATAGCGGAATTCTGAAGCGATATCCACTTCTACCGGGAGACGAACCCAGCGTTCAATAAGAGTTTTGCCTACTAAGCCTGCATGCCAAGCTGTGCCACAAGCCACGATAAAGATTTTCCTGAAACTTCTCAGTTGTTCCGCAGTCAGATCCACTTCATTAAGAACGACCCTGTCGTCTTCTAAGCGGCTGATTAAAGTATCCCGAAGGGCGCGAGGCTGTTCGTAAATTTCTTTAAGCATGAAATGATCATAGCCGGCCTTTTCAGCCGCTACGGCATCCCATTTCACTTCATAAAGCTGCTTTTCCTTTTCTTTTCCTTCAAAATCTGTAACCTCTACCCCATCTTTAGTGAGAATAACCATCTCTCCATCTTCAATGATATAGGTTTTGCGGGTATAGTTGAGGATAGCAGGAATATCACTGGCTACAAAGAATTCCTCTTCTCCTAATCCCACAACCATGGGACTATCTTTACGGGCAGCCACAAGAATATCCGGATCCTGACGGCTCATCACCAGAATAGCGAAGGAACCTTTGAGCTTGTTGAGCACTTCACGTACTGTTGTGACTAAGTCTTCCTTATAAAAATACTCCACTAAATGGGGCAACACCTCTGTATCTGTTTCTGAAACGAAGGTATGACCTTGTTCGACCAGCCATTCCTTCAACTCGATATAGTTCTCAATGATCCCATTATGGACTACGGCAAATTTCGCTTCAGTATCCAAATGGGGATGCGCATTGAGATCGGAGGGGCGGCCATGGGTCGCCCATCGGGTATGTCCGATACCGATACAGGTCTGAGAAAAATCTGTTCCCAGCTTATCTTCCAGAACAGCTAATTTGCCTACAGCCTTGCAGGTCGTAATGGCATCCTGCTCAAGGACTGCTACTCCTGCTGAATCATACCCGCGATATTCAAGCTTCTTTAATCCATCCAATAAAACGGGAATAGCCGGGCGTTTACCAATATATCCAACGATACCACACATAGTCTTTTTTCTCCTCTCAATTCTGCTTCACATGCATGCATACGCAAGGAAGTCTCTAAAGGTGCTTAGAAAGTATATAGCGTACGTTTATATTTTCTAATAGTGAAATAAAAAACCGCTCCCCGAGCGGTTTAAGGTTTTCTGGCTATATGAACAAAGAGATCGTCAAAAAGGGTAGACTACTCCCGCTCCTTGAAGCTTACCTTTTGTCCCGCAAATTACTTCACGCTTTTGTAATAAGCTTACGGTGTCAAGACACCGGGAGGGCATCCGCCGAGTCTTTCGATAACCCTCCTCCTCGTCAACCCTAATCGATATTCAAGTTCGTAACTCGATTACGGTCCAGGCGCTGTATGAACTTGCCAGTTCTTAACCACACAGATTTTCTTTGTTATACTCATCTACTTTGCTCTTTCCTCTTACACATCTCCCCTATCAAGGATGTTCATGTACGCTCCACAATTAGTTAGAGGTACATGAACATTATACGTTTTCTTTGAAAAATATCTACAGTAAATATTTTCTTTTGGTTAAATTTAACCAAGATCCTCTAAAGTTCTTCCCGCTTAATAATATCCACTACGGATTGAGCCAGACCCATGAGTTGCTCATGATCCTGACCTTCTACCATAACACGAACCAAGGACTCAGTTCCTGAAGAGCGTACGAGGACCCGTCCCCGCTCTCCCAGGAAACGCTTTACTTCCTCCACCTTTTGAAAGACATAAGGGTTTTCCATAGCTTTCTTCTTATCCTTAACTCGGACATTAATCAGCACCTGAGGTAGACGCTGCATTTTGGCCGCCAACTTCGAAATAGGTTTTCCTTGCTCTTTAAGCACTGCTAAGAGCTGCAA
The DNA here is from genome assembly GCF_900143285.1 of Desulfitobacterium chlororespirans DSM 11544. Classification (NCBI taxonomy): domain Bacteria; kingdom Bacillati; phylum Bacillota; class Clostridia; order Eubacteriales; family Desulfitobacteriaceae; genus Desulfitobacterium; species Desulfitobacterium chlororespirans. The sequence continues at coordinate 24,911 of NZ_FRDN01000003.1, forward strand.
AGCCGTAAGCAAGCCATCCCCGGTGGTGTTATGATCCAGGAAGATAATATGCCCGGATTGTTCCCCACCTAGCCTCGCCCCTGTTTTGAGGAGCTCTTCCATGACATAACGATCGCCTACCTGAGTTTCATAAACTCTAATTCCAGCTTCTTTTAAAGCGATATGCAAACCCAGATTACTCATGACAGTGACTACAACAGAATTTTCCATCAACTGCCCTTTGGCTTTAAGTTCTAAAGCGCAGATAACCATAATGAAATCCCCATCGACGATTTCTCCGTTTTCATCTACAGCTATTAAACGATCCGCATCACCGTCATTCGCCAACCCCAAATCGGCCTTATGCTCGATTACAGCTTGTTGAAGTACCTCCGGGTGGGTGGAACCGCAACCTGCATTGATATTGATTCCATCAGGAGTAACAGATAGAGGGATCACCTCCACTCCCAGCTCCCGAAGAACTTGGGGTCCCACCTGAGATGCGGCACCATTGGAGCCATCATAAACCACCTTAATTCCGGCAAGGGAGCCCACCGTCCCTTTCAAAAAATCCATATACCGGCGCTGAGCATCATGAATCTCTATCACCCGCCCAACTTCACCACCAACGGGGATTGCCCAGGGTTTTTCATGACTATGGACAAGATCTTCAATCTCTTCCTCTACCGCATCAGGCAGCTTGTAACCTGTAGAGGAAAAAAACTTTATTCCATTATCTTGAACCGGGTTATGAGATGCTGAGATGACGACTCCAGCACTGGCTTTTAAGGTACGTGTTAAGTAGGCAATCCCTGGAGTGGGTAAAACTCCTACTCTTAATACATCAGCTCCTACAGAGCATATCCCGGCAATTAAAGCCGCTTCCAACATATCCCCGGAGATCCGGGTATCTTTGCCGATTACAATGCGTGGATGGGGGTGTTCCTTGCTCAACACATAGGCACCGGCTTGACCTAAACGAAAGGCTAAATCAGGTGTCAACTCCTTATTGGCCACACCCCGTACCCCATCCGTTCCAAACAATTTACCCAAATAAACTACCCCTTCCATAATGCTACTAAGTTATGGGCATATTAGATTACTAAGACAAAGCATTGCCGTCATTATCATCTTATTCCTCAATAATAGACTCTAAAACATAAATATATCTGATTCTCTTTTGTAATATTTCACAAAAAGGCTCATTCAATCTGCAGGATTATACTGAGCCATGATTCGCTCGGCGCTGCGGATTCCATCTACGGCGGCACTCATGATCCCACCGGCGTAACCTGCCCCTTCACCGGCGGGAAAAAGCCCTTGGATATGCAAGGCTTCTCCTGCTTTATCCCGGGTGATACGCACTGGAGCACTGGTTCGGGTTTCAATTCCTGTCAGGGTCCCCATTTCGCCGGCAAAACCTTGAATTTTTCGGTCAAAGAAAAACAGGGCTCTATCCAACACATCACCCACGGCTTGTGGTAAAACCCCGTGGAGTTCAACAGGACGGATGCCCGGGGTATAACTGGAAGGCAAGAGAAAGTCTCTTGAAACCCTCTTTGCTAAGAAGTCCCGAACACTTTGGGCCGGAGCTTTATAGTCACGACCACCAGCTAAGAACGCCTGATGCTCCCAATGCTCTTGAAACTCAACTCCGGCTAAAGGATGCTTCCCTTGAAAATCATCTTTTCCTACAGTTACTACCAGGGCACTGTTAGCTATTTCTGTATCCCGCCGATATTCGCTCATGCCATTGGTTACCAACCGCTCTACGTCTGAAGCGGCTGCCACCACTTTGCCGCCGGGACACATGCAAAACGCATAGGCCCCTCGCCCGGTTGTTGTGTCCTGATATGTCAGCTGATAATCGGCAGGGCCTAGTTTGGAATGGAACTCCACTCCATATTGGCTGATGTTAATGAGCTTCTGGGGATGCTCGATCCGAAGTCCAACGGCAAATGCCTTCTGTTCCAGATGAATTCCTTGTGCCAGCAATAGGCGATAGGTTTCCCGGGCACTGTGCCCGATAGCCAGGATCACTGCCTCTGCTGAAATGACTTCCTGGTGATTCACTTCAACGCCGATAATCTTCTCGTTTTGATGACGTAAACCTGTGAGTTTAGCGCGAAAACGCACCTCTCCACCCAGGGATTGGATTTTTTCCCGAAGCCTCTGGGTTACAATTTTTAAGATATCAGTTCCAATATGAGCCTTAGCCAGAAAACGAATTTCTGGAGGAGCCCCTTGTTCTACAAAGGTCTCCAATACTTCCGTAATGCGAGGATCCGCAATGCGGGTGGTTAGCTTTCCATCAGAGAAGGTTCCTGCTCCCCCTTCTCCAAATTGAACATTACTCTCAGTATCCAGCTGACCTGTTCTCCAAAAATTCTCCACCTTTAAGCTCCGGGTCTCCACATCATCCCCCTGCTCAAGAACCAGTGGCGCATAGCCGCCTTTGGCTAAAGTCAGAGCAGCAAAATACCCTGCTGGTCCAGCTCCAACCACGATAGGACGATGCTTTAAGTTTTTCTCGGGCTTCATCAAAGGCTTTGCCATAATCTGGGGTTCAGGCTTGAGATCAGCTACTCGATGCAAAACACGATTCACTTCTTTATACGGAATATCCAGAGAAAATCCGAGGGTATAGGAAAAAAGTAATTGAGGCTTCTTGCGGGCATCCACTGAACGGCGCAAAATACGCAGGTTGGAGATGCTCTGCTGGGAAACTTTAAGCTTACGGGCTATCATCAGAGGAAGCTGTCGCTCATCCTCTTCTACTGGCACCCGCAAATTTGTCCATATGAGGTTCAACGGGTATACCTCCACTTACTTAGGGTACATCTCTTCTTTACAGGCTTCTGAAGTATCTTACACTACCGGCTGGTTACTCGAATTGCCTGGATTTCCCGGGTTACCTGGGGTTCCCGGATTATCCGGTTCTTTAGGGGGATCATCTTTGGCCTTTAGTGTATAGGTAACATCCGGGATGGAAACCATCTCAACACCGGCAGGCAGCTGCCAGTAAACCTTAACAGTATGCTCTCCTACCGCTTTACCGGTCGCATCGATCCAGAGAGAAATCTGCTCTTTTGTCAAGTTATTGAGAATTTCCGGGTAAGCTCTAACCGTCACACTGACTTCAGGAAGCGGTTTCTCAAGGACTAAATCCCCAGGAAGATTCCTAAGCACAATGGGAAGATCGTAGAGGGTTTTATCCTGAATGGTACTGCCCATTTCCACAATGACTGAGAAAGTTGTTCTGGACCCATAGTTTAATCCTTCAGGCAAGCTCACCTTGTCCGAAGATATTTCATAAGTTTTCGTCTCAGACAGTCCGTCAATATTCACAGAACCAATAGTTAAAGCGCTGAACTGTGCAAGAGCTTCGGGTTCACCATAGACCTGAACTCCGCTGGGAATTACCTGAATGGAACGTACTTCTTTTCCTTCGGCAGGTGTCCCTGTGGTTGTTGCGTTAAGAGGAACCATTTTACTTTCCAACTCTTTTGCCACAATGGGGACAATGATATCAACACTGGTAGGGCTTGAAGTAATGGTCTCTACACTGGGATCAGGTCCGAAGATGGCCAACCCGTTTTTGTCACGGAACAAGAGGGGGCGGGATACTTGTAAAGTTTCACTGGCTCCGGCCACACTAAGCTCCACCAGGACTTTATCCACTTCACCTAAAAGGCTGCTGGGCCCTCTGACATTGACCACACTGGGCTTAACGATTGTCTCCCCGACTTTTTTGCCGTTAGCAGGTGCTCCTGAAACCTCCACCGTCACTGGAAGCATTCTTTCTTCTACTGTATCCAGTTGTAAGGTGACCACCCGGGGAGAAATCTCGACGATCTTAATATTAGGAATGGGATCAACCTTCACTTCATAGTCATGTTCACCAGGCTCGCTGCCGCTGAGATCCACATAAGCAAAAAGCTCATTGACATTGATGCTGGGGTTATACCCCTCCGTTTTAACCCTTACCGAGGGCAGCTTAGTCATAATCATTGAATTGGCAGGCGTATTCTTAGTGATCAAGGAGAGGGTTAACGTTGGATCCCGATCCAAGGTCTGGCTGTTTCCTTGGCTGGTTACCCAAAGCCAAAAAAGAATAGCCAAGACCAAACTAATGGTTTTATATCCTAAGTTCCGTTGTAACATCTCTTTCATGCTCATGACCTCCAAAAGGGTACATAACTCTTAATCGTGGTATCCACTTGAAGCTCGCGGCACAATAATTCCTTCAAGCTTTTTTCATCAAGGAAACGTGTCAATACTCCATCGATTGCTACGGATATAGCTCCTGTCTCTTCAGATACGACGATAACTACCGAATCGGATACTTCCGTGAGCCCTATGGCTGCCCGATGGCGTGTTCCCAGTTCCTTTTGAATAGCATTGCTTTCGGAAAGGGGTAAAAAGCACCCTGCCGCCGCGACACGATCGCTGCGAATGATAACTGCTCCATCATGAAGAGGAGTATTAGGAATGAACACATTAAGTAAGAATTCTGAAGAAACCACACCATCGATTTTAATGCCTGTCTCCACATAGTTTTGCAGGCCTGTGGTCCTCTCCATAACCATTAGCGCCCCGATCCGGTTTTTAGAAAGCACTTGGGTACATCGCACCAATTCATCGATCACCTGAATCATAGCCTCATTGCCCACAGTTTGAGGATGGCGCATGAAGAACTTACCACGGCCGATTTGCTCCAGAGCCCGGCGTAACTCCGGTTGAAAAACAACCGGCAAGGCGATAAAGAACATGGACCAGAGTCGATCCAACAGCCAATTGATAGTGGATAATTTCAGAAACTGAGCAATATTGGACAAAATAAGCAGCACAAGGATTCCTTTAAGAAGCTGAACAGCACGAGTTCCCTTAATCAGCATCAAGAGCTGATAAAGAACAATGGCCACGACCGCAATATCCAGTATTGTTCGCCAATCAAAAGATGATTGTAGTTGTGAAAGCAACTGACTCACGGTCTACCTCCTCTGCTTTTCTTGTTCCTCCATACAATTCTGCATAGAGGGGCTGAATCCCTTGCTCGTCTCAGGAATTTATTTTACACTTTAATAGGAGTAAATTAAAGGATAGTATAGCACACTTCATCTTAATAATTTATTAATTTTTTTCTAACTCAAGAACCTAATACTACTTTAGAACTCTGGGAGGTTTCAAATTATGGAAATCAAAGATTGGCAAAAGCAAGTAGATGACTGGATTACTCAATTCGAGGAAGGATATTGGCAACCCTCATCCATGATGCTCCGTCTAACCGAAGAAGTAGGTGAGCTGGCCCGGGAAGTCAACCATCGTTATGGTGAAAAACCGAAGAAGCCCGATGAACCCGAAGGAGATCTGGCTTTGGAAATGGCCGATATCCTTTTTATTATCATTTCTATGGCGAACTCCCTTAACATCGATTTGGAGGAGGCCTTTGCCCGGATGATGGAAAAGTATCGAATCCGTGACAGCAACCGCTGGACACGAAAAGAACAAGAATAGTGTTCCCCAATGGACAGACAAGTATTTTCAGGGATTAATTTTTCAAGTTATTTAAATAGCCTTCGCGCCAATCCCGGCTTACTAATCTCCACTGCCTGGTGGGGACAAAGCTCTTGACAACAGAAACAGCGAATACAGGCCTCGAGATCGATCTCGGGCCTTTTTTTATCGTTTAATCTCAATGCCTGAGGCGGGCAATTCTTAACACAATCTCCGCATCCCACACATTGGTCATGGCTAAAAAGAGGCTTAGGGCGAACCTGATTCAGAATAAATCGCCTTGCTCCCATTGGTAGAGGCACACGGTCGATAAAGTTTACGGACATAGATTTAGGGACGGCAAAATTCTGAATACGCCATAAGGATCGAGGCTCCCCCACTAAGCTTACTTCTTCAATGCGACTGACAAAGCCCCGCCCCCTGGCAGCCATGATGGTGGGGACGTTCTCAGGCTTTAGGCCGATTAAATGGGTGGCCGCTACATCCAAAGCGAAGGGATTCTCACTTATGAGAAGTGCTCCCACTGCCCGCGGCTGACCTGCTGAGGGACCATCTCCCTCCATTCCCACAATCCCGTCCATAATGCTGACAGCAGGTTTAACCCAAGTAGCTATGTCCACGAGAAGATCCGCAAATTGCATGACCTCCGGCATTTTAAAATGATATTCTGCTTTAAGCAGTCCCGGAATGACTCCGAAGAGGTTTTTCACTGCTCCTGTAAAAGTCATCATAGCATGGGTTTTCAACTTTGATAAAGAAATGACCACATCGGCATCCCAGACGCTTTTGGTAATCGTGAGGCTCTTGACCAGCTTTCCATCAGGATGGGCAACCACTTCCTGACCCACATCAAAATTAAGCCCTGCTCCTGTTCGCTCTGCTACTTCTTTAAGCCCACAGCGGGCGTAAATGCCCTGAAGAGCACCTACTGTATAGGGTCCCCCGGGGCTATCGCCGATGATGGCAATTCCTCCCGCTTCTTGAACCAGACGAACCACTGCCTCCACCACAGAAGGATGGGTGGTAACTGCTTCTTCGGGACGTTTTTTCATAAGTAAATTCACTTTAAGGAAGACTTTTTGACCCGGCTTCACAAAAGCCTCCATGCCCCCCAATTCCTGGAGTCCGCTTCTTAAGAATTCTTCTACCCCGGAAGTGTATTCCGGGCAGTATTTTAAGACGACTTTGGAGCCCATCAGCCCACAACCTCTCACTGAGAATTATTTTTTGAATCTATGAAACAGACCCCTTCAAATGGGCTGATATGAACCGTATTTAAGAATGAATAAGATAAAGCTATTATACCTTTTTTGTACGAATATAGGAAATTTCCATCGATAACCTTGTCATCCAAAAACAACCTAACAACTCCAAGCTCTAAAAAAAGTTGGTAAGATGTTCTAGTAGGTTTTTACAGTTTGGAATGGTATACTCAATTTGTCCTGAAAGGGACAATCTAATAAAGCACTTTAAATTAAACACAGGTTAGTTTGTGAAACTATTTGGAGGTATGTTATGAAAAAGACCAAAAAATTTACTATTGGCGTATCCTTAGTCGTTTTGTTAACAGTGGCCGCAGCCCCTGTCCAAGCAGCGCTTAAGGTGAGCAATTCTTATTCCTCAAATGACTCTAACGGTTCTGTTATTTCACTTCGTTCCTATATGCCTTGGGTGAACAGCATCACAGCCACACCGAGTACCCCTGGAGCTCCTTCGGATCATAGCTCCAGCGGTTCTACCCAAAATGGTTCTACACTTGTAAACACTACTAAAGGGTATGGCAGCGTTATTTCTTTGAAGAATTTTAAATTTACTGCTAAGGAAGCAGAAAAGCCTACTAATTCAGTCCCTGCGCCGACCCAACCAACCCAACCGACCCCGACTCAACCCACACCAACCCAACCGGCACCAAGCCAACCCGTTCCGGCCCAACCGGCTCCGACCCAACCGACCACCCCTTCCACTAATGGAACCACCACACTCAGTACCCAAGAACAAGCTATGATTAACGAGATCAATAAAGAAAGAGCAGCAGCCGGCCTCTCTCCTTTGCAGGTGGATTTTCGCTTAGTGGACGTAGCCCAGGTGAAAGCCCTGGATATGAAAACCAACAGCTACTTCAGCCACACTTCTCCCACTTATGGTTCTCCCTTTGATATGCTGAAAAATGCAGGTATTCAATACCGCTCCGCAGGAGAAAATATTGCCCGCAATATGTCAGTGGATGCCGCTATGACTGCTTTCATGAACAGTGACGGCCATCGCAAAAACATCTTAAATCCTGCTTATACCCATATCGGAGTAGGTGTGGTCAGCAGCAACTCCGGGAACTACTACGTGCAGATCTTTGCTCAGCTGTAAAGAATAACCGTAATCCACAACTTAAATTCCCCTCGAAATTAGTAAAGGCGTGACCTCATGGTTACGCCTTCTTTATTTCTTACATAGTCTATAGTAGAAATAGTTTAAAGCCAGGAATAAAAGAACTGTCCCCCTGTATCAAAGGAGGTGAAAAAATGCCGACCATAATTTACCCACGGACTTTACCTTGGAGCTGGATGGTTCAGCGCCCTCAACAGCTCATGCGGGAGCTTTCTTACTTAGGGTATACCATTTTTTACGAGGATCGCGGGGCTTTTCCTCAACCCCAGGTTAAAACGCTCTGGGATTCCTTCTATCTCTGTCAAGGAATCTCTCCCTTGACGCTAGCCCATCCCAGACCCCGCATTCTTTGGCTGACCTTCCCCCAGCATCTCCATCTCATTGATACCTACCGGCCGGATGCGGTGGTTTTCGATTGCTCCGATGAAGCCAAGGAGGAGTTCGCTGCCTGGGGGCCCTACATAAAGCCCTTACTCGCTCAAGCTAAGCTGGTCTTTGCTTCCTCCCAGAGCCTTTACGATCAATTGGCACCGCAACACCCTGAGGTAACCCTGCTGCGCAACGGGGTGGATTTTGCTCATTTCTGCACCCCCCAAAAGCGGCCTCTTGATTTACCGATGGGACAGCCTATTATTGGCTACAGCGGAGCTATCGCTCCTTGGCTGAATTGGGATCTGCTGAAGAGGGTTATTGAACAGCATCCGGATTTTCACTTTGTTTTTCTTGGTGCTTTAGTGATGCTCAAGGGCTTTCCTCTGGAAAACCCCAATGTAAGCTATCTCGGCTTAAAATCCTATGACAGCCTGCCCGGTTATCTCCACGGCTTTAATGTCAGTCTCATTCCCTTTAAGCTGACTTCTATGACTGTGGGCTGTAATCCCATTAAACTGTATGAATATGCAGCCGCCGGTTTACCTACTGTAGCTACCCCTCTGCCCGAGCTTATAGGAGCCCAAAAAGTTATTCAGAACCTCAGTACCGGGAACTCTGAGCAACATGGGGAAGATTGCTGCCCTGGCCTTAACCTGGCCGCCACTGCGGAAGACTTCTCCCAAAGTATTAGAGAAGCCTTGCTTAAGAGTGTGGATCAAGAAGCTTTACAGGCCTTCGCCTTGCAAAACACTTGGCAAAAGCGAGCTGTAGAAATTCATAATAAAATCCTTAAGCAAGGGCTCTACACAGGCTAATCCTGTAACACTTGGGGTGAAACTTGAATAGAATACCCCGAAAATACAAAAAAGGAGGGAAAACAACTCATGGCTGACCTCTATCCATATGACCCCTATCGCGAAAGAGTATGCATAATTGTCGAGAAAGTCTTTTTTAGTTGCCAACAGAGAGAGTGTTTTCCAAACTTCCCAATTGACCTGCCAGATTGTGGCGGCCCGTTCACCTTTGTGGACATTACTTTCCAAAATGGGGTCATCCTTCCCGAGAGCATCGTCATTACCCCTATTCCCAGCCGTCCAAATTTTGCCCGAGCTCAGTTCACCGTGCGCGTCTGCTTCACGGCTACTGTAAGAAATGCCGCCGGGCAACTCCTCACCATTCCTGGCTGTCTGCCGGACATCTTCAAGGACATCGTAATTTACTATCCACCTACCCGTTCTGAGTTCGATTTCAACCTAAGAGTTGAAACTCGCAGCGAGATTCTGGTTCCCGCCATCATTTCCGGAGACGATTTAATTGTCACAGTAGGGGTTTTCGTTATCGCGAAGCTAACCGGATTTGTGCAACTGGCTATTGATGCCTTTGGGTATTGCCCGGAACCACCATTCTGCGAAGAATTCCCCACCGAAGAACCTTGTATCGACTTCCTGAACCCAAATCTCACTCCATTCCCTACAGATTTCTTCCCCCCACAACTTCCCAGCCCTGTTCCCGGCCCAATGTATGTAAATCTCACCTAAACTTACACCCTTATCAACCGTTCTTAACGTCTAAAAATGCTAGGGCTGTCATTAGACAGCCCTAGTCCAACATCACAGGAGGTGTGCCTATTGCCTGCATATACTTCCTCATGCCAATCCTTCCTTTTACTTAATGAAAGCATTTCCTACTTATTGGAGATACACAATGATGGGCTGACTTTATCTTCTGCCAATGGTCACCCATTATTTGAGTTAAAGGAATCCGTCCTGCTTGCTCAAGGGATTCTTGATGATGCCCAACAAATTCATCTTGCTTACATAAAAGTTTCCGGTGAGTTTTGTTACTCAGTCATCCTGGCTGACGGACATCACCAAACCATGTCTCTGGGTAAACTGGATATTCGGACCCAGCGTTTTGATCGCCTGCTCCTCTTTCCATCGGGCAAGGTAATTCATATCTTTTATGCCAGCTCTCATTATGGGCTGCCTGATGTTTGGCGCATCACCCACCTTTTCTGGAATGGGCAGACCTGGAAATCCGCCTTTCTGGGGGAAGTGGTCCATCCTCGCTATCCCTTATATCATGTACTCATGGATTCCCGTTCTAATCTTCACGTCCTCATGATGACCTTCTTGGGAAAGCGCTCCGTTCTGTTGGCCAGCATGTTTAACGGCACCTTCTATCTCTGGTCTAAACGCCAGGAGGTTCTTACTATCCCCCGTGAAGTAGTAGATATGACGGCGGTTATTACCGCTCAGGATGAAGGACATCTTTTCTGGGCAGCCAAACAACCTGCCAGCGATCGCTTTGAAATCGGTCACGGAGTCCAAGGAAAAATGAATGACTTTAAGAGTACCTGGCGGATTGATGCCTCACCGGCAACTAATCTTGAAGGCCCCTGGAGAGGCTTAGGGGTTATTGAATCTCAGGGTATGTTTAATCTGTTAGTAAACATCAATCAAGCTGTACTGTTTCAGGTTCAAGATAGAAGCTGGAAGCCCGTTCTGGCCCGTTCCGGTGACTTTTTCTCCCTGCATATCGCCCAAAAAACTGAAGGAGTAACTACTTATTCTCATTGGTTGGGCATAACAGGCCAAGAGGCCCCTTTATTCGCCCAGGAACTATCTCTGGTTAGAGCCCCTCCCCTCGATGATTCCCCTCAGGTTTCTGCTCATCAGGCTAACGATCAATTCACTACGCCTCATACCAACAATTCCGATACCTCACAACATGTTGCAAAGGACAGTAGCGTTCAGACTGCTTTCCATGAAAAGACCCTTCCTGAAACCGAAACGGACGAGAAGGCTACCCAGGCTATCTCTGAACAAAATGATTCCCTGACTTGCACCGCCCAAGCCTCCCCCTCTGTCTCCACTGGGCAGGTCAGTCCCCAGGAAACATCTGATGATAGCTCTTCTTCTCACCATTTAAGCCTTATCTTCAGTGATCTGAAAGAAAGTACCACACACATCACCAGTAATCTGGAATGCTTAAGCGAAAAGGTGGATTTTCTTCCCGAGGTACTGGAGCTCCTCAAAGAGCTTAAAACCAAAAACGATCAAACTTTAAACGCTCTGCAACAGCTGGAGACCCAAGTCCACCACATGCAAACTCTAAAAGAAGCAGCTGTAAAGAAAGGATTTTGGCAGCGATGGTTAACCTAAACAGCCTTATGAAATACGGGGATGTACTGAAGCAATATCCCCAATTGAAACCTCATTTTCGCAGACTGGGTATCCCTGTATCCGGCTGCGGCATCTACTACTTGCTGGACATGACTTTGGAACAACTGGCCCAGCGCTATCATCTAGCTACCGAAACCTTGCTCAAAGCCTTGCAAAGGGGATATTAGTGTGAAAGTTCTTTTTCAAGTCCGTCAGGATTATCGCAAAAACCCAGCGGGAGATACTGTCCAGCTTCTGGCCACAGCTCAAGCCTTAAAAAACCTTGGGGTACAGGTCTTTTTATCCCTCAACCCCAAGGTCCGGCTTGAAGAATATGACTTGGTTCACATTTTTAATGCTACCCGGGTGGTGGATGCCGCCATGTATTTTGAAAATGCTAAAAATCAGAATAAGCCCATTGTGGTGTCCCCTATATATTGGAATATGGCTCATTACTTAAAGAAAGTGGAAATAAACTCTGTTGCTTTAGAGCAATGGGAATCCTATCAGCCTTGGCGTAGCCAATTGCTGAAGGATTGTGATCTACTCCTTCCCAACGGTCAAGCGGAAATGGAGGAGATTCAAAGGGATTTCCAGGTCACAACACCTTTTAAGGTCATTCCCAATGGATTTCCCCAGGAGTATCTTGGCATCGATGGAACTTACTTCCGAGAGCAGTGTCCCGGACTTCCGGAAGAATTCGTTCTCTCGGTGGCTCGTATTTCCTCCCGCAAGAATCAAAAGTGGCTGGCCCAATGCTGTCAGGAGCTAGGTCTTACTCTTGTTTTGGCAGGTCCCATTAATGAACCGAAGTATTTTGAAGAAGTACAAGTTTATCCCAATGTGGTTTATTTGGGCACCATACAAGGGCGGCTTCTGGCTTCCGCTTATGCCGCCGCTAAGGTTCATGCCATGCCCAGCTGGTTCGAAACACCGGGGTTATCCAGCTTGGAAGCAGGAGCATGCGGTGCTGTGGTCCTTTCCACGGACCAAGGGTGTACTGAGGAGTATTTTCAAGATATGGCCGTCTATATGAATCCCTTCGAAGAAAAGAGTCTGACTCCAGCCTTGGAAAAGGCCCTGACCTTCTCGCCGGAGCCTTTGACGCAACATATTCAAAAATATTACTCTTGGTCCAGGATTGGGGAAATGACCTTGGCAGCCTATAAACATGTGTTGGTGGGTTCCTCTCACGAATAGCCCATGAGGGTTAAAATCATATGAACAATGAAGTAAAAAGACGAGACGTGAGGATGGAAGTCTCGTCTTTTATGATTCTCGGGTAAAATGCTGATCTGCTTTCTCTCCAGCTTACACCTTTCCGGTCCGAATAAAATCCAGCACTTTTTGGCAAGTTCCATAACGATCAGTTCCAGAAATCAAAATAGCCCTGTCCACCGGTTTAGTATTTCCGCCCACCACATATATCTTTTGGGCTGAATCCAGATACCCATTGCTCAAGCGATCCAAGTAAAGAATGGGAGCCTGGAGATAATCCGCCAGGTATCCTGCGGCTCTCTCGTCCGCTCCCCTGCCTACCAAGATTAGATGCTCCACTTTGTCATCTCCCCCTATATTGATTTTCTGTAGTCCATCGATTTCCCCCTCCAGAGCCATGATCATGTCTTCCCAGGTATAACCATAGCTCTTCAGATAATCGATAGGGTCCATATGATTGGTTTCTCCATAGGTAAGGGATATATCCCGATGAGAGAAGACATTGTGTGTCGTCCATCCATAGCGGACACAGGCATCAGCTACCAGCCAAAGGGTTCTTTTCCAGACTTCCTGAAACTTTTGGGGATCATGTTCCTGGGGTTCGCTCATTTCCACAGATAGAAAACGATGGTTGGCCGTATACCCAGCATGCCAGGCCACTTCATTTTCCGGAATAGCGTGAATGAGCTCAAGCCAATCCACGAAGTAATGGGCGGAAGCAGCCCGGTGCTGACTGTTGAAGTAGTTAAATTCATTTTGGGCTGTAGCCCCAGGTGTCGCTGTGGAGTGAATCACAAAGCCCTGAGGTTGCAGAGGCTCTTGAGGCCGATTATTAACTAGGATTTGCTCTTTCACTTCGTATCCCGTAATAATCCCTCCTTTTCTTGTAATCTATCCTTCATTTATTCTATGCTCTAAGATACCTTATGGTCCGTTTCTCTGCTTGGCATTGAAGAGATGAAAAAAGTCATGGGCAAAATTAGCACCTTTGCCGACCACTAAACCGGTGATGATGACTCCCACATACCCATTTTTAGTTTGAATTCCGATTAAGCTTAGGGCATCGATTTGCGTTTCATAAGCAAGAAGGATTCCTATGCCTAAGCTGATCAATTCTAAAGTAAAGGGGCGAATTTTATCAGGTAGAAAAGGAATCGTGCTGACAACCGTCTTAAAAAGGTCTACAATCTTCTCAACCACGACGGCTAAAAGCACAACTATACTTAAGGCATCCATCGCTACTTCCCCCTTGAAGCCGTGATATCTTTCCCCTTTAACTATATTCCAACTTTTTCTGTTAGGTTCATATTCTTGGGATAATTCTCCAAAGCAAAAGACGGCTTATCGCCGTCTTTGTTTTAATTCATTTATCTTTTAAGATCAATTGATTCAGACGTTCCTCAGTAGTCTTCAGAACATTTTCAAGAAGAGGCAGATCCTCATGGGAGAAGACTTCCTCTTCATCAGCTTTAATTTTTTCGATGGTTTTTTCTATGGGGACGACCCGGAATTGCTGTCTGCCTCCCTTAGTATAGCTGTGGGAGTAGGTAGGGATTAACTCGACTCCCTTTAATGTTGCGGTTTGGGATATCAAAGTATCTGCGGTTTCTTCTGAGGCGGAGCTCTCCGGCTTGCCGGGTTGAATCACTTTCTCAATGTTGAACTTTAATTGAAGGATAACACCGCTGTTGCGCTCCTGACCCCTTTGATCCCCGATAAAGTTCCCAATGGAATAGGCCGCAAATTTTTCTTTGCCATCAATATTGAAGTATTCCACTGGTTGAATCACGTGAGGGTGGCTCCCTATGATAGCATCGGCACCCGCTGCCAAAAATTCTCGGGCGAGAGTCCGTTGTTCGTCCGTGGGCTCTGTACTGTACTCCACTCCCCAATGCAGTACAAGGATTAGCAGATCCGCTTGAGTGCGGAATTGACGAATATCTTGAAGAATCTGCTCTTTCTCCAGCATGTTAATAAAATATTGATGTTCAGAGGGGAGGTTTAAGCCGTTGGTTCCATAGGTGTAAGCCAGATAGCCCACCTTGACGCCGCGGATATCCTTAATGAGATAACCGGAATCCTCCGGACTTTTACGAACACCTAAAACGTCCAGCCCTGCTTTTTCGAGCACGTCTACGGTTCTGACCGCCCCCTGGTATCCTCGATCAAGAATATGATTATTGGCTGTGATCACCCCGTCCACTCCATAGTCTTTCAGGTGATCAGCGATCGCATCCGGACTATTAAATAAAGGATATCCGGTATAACCTTCCTCCGAACCGGCAAGTGCCGTCTCCAGATTGGTGGTACAATAATCCCCTTCCTCCATCAACTCTCCTACTGATCCAAAGAAATTAAAAGCGTAAGAGCCATCCAGCTGGCCCCCAGACCAAATCAGAGTGTTGTGCATGAGTATATCTCCTAAAGCGGTCAGGGTAACCGTCTCCTCTTGAGCTATGGGCTCAGGTTCAGGTACAGGAGCCGGCACAGGCTCATTGGGCCCGGTTTGTTCAGTCGCTCCAATAGGAATCGATTGACCCTGGCAGCCCGTTAAGACCGGAGATAGAGAGATAATAAGAAAGAGTACCAATAAGGCAGGAAAATAAGTTCTCGGGAAAGGGTATTTTATCATGGGAACCTCCACATCGAAGTAATTTCTTTTTCGTTATTTACGATAATTTTTGTGAACAGCTTTTCTAAATATTCGCTTCTTCATCTCTTATGTCCTTCTACGCTTTGGTCCCCAGCTATCTTTTTAATTTATGGAAAAGTATCAGATTTGAAATTCAGGTTCCTCTGGATTAACCCTGGTGATCATCACCTTGTCCACCCGAACATGGTCCATATCCACGACCTCAAGCCGCAGATAGCCGACTATTACACTATCCTTTTCTTTAGGTATATCTCCGATCTTGTCGGTGATGTAGCCTCCAAGAGTGTGGTAGCTGTTTCCTGTGTGGGGCATGACTTTTTCTTCAATATCGAAATACCGTTTGAAGGTATCGAGAGCTACCAATCCATCCGCCAACCAGGAGTGTTCATCCTTCTCGATGATTTCCGGAGGGGTTTGTTCTCCTCTTAAGGGCATATCCCCTACGATATTTTCCATGATATCGTGAAGAGTTACGAAACCTTCAATCCCGCCATATTCATCAATCACTATAGCTTCATGGCGCCCCGCCTCTTGGAAGGTCTTCAGGGCTTGAAAGACTTTCATGGATTCAGGATGGATCAGTGTATCCTTAATGCAGTCCGTAATTGCAAAGTCTACCCCGGATACCAGCTTAGCAAAAACATCCTTGGTATGAACCACCCCTTGGAAATTGTCCAGGCTCCCTTTACCTACAGGAAATTTCGTGTGGGGGCTTTCGTTCATCTTGCTAATAATCTCCACAAAGGTATCCTCGATATCGATCCAAGCCAACTGGGTACGCGGAGTGAGGATATCAGCCAAACGTTTGTCTCCTAAGTAAAAAATCTGCTCCACCATATCCTGCTCAATCTCTTCTACTACACCGCTGTAAACCCCTTGCTCGATAAGCGACGTGATCTCTTCCTCGGTTACTTCCGGATCGGTACTGGGTTTAATACGCAAAGCTCTTAAAACCCATTCCGTAGATTTACTTAAAAACCAGATAAGGGGGCGCCCCGCCTTGGCAAAGTAATACATAGGTTTGGCCACCCGGCAGGCAACTTTTTCCGGGTTGCCCATGCCAATTCGCTTGGGGGCAAGTTCGCCGATAATCAAAGATAAATAGGTGGATAATCCCACCACGAGAATAAAGCTGAACTGGTAGCTTATAGGTGCTAATACCGGAATAGTCTCTATATACTTAGCCAGTTGTCCCGCAATAGTCGCTCCGCCAAAGGCCCCGGTAATAACCCCAATGAGAGTGATGCCGATCTGTATGGTGGAAAGAAGCTGATTAGGATTCTCCGCCAGCATTAAGGCATAGGCTGCCCGGGAGTTCCCTTTGTCCTTAAGATTGGCTAACCGATTCCTTTTCGAAGTCACAATGGCAATTTCCGTCATAGCAAAAAGACCGTTGGCCATGATGAGAATTAATACGATCATAATAGAGATCCATAAACTATCCAAATCTATCGTCCCTCATTTCCTATAAAAATGCCTAGGCGTTTAATTCTCTTTAACACTATTTTTTCTTCATGAAATAATTCTATCCTTACTATATAGGCGATCGCAATTGGCATATCATTTTATCCTGTCCCAATGATGAACTTTTATAGCTAATAGATTATTGACGCTGCCAGCATTTATGGATATTATAGATATATATAGTCCATAATTAGGAGGTAATTTTTTGTGAAATATTCGAGGGCGACGGATTATGCTCTTCATACAATCTTGTTTCTTGCCAGAAACGGCTCGGAAAAGAAATTGGGGGTTCAGGAATTAGCTGAAAAACAAAATGTTTCTCCTACCTACTTGTCAAAGATACTTAACAAGCTGGTTAAGGAAGGGATGATTTATTCTTCACCAGGAGTTAACGGCGGGTATTCCCTAGGTCCCCATTGGGAGGAGATCTCTTTTTTTGATATTATCCAAGCTATAGAAGGAAAAACTTCCTTATTTGACTGTTGCCTGAACTCGAACCCTGAATGCTCCATAAAAAAAGTCATGCTTGCAGCTGAGAAAAATATGGAAGAGGAATTAAGAAATAAAAAAATATCAGAGCTTGTCTAAGCTCTGGTGGAAGAGGGGTTATTTTTATGGCTATGACAATAAAACAGCCTATTCAAAAACAGTCTATTCAATATTCTAAGATCGGTGTGTTATCTCTGGCCCACATGCTCAATGATCTCTATAGCAACTTTTTGCCTCAGATGCTTCCCTTTCTCATTATTTTACATCCGGACTTTACGGCAACCCAGGCAGCCATCCTTGTATCTTCCTTTACCATCTCTTCTTCCTTGGTGCAACCTTTTATCGGCTATTATCTGGATCGCCGCGGTAAACGCTGGTTTGTTTATGTAGGAACTTTATGGATGGCTATCATGCTCAGCTTGACAGGGGTTGTTCATGAGAATTATATCCTTCTGGTTACCTTGGCCACTCTAGCCGGCCTTGGTACGGCAGCCTTTCATCCTCAGGCCTCCACCATGGTCAACATTCTAAGTGGAGACTATAAAGCGGTTTTACTTTCGGCATTTATCGCCTTTGGTAATTTTGGTTTTGCCCTCGGCCCCCTGCTCTTGGTGCCCTTATTCGAGGCCCATGGTTTGCAGGGAACTCTCTACATGGTGGTTCCCGGTGTGATGGTATCCTTGCTCCTCCTCTTTTTTTCTCCCCGGGTCAATGTATCTCCCTCAAACCCTCCTGAGTTTTCCGCTCTGATGGCATCCCTGAAAACTGCTGCGAGGGAACTGAGTACTATCGTCGGAGTCATCGCTGTACGTTCTTTAGCTTATACGGGAATGCTCACCATGCTTCCCCTGTATTTTAAATCCCAGAACCTATCCAATATTGCAGCCAGCCACCTGGTAACCATTATGCTGGCTGCCGGGGCAGTGGGGGGAATTATCGGCGGTTTTATCTCCGATAGATTCGGACGGAAACCGTTGATCGTGGGGTCCCTTCTTCTGGCTACACCTTTGTTCTTTGCTTTCCTCTACACAGAGGGAACCTTGAGCACTGTCTTTCTCGCTTTAGCCGGGGCTTCTCTGCTCTCAAGCTTTTCTGTGACTGTGGTCGCAGCTCAGGAGGTTATTCCCCATAATAAAGCCATGGCAGCAGGTTTAACTTTGGGCTTCGCCGGAGGAGTCGGGGGCCTTGCAGTGGTTCTGATTGGCCGCATCGCCGATCTCTGGGGGCTTCAGATGGCTATTTCTGCTCTCTTTGTCCTGCCTCTCGTCGCCGGTCTGCTGGCGCTGTTTATGAAAAGCCGTCCTGCGGCACGGGTGCAGCGAGGTGCTTAGGCCTTAATTTTAAAAATAGGATCGGCGCTGGGTATTACCTTTTTGTCTCTCCAGTGATTTCACGTAAACCCATTTTTGGAGTCCGCCTGCTGACGAAATGGCAAGTTCAGCCAACTCATCTGCCTTTTTATAATCTTTTTCTCTGTAGGCTGCTTCTGCTTCCAGTGCATAGTGCAAGTACTTATGCTTAATCCGGGCTTTATAAGCTTCAAATTCCTCAAGATTCCCCTGGAGCAGAGCAATTAAAGCCAGATTATGATAGCGGATATTGCTGTTTCTAATCTCTTGAACGGTTGCTTCGGCTTCTCTCAAGAGATTTTTTTCTATTTGCACTGTGGCTGTCAGAGCGATCTTAGCTTGCTTGTACAAAGAACTGAGCCTCTCCAGCTGGATCTCCGCTTCTTGATAATCTTTCTTCACTAAAGAAAGCAACAAGGCGTAATAAGGATGGTCGCTCTTCCGCTGAACATATCTATCCACTAAATTTATATTCTTCGTATAAGCAGCAACGTAGAGATAGAAAGTCACACCGCAAATTGCCAGAATCACATAGAGATAAAGCAATAGCTGTATTACATCGATGTCTAACCCTACATAGTTTTTCAGGATAGCTATGACGATTCCGAGAACTACTCCCAGTAAAATAACTGTTGAATAGTGTCTCACCTTTTTATTCATTATACTAAACTCACTTTCAGTTAATTTTCGGGAGGCTGGCTCAAGTATGCCTATAAAGGCTCTTGCCAAGATCCTTCCATCATAGTAAAGCAACGAGTCACCAAGTATATTAAGTTATAAGTACAGCGAAAGCCACCTGTCACAGGTGGCTTTCTGCGTAAAAAGACCTTTGACTAAGATCTTTACTGACCGCTATTGACATCGATAAAAGGGACTGCACCACCGGTAACATTGGGAAGTTTACCATCCCATTTTTCAATCGCTTTAATCTTAGCTTCAATTTCCCTTAGTTGTACAAGTTCAGAAGTAACTTCTTGCTTTTGAAGCCGCAGAGATTCCGCTTCAGCTTTTGCTTGCTCTACTTTTTGCTTGGCCTCGATTTCAATTCTTTGCAGATCAAGATTAGCCTTTAAAGCCTGCTGCTCAGCGATTTGCTTTTGTTCAATCGCATTGTTGAACTCCTGACTAAATTTGAATTCAGTGATATTTATTTCGTCCAGAACCATATAATAAGTCGCTAATTTTGAAGCAAGAGTCTCTTTGATCTTGGCACTAACTTCTGAACGCTTGGAGATCAACTCTTCAGCCGTATATTGAGCCGTTATTGCTTTCACCGCTTCACCGATAGCCGGATCAACAATTCGTTCTCCATAAGATAATCCGACATTCTGATAAAGCTTATTCACTTGAATAGGGTCAAGATGAAAGTTAACCGCAACGGTAGTCGTAACGATTTGTAAGTCTTTTGAAGCGGCCGTTTGCTCAGATTGAGATTTCTGGACCCTTACCTCCATAGGGACAACGCTTTGAACAAAGGGAATTTTGAAATGCAGCCCTTCCGTTAAGACGATGGGACGGACAGCCCCTAATTGCAGAACAATACCTCTTTGGCCCGCATTCACGATGACAAAGGCATCCAGTGCCAAGATAACAAGAAGTACAATCACAAGCCCAAAGGTAATGAAGCTTTTGTTCATTTTCATTTTGGGTACCATATTGACAACTTTTTCAGAATCCAATTCATGTCCTCCCTTTTAATTTTAATTGTGAAGCAGATGCTTCCTCTTAACTATACCTTATAGTTATAAGAAAAATCTATATTTACTTGCTCAAGAAAAGGATAATTACAACAAAAAACCACTCAAGAAAAGGATAATTACAACAAAAAACCACTCCCTAAAACAAATGAGTCAGCCTGTATCAAGCGGAATTCATAGGTTTCAGGAAATGATCTTCATTCTTAAAATAAAAATGGAGCCGATGGCAGGACTCGAACCTGTAACCTGCTGATTACAAATCAGCTGCTCTACCAATTGAGCTACATCGGCTTGTCTAGCGACAGAACTTATAATAGCATAAGGCTAAAAGTTTTTCAACACCAAAATCGATAAAATTTTATTACCATTTCTTGTTTTCAGCTGCTTATTAAACCTCCCTTGGTATAACCCATCTTTCACCTCAAGTTTACATCTGTGAAGTTTTTGCCTAAAGAAAAATCTCAGATGATTTCCTAAAGCAGGTTAGGGGCATACTAATTTTGATTAAAGGGAGGGCACATGATGAGCAATCTAACCTATGAAGAAATATTCGGCCGTTTGGTCAAAGCATCTTATCAGGGAAAGCTTCAAGAGGAGATCGAATCTCTGGAATCCTCCGGCGATGATCACACCAGGCAGTATGTCCAGTATGCTCTAGGCAAGGGGGATCCGGATAGAGTCGTCTTTCAGGTTAAGTCCTGCAATAAGAGCTGCTCAGAAGAGGACCATAGTTGCGAAGCCTCCTGCCTCTTCAATGCAGTAGTCCGGGATATGGAAGGGAATGTGGTCATCCAAGACCGGAACTGCACTCACTGCGGAGAATGTATCGAGACCTGCTCTTTAGACAGCTTAGTAGATAAAAAAGAATTCATCCCTCTGGTGGAAATTCTCCAGTCCAAGGAGATCCCCGTCTTTGCCATGGTAGCTCCGGCGATTATCGGACAATTTGGAGGTGATGTGACCATGGGCCAGCTTCGAGCCGCACTGAAACATCTCGGCTTTTATGGAATGATTGAAGTGGCACTTTTTGCCGATGTGCTGAGCTTAAAAGAGGCCCTGGAATTTGACAAGCATGTTCAAACAGATAAGGACTTTGTCCTCACCAGCTGTTGCTGCCCCATCTGGGTGGGGATGGTAAAGAGGGTCTATGATACCCTGGTTCCCCATATCTCCCCCTCGGTATCCCCTATGGTAGCTTGTGGGAGGGGAATTAAACGCCTGC
Source organism: Desulfitobacterium chlororespirans DSM 11544 (assembly GCF_900143285.1). Classification (NCBI taxonomy): domain Bacteria; kingdom Bacillati; phylum Bacillota; class Clostridia; order Eubacteriales; family Desulfitobacteriaceae; genus Desulfitobacterium; species Desulfitobacterium chlororespirans. Next base: position 46,417 of record NZ_FRDN01000003.1, read on the forward strand.
ATCCCGACGCCAAAACGGTCTTTATCGGTCCATGTATTGCTAAAAAAGCTGAAGCCAAGGAACCGGATATCCGGGATGCGGTAGATGCAGTGCTGACTTTTCACGAACTCAAGCAGATCTTTGAGGCCACGGATATTGAGCCCTCGAAGATGGAGGATATACCTAGTGAGCACTCTTCTACCAGCGGTAGAATCTATGCCCGCACCGGCGGGGTCTCAAAATCTATCTCCGATACCTTAAACCGTATCCGTCCAGACAAGCCGGTAAAGATAAAATCCATTCAAGCTAATGGCGTTAAAGAGTGCAAGGCCCTCCTCAATGATATTATGAATAACGAAATTAAAGCCAATTTCTACGAAGGCATGGGCTGCCCCGGAGGCTGTGTAGGGGGACCCAAGGCTATAGTAGATGTAGATAGGGGTACTGAGTTCGTAAACAAATATGGTGCAGAAGCAGACGCCCTTACACCCGCAGATAATCAGCATGTATTGGAGCTGCTTAAGCAGTTGGGCATCGATAGCGTGGAAGAGCTTCTGGGAGGAGAGTCTGCAGCAATTTTCCAACGGGACTTTTAAAATAAATTTATGGATGGAGGCTGATACCATGGATACACAACAGCAAGCGATAGCTAAACAGGCCTCGGTAATTGAGCTAAAACCTAATACAATAAACCTAAGCCCGGAAAAGGATATAGGCCTGGAGAAGGACATAAATCCGGGAAAGGAAACCACAAGAAACAAGAAGATGACTCTGCTCATATTCAGCGGCGAGTACGATAAGGCCCTGGCCGGCTTGATTCTGGCTAACTCAGGGCGGGAAATGGGCATGGATGTGACTATGTTCTTTGCCTTTTGGGGGCTTTGCCTAGTACGGGATCCCGAGAAAATGACCTTGGAAGATAAATCTCTCTATGAACAGATGTTCGGAATGGTTACTCCTAAGGGAATCGAGGATTTGCCTCTTTCCCGTATGAACATGGCCGGCTTGGGAAAAGCCATGCTCAAAGAGATGATGGAAGATGATGATACGCCTCCCCTTACCGCCTTTCTCGATGGAGCAAGAAAAAAGGGGGTAAAATTCTACGGTTGTAAGCTCTCGGTGGATGTGATGGGTTTTAAAAAAGAGGAATTACTGCCGGAAGTGCAGATTATGACCGCTGCGGATTTTCTTCAAGAGGCCATGGAATCTCAGATACAGTTGTTTATATAAAATATCTTCAGCTTAAACAAAGGCTACTGACTTTACAATGTCAGCAGCCTCCTGCATGCTCTGGGATCATCACAGGGTGAAAAAATCGTTGCAACAAAACGTAAAAAAGACCGGTTGCAACGCGGTGCAACGGAAGCACCTTTTTCAAGCTCCACAGAAAAAAGAAATCCCGCAATCTCTTGCAGGATAAGGTTTCACTGGAGCCGATGGTCGGAATCGAACCGACGACCTGCTCATTACGAGTGAGCTGCTCTACCTCTGAGCCACATCGGCACTTTTAACGAATGTAATTCTACCTGATTTCCTTCTCGAAGTCAACAGGAATAGCTTGTTTCTGTTGCTGTTCCTTAAGTTACTTTAAGTTACTTATTCTCAATTATGCCCATTAGAATTGAATTAATTGAGAAAATTCGTATATTTTAGTGTCTATATTTGTTGAAAACATTGACTTTACGCATGTCCCGTGTTACTTTTTTGTAAGAGTCAGGAAAATAAAGCAATCAAGTTCATAAAAAATGCGGTCGCTTTATCTTCTAGACTTGCGCAATGAAGAATCCCCAGACGTGGGGATTCTTTTCATTTTCACGAGAGCATGGAAGACCTCGCTGAACGAAGAAATGCTCCGGGAATCTTACAGACTCAGATCTCGATTTGAGCTACTAAATAGGCCTAAAAAAATAAGACCCTGCCAGTTATGACAGGGGAAGAAAAAATATATCTTCAAAGGAGGCTAAAAGGAAAAGGTATGGTTATATAATAACCAATAAAAGTGAGCAATGTGTTGCGAGAGTGTGAACGATTTGTGAAAACTTATAGAAAGTTATTGAAGATATATCAATTAATTTCCTATTTTCAAGGACCGAAAAAACCTGAGGTGTGAGCTGGCAATTCTCCCTAGGACATCAAGAAAAATGTCGATTTCCTCCTTGGTGTTGTAAAGTGCTAAACTTACTCTGACCATTCCAGGATGGGGTAAGGAAGGATTAGCTATATGGTGTTCCATCTCCTGCCTGGAGATATGCAAAAGCCGCTGTACATATGGCTGAGCACAGAAACAGCCATTGCGTACGGAAATTCCCCCTTCCTTGGCCAAGTACTCGGCTACATCTTCGTGAAACAGGCCTTCCACATTGAAGGAGATTACTCCGATTCTCTGGGAAAGCTGCTGCTGATTAAGAGGTATTCCACCGTAAAAGGTTATGCCCTCCATCCAACGCAATCGCTCATAAGCATATCCTAATAAGCCTTCTTCGTGCTGCAGCACCTTTTTCATACCTATTGCACTCAGGGTTCGTATGGCAGCGACAAGGGCCACTACCCCCATAAGGTTAGGAGTCCCTGCCTCCTCTTTAGCTGGAGCATCATACCAAAGTACACGATCCGGTGTTACCATCTGAGCTGTCCCCCCGCCCTGATAATCCGGGGCTCCCTGGTCAAAAAAAGCACGAGGACCAATTAATACTCCGGTGCCAAAAGGTGCATACATTTTATGAGCTGAGAAGGCTAAAAAATCGATATGCTCTATGGAATGGGATGGGCGCATATCCACAGAGGCATGGGGAACCAGTTGTGCGCCATCCACACAAATTCTCGCCCCATACCGGTGGGAAAGCTCGGCAATCTTATGAATCGGGTTCCGATGGCCAGTAACGTTGGAAGCTCCTGTAACCGTCACAAGCTTGACTGCGCCCTGGTAGTGCTCCAGCTTGGCCCTGAGGTCATCCATGCGCAGGCGCCCCTGCTCATCAATCTCTATGTAGTCCAAGTGGAATTTTTCGCGCCACGGAAGAAGGTTGGAATGATGCTCCATCCATGTGGTCAGAATAACCTCTTTTTTGTTTTTATTCTGGAAACGATTGGCCAATTTATTAAGTGCCTCTGTAGTATTCTTTACAAAAATGACCACATCTGTCCGAGGGTCCCCTCCAACAAACCTAAGGACCTCAGTCCTGGCCTGTTCATAGATTTGAGAAGAGACAACGGATTTATAGCCCGCTCCCCGATGAACGGAGCCATATAAAGGGGCAAAACGATTGATCTCCTCCAATACAGAGAGAAACGGCGGGGTCGTAGCCCCATTATCAAAATTTATCCCCGGGACTGAACCTCCTGCAGCTAGAGGAACCTGGGTATCTAATCCAAGGAAAAGATGACCGTAGCTGGTCGGTTGTGTCCATGGAAAAAAGCGAAAATTCATCCTTCGACCTCCTATATCAGTGATTCTATTGCTGCGTTTCTATCACTTTGCATTATATGAGGGAGGCAATAATGTGGTCATTGTCCATTCCTGAGAAGGATAATTATTTGATTATATCGAATTATGTCACAGAAGAGAGGTGAGTTTTTTTGCAATCTCAAAAAAGAGAAGACATGATGATTTTCGGTTTCTTTGGTATCGCATTCGTTTGTTTTAATATCATCCTCCCTGTCCAAAGTGATCGCTTTGCCAATAGCATGGAACTTACCTATGTGGTTAGCGCTTTTCTGTCCATAACCATCGCTTTCGTATTTAGCCGAATTGTCCAATGGAATAAGACCAAAAAGCAGAAAGCTATTGAGGAACAACAAGCTGCAGAAAAAGGAATGCACCCGAAACAAAAGTTAAAAAAGAAGAAAACCTGAGCGTTTTTATGTTCTTGCCTGATTTGCGGTACTATTTTCCTATCTATGAACAAATTGTTCCTTGATATTCGACACATTCCATGGTATTTTGTCATAGTCAGGAAAAATGCCGCGTTTGCCTGACGTTGCGTAATAAATTTCTGGACGCAGGAATTTATAACCAGTCTACTTCGTTACCCAAACGAAAAGGGAGTGCCTCTGAACTACTTTTAATGTAGCTAAGAGCGCTCCCTTTCTCGTTTTTCTTCCTAATTCTTTAGAATCAGTGAAGGTCTTTTTAACAACTTAATCTTGTACCCATTTTACCTTTACATAGGATAAAATAGTAATATACCAAAAATTATTGATCATTATCGAGGTTCTTATGCGTTTAGAACAATTACAACATATTATTGAAGTTTACAATAAAAAATCAATCTCAGAGGCGGCTAGAACCTTTCTGATGAGTCAGCCGCAGCTTAGTCATTCCATTAAACAGCTTGAGATTGAATTGGGCTATAAGATCTTTCGCCGCAGCAATACCAACCTTATCCCTACAAGCCAGGGTAAAGAAGTCTTGGCTTTGGCTCAGGAGTTGATCAACTATGTCGAAGAAGTCAAAACTCATGCCAGAGGAACTTCTGTTTTATATGGAAATGTAAGTTTAGCTCTCGGCCCGGCTGTTTTTAATGCCTTTGCCTCTCCCCTGATGACTTATGTACATCAAAACTATCCCAATGTAAATCTTGCGATTACCGAAGACAGCGCCAAAGACGTCATCCGTAAGGTAGAAGAAGGCAACAGTATGCTGGGTATCACAGGCTGGCCTAAGGGACAGGAGCATACCCAACTTAAGCTTTTAGATAGTAAAAACATTGCTTATGAAAAAGTCCTGGACACCGCCTTTAATGTGATCGTTGGCAATAAGCACCCTTTAGCACAAAAAAAACGAGTGACCTTATCTGATCTGCAGAAAGTGACGTTTGTCGATTATTATGGGATAAATGAAACTTTTCTGCGAATGTCCGGCATCGCCCCCAAAAACGATCAATCCCTTTTCGTCTATGACCGGGAAATGCTGAAGTTTATTCTCTCTAAGAATAGAGGAGTGGTCATCTTTCCCTCGGTTTTTGCCCACAATGATATCTATTTTAAACAGGGCCTGCTTCAATTACGGCCCATCGACGATATCCCTGACAATATTAACGCATCTATGTACCTTATCTATTTTAAGAATGAACCCTTATCGTTTTTATTAGAGCAATTCATTAAAGTGGTTAAAGAAATTATTCAAAAATCCAGCCAGCAATATTAAACCATCGGGAGGCTTCCATGCGCTTAGAACAGTTTATGCAAATTATTAAAATTGAAGAGCATCAATCCTTTTCAAAGGCCGCAAAAGATCTGTTCATCAGCCAACCCTCTTTTAGCATCTCCATTAATAATTTTGAAGAGGAACTTGGGTTTAAACTATTTGAACGCAATAATAAAAGAGTTGTGCCCACTGAACAGGGAAAGAAAATCCTCTCCCTGGCTAAAAAAATCCTAGACGTTGAAGAGAAGATTAAAGGGATTATGGGCGGCAATGACGTCTTAATCCGCAATCTTCAGGTCGCTGTCCCTGCTGCCTGTGCTAATGCTATTTTTTCACAAATCCTGATTGATTTCCGGGAACTTTACCCCAGTGTCAATCTGCATGTTCAAGAAGCCCGCTTCTATGAAATTATCGACATGATGGAAAAAGGAGTCTACTCCCTCGGGGTGATAGCCAGCCCCAAAAACCAGGAGCAAGAACTCTTAAAAAAGCTTACAGGCAAAGGTATTGCCTGTGAGATGATTCCAGGAAAAGACAACTTAAATATGAATCTTTTTATTAGCAGCCGTAATTCTTTAGCCTATCAAGAATCAGTCAGCATAACGGACCTTCAAAATCTTATCACCATTTCCTACAAAGAGAACTTTACCTTTGCCTTAAAAGAAATGGACGATATCAACAAACACGTATTTACTTTATCCAGCTACTTTTCTCCTTCAAATAAAGAAATCATTGTTCAAGATATTGAACTTGTTAAAATGCTCATCAGTGAAAATTTAGGATACGCTATTTTCCCGAACATCTTTTCCATAAATAATTTATATGTAAAAAAAGGCCTTATAAAAGCACTCCCCATTAGGGAGTTCAATGATCTCTACAATCATTGCATTCTTTACTCCAGTAAAGAGCCTCTCTCTCTTATTGAAAAAAAGTTGTTAATTCTTGTACGACAATCCCTTAAAAACACCATTATAAATCAGTAAATTATTTCGCTTAAGCTCTAAAACTCCAACATTCCGTACGAACACAAGGTTATTTGCCTTGTGTTTATTTTATTTTTCACATGCTCTTCATAATAAAACCTATATTATACAAACCTATAGCTCCACCCTAAAATAGAAAGCAATCACAATCACATATTAACATAGGAGGTTAACACTATGGCTGTTAAACACATTGAAGAGTCCTCATCGCCACAGGTCACCCCCCAACCCGGAATGGACAAAGAACTTATCAAGGTCTTATTCTTTTTTGTGATTGCAGGTTTAGGATGGATTCTACCGGCACCGGCTCCTATTACCCCTATTGGTATGAAAGTATTTTTCGTATTCATCGCAACAGTATATGGCTGGACTATATCTGAAAAAGTTTGGCCGAGCTTATTTGCCTGCTTAGCGTTCCCTCTTACAGGGGTAGCAACTATGAAAGAATTTGTTGCCATGGGCTGGGGCAGCGATGTTTTTTATTTCATGGTGCTTGCCTTTATACTCGTTAAGTTCTTGGAAGAAGCTGGTGTAAGCCAATTCCTGGCCTCTTGGCTCATGAGCCGCAAAGCTCTCCAAGGGCATCCCTGGCGCCTGATTTTTATGGTCTTGTTCACAGCTTATCTTGTTTGCAGCTTAGTTAATATCTTTATCGGTATGCTCTTAGTATGGCAAATCGTCTATACCATGACCGATACCATTAAGCAAAAACCTTTTGATAAATTCCCTACTCTAATGGTTTTCGGGATTGCTATGATGGGAGGACTGAGCCTCTGTGCCATGCCTTGGGGCGGTAATGCTATCGTGAACCTCGGGGTATATGCCAACCTTATGGGTGAGCCAGGAAACATGATACGTTATATGGCTTTTAGCTTGCCTGTAGGGGTAATCTCCATATTTGCCTACCTTCTTCTCTGCAAATATGTTTTTAGGCTTGATATCACATCCTTAAAGAAATTAACCAATGACTTAATTAACCCCGAGGATTTAAACGTAACCCCCATCAAAAAAATCGCTCTGGTTTCTTTAGGAGCTTTCATTGTTCTATTGCTGTTACCAAGTGTCTTGCCAAAGGGAAATGCTTTTGCTAATCTGCTGAACCATATGGGCGTAGTGGGCGTTATTGTACTGGTCTTTGGCGTACTCTCCCTGATAAAAAGTAACGACCAAAATATTTTTAACTTCGCAGCGCTGGCGACTAAAGGCGTACCTTGGAACATGGTGGCCATGGTTCTTGTCATCTTAGCCATCGGCGGCTGTCTAATGAACCCCAAAACAGGTGTCAATGAATTCCTCCAGCTCAACGTGGCTCCCATACTTACCAGTTTATCCCCACTCATGTTCGTTGTGGTTATTACTCTTATTACCGTTTTCCTCACCAACTTCATGATTAACATGGTTGTGGTTGCCCTTTTCTTACCTGTGGTCATCAGTATGTCCACTACTTTAGGCATCAATCCCGAACAGGTTTCTTACTTAGTCATGGTCGCCAGCAGCATTGCCATCTTAACTCCGGCTGCCTCTGCCGCGTCCGCTATCTTGTTCCCCAATACCAAATGGATTCGCCCTAAAGATGTCTACCAATATGGATTCCCCACAGTCATCGCGATTACTGCTATAGCCATTTCCTGGAGCTACGTATCAGGCTTGTTTTTGTACTGATTTTACACTTAAGAGGCTTTGAAGCTCTCTTTTTCGGACTTCTCTTCATAAGCCTTAGCTATGGTTTAAGGTGCTATGAAGTTGAATCAAATACATTTGAATCTTAGGAGGTTTTAGTATGGGTCATCCAAGCGTACATCCCACAGGAGTCACTATCTACAATCCGGAAAAATGTTTTAATGGCTACACTCTTTTTCCTGCCAATGAGCATGGGGCAACCTTAATTGATATGAATGGCGGCGTGGTCAGCTTCTGGAAAGACTTCCAAGGTTTCCCTAACAAACTTTTAAAAGGCGGCTATATTATGGGCAGCCTTGGAGAAAGAAATGTTCTCTGTGGTTATCAGGATCAAATCGATCTGGTCCAAATCGATTGGGACGGCAATATCATCTGGAAATTTGATAAACATGAATTTATCGAAGATCCCGATGAAGAGCCCCAATGGATGGCAAGGCAGCACCATGATTACCAAAGAGAAGGCAATCCGGTGGGCTATTATGTACCTGGCATGGAATGTAAAGTAGACAGCGGGAACACTCTCATACTTACTCATCGCAATTGCCATAATAAAAAAATGACCGACAAGAAACTTCACGATGACACCATCATTGAAGTGGACTGGGAAGGAAATACTGTCTGGGAATGGAAATGTCATGAACATTTTGACGAGTATGGTTTTACCAATGGAGCTAAAAACGCCTTATACAGAGATCCCAATATGACTCCGGCAGGTGCTGACTGGATGCACATTAACTCCATCAGCGTTCTCGGACCTAATAAATGGTATGATGCAGGAGATGAGCGCTTCCATCCGGATAACATCATCTTTGATGGCCGGGAAACCAATATTCTAGCTATTATTTCCAAAGAAACCGGAAAAATCGTTTGGAAGCTGGGTCCAAACTATGATGAAAACGAAGCTACAAAAAAAATTGGAGTCATCATCGGCCAGCACCATGTTCACATGATTCCGAAAGGCCTTCCTGGAGAAGGAAATATCTTAATCTTTGATAACGGCGGCTGGGCAGGCTATGACCATCCCAACCAATTCACTTCTACGGGTAATAAAGCGGTTCGCCGTGATTTCTCTCGAGTCCTGGAGATCGATCCCACCACCCTGGAAATCGTATGGCAATTTTCACCTGCTGAGATGGGACATGGGATGCCCTTCCATGCCTCCCATTTCTATAGCCCCTTCATCAGCAGTGCCCAACGGCTCCCTAACGGCAACACCCTCATTACCGAGGGCTCTGACGGGCGTTTGCTGGAAGTAACCAGCGATCACGAACTGGTCTGGGAATACATCTCACCCTATTGGGGAAAACAAATGCCCATTAATATGATTTACCGTGCTTATCGTTATCCCTATGATTATGTCCCTCAGTTGGAGCAGCCTGAGGAGGTTGCCATTGAGCGCATGGATAATACCACCTTCAAACTCCCCGGCGCTAAAGGCAATGAACCTCAAAGAGTCATCGAAGTTGCCGGTACTAAAGGCTATGGTGAATCCGTCGGTTTCTGCGTTCAAAAAGATGAGTAGTTAAAAGTTAACTGAGTGGCCGCTGTTCAAGGAACTTAAGTTCCTTGAACAGCGGTCCTTTATTTCACAGTTAGACGTAGATTAACAGTGTCTGGGATGCAATTCATACATTCATTTTAGCCAAATAGCACTATGCCACTATTTACATGTACTGCTCTACCTGGGCGGATTTTTTTACATATTCTGGGGATAATAATTTATTGAGGAGGGTTATGCCGTGCTTAATCGTCGAGAATTTCTTAAGCTGGTGGTCAAAGGAGCAATTCTGGGCAACTTCATCAGTTTAGTAACCCCCGAACTGGAAAAAGCCCTCGCACAAGGAGAAATTAATAGACTTCCCATTATTATGGTGGAGACAGGAACCTGTACCGGAGACAGCATCTCCTTGGATAATATCTGGTCACCCACTCTATCCGATATATTTACCAACATTACTGAATGGCGTTATGACTGGACCATGATGCAATCACAAGGGAAGCTGGCCTATGACGTTTTGTTGGAGACAGAAAAAAATCAAGCTCATGAATTTGTCCTTCTTGTTCAGGGAGCTATGATTCGTCGGGATGGAGGCCATTATAACTACGCCGGATTGGAAAACGGCCAACTGATCACTGGTCTGGATTTGGTACGCAGACTGGGGCTAAAAGCCAAATACGTAGTGGCTGTCGGTCATTGCGCTACCTATGGAGGGCCCGTCGCCGGATACCCTAATCCTACACAATGTACAGGAGTACAAAACATCTTACCTGAGCGCCGGGTGATCAATGTCTCCGGATGCCCCGCCCACCCGGATTGGATTGTGGGTACCCTCCTTCATTTAGCTCTTTATGGGGAACCCGAATTGGAGAAATTCGGCCGGCCGAAAATGTTTTATGGAGAGACTATCCATAATAATTGCCCCCGTCGTCGCTACTACGACCAGGGCATATTCGCCACAGATATCGGTCAAAAAGAATGCCTCTACCGGGTAGGCTGCAAAGGCCCGGTCACTTATGCTGATTGCCCTATTCGTCGCTGGAACGATCGTTATAACTGGCCTATAGGGTGCAATTCTCCCTGTATCGGCTGTACCGAACCCGGTTATCCTGATCTTATGGAGCCCTTTACCGCCCATTTCCCCGATATCCCTTTTCCAGGAGGAAGCCGGGCGACAACGGATCGAATCGGCAGAGGGGTCTTGGGCGTGGCTGCTTTAGGGATCGGTGGCCACTTTTTAACCTCTTTTTATAATGGTCGCCTTCATCGCAATATCATTAAGTCCACCATTAAGGGAAAGAAAAAGGTTAAGGTAAAAAAGGTTAAAGTCTGTCATTACTATCGGCCGAAAGAACCAAAGGAGTGAGCTTGCTGGAAAAGAAAGTTATCTTTCCATTTACCCGTATTCATAATCCAATGTTAGTGGAAGCTTATCTGGAAAACGGCGTTATCCAAGATGCCTTTATCTCGGATACTCTTTACCGGGGCTTTGAGCAAATTCTCGAAGGCCGTCCTGCTTTTGATATGCCTTATTATACTCAGCGCATCTGTGGCATATGTTCCTCTGTTCATGCTGTAGCAGCAGCTTTTGCTGTAGAACAAGCACTGGGCATGACTGTTCCCGCCAATGGATTGATCCAACGCAATCTTATTATGGGCAGTGATTTTCTGCAGAATCATATTCGGCATTTCTATCTCATGAGTATGCCGGATTATTTTAAGGGACCTGACATCCCTCCTTTTACACCTCATTTAGAGGGCGATATCCGATTTAATACTGAAGAGAACCAACGCATGACGGAGCATTATTTTCAAGCTGTGGAGATTTCCCGGGATGCTCATGCCGCCTTCGGTGTATTCGGAGGAAAGGCTCCCCATGGGCACGGAATCGTACCCGGTGGATGCACCATGCATGTGGATGCCGATAAAATCAATCGCTATCGAGGCTATTTGAGCAAAATTCTCGAATTTATCAATAATGTTATGATACCCGATATGGAGTTCCTGGTGGAACGCTACCCGGAGTATGTCCACCTAGGAAAAGGCAATGGTAACTTTCTCTCAGTGGGAGGCTTCACACAACCGGATGGCGGTACCTTATTCCCTCACGGAATTGTGCTCGAAGATAAACACCAGCCCTTTGATGACCGGTTAATCCTGGAGGAAGTGACAACGGCCTGGTATAAGCCAACACACCCTGCTCACCCTTGGCAGGGAATAACCGAGCCGGACAAAAGTCAACCTCAAGGTTATACCTGGGTCAAGGCTCCCCGCTACCAGGGGTATGCCCTGGAAGTAGGCCCCTTAGCCCGCGCCGTGATAGCTAAGGAAAAAATTATCGGCTATGGGACCATCGGCCGTCATTGGTCCCGGGTCATGGAAACCAAGAAGATTGCCGAGGCGGCCATGATTTGGCTGGAACGCCTGGTTCCTGGGGCAGAGACTTTAAATACTAAGGTCCAGCAGGAATCCGGTATGGGTATCGGCTATGTGGAGGCCATGCGAGGGGCTTTAGGCCATTGGGTAAAAATCGAAAAGGGGCGGGTTAAACATTATCAAATCATAACACCATCGACTTGGAACTTTAGTTCGCGGGATGAAGCCGGTAACTGCAGTGTAGGGGAATTATCCATTCGCGGCCTCACCATCAAGCATCCGGAACTAAAAGAAGCCGGAAGAGTGATTCGCTCCTTCGACCCTTGCTTTTCCTGCAGTGTGCATCTCATCGATGGAGAACAACTCCGTACTTTAGATGTCCGGGTCTGACTATTATGAAAGACTTAAATCGTAAAAAACCAAAAACCTGACTTTACACACAGGCGTGAACGGTTTTAGTGGGAGCGGAGGTGAAATCGTGAAATGCAATAAAAAAAACCAAGATTCTCAACCCCAGCTTAAACTCCGCAAGCCGGTCGTTAAAGAATTAAATAAAGATCAGTTAATTAATCATATTGAGATGAGACAACCTGCTTCAGTCCGCTTTTTCCATTGGGGATTTGCCTTTTCTCTTATTGCAATTATTCTTACCGGTCTGATCCTTCATCAGCCTCCCCCCTTTCTGGCGTTGCCCTATGGCAAAGTCTTCGTGATGCATGTGAGCTTTGGCTGGCTGGCCTCGGCTTTTTTCATCTTTCGTTTAGTGGATATGCTCATGCGCAAGGATAAAACACTCCTTCTCTCTTGGCAGGATATCAAGAACCTTCCCAAAGTTTTTGCCTATTATTTTTATCTCCGTTCCAATCTTCCTCCTTATGGGCGGTATAATTCAGGACAAAAAGTGATTTTCACCAGCTGGTTTCTGCTTTTTCCTTTTCTGGTCTTCATCTCCCTAGCCTCCTACTGGGCGGGTGAACGCCTGGATTGGGTTATAAAGCTCTTAGGCGGTATCCAAGTCCTGCGCATAATTAAATATTTTGGAGCCATTTACTTTGCTTCCACCATTCTTCTCCATATCTACCTGGGCCTCACAGAAAATCTTAACAAACTCCAGGCCATGGTTACAGGGTATGAGCAGAAGAACTCTGAAAAAAGCCCCGCCTACCAAAGTCCAGATTATCATACTAAACGATAGTGAGGCATGTCGAGCCGCTGAGGCAAACAAAAAAGTTCCTTGCTTAAAGGAACTTTTTTATACTTATTTTAATCTATCTTATACTGTACTTAATTCCAGCCTTGTAAGACCGTCCTTAAAATCTTCCCTGAACGGGTCATAGGCAGCTTTTCTTTGATTTTAACATCGATGGTGCACCGAAGGGAAAAATGTTCCCGAACATAGTGAACAACATCTTGAGTAAAGCGCTCATAGTCCGCATCACTGCCCAGGCCATCTTCCAGTGCCAAATACACACTTAAAATCTGACACTGTGTAAGATCATCGGACTTAGCCACCACACCAGCTTCTAAAACCCGCGGAAAATCCATTAAAACAGACTCCAATTGATAGTAGCTGATGGTATTCGTTCCCGAACGGAATCCATCCATGAATACTCCGTCCCACATATCTCTTTCTTTTGCTAAAGCGATCTCTGCTCCACCCATTCTAACTCCTCCTCTAAAGACGGTTCCGTTCACTTTAAGGTCTTTTTATTTATTATAGACTGTTATTTCATTTTCCTCTATAATTCTCTCCGAATTGTCTGAATTTTTAGGCGAGCGGTTTGTATTCTTCCGCGAAATGCTTGTGAAGCCCAGCATAAGCCGCTTTAGGGGTTGAACGCCTTCTCAATACATCGATAACCGCCTAAAAATTTCCGAGTATAAAATGATACATTTTACCTCACTATTGGGTATAATGGAGTGTAGAGTTCGAAACTGAAAGGGAAGATGCATCTTGCCGTTACATATTCATTTTGTTGGAATCAAAGGAACAGGAATGAGTGCTTTGGCTCAAGTTACCGCTCATATCGAAGGAGCCCATATTACGGGCTCAGATGTTGCGGAACGCTTCTTTACCGACGCGGTTCTGGAGCGTGCTCATATTCCCGTTCTTAACTTTTCTGCTGCCAATGTTGAAAAGGCTGATATTGTTGTAGCCTCAGCTGCTTATGGTGAAAATCATGAAGAAATCGCCCGGGCACGGGAATTAAATATTCCTGTCTATTCCTATCCACAATTCTTGGGTAGGCTCATGTCCAAAAAACGGGGTATTGCCGTCGCAGGTACCCATGGTAAAACCACAACCACAGCCATGATTGGGCTGGCTCTCCTTCAATCGGGAATTGACCCTACTATTGTGGTGGGCAGTGATGTTCCCAGCATCGGCGGAAATGCCTATTCTGGTCAAGGCGATTTCTTCCTGGCCGAATCCTGTGAATACCGTCGTCATTTTCTGAATTATTCTCCAGAATACTTGATTATTACGAATATCGAGTTTGATCATCCGGATTATTTCAAGGATTTAGATGATGTGGTGTGTGCTTTTTCGGAAATCGCCCAAAAGATACCACCTCACGGCAAGATTTTTATCTGGCATGAAGACCCTCAAAGAAAAGCGATTCAAGCTCAATCACCGATCATAACCTTCGGGTTGAATGAAGAAGCCGATATCTATGCTACCAATATTCAGTTCCATGACGAAGGAAGTACTATGACCATCGTCGCTCATGGAACTGTAATGGGCGAATTCCATCTCCATGTCAGTGGCAAGCATAATATTCTCAATGCCTTGGCGAGCATCGCCCTGTGTTTGGAAATCGGCGTTCCTACGGAAAAAGTACTGGAGTCATTAAGCCATTTTAATGGTACCAAACGCCGCTTCGAACATATTGGACAGAATGCCGGAGCCCTTATCGTAGATGACTATGCTCACCATCCCACGGAAATCCGCTCAACCCTTGAAGGAGCAAGACTCTCTTTCCCTGACCGCCGTATTCGGGCTGTATTCCAGCCCCATACCTTTAGCCGCACAGAAAAGCTCCTCCAAGAGTTCTCCCAATCCTTCCAAGCTGCTGATGAAGTGGTCATCGCCGAAATTTTCGCTTCCGCCCGGGAAACAAATCTCAATACCATTTCAGCATCCTCTCTGGCGGATTTAATCAGCCAGCAGGGAATCAATGCCCGTTATATCCACTCCCTTGAAGAGATTCAAACTTATCTTGCCCAGACCCTTTCCCCCGGAGATCTGGTTCTGACCCTGGGTGCAGGGGATATCTATAAGGTGGGGCAAAGTTTAGTGTGCTGAACAAGTAGGTCAATAGGCCAACTCTAAGACTATTCTATTGGGTTGATATTGTTTTAGAGCTCTTAGCCTTGAATCACAGTACTTGCTGTGTTTCAGGGCTTTTTACATTGCCTCCGTCGCAAGTCAGAGTAAATTTTCGTAGTCTGGGCTTACTATGGTATACTATAAATTAAAAGCTGATAGATAAGACCTTCACTGGTGAGGGAGGGGTAACATGGCTCAGACCACTCGTGCAGAACGGGAAAAAAAGACCGTCAAGGTCATGATCATGCTCTATTGTAAAGACAACCATAAACCTAATGACGGCCTGTGTGCCGAATGCCAGGAACTCCTGACTTATTCCCAGAAGCGGGCGGAGCATTGCAGGCTTGGAGAAGATAAGCCGGTCTGCGGTGATTGCACCGTACATTGCTATAAAAAGGATATGCGGGAAAGGATCCGCACTGTTATGCGCTACGCAGGCCCTCGAATGATCCTCCACCATCCGTTGATGACCATACAGCATGTTATTGACAAAAGGCATAAGCCGCAGATTGGAGAGGATAGGATTGGCTGACAGGTTCGAAAAACTAAGGAATGGCCCATATAGAGGCCATTCCTTTTTACATGGTGGCAGATCTTGAAAAAGGTGTTCTTCTTCCGATCTCCCTCACTATTTCCCGCCAATCCTGACAACGGATAATTCCTGAGGACAGTTCTCCTTGGTTATAGCTGGCATCCAAGAGGAGCACAGGTACTCCTGCTTCAGAAATTGCCTGGGCATTCCCCAGAAAATCCTCGAGGAATATCTCCAGTTGCCATTGCAGTACATAATCCACTTTGCTCTGGAAGCTCGTAAAGAGGATCTGTTCATGGGGTATCTTGTGCTTTTTCATCCAACGAAGAGTATGGACTTCCTCATCCAAGGATCGAGCGGTAACATAGACCACTTCATGACCCTGGCGGAGGAGCCTTTCAATGCCTTCCTTAGCCCCGGCTACCGGGTCGGGAATATCGAACAAGGTGGCCACATTATCTTCGAAGTACTTCCCCATTTCCTCCCAGGACACACCAAAATCCAAATGCATATCATAATTTTTCAGTTCTAAGATATTGGTCCCAAAATGCCGGTTCAGCTTTCTGAGCCAGGCTTTATAGCTGTCGGAAACTACCCCGTCGATGTCTACACCTATTCGCAAGGACTGTCTCTCCTTTAAATTATTCTCAGCGCATTAGTTCTTCTAATTCCAAGGGCTCTACCCGGCGTCCGTCTTTATAGGCCCGCATATTTCCTCCGGAAATCTCATCGATTAAAGCAATTTGCTTATCATCACCGATTCTGCCGAACTCAAATTTGATATCATAAAGTTCCATACCTCTTTGCGTTAACTCTTCCTTTATGATTCCCGCAATCTTCTGAGTTAACTCTTTCAACACTTTATATTCGTCTTGAGACAGAATTCCCAGCATATCTAAAGCATCTTCAGTAATGGGGGGATCATTCCTATCATCATCTTTCAGGGTCACTTCCACAAAAGCATCCAAAGGTTGTCCATCCTGAGCATATTTCCCATAGCGACGCAGAAAACTTCCCACTGCCCGATAACGGCAAATGACCTCCAAGCCTTGTCCGAAAGGAGTGGCTTTCTTTACTTTCATGGTGCCCGCTTCCAGGTCGGCATCGATATAATGGGTTGGGATGCCCAGAGCGTTAATTTTCTCAAAAAAATACTTGGTCAGTCGCAGGCCTGCTTTTCCTGCTCCTTCGATTTGCAGCCCCACAGTGTTGGCACCTGGATCGAAGACCCCATTTTCCCCAGTGACATCATCCTTGAACTTCAGCAAGCAGTTGCCGTCTTCTAAGGCATAAACATCTTTTGTTTTTCCCGTATAAACCAATTCCATCTGTTTCTACCTCTTTCGTTTATTCTTTATTGCTTTATATTTTTGCATGCTTAGGTAGGGCATTTATACTTTATATTATACCATTTTTTACCCAGCGAAGGCTAAGACATGACACGCCTTATAATTTGGGAAGCTTAGGCAGTTCCAAAGCTGGAGGGAGCTGTCTTTTATGCTCACTCTGCCGATGCATTTTTTCAATCTTCTCTTGCATCTTTTCAGGTACCCCTTCGCCAAGAAGATAGCGATCGATCAGGTCGTAGGTAATGCCCATTTCCTGTTCATCGGTTTGCCCTTCCCACAATCCGGCTGTGGGAACCCGATTCACTATTTTTTCCGGAAGCCCTAGTTGGGAGGCCCAGGCTCGTACTTCAGCCTTGGTCAGAGAGGCAAGCGGGAGAATATCCACTCCCCCATCCCCGTATTTAGTAAAATAGCCTGTATAAGCCTCAGGAGCATTGTCAGTCCCCACTACAAGATAATTAAGGGAATTAGCTACGGTGTATAAGGTGGACATACGCAGGCGTGCCTTAAGGTTTCCTTGGCTTAATTGCTCCTCGAAGGTATATTCTTGAGCGGTGAGAGCCTTCTTGACCGAAGCCAGGATGCCCTGGTGAGCTTGAGTCAAATCGATTTCAACGGCTTTGAGAGATAATGCCTCTGTCGTAAGCCATGCATCTTCTCTGTCCATAGGATTGGATCCGGCCGGTAGTATGACTCCGATGGAATTGTGGGGAAAAGCCCGTTTGCATAACCCCGCCACCACTGCGGAATCTACCCCGCCTGAGACACCGATCACCACTCCTTGGGCACGAGCTTCTTGGACGCGCTCCCGGAGCCATTCTACAGCCCGGTTAATTCGTATTTCTAATACTTCAGCACTCCACATAGTTTTCCCTCCTTAATTTACTCCTTGAAGCGGTTCACTATGAACCGCTTTTTTAACAACTCATCTGGATAATCTTTTAGTCTGCTCTTCCTCTATCTTAGTGCTGATTTCCAGGAGCAGGGACTGCCTTAGCTCGAAGAGCTTCGGCGATAAGTCCACGATATAACGGTGGGGGTTAACCAGACGTTTCACTTCATCCCATAAGGTCTCACATTCATGCCGGGCGTAAGTCTGGATATCTTTGAGATGGGGCAGTTCATAGACTTGTCTGCCCCCCCGGAAAACCGGCCTCAGGAGCTCCCGGGTCTTAAAATCAGTAAGGGTCTTGCGCTTCCATGTCTCAATAGGGTCGAAGATGGTTAAGGGTTCTTCAAAATGCTCATCTTCTAAGGCAATCAAATCCGCCATGGCCTTTCCGCGCCGATCGTAAAAGCGCACGAGCTTCTTAATGCCAGGGTTGGTTATCTTGGAGATATTCTCCGAGACTTTAAGGCGGGGCTCAAAGATCCCATTCTGGCCTTCGGCAGAGAGCTTATAGACTCCACCTAAAGCCGGGGTATCCTTGGAGGTAATTAAGTGAGTACCTACCCCCCAGGAATCGATAGCCGCCCCTTGAGCGCGAATAGCTGAGATGGTATGCTCATCCAAATCATTGGAGGCCACAATTCGTGCATGTTCAAGACCTGCTTCATCCAGCATTCTGCGGGCTTCCCGGGAAAGATAAGTTAAATCACCGCTATCAATGCGGATACCTAAAAAGCGATGTCCCTCCGCTTCCAGCTCCAGCCCTACCTTGATGGCGTTGGGGACTCCGGATTTAAGTACATTATAAGTATCCACTAAAAGCAGACATTGATCCGGGAAGGTTCTGGCATAGGCCCGGAAGGCTTCCAGCTCATCAGGGAAGCACTGAATCCAACTATGGGCTTGAGTTCCAGACAGGGGGATGCCATAGCGTTTTCCAGCCAACACATTGGAAGTAAACTGACACCCTCCGATAAAAGCCGCTCGCGAGCCCAATATCCCGGCATCAGGTCCCTGGGCCCGTCTTAAACCAAATTCCATGACACTTCCTCCACCGGCAGCAGCTGCTACCCGGGAGGCTTTCGTGGCGATGAGCGTCTCAAAGTTTATTATATTAAGGAGCGCTGTCTCGATGAGCTGAGCTTCAAAGATCCGGGCTTTCACCCGCACCAGAGGTTCATAGGGAAAAACTACAGTCCCCTCAGGAACGGCATCTATATCGCCATGGAATCGGAAATCCTTCAATAGATTAAGAAACCCCTGATCGAATATGTTTAATCCCTTGAGATAAGCCATATCCTCTGAAGAAAACCGCAAGTTTTCAATATACTCCACGACCTGCTCCAGGCCCGCAGCTATAGCATAACCGCCCCCACTGGGGATTTTGCGAAAATAAAGATCAAAGACCGCCTCCTTATTTTCATAGCCATTTTGGTAATAGCCTTGCATCATCGTGAGTTGATATAAATCAGTTAACAGAGCAACATCCTGCACTTAAGCAGCCCTCCTCTTTCCTGGTAGGACATATTTACACACATTTGTTCTCATTTTATCCCCACAAAGGAAGAATCTATCCCAATTTATCCCCGTGAACCTGTGACTTATTCTGTAGTTATCCACAAAGTTATCCACACTATGCACAGAGTTTTTTAAAGTTTTCTTTACAAATAAGCTTGCGCCCCTTGATTCTCGGGATATCTTGCTTTTAATTCATACCCCGTACGGGTACCTTTCAAGCTTATCCACAGGTTTTTCCACTTATCCACATTATCCACCTGTAAATTGTTCCAAAATATGCTCCGTCCAGAGAATAGCTTGAGCCACGCTTTCGGGAGAAGGACCGCCGGGAATATGGCGTTGACGGACACAGTACTCAATGCCGATGCTTTCAAAAAGATCTTCAGCAAATACGTCTGAATGCTCCTGGAACTCCTTTAAAGTGAGATCTTCCAGGCCACAGCCCCGTTTAGAACAGTAAAGGACCAGCTTGCCCACGATTTCATGGGCTTCTCTGAAGGGAACATTTTTCTTGGCCAGATAATCCGCTAAATCCGTGGCATTGGTGAAGCCACCCTTGGCACCTTCAGCCATAGCCTTTTTATTGACCTTCATAGTGCGGAGCATGGGCTCTACCACAAGGAGAGATTTCTGGATAGTATCCACTGCATCAAAAACCTGCTCCTTATCTTCCTGCATGTCCTTATTATAAGCTAAAGGAAGCCCTTTCATTACGGTAAGCAAAGCTATCAGATCACCATAGACACGGCCCGTCTTTCCGCGGACTAATTCGGCCACATCGGGGTTCTTTTTTTGGGGCATAATGCTGGAGCCGGTGGAGTAACCGTCATCCATAATGACAAATTGAAACTCTCCCGTGGACCAAAGAACCAATTCCTCGCAAAGACGGCTGAGATGCATCATTAAGATGGAAGCCGCACTGAGGAATTCCAATGCAAAATCCCGATCACTCACCCCATCAAGAGAATTCCAGGTGATGCCGTCAAACCCCAGCTCTTGGGCCACCATCTCCCGCTCTAAGGGGAAAGTGGTTCCCGCTAAAGCTCCGGAGCCTAAGGGGGATACATTAAGCCGCTTGCGAGTATCCTTTAGCCGGCCTAAGTCCCGGAGAAACATTTGCGCATAGGCCATCATATGGTGGGCAAAGGAAATAGGTTGGGCCTTTTGCAGGTGGGTATAGCCCGGCATATAGGTCTCCTGATGCTCTTTGGCAAGGTTCAAAACGGTCCGTAGAAGAGTAATCAGCAGCTCCTGGGTATGGTCAATTTCTTCCCGAAGAAACAGACGCAGATCCAGGGCTACCTGATCATTGCGGCTGCGTCCCGTATGAACTTTCTTCCCTACGGTCCCTACCCGCTCCGTGAGCAGCTTCTCTACATTCATATGGATGTCTTCGGCCCCGATCTCGAATTGAATTTTTCCCTCCCGAATGTCTGTTAAAATGCCTTTAAGGCCTTCAATGATTTGCTGTGCTTCTGCCGGGGTCAGGACCCCGATCTCTCCCAGCATCCGCGCATGGGCGATGCTCCCTTGAATATCCTGCTTGTACAACCGCTGGTCAAAAGAGATTGAGGAATGAAAATCCTCCACTAAGGCATCCGTTGATTTTTCAAAACGACCACCCCAAAGTTTCATCTATGCTCCATCCTTTCATGTAAAGAAAGCGCCCCGAGGGCGCTTTATCTCTCTTATCTGCTTATCCACACAGTGGATAAGCCAACTTACTCTATCTCAACCCTGATTTCTTTTCCATTAACGCTCTTACTTTAAGAGGAAGACCGAAGAGATTGATGAAACCTTCAGCATCCTTTTGGTTATAGACCCCGTCCCGTCCGAAGGTAGCAAATTCTTCACTATAGAGGGAGTAGGGGGATTTCGCACCGGCTAAGCTGCAATTGCCTTTATAGAGCTTCAAACGTACCGTTCCGGTGACATTTTTCTGGGTAACATCCACAAAGGCATCCAGGGCTTCCCGCAAAGGAGAATGCCAAACGCCGTCATAAACCAATTCAGCGTATTTCAGGGCGATTTGCTCCTTATAATGAAGGGTCAAACGATCCAAGGTCAAATGTTCCAGGGCTTGATGAGCTGTATAGAGAATGGTACCACCGGGAGTCTCATAAACCCCCCGGGATTTCATTCCTACTAAGCGGTTTTCCACCATGTCCACAATGCCAATGCCGTGTTTGCCGCCAACCTCATTGAGAGTCTCCAAAAGCTGAACAGGACCTAACTTTTCTCCGTTTAAAGAAACAGGAATACCTTGTTCAAAATCCAGTTCCAGGTACTCGGCTTTGTCGGGAGCATCTTCCGGTGAAACCCCAAGGAGATAAAGATCCTTTTTAGGCTCATTCCAGGGATCTTCCAAGTCGCCTCCTTCATGGCTGAGATGCCAGACATTGCGGTCCATACTGTAAGGACGATCTTTCGTTACAGGGACAGGAATTCCCCTCTCAACAGCATAGTCGATGGCATCTTCCCGGGATTTGATATCCCAGATCCGCCAAGGAGCTATAATCTCCAGATCAGGATTTAAGGCTTTGACAGCCAGCTCAAAGCGAACCTGATCGTTTCCTTTTCCCGTGGCACCGTGAGCAATGGCCACAGCTCCCTCTTTTGCCGCAATCTCCACCAAACGCTGGGCAATCAGGGGACGGGCAAAGGAGGTCCCCAGAAGATATTTGCCTTCATAGACAGCTCCGGCTTTTAGGGTGGGGTAGATAAACTCCGTAACGAATTCTTCTTGCAGATCTTCGATATATAATTTACTGGCTCCGCTCTTAATCGCTTTTTCGTGGAGGGGCTCCAGCTCTTCTCCTTGTCCCAGGTCAGCGGCCATGGCAATGACTTCATAGCCATAATTCTCTTTCAGCCAAGGGATGATGATCGAGGTATCCAATCCTCCGGAATACGCAAGCACTACCTTTTTCATAGGGATAACTTCCTTTCTTAACATATCATCTATAGTTTAGCAGATGAACTAAAATAGCCCCTTCACAAAGGACTGACTGAAGTCACTTTAAACTTTAACTCTATTAATTTCTTGATAAAACCCAAAATTCCTGCCTCTTACATCAATAAAGCCATGATTGCTTTATGAGCGTGGAGCCGGTTTTCAGCCTCATCAAAGACTACTGATTGAGGTCCTTCAAGAACCTCTTCCGTGATCTCTTCTCCCCGGTGAGCTGGAAGACAATGCATGACAATGGCATTGGATTGAGCCCTCTCCATGGTCTCCCTGTCGATCCGGTAGCTTTGGAAGGCTTTCATACGGATTGCGGCCTCTTCTTCCTGCCCCATGCTGGCCCAGACATCGGTGTAGAGCACATCGGCTTCCTCGGCTGCCGCAAGAGGCTCCTCCATCCATTCCACCAAGCCGCCGTATTGCTTAGCCTGTGCCTGTGCCTGAGCCACCACTTGGGCATCGGGCTTATATCCGGCAGGAGAGGCTATGACCACATGCATTCCCATTTTACCGGCAAACATCAGAGAGTGGGCCATATTGTTCCCATCTCCGATATAGGTCAGCTTTAAACCTTCCAGACGGTGCTTGTGTTCCTGAATAGTCAGCAGATCCGCCAGCACTTGGGTAGGATGAAGAAAATCACTTAACCCATTGATGACGGGAATATCAGCATACTTAGCCAGCTCAATTATATCCTGATGGCTATGGGTTCTGATCATAATTCCATCCACCATCCGGGATAAGACACGAGCGGTATCTTTTATAGGTTCCCCACGTCCAATTTGAATATCCCGGTTGCTCAAAAATAAAGCATGCCCTCCCAACTGAAGCATGCCGGCTTCGAACGCAACCCGGGTCCGTGTGGACGATTTGGTGAAAATCATGGCCAACGTCTTACCTTGGAGGATGGAATGAGAGGTTCCCCCTTTTTTCTCCTCTTTCAGCTCTTTAGCGACCTTGAGCATATGAAGAATCTCATCAGGTGTAAAATCCTGAAGACAGATAAAATCCCGACCTGTAAAGTGCTCTTTATGGAGAACCGGCATATGCATCTCCCTTTCCAGAAGAATTTGTTCTTATTTTAATATGAATTATTATACTAATTAATGCATAACAATACAATCTTCTTTTTGCTTTATTTTTAATTTAATTTCTACCAGCTTAAATTTTTCCAGCTTCTTTATCTCAGTATAAGGAGATTCCGAATCACATAAGGTAATCTAAAGTTTCGAAAATGACTATTCAAAAGGTGATCCCCCATGTAATATTATTATAGAACTGAAAGGTGGGATACATAGTGACCTGGACCGACCGCATGAAAAAAACCATTGAAACTTTCAAGAGAATGGCTCTCCCTCTCTTCGGCTTTTTTATTCTTTTGGCCTTAGTAGAGTTCATTATCACCGTTATTTCCCTTAGTGCAACCTTTTTGCCCTTTTTCGATATGAATGGCTTCAACCCATCCTTTTCCCCGGCACCCTATATGAATCCCAATATCCCAGTTCCCCCGGGATATGAATACGATCCGTCCCTGGGCTATTCTTTTGGCTGGGAAGAATTAGCACCTTTTATGAGCATGCTGCCGGGATTATTAGGCGGCATAGCCATTCTTATGGTATTGAGCATACTGATAGGCAGTGTTTTCTTTACAGGAATTTTTCACCTTACCAAAAAAGCTTACACTGAAAAAGCACAGTTTCGGGACATTAAGCTGAAGGGGCTGCCGCGGGTCTTGGGCTGGTATGCCATAGTTACTTTGATCAGCAGTATTGTGATCGGTGTGGGAATCCTCTTAGCAATGAGGTTTGAGTCCCCTTATTCCCTGGCCATGTTTGGCTTGATTTATATTCTTGTTCTTATGGCCGTAGGCCTCTTTGTGGCTCCGTGGGTCTCCTCGGCTCCCTACTATATGTTGAATCATGACAGCTTTGCTTTTGGGCAAGCTTTTAAAGAGAGTTGGCACTTCTACCGCCGCCATATGGGCCCCTTATGGGGAGCATTTTTCACCCTATTGGCTATCCAGCTGTTAGTCAATGCCATCTATCGCAGCTCTCCCGACATTGGTCTCATCCTCTCTTTGCTTACTACTCCCTTCCTAACGGTTCTGCCTATTGTCTGGGTATTGACTCTTGAAGAAGAGCCGCCTCTTCCGATCGGGAATATTTATGCTCCCAGTTCGGAGCAGGAAAGACATGACACAAAGGCAGATACCCCTGCTGAGCCCTCTTCTCCGGCAGACTCATCCCATGTCCCCCGGAAGGCTGCTTCCGAATCTGTTTCGAGGGATCCTTATGGCTCTTCATCGGCAACTCCCCTCTATACCCTACCGGAAAGTCCCTATTCAACACCTGAACCTCCCTATCATTCCCCTTCTGCACCTTCCTATGGAGGCACTTCTTCCGGAGAACAGGAGACGGAACCTGTAAACTTCTGCCCTACCTGTGGCAAAAAGGTGCGGGAAGGTGCCAGCTATTGTTCTCAATGTGGGACGAAGCTGTAACACTCCAGATTCGTTGCCTTGCCTCAAAGAGGCCGTTGTTCACTAAATGTTAGGGTTTAGTGAACAACGGCCTTTTCTATTGACCGAATCTGAAACATTTTAATCCCATTTTGACTCGTGGGATGTACATGCATGTTATAGATTCTTCCGCCTGGTTATGTTATCATCAACGTGATAAAATTCCCAAACAGTTTGTTCAACATGAAAGGGGTTAGCACTTGTCCGATCGCAACCAAGGGTATCTTCTCATTATTTTATCGGCTGTTTTTTATTCCACCCTGGGTATCCTGGGAAAGTTCATTTATAATACCGGCATAGAGATGAGTTTGGTCATAGTGCTTCGGCTCTTTGCCACTGTCATTTTGTTGGGGCTTTTTCTTTTAATCACCCGCAAAGAGCCTTTACTGACGTTTTCCCGGGCGGTACTTTTTCAGGGAATCTTTTTTGTGGCTACCGCCATCACATTTTTTCTGGCGGTTAAATACCTATCGGCTGGTCTGGCAACTGTTATTCTGTTCACGCACCCGGCACTGGTAGCTGTCCTGGCCGTTATCTTTTATCACGAAAAGATCGGTGCCGCACAGATCGCTGGGCTGATTCTGGCACTGCTTGGTCTATTTTTTATTTCCGGGCTGTGTATTGAAAGCAGCACGGCTTTATCTCCTCTGGGACTTATTCTGTCGGTTTTGTCAGCTGTTGTCTACGGAATTTATGCTCTATTGGGGCAGAGAGTAGTAAAAACAGATGGGATTTGGACCATTACCTTCACGATTTCCTTAATGGGTCTGGTGATTTCGGCCCTTATTTTTCCGTATAATCTTTCTGCCTTGCTTTCCATCACACCGTATCAGTTATTCTTAGGCTTCGCCATGGCCTTCCTGGGTACAATCCTGCCAGTGGTTCTCTTTCTAAAGGGAGTGCAGAAAATCGGTTCATTGGTTGGTACCCTGATCAGCATAATCGAAATTCCTTTCGCATTGATTTTGGCCTATCTGCTGCTGGGTGAAGTTCTGACCTCAATGCAAGTAGTAGGAACCCTTCTGATTCTCATTGCCACCACTATGGCCGTCACCATCAAACACCAGAAGGAAAACGATGGACGAAACTAATACTCTAAATGATATTCCTTAAGCTTCTTATAAAGCGTTGACTTACCCAGTCCCAGAATATTTGCCGCATTGGCGATATTCTGATTGGTTTGTTCCAGGGCATTTTTGATGGCCGTGATTTCCATTTCCCTTAAAGACATAACTGAACAGAACAGCCTTGAATTCTCTGGGGTTATGGGGTTCGTAATATCGTCTGGCAAGTCATCGACCTCGATAACATTACTCTGGGTTAAGCTCACTGCATATACCATAGAATTTTCCAGTTGCCGCACATTTCCCGGCCAGGCATATTCTTGAATTTTTTTTTGAGCTGCTTTGCTCAGCACCGGCATTTTTCGCCCGACTTTTTGACTTGTGCCCTTTATGAAAAACTGAGCAAGGCCAATAATGTCATCCGGGCGCTTTCTTAAGGGAGGAATCTGTAGTTTAAATACTGCCAGGCGGTAATACAGATCCTCTCTGAATGTTTTTTCCTGAACCATGATATTCAGATTTTTATTACTGGCGGAAATAACCCGGAAGCTAACTGGTATATATTTTTTACCTCCCACCCTCATCACTTTCTTCTCTTCCAGAACCCGCAGCAAGACAGGCTGAATCTCCAAGGGCATATCTCCGATTTCATCTAAAAAGAGGGTGCCTCCATTAGCCAGTTCAATCAGACCGGGACGGCCTTTTCGTTCCGCACCGGTAAAAGCCCCGCCCTCATAACCGAATAGTTCGCTTTCAATGAGGTTTCGCGGCATAGCGGAACAGTTAATTGAAATAAAAGGACCTTCGGGGCATGAGGCATTATGAATCGCCTGAGCAAATAACTCTTTTCCTGTCCCGCTTTCTCCATGAATCAGGACATTGGCGTAAAGCTTCGAATACTGCCTGGCAATTCCTACAGTTTTCAGGAACAGCGGATCCTTTCCCTGGATATCCTCAAAAGAATATGTTGCACTGGCTCCGCGCCAATCGTTGACGAGTTTCTTAAGATTTTCGATCCTGGAGAGATGAATGACAATACCATTCAGCTTATCATTAACATTGCATGTGTCTTGAGGAACAATAGGGTAAATAGACATCACATATTGCTTTTCCGCTTCTCCATTATCTATGATAATTTCATGATTGCTGACAGCTTTACCGTCTTTAAGTATTCCCGTAATTTTATCGTTTTGCAGATACTTTGTGAAGTGTTCCCCTAAAGCCTCTTCCTGGGTAATACTAAGTATCCTGCAGCTCTCATCACTGATATGCGCAGTCATTCCGCGCTTATCCAGGGTGATTAATCCCCCTTCAACGACGGCTAGAGTCGCCTCTAAGGTGCCATTGCTCAAACTTAACTCTTCATTAGCCTGCTTTAACTTAAGCTGGTTTTCAATAGCAAAGGCCATAGATGTGATCCAGCCCAGAGAATGAGCTTGCATATTATAGATATCTTTCTCAGCAAACAACTGATATATGGTAAGCGTTCCAATCAGATCACCATATTGATCAAAAATCGGTGTCGATGATACGATATTCTCATCTAAATGAATGCAATAATTGTAAGGACCAATGAATTGGACGGGCTTGCGGAGGATAGCACATAAGGTATGGGCGTTGGTTCCTGTTACATTTTCACTAACGATAGTTCCAAACTCCTCTTCAGGAACCTTTTCCTTATCTCCTTCAATGAACAGAATGACTCCGCGTTCATCGGTCAACAGCATGGTATAGCCCGAAGCAGATAACAGGCTTAAGTATTTCTTCATTAAAGGAACTGCCGTTTGGATCAACATCTCTTTTCTCTCCGCCAAAACTTTCTTTTCTTTCGATGACAATTGATGGGCCTGAGCTGGCTTATAAGGGTCCACACCATAGTTTTTCGATCGTATCCAAGATTCAGCGACTTCAATAGGGACGTAAGGTGATTTTCTAGGATCTTCGTTTTGCTCTAAATATCTTAGTTTAGCCGCTTTAACCTTTCCCCAGATACTAAAGTCCACCTGGGCATCTTCGTTTAATCCAAGCTTTAAAGGCAGGGCTTCGACGGGAAGTTCTACATTGATGTCCACAACATCATCACCTCTTGCATTACTGAAGATTTGGGCTGTCAAAAACAACTTTGCCTGGGATTCATTAGTTAATACGGTCGCCTTGTTAATTATAACACTAACTACTATTCTTTAGCATAATTAAGCCTAAATTCACGCCTGCAGACTTATGCTTTCTGATATGCCAACAAATCCGCTTGACAGCTGCGAAGCTCTCAAGCGGATTCTGGATTATGTCACGCTTAGCTTAAGATAATTCTCACTACCTGCATCGATTTTTTCATAGTATCAGTGGACAAATAGCTGAGCAAAAGCGGCAGTGGTCCGGATATTTTTCCGGCGCCTTTTCATCAGATACCAAAAACTTACTGCTCCAATGATCCCTATCAAGGCAAAAAGTATCATGGCGGGAACGGCTGCCAGCCAATTGCCGCCATACCTTTCTACAATAGCACCTAAAACCACCGTACCGACGAAAGCCCCTAAATGATCCCCTGCCGTGGCTATTCCCAGAGCAACTCCCAAAGTTTGGGGACTGCGTGCTGCGTCAGGAGCAACGGCAAAAACCACCGGTGGAATCATTTGCAAAACAATGCCATTGACTAAAACAAAAGGTATAACCTGCCATTCGGCATTCAGGCAAAAAGACAGGGAGAAAAAAATACCGGTAATAACTGTGACAATGATCAGCAGACGGTTGAGATTCCTAACAGAGGATAATATGGCCGTCATAAAAAAAACTCCGGTCACCATTCCAAAGGTCATGAGGCTGGTTTTCGCATTGACAACCGCCAGCTCCATGCCCAGATGCTCTACGCAAAAGGTGGGGGCAAAGGTGGAATAGGCTGCACAACCCAGTCCGAATATAGTAAAAACAAGCGTAAGCATCCAGATCTCCGGGGACTTGATCTCCAGGGAAATAGCCTGCCATTCTTTGTCCAAACTGACTGATGCCTTCCCAATCCCGGCATCCTCGGGGTCATCCACAAAAATCTTAAACAATACCAGCATCACCGCAAAGAGAATTGCCGTGAAACCCCAGACACCCCGCCAAGTAAAATGCTCCATAATGATATTAGACACGTTAAAAATAATCAATATGCCGCAAGGCGCCCACATGGTCCATAAAGCCATGGGCCGCCCTCTCTTTTCACCAGGAAACCATTCGGCAATAATCGTAGGCGCTAATACTGTAATCAAGCCGAATCCCACTCCTTCCAAAAGGCGGCCCACAAGCAGGCATTCAATCCCCTTGGCAAAAAAGCCCATCAGGTTGCCAAGGAATGTACAGCCCAGAGCAAACATTCCCAGCTTTTTGGGGCGGAACTTAACCGTCAGGATTCCGCCAAATAATGCACATACTATGGCCGTAATAGCCACCACAGACATTAGGAGCCCACCCATGGTCAAACCCACTCCCATATCCTCCATAATGATAGTCATGGTCGGAGGAACTTTAAATTGACCCATGGAAAAAACGACTCCGGTCAGGATCACAAACATTGCAACCACCCATGGATTCTTCTTCATACTACATCTCATCCCTTTCAGGCCCATCGGGCATCTCACTGGAAGAAAGCCCCCCAAGCCAGGAAAAGCAAGAAAGCCTTTTTGTGGGCTGCGACTACAGGCCACAGAAAGGTCACTTGTGTACTTATCGGCTTATTTTTCTATGGTTACTACATTCTTTCTTAGGTCAGAAGGTGCAGTGTCATACTTCTTCTTCATGATGGGAATCATCAGTCCCGCTGCAATGGTCGCAATGGCACAACAGATTCCTATAGGGATCGCCAAGGCTCCCCAGGAGCCGAAAATATCAACAAACCGTCCGCAGATGATATTGGTCAGAATACCGCCAAGGCTCTGTCCAAACATAATAACCCCCATGGCGATGGGCAACATGGCAGGAGTCGCTGCAGCTTCCGGAGCGAGATTCAGGAGAATCGGAGGGATACTCTGACAGATGATACCGTAGATCATCATAAAGGGGATAACCATTCCCACAGCGGGCATATTGAACTGAACTACTGACACAAGGGTAAAAATAATCCATACTCCCAGATAAAGAGCGCTGTGTTTTTTATTGGGGATCCTGGTGAGCACAAAGCCGGTTAAAATACCGCCGATAATCATGGTAATATTGGCTATACTGCTCACACTATTAGCAGCAGCAGGATCCATCCCCAAACTATCTTGGAGATACACAGGATAGAAAGCAGCGTAAGCGCCGTTGGCGATAGAAAAGGCAAAGAACCCGATAGCAAGGCACCAGGGGCCAGGCGTCATGAGAACCTTGCTCAAAGATTCTTTGGGTTTAGCTATGTCTTCCAAAGCCGCTTGCTCGGTAGCTTTATCCCCTTCAGGCAACCTAACCGTCAAAGCAAAGATAACAAAGAAGACCGCAGCCAAAACCGCAACCAGCCACCAGTTTCCTCTCCATCCATAGTTTGGCGTTATATAGTTGGAAACATTGAGAATGAACATGGATCCGAAAGAGACCCAGAGGGTCCATATTCCCATAGGTAATCCACGCTTCTCCGGAGGGAACAAGGCGCTGATAATCGGAGGGGCTGCCATACCCATCAGACCAAAACCAACCCCTTCTATGAAGCGGGTAGCTAAAAGCATGCCATAGTTGGCAGTTAAAGCACCGGCCACATTACCGGCAAAAATAACCCCCAAAGCTATGAGAATCACTCGCCGGGGACCGATCTTCTGCATGATCCCGCTGCCGGGGATGGAAATGATCGTTGCTGCAATTCCGTTGGCAGACATAAGCATACCTGCAGCGGTCATACTAATGCCTAAATCCCCTACTATAAACATCATGGTCCCCGCGACTTTGAATAGACCCGCAGCAAAAATAACTGTAGTTAGAATCGTAATGATAGCCATAAACCAAGCCTTTGTTCTAGACATTATTAATCCCTCTCTCTTAGTTTTATTTGAGGATTAAGTTCGGTTTTTTAGTTATTGAAGACTTTTAGCAACTTTATAGGATTATTAAATAAACATTGTTTGATTTACACACAAAATCAGCAATATAGTGACACATCGCTCAATTATTATCTTACACTGAATCATATATACATCCGGAGGGGCAAGGCGCCCCCCGCCTCTCCGCAATGTTAACCTAACTGCTATTTTTCCATGGGAATATCGCCAATATTCAAACTTTCTTTGAGATCAATCCCATCCTTAGTCACAGTTTGGTAACCTTTTGCTTCCACCTTCAGGCTATAGGTTCCAGCTTCTACCTTACGGAACCAAAAGTCCCCGAAGGCATCACTATGAGCTTCCCTGGTCAAACCGTCGGTACCGGTTAAGAGCAACTTAGCTCCTTTGATAACCTCATCCTGTTCCGGGTCCCAGACTTCCCCGCCAATAAACAGTTTGGGTAAATTGAGATAATATACTCTGGGGCGGGTTCCCCATTCGGACTCCATAGTTTCTGACTGCGCAATCTCCTCGGCAAAATCCTCTTCATCTCCAAACTGCAGAGCTCCTGTAGCGCAGAAGTCCACACAGCGGGGAAGTTCGCCCTCATTCACCAAATGGGCACAACCTGTACATTTTTGAGCAACATTTAAAACATCGTTCCAATAAACAGCTCCGTAAGGGCAGACCTCAACTAAGTCCTTTTGGCCTTCCCCTTTGACCGGATCAAGGATGACCAATCCATCTTCTCTTTTATAGAAAGCCTCGCTTTTCTTCATACAAGGGGCATCATCACAATGCATACAGGGATAGGGAGTATATTCCAGCTTCACCTTGGGAACCTGGCCGTGAGTTTTTTCCTTCAACTTCATCCAAAAATGGCCCGTATCCGGCTGCGGTTTGGCATAGGGCATCCAGTCATTATCCACATGCTCATCTTTACAAGCCACCTGACAGCCATAGCAGCCGTTGCATTTGGCCACATCCACAACAAATACTTTCATCTTAACTCCTCCTTACAGCTTGACATAGTTTTCAATGCTGACTCCGATGCCTTGATCATACTTGCGATTGAAGGCTTCAGGGTATTGCTTGGCCAATGCAAAGACATCGGCTTTCTCTATTCCAACCAGAAAACCGCTGGTGCATTCCCCGGGAGCATTCTTGGAGGTTGTCTCAGTAGGACAAATCAGGTTATTCACACCACCGCGATCACTGATCCCCGACTCAATTGGGTCAAGCCTTGCGCCATGGTCCTGTAAGACGACTTCCGGCATAATCCGCTCGGTTACATAGACACCACCTAAGGTCCAACCGCGATCATTAAAGACTTTCACCACATCACCGCTCTTGACTCCAAGCTTTTCTGCATCCTTGGGGTTAATCCAAACGGGTTCATACTGATAGCCATCGGGTCCAACCACTTTACAGGTTTCGATTTCCCGGAACCAGGTCACATCATCCATATTGGCATGAACACGCCAACGGGGATGGTTGGAAACAATAAGATAGGGATACTTTTCGCTGCGGGGATGGAGCCGGCTTTCCTGATGTCTATCTCCAAAAGGAATAAATTTCGGATAGGGTCCGCGCTCATCGTCGTCCGGGAAGTTATTGGCCAGTTCTTCAGAATAAATTTCCAATTTGCCGGTGGGGGTATTCAAGGCATATTCTTCTGGGTCATTATAGAAGTTTTCAAAGCCGCGGGTACTCTCTTCCCAGTTCTCGGCGGTTGGTGTGATGATATAGCCCTTTTCCTTGAACTCTTCAAAAGACATAAGATGCTGAACATTGGAGTTCTCAAAGCCAAAGCGGATCCATTCCTCTTCGGTTTTTCCTTCCACATAGGCATTGTAAACGCCCAGTTTCTTGGCCACTTCTCCAACGGCTTCCCAATCGGACTTGGATTCCCCCAGAGGTTCAATAGCTTTATCTTCCATATATAAGGTGCAGAAGTTGCCGCCCACATTATCGACACCGATATCATTTTCTTCATACTTGGTATTAATAGGCAGGATCAGGTCGGCATAGAGGCAGTCATTTTCCAACCAGGGATGTTGCGCAATCACGGTGTGAATTTTTTCACTGCGCAAAGCCTCGATCATAGAGTTACCGCCGTTCCAGCAGGTGGTCCAGCAGGGTGTATCCGTCCAGATCATATGCAGTTCTTTAGCCCCGGGTATGGGGTATTGGTATTCAATGAACTGATCCCAGCGCGGCCAGCCGGCTAAAGTGAAGCCGTGCCATTTCAGGGAATTCTCATCTGTGTAGTCCCCTAAGATGGCTTTGGGAATTAAGGTTTTGGGAATAAAGGAAGCAGGCTGAACAAAGTTAAAACCACGATAAGCGGGATCGAGTGTCGGAACAATCTCCGAACGGGGGGCGGGCATTTGAGAATCCATACCATAGAAGTTCCATTCAATAAACTTGACAATATTACGGCCCCTTTCCCCTAAGCCCTGCATAGCCATCAGGCAAACTTCCAGGCGAGCCGGTTCATGAGAATAAGTGGAGCGAATCAGTGAACCGCCGTTGCAATGAGCAATGGAAGTTTTGGTTTTTGCCCATTGACGAGCCAAGGCTTTAATCGTACGGGCCGGAACGCCGCAGATAGGTTCCGCCCACTTGGGAGTCTTCGGCGTTTTATCCTCGTCTTCTCCCAGGATGTATTTTCTAAGGTATTCAAAACCCACGGCATGGGTCTCGATGTATTCCTTATTCCAAGTGTCTTCCACAAGCCAGGTATACATAATAGCCAGATGCAGAGCAGCATCCGTATTGGGAAAGACAGGAATCCACTTATCATTATGGGCGGCACATCCGTAATTCACATCCGGGCAAATATAGATCTGTTTGACACCGATATCACTGAGCCAGTTGCAATATCTGCTGGGGAGCTGGCCGCCCCAACCCCAGGGAGTGGTTTCCATATCGCATCCCCAGAAAACCAGCATATCAGTGTTTTCCGCAATATCCAAAAGCAGGTTGCCCATGTCGGCCTGACCCACGGGATCCTGACCCCAAACATGTTTGGCTCCCCAATACCATCCTTCCCAGCTGTCAGGTTGCCGAGCTTGCATGGTGAATCCGCCCAGTTGATTGAACAAGCGGGTATTGCAGCCATGAGCAGCATGGACGACCTTTGTCTCGCCATGACCATCGCATTGCAGCAAGACGGATTCCAGACCGTATTCTTTCTCAATCCGGCGGATTTCTGAAGCGATGATATCGGTTGCTTCATCCCAACTGATACGAACGAATTTGCTTTTGCCCCTGTTTTGCGGATTTCTTTCCCCATCGGGATCCCAATCTTCTCTTTTTAAAGGGTAAAGAATGCGGTTAGGGGATGTGATCCTTTTCTTATAGCCGATGGCAAAAGGCGGAATTTCCGATTTTCTGCTGGCTTTGAATTCACCGCCCCGGGCTTTGATCGTCCAGGGGCGGAATTGTGCCAAGTCATAAGCTTTGTCATAACGGGCAGGACGAGTACGAACCACCTTGCCGTCTTTCACGTCAATCTCCGCAAGATTCGCGCCTACGCCAAAAGAGCAAAGGCCTGTTCCCTTATATACTGTTTTGACATCTTTGTTTAACATTGAATTTCCTCCTTGCTTTTCCTATCCTTGTGCAGAATTATCTCCGGAATCTTCCGTAGTCAGATCGGTTTTGCATTTCGTACAGACTTTCATGGTTGATGCACACAAAGCTCTGCAATTCGGACATTTCTTTGGGGCATTCACCACAGTATCCTTGGTTTACTTATAGGGTAATGCAAACTCTTTCTTAGGCATGACTTCACCTCCCAGGGTACCTTCCACAGCTTGGCCCGCTCTACTTTTCTGCATCTTTGCTTTCCTTTTTTTCTTCAGTTTCTAACGCCTCTTGACACTTTTTGCATAGTTTAAGATTGGAAGGATTCAATGTTCCGCAAGAGGGACATTTTATGGGCTTGTTTACTGTAGGGGGTCTAAAACACATACTCGTACCTCCTCCTTTTTCTTAACTGACCTCAAGACATAAATTTGCTAAATGAAATGCCTCACCTATTGGGAATAAATTATCTTTCACATTTGTGTGGTTTGAACATAGATTTGAGCTGCCGCCTCACCTCCTCCACTTTGAGAATCTTTTCTACTGAAGAACTTATGCTGAAACAACCTCCATCCCGATAACGCTCTTTACCCTCACGCTTTTTAATGCAAATATCATGCCAGCTTTTAAACGGCTGCTTTATCCACTTTTTTGTGAGATCTATATAAATAAACCTGTCTCCTATGGAAACTTTGTCTATAAAATAGAAAATCCATGCTCCATGACTTACCGTTGATTGGCACTCATCCACTCCATCCGTCTCCTGAATATTAAAAAGCACGACAATGGCTCAACCATTATCGTGCTTTTTAATATGTTCCAATACAACGCCATTTAAGGTCCTTTCGTAACAATAAGCCCCAGATGGCAACGACCTATCCGTCTTTCATCTTCTGCCAGTACCGCCTGCGACATGGCCGGCTGGTTCAGCGGGCGGGCACATCCTCTGAGCTGCCTTTCTTCGCAACCATTGCTTCAGCCAGAACAAAGACAGCCATGAGCAAACTGGCGATCATCGCTACCAAAAAAGAATCTCTGCCAATCTGAAGTCCAAAGAGTTTTCTGACTCCGTCATAAACATAGGGCTGGATAAAGCCGCCAATATTCATGGCACTGACACCGATGGAAATGGCTAAGGCTACTAAGGGAGGAGGGACCGTGACAGAAAGCTTTACCCAGTAAGAAGGTACCAGGACCCCCATGGCCAGACCGATAAGCGTCGTTGCCACAAAAAATTGTGTAAGGGTATAAGAGGTGTAGCCTATACCAAAACCAACGCCGAAAAGGAGGAAGAGCAAGGTAAATGTATAATCCTTTAACACTCTCATGACCTTTCCAGCGAAGAAGCCTCCGATGAGACCACCGACGGTCATAAGGGTTAGGGCTACCCCAATAGAGGACGCATCAGCAATCTTTTCCCCATCGAGCATCACCGCCGCATTGTTGGTGAGGATAAATAAAATCATTTGAAAAGCAAACAAAGCGATGAAAGAGGGATAAACTTTACCAGGCATTTTTAACTTTTCACCTTGAGGAGCTGTCTTTCGCTGGGGTTCCGGAAGGGTAAAATGGACAGCCAGGAAGATGATAACTCCAAGCAGATAGGCGTAAAAAGCATAATTCCAGCCAAAGGAGCCAAGAAATCCCCCGGCCATCTGATACATAATACCGCCGATGCTGGTAAAAGCCGATTGGAATCCCATCATTGTCTGTCTTTCATGTCCGTCAAAAAAGTCGGAGATCAGATCCGCTGCCATAGGCATCAGAAAGCCAAGACCAACTCCCAATAAACAGCGCATAGCCAAAATCAGGGTAAAATGGGTCATGAAGGCCGGCAAAAACCCACCCAGAACAAAGCAGAGGGATGCAAAAGCCAGCAGAGTTTTTTTAGGAAAATATTGAGTTAATTTCCCATAAATCGGTGCGAAAAACACTATGAACAATGAGGGCAGACCGGAAATCAACATGACTGTGGTGGGATCAATATCAGGAAAAGCTTTCATGATATCGGCTAATACCGGATTGGTGACCATAGCCCCCATCCCCATAGCACTCACGGCGAGTACCCCAAATTTTAACGTGCCTTTACTCATAACAGACCTCCTACATTAATGCTTGAAAACATAGTCCTGATCTTTGACCTGTACCTCCAATGAAGGGAAATCACGGGTTGCCCTTGGACAGCCGCAGATTTATACTTGTAATATGTTAAACTAAGAGTAGCTGGTTTTCAGGCTCTGCCGAATTCTGCTCTTCGCCCATAGATAGACTTTTATCAATTCTCCTTCCCACTCTCTTCGACCTATGGAAGATTATCTGTTTTTACGCAGATCAAACTGTGCATAGTGCATAGTCTAACGGTTTGAAATAGGAGGCATGGATATGGACATCTCTTCTCTTCATGAACAGACCTCACTTTCCGCGAAGTTATTGAAGGCATTGTCTGCGGACTCATCTCTTCAATCTCTGGTTGCCATCGGTCATGAACTGCTCCAGAATCCCTTTTCCATTTTGGATTTGCGTGCCAATGTTCTGGCTATAACCGGAGAATCCTCCGTAGAGGATGACCCTGTATGGAATGAGACCGTCCATACTGCGAGCAACTCCCTTCAGACCTTTTCTTACTATGTGGACAATAAACTCATCGAAAAAATTGCTGAAAGCGACGCCCCTTTTTTCTGGTCGGATGCCTATTCCAAATATCCCCGCATCATCGGGAAAATTATGATTGAAGGAGAGCATTTGGCTCATATTATTGTCTGCGCCCACCAGAGGAACTTTAACGAAGGAGACCTGAATACAGTTTCCCTTCTCTGCCAAGCGGTTTCCATTGAGCTGCAAAAAAGCAAATATGTTATTTATTCCCGTGAGCTGTCCCATGAGGCCTTTCTCTACGATTTGCTGGAAGGAATTCCTCAAAACTTAAAGCATATGGATAAACAACTAAACCAACTTAGATTAGCCCTGAAAAGCATCCTCTGCGTTATAACCGTTGACATTAGTAATTGGGACAAAACCATCTCCACCCTTCCTTATCTAAAAGATGAATTGGAGCTGCATTTAAATTATGCTAAGGGGGTTATTCATAACCGCAAAATCATTCTAATCGCCAGCTTTGAGAGTGAACAACAATTCTTCGCAACAGAGCTGGAGGGGTTAAGGCAGTTTATCCTGGCTTATAACCTGGAAGCAGGCATCAGCCGTCCTTTTTACAACCTTAAAGAGCTGCGTTACTTTTATCTGGAATCCATCGAGGCTCTTAAAATAGGCAAGCTTATTCATACTGACCGCTCTATTTTCCAATACGAGGATTATGTCATCTTTCACCTGATTATAAACTTTACGAGGGATAATGAGGATCTCTACAGCCTCTACAGACTCATCCACCCCGGCATTATCAAGCTCCTGGATTACGATAAACAAAATAAAAGCGAGTATGCCTACAGCCTTTATACCTATATTTTCAACTTCAAAAACACCACCTCTTCAGCGGCCTCGCTGAATATCCATCGCAATTCCTTTTTTAACCGTATGGAAAAAATCGAAAAGCTAACGAATATGGATTTGAATCATAGTGACACCTTGCATTATCTCTACTTTTCCTTTAAGATTCTGGAGCTGCTGAACATCTCAATGCCTCGAATATAGTCTTTGGCGAATCCTTTCACGTAAACATGTTGCTGAGAAATGGACTTTACACCTGTACCTGAGTATTTGTATACTAGATCAGTGTAGCGTTGCATCGCACTCATACTAAAGAGTTATGCTATAGCAATCAAACCTGATAAGGAGGGTTTAAAAATGATTAGAAAAACTATTGATGAAACAGTCCATAACGCTCGGGGTGGTGAAGGAAGTGTGGTATTCTCTCACATCCTGACCAAAGAAGAGCTGATGGGACACGCCAATGTCTACGCCAAAGTCACAGTAAACCCCCATAGCAGCATTGGCTATCACCAGCATGTCGGCAACACTGAACCCTATTATATTCTTTCCGGAAAAGGCATCTTCACTGATAGTGACGGAACACGCAGTGAGGTAGGTCCCGGAGATGTATGCGTTATCAAAGTAGGGGAAAGCCACGGCTTGGAAAATAACACTGATGAGGATCTCGTCATGATGGCACTCATCATCAATGAAGGTTAATGATCACAAAAAGTGAAAAATGGGGACAGGTACCGTGATTCAAATTAAGTTGAATCATGGTACCTGTCTCCTCTTTTTATGTCCCCTCTTTTTACCTTCTTTATCTCAATAAATCTTTATGGTCAAGGTGCCTCCCTCTACCCATGTCCGCAGGACAAGGGGTTCCTTGGTATTGTTTTTGAATTTAAAATCCAGCACAGCATAGAATACGGTGGCATCTTGACCCGGAGGCACATAGCCAACCGGCAGGGAATGATGATGCCTTTCGACGATTTCTAAATGGGCCTGATTGGCGGCATTGAAGAGAGTGGATGAAACCTGGCATATTCCTCCGCCAATACCCGGTATGAAACGATTCCCTTCGATAACCACAGCTTCCTTATACCCTGCTGCCATAGTCCTCTCCCCCACCGTCTCGTTGAAGGAGAAGATTTCACCCGGTGCTAAGCGGGCACCATCGATGGCTTCGGCAGCCAAGCGAATATTCTCCGTACGGTTCACTTCGTTGACGTTAAAGTGAGTGGAAAACTCGGTCAGGGGCAGGGGCTCACTCACTTTAAGATTTAATTTGACGGGCTTTTCATATCCCTCCACCCTTCCTTCCAGAACCTTTACTCCCATAGTCTGAGTATTGATGACGGACCCATCCCATCGGACGGGTAAATTCACTATATCGCTATTATAAAGATGTGCTGGAACCGTTGCCGGTAAGGGATACTCCTTTCCTTGTGCCACTGTGGCTTCGATCTCAGGTATGGAGTGAATGTCTAGGGCTCTCACCGACCCTAAGAGCAGATCTGCGGCGCTTTTTAAGATCGCACCAGGTACCGCACCTTCGCCCCCAAAAGCGACAAGGTCCGTCTTGATCTCATGTAGAGAGAGGGTTTCCAGGTATTGAGCTGCAGCTTTGGGCAGGGTAGGAGTTGAAGGATCGATAAAGACAATAGGGGCTCCCTTTTGAGCGGCTACCACACTACCCGATAGGGCATCGGCAAAATTATGGCCTGTGGTAAGATATAAGACTGGTGGATTGGGAGCAAAGGTTTTCGCTATAACCACGTTGGTATCATAACGGGATAGCCCTGTTAAGCGCTCCACATGGACCTGGGGCAGTAATTGATGAATCTCGGAGAGAATATGGTCGGAAATGGCCCCTGTTCCCCCTGTGATATAGATCTTATCCGGCCTCTTTTCCTGAAGGAATTCCTTGAGCTCCGGAGACAGCCCGGCCGGAGGAGATAATAAAATGGGCCAGCCTTGATTGGCCGCAAAGCTGGAGATGCTCAAGGCATCGGCATACTGTTCCCCCGAAGATATGACTATTGTAGAGTATGTGCTTTCCTTGAGAGCAGCGGCGATTTGATAAGAGGTGTCATATCGATCCTCACCGGCAATTCGAACTACCTTAGAGAATCCAAGATCGATGAATTTTCTCTCAAACTCACCGGCGATAATCCCTTCTCCACCTATGATATATAGGGTTCCTTCGGGGTCTAGGCTCTGAACAACATAGTCGAAAGCATCCTGAGAGGTCTCGGTTTTAGTATCCACTAAAACTATCG
Source organism: Desulfitobacterium chlororespirans DSM 11544 (assembly GCF_900143285.1). NCBI lineage: Bacteria > Bacillati > Bacillota > Clostridia > Eubacteriales > Desulfitobacteriaceae > Desulfitobacterium > Desulfitobacterium chlororespirans. The sequence goes on from NZ_FRDN01000003.1 coordinate 86,529, forward strand.
GGGCCTTCATTTCATGAGCCATCACACTGGCCGATAAGGCATCGGCATAGCCGTTTCCGGTGGCGATCACCACATTTTTCACTTTTTCCGGAGAACTTTCCGGAGGATCATCGGAGCTGTTTTCAGGGCTATTGGCAAGGATTATTTGGTCGCGATAATACTCAGAGATGATCTTGGCTGTCTCGTATCGAGTATCCCCGTAGAGCCTGTATTGGTTTATTTGATGATTTGCCGTCGATTCGGGGAAATCTCCTGCCTGAGGATCTGGCGAGGCAACGACAGGAGTATTCATCGAGATACAATAGGAAAGGATAACTACAGCGGCAATTTTTTTGCTCTTCTTCATGGACCCCACTCCTTCAGTATGCATCCCGAATATTATCTCATAGTGAAGAAGTGAAGCCTGTCGAAGAGGGTATTCTGTGCTCAGACTTATTTGCTTACATTCTGTCTTAAATTCCCTAATGAACACCTTTGACAAAGATCTATAGCTCAGCCTGGGATCGTCCAGGTCTTTTACTGCCTTTTCATCTATCTGCATCCTATGCCCGACTATCTGTACTATATCTTCGGACTATCTGTACTAATCTTACGATAGTTTTAAGTATTTTTTTATTCTTATCTCTGAAACTGTTTACACTCAACTATAACAGTGATATCATAATAGTATCGTATTAATCTTAATCCAATTTTACTCTTAAAGGGAGGCTATCCATTATGAAAGAAAAAAAAGCCTGGGTACTCAATGGTTATCTTGCTGTGGTTGTCGTTTTGGCTTCGCTCATCGGCGGCACAGCCCTGCTCATTCAAACACAGTTTACCCTGGGAATCGCTCTTATCCTCATCGGAGTGCTTCTGTCCAGCGGTATCGTTGTCATCCAGCCCAATAAATCTTATGTGATTACCTTTTTCGGCAGCTATATTGGGACCATACGTGAACCTGGTCTTTGGCTCACCATCCCCCTTTCCACACGTAAATCTGTTTCTTTACGGGTCCGCAACTTCAACAGCAAGACTTTAAAGGTCAATGATGTGGAAGGGAACCCTATTGAAATCGCCGCTGTGATCGTTTTCCGTGTTGTGGATACCGCCAAAGCAATTTTTGATGTGGATAGATACGAGCAATTCGTAGAGATCCAAAGCGAAACCGCTCTCCGTCATGTGACCAGCCGTTACCCCTATGATAACTTCGAAAAGGACGGCTATTCTTTGCGGGGTCATTCCGAAGAAGTGGCCAGAGAACTCTCTCTGGAACTTCAGGAACGTCTCAAAGTGGCTGGGGTAGAAGTTATGGAGGCCCGCCTGACTCACTTAGCTTATTCGACTGAAATCGCCGGTGCCATGCTCCAGCGTCAACAGGCCAATGCCATTCTGGATGCCCGTCAAATTATCGTTGAAGGCGCCATGGGTATGGTCCAGATGGCTGTGGAACGCCTGGAAACGAATAATGTCGTCCAGCTTGACGAGGAGCGCAAAGCTGCCATGATCAACAATCTGCTGGTGGCCATCGTCTCTGACCGCTCCGCTCAGCCCGTCATTAATACAGGTACCCTCTACTAATTTAGAATAATCCTGACAGGTGTTGATGAGTATGTCCAAGAAACAATTCGCTTTAAGGTTAGATCCCAAACTATATACGGCTCTGGAAAAATGGGCAGCCGATGAGTTTCGAAGCGTCAACTCTCATATTGAGTTCCTGCTTCGAGAAGCTACCCGCAAGTCGGGACGCCTTAATAAGGGCGGGGAAACACCTGGTGAAGGAGGAGATTATATAGATGTTAACCCTCATGGAAGAAGTTCTTCTCATTTCTCTGAATGAAGAAAAGGGTAACTTCTCTTTTACGGCCAGCACCTTCATCGATTACTGTCTTACCGGTGCCATCCTTATGGAGTTAGAGCATCTCAAGCGGATTCGGGTGGATAAAAAAACTGTGGAAGTCCTCGATGCCAGACCCTTTAATAACCGGCGTCTGGAACTTGCCCTTGAGCCGATGGATTCCAGCAAACGTCATCGTCCTCCTGAATATTGGGTTTCCAAGCTTCGCAGCACCCTCAAGGGCTTACGAAAGAGTCTTCTGGAGGAGATGGCGGATAAGGCTCTCTTGCGGGAGGAAGAGCAGCAGGGCTTTCTCTTCTTTACTTCCACCCGTTATCCTGTCCGGGATGAACGGGCAAGGAAGGATATATTGGATCGGATCCACCGGGTGCTTTTGCGGGGGGAAAGCCCGGATCGCAAAACGGCTAAGCTCATCGGCTTGCTTTATGCCAGTGGAATTCTCCCCTACCTGGTGGATAAGGGAGAGCGGAAAGAGGCCAAAAAAAGAGCTAAAGACATCACTAAAGATGATATATTAGCTAATGCCGTAAAAAAAGCCGTTCAGGCTACCTACGCCAATCCTGCCTTCTACTAAGTCCGATGAAATCATGGATGAATCATGGAATCATGGGGACAGGTCCCTTAATTCACACCTCCATATGAACAATAATCGAGTTGAAATCGGTTTTCCTCAGCAAATAAGTCAGGGGGCGTTCACCACACATGAACGCCCCTGACTTATTTGCTTATTAACTTTGCACCCAAGTGGCCCCAATTTCCTGAAGGGCGATCTTCTCCATTTTCCCCGCCATGGCCTGATTAAAACGCTGAATGGGTTCCTCCATGGGCTCCTGGGAAAGTTTAAAGGTCCCCCAGTGCATGGGCAGAATTTTTTTCGCTCCCATTTCCTCGGCCATCTGAATGGCTTGCTCCGGAGTAGCGTGACGGGCTTCGAAGGATTTAGGCGAATAGGCGGCAATACCCATGATTGCCAGCTCAATCTCCACTTCCCGCAATTGCTGCTGGAATTTTTCCGTATAACCCGTATCGGCACCTATGAAAAGATTGACACCATTTTTAGAAAGAAGGATGGAGTTAGCTTCCATCTCCTTGTTCCAAGGAAGACGTGCTCCCCAATGCTCCCCCTCTATGGCTTTGACCTTAAGTCCCCCCGGATATTCTTTTTCGTCACCCCAATGCATCTCATCGATAGTTTTATAATTCAGCCCCTCCCAAAGGGAGCGGGTTCCCTTGGCTGTAACGACCGCAGTATCCGGTGATTGCATGCTCCTGAGGCTGGGGTAGTCAAAATGATCGGTGTGGGCATGGGAGCAAATGACCAGATCTACCTTGCCTACCTGTTCTGCCGTTAAGGGGCAGGCCACATAGCGCTTCATACCGACAGTATAATTGCCTAAAGGAGTCAACCCGATTCTCTCATAAAAAGCTGGATCGATGAGAATTTTTGTGCCATAAAAGTTCATCAAAAAACCCGCGTGACCAAGCCAAGCCACCGTCAGTTCTTCGTTCTTCCACTTAGCGGGCGTGGGAATCTGGGTTGGCTTCTTCATTTTTTCGGTATTGTCGTTATCATTGTCATATCCTACATGAGAGGCCAAAGCTAACCCTCCTACGGCTGCAATTCCCAAGGTAATGAATTTCCTGCGGCTAATGCCAGTCTTTGATGTTTCCATTATGCTCTACCTCAAAAACTTTAATAAGGGAATTATACAATAGGTTCAACGTGGTAACAAATATTTAGCTAAGAGGAATATAAGACTATCTCTTAGATAAACTAATCATTAATTAAACACCGAGGAGGGTGATCATGAACTTCGCAGATAAATTTAACGAGGACAAGAAGAAGGCAGAAGAAAACCAAAAACATCAGGGAAAGGGCAATCCTGGCCACAAGTTGCCTAATAAACAGCATAGCACCAACAAATGAGTTCTTGATTCCATGAAAAGGGAGCATATCACCATGATGCGCTCCCTCTATACTGCCTTACTATGTAAAGATATTTTTAAACCTTTTGGGCTGCATCCAGTCCGGCCAGGTATCCGAAGATAACTCCACCGGCTACAGGGTTTCCGGGGCCATGATAGGTGATTCCGGGGCCGCCTAATCCTGCCGCATTGCCGGCAGCATAGAGACCGGGGATGACATTGCCATGGACATCGATAACTTGTGCCTTTGCATTAATCCGTGCTCCGCCACAAGTTCCGCAATTGCCCGAATGAATCTGGATGCCATAGTAAGGACCTTTGGCCAAGGGGGCCAGGGTGCAGGCGGGATTCTCGGGATCTGCCTGGGCCATAGCGTAGTCACCGGAGGCAAGCCGGTCGAAATAGCTTTCGCCACGATGGAAATGAGGATCTGTGGGAGGAGTCTGGGAAGCATATTTATTGAATTCAGCTACAGTAGCTTCCAAACCTTGGGCATCGATACCTAGTTTTTGAGCCAGTTCTGCCAAAGTATCTGCCTTGGTGATATAATCAGGAACATTATCTCCTTTAGCACCGGCAATACCGTACTTGCTCCATTGAACTGAATCAGCGATGACAAAGGCCGGCAAGTTCCGCCAACGGTTCTCTCCAAAAGTATCTCTTTCATAGAAGGGATAAGCGGAGGTATCATAGTCGCAGGCTTCGTTCATAAAACGCTTGCCCTCTTTGTTAACAACGATGGTGCCGGGTTTTCCTCTCCAGAGGAACCAATCGCCAATAATCGTTTTCCAGGTGCTCTTCTTGTAATCTTTGGCGTTTTGACGATAGTTGGCCACTTCGTCCTCCCAGCCGGGGAGCAAATAAACCATTAGCCCCCAGGATTCGTTCATATTGCGCAGATCGGCACCGGCCTCCATAGCCATTCTTAAGCCGTCACCGCAGCCATAGATTCCGCCGCCGCTGCCGGGATTAAAGACCACGGATGCATCCACCGGACCTCTTTGGTAGGTTTTGAGCAAGCTTTTATCCCATTCAAAACCGCCTGTAGCCAGAACGACTCCTTTATTAGCTTTAACACGGATTTCTTTGCTGTCCTGGTAGGCGATGACACCGGTGATCTTGCCGGAATCATCTTTAATAAGCTTTTTGGCATGAGTATTCAGGGCAAATTTTACCCCTTTCGCAAGAGCATAATCGTAAAGAGCAGCCATTAAGGCTTCCCCGGAACCTTTGCCATTGTAGGAAGGACTGATACTGCGACCCAGTCTCTTTCCTCCCGGCCATTCCGGGTGATAATCAGGATAACCAAACTTGAATTCAATGTTCAATTTGTTCATAAGAAACTCAACAATTTGGGGACCATTTTCCAGGTAGGCATCGATGAGTTCTTCTTCAACCTGGCCGTCGTTGCCTTTCATAATATATTGACGGCCTTCTTCAATGGAATCCGGGATTCCTTCTTTTTTCTGCATAGGATTGGCAGGCACCCATAAGGCTCCGCCAGACACCCGAGTCGTTCCTCCTGGAATAGGTAAAGATTCCAGCACCAATACCGAGGCTCCGGCTTCTGCTGCGGAAACAGCAGCTCCACCGCCGGCGCAACCAAATCCTACTACGACAACATCCGCTTCAGCATCCCAGTTTTCTGAGTCAGACGGTGTCTGGGGCGCAGCTGACTGATTGCTGCATCCTGTTAAAAGGCCTGCTCCCGCTGCTACTGCCGTAGCTAACCCGCCAATCATAAATTTACGACGGCTTACATTTAAACTATCGCTCATCAAGAGTCACTCCCTCATTACCATTACGCTTATTTTTGAAATGCCTCGTCATATTTGCTTTCGATTTTTGCCGGGGGTTGAGCTTGAACCCAAGACCAAAGATCATCCCAAGCTGCTGCCGGGGCGATGGTCAGATTGCCTGTCATTGTACTCTGATATTGAGTAAGAATAGGATTTTCTTCCGTTTTACCTTCTCCCTTTGTTCCCTCATTCTCACTTGCGCCATCGGGATGGATTTCGCCGCCCTTACCATCCCCTTTACGTCCGTCTTCATGACAAGGCGTACAGGTAACCTGATCCTCACTCATGGAGACAAAAGCATTGGTTTCCGTCGTTGTGCTGACAGTCACAACCAAAGCAAGTGCCAGCAGTAAAAATACTCTTTTAGCCCACTTTATACCTTTTTCCAAATCCTCTCACCTCTTTCTTGAGTGCACTTTCACATCAAAAGCGCCCAATTCCTCCTTTGCTCTATGCCTATAACCATTATATATTAAGCCTGTCTGCAGACGCGCAAACAGGCTTAGCCTCATTGTCTTTAATGTGTTTAAGGGAGCATAGCCCTTGCTATGTGAGGAAGAGGAGCCATTCTACAGCATGGATAGGGTAGAGTCTTGATAAGGATAGGGTAGAGTAAAATTTGCATAGGGTAGAGTTTGTTCAGATAGATGCTGTAGTGAACCATTGCTGAATTTTTCGAGCGGTTTGGAAGTCGGGGGTTCTTCGCCCCAACTCCAGCTTGGAAACCGTGGTTTGATCAATACCAATGGCCTCCGCTGCCTGCATCTGGGTCAATCTTCTTCTTAAGCGTTCCTTCCTTAATTGCTCACCAAGGTTATTTAAAGATACTCCTGCGGATTTGGGTGGTTTGATTGGCTTTGTCCCTGATTTAATCTTGGCGTATTGATCGATTATAGCCTGAGGAGGCTCCACCACCAATTTCAAATCCAGCCAATCCTGCCCATTCCTGTAGATCCGATCATATTGCCAACCGGCAATAATCTCCTTATCTTTGAGAGCGTCCATCATTTTTTCGAATCGCTCAATTATTTTTGCTGAACGTGATCTTTGATATTCCAGATGTATGGCGTTAAGCAAGGTCGGGATGCGGATCGGTTCCAAATAATGCCCCCGGGATTGCCGGCTTCTCCATAGCCAGGAGAAATAGCGGGCCGCCCGTTTTTCGTAAGCCTGGCGGTATGGATCAAGTTCAAAAACCCGCTTGGAAAGGATGGAGGTTTGCCTCTTCCCCTTCTGCAAATCGCGAACCAAAGGATTACCCGGCCGCACCTCCCATGTGTAATCTCCTCTGCTTCCCGCCTCCGGTGAATTCTTACTTTTAGAAATAATAAAGGCTTTTTCCTCTAAGGTAAAAGAGTTGAGCCCAGCGGGATTAATCCAGAGCCGATTTAATAACTCCATGTGAGCGGCAATGCGTTCCCGCCACTCCGCTTTATACCCTCCCCTTTGACCATGACCATTTTTCTGCCTGAGCAACCCCCGGAGATCGAGAATATCGTCTGCATGAATCATGATCTTTTCTTGAGAAGATGTGGATCTTTTGAGCCAGAGGTGGCAGATCGAATCCATGACATCAGCTGTCTCGTCATTCATCCCTTTTGTCAGATCTTGACAAGCATTAATGAGTAAATCATTTTCACTTTTGAAAATCGCTCTGCCGCTGGAACTGCCGCTGGGGGTTTCCAAATTCGCACTAAGCCAGATCCTGTTGTCATGGACGGTGAATTCCTGTGCCGCTACTGCTTTGCGCAGTTGATGGTACACGGCCATACTAAACGTAGTTAGATATGAGGTTTTTTCTTTAATCATTCTAGGCCGGAGGATACTCTGCACCCCCACAGCCGGTGCATTTAACCCTAAAAATTCTTCATAGAAAACCAAACTATACCGGGAAGGCCCCAGATACTCTTTTTGCAGGGATTGCATGTAGAGATCCACAAAATTTTTGGCATAAATATCAAAGAGACTGTTAAACCGCTCGGCATTTGCATAGCAAAGCGTTTTGGAATAGACCTTTGACCAGGTCCGCTCCGACATACAGGATAGTGTTCTCTGCTCGAATTCCTGAGACATGGCCTCCAGTGTCCAGATTACAGAGTTATTCCAATACCATCTCACTGCATCTTCCCAAATATTCTCTTGATCAAGAAGATCCATGACAAATCTGCATAGATGATGATCCACCCGTTCACTGACATCCGGGCTGAGACTCAGATCACGAATATTCCCGCGATCGTCGGTACAATAAATAACATGGGCCTTATGGAGTAAATCCCTATCCATCTCCCCCAGACGCTGGGTTATACTGTTCAAATAAGAATTTAAAAGTGCGGACTTAAGGTGGGAGGTGATCATATCCGGGACTTGAGAAAAACGTATTCCTGCTGTCCAGCTCTTTAAATTACTTGAGTTCAAGGCATATTGAGCCTTCTCCAGCCACTCCTGATTCAATCCTGGCGACCCCAAATAAATGCCATTAGTATTCGTGAACTCTTTCATGATCTTCCTCCTTATCTTGCCCTGTTCCAGGAAGGCATGGGGACGATTCTAGGATACTCTTTCAATCACAGAAACCATGTTATGTACAGTGTCAGTCATTTCTTCGATCTTTTCTTTCCTATCATTAACAATCCAGACGATCAATATTTCCACACATAATCCCACACTGGCTTTTTGCAGAAAAGAAGATACTCCTTTATTGGTCATCATGTCTGTAAAGACTTCGAGAATGTGGCCGCCTATGGTTTCTCTGAGAAACTCCGTCTTATTAGCCTGAACTAAAGCATAAATAAGCTCACTGTGGCGTGTATAATACTGATAAAACCTACGCAAATAAACCTTTTTATCCTCTTCGTCATCCAAGTGGGCATTGTTATCATCAAAAGGTTGAAGGTAATCCCGAAGGACATCCATAGGCTGTGCATAATAGCGGTAAAAAGTTGAACGGGATACTCCAGCTTTCAGCACTAATTCTTTCACAGTGATGTCATTAACATCTTTTTCCTTCATTAGCCTCATTATAGCAGTATACAGACAATCTTGGGCAAAGCTCTTCTTCTGCACGGGACATTTACCCCCTTTTTGTCTCGTTTAACCGGCAACATATTGAATGACTGGAGTCAGAATGTTAAGGTAATACCAAAGAACCTGTGATAATAATAACAAATTACTGTATTTATGGAAAGGGGGATTATTCGACAACTGTATATACTCTGATTATCAGTATTAGTCTTATAATTTTACAAACCAGAGGATCGCTGGAAGGAAAGATTATTAGTGAATAAAATCTCAAGACTAAAGATGAGGAGTGGCTGGTTCATGACGACTTCAAATAGCTCAAAGGAAATCTCCCGTAAAGATTTTATCAAGGGCGCAGCTTTTGGTATTGCCGGTATAGCAGCCATGGGCTTAGCCGGCTGTTCCACCGACGCTTCCCAAAATAGCCCGCCGGCACCGGCAGAGGGAACAGCCTGGGACCACGAGACGGATGTGGTGGTGGTAGGCTTTGGGGGTGCGGGAGGAGCGGCGGCCTGGGAGGCGGGAACCGCAGGCTCCGAAGTTATCGTTCTCGAATTGGCTAAAACGGCCGGCGGAAGCACCAATATCTGCGGAGGCCTGGTCACCATCGGCGGCGGCAACGCTCTACAGAAGGCAGCCGGCTTTGAAGACAGCCCGGAGAACTTCTACAACTATTTAACAGCGGCCTTGGGTACGGGGGCCGACGAGGAGCAGTGCCGCATCTTTGCTGAACAAAGCCCGGCTATGTACACCTGGCTTACGGAAAAGATTGGCGTAAAGTTCAATCCCGGTATCAATCCCCTCTGGCCTGATACTCCCAATCCTACCGCCGGTTTAACCTGTACAGGGGACGAGTACCATATGGATTATGCCGCCGTGAGCAAAGCCGTACACCGCACAGGCTGGGTAGACAGCGAAACCCGGCCGGGAGGAAGAGACGGCTCCGGCTTCTTCCAGCCTTTGTTACGGGCTGTGGAAGCTCAGCCTAAGGTTAAGGTTATGTACGAAACAGCGGGAGAGCAGTTGATCTATGATCATGATAAAAAACGGATTCTTGGTATCAAGGCTAAACAAGGGGATAAGACTCTCTCCATCAAAGCTCGCAAAGCCGTGGTTCTCACTACCGGCGGCTTTGCCAAGAATGAAGATATGGTGAGAACCTACTGCCCAGCCTTCAATGGAGTGCTGGCTTTGGGAACCGCCGGGGATAACGGTGCAGGGATCAAAATGGGGCAGGCTGTGGGGGCAGCTTTGCAAAACATGCATATGGCTTTCTCCACCAGTACGGCCTATGCCTACACCACTCAGGAAGGCTGTGCCGGCGGCCCCCTCTCTCAAGGCATCATTGTCAATCAATTCGGTTCACGTTTCGTCGCCGAAGACCATTACCATTCTTGGGTAGCAGAATATATGCTCCAGAATCACCAACCGCAGAAGCATCTTCCCAGCTATCTCCTCTTCGATGCCCAAATGTATGATACCTTGCCGGATAAATCCAAAGAAAGCCTGGAAAAGGCCAAGGTCACTAAAGCCAATAGTATTGAAGAGCTGGCTAAAGCACTGGGTACTTCTGAAGGTGTCCTGGAAAACACCGTGCAATTCTATAATTCCAAAGTGGCTGAAGGCAAGGATCCTTTACTTAATAAACAAAGCAAATTCATCAAGCCGATCGCCACAGCTCCCTTTTATGCTCTGGAAATCGTCCCCACCAGTATGTTCACCGTAGGCGGATTGCGGATCAATACCAAAGCTCAGGTTCTCTCCGCTGAGACCGGTGCACCTATAGCCGGGCTCTACTCGGCCGGACGAAATGCCACCAATGTCATCGCTCAGCAATACGGCGGAAGCGGTACCAGTGTAGCTACTTGTTTTGTCTTTGGCAGGATTGCCGGACAAAATGCCGCGGCTGAAGCTGCCCTCTGAATTCTCTAAGACAGGTAATGGCAGAATAAGATAAAACCCAAAGGAGAGCCCATCGTCTACCTTGCAGAGACAGACGATGGACTCTCCTTTTCCTATGGTCTTATACCCTGTATCACTCTACCATTGCTCAGCAAAGACTTGATCGAGTATGGTGATGGCCACATCTATTTCCTGATAGGAAACATTGAGAGGGGGTAAAAATCTTAAGGCTTTTCCTCCCACAAAGTTAATCAGCAGACCTTTTTCTCTGGCTCCTTCCACAATCTCTGCTCCCAGGCGTTCAAGAGGCCAGCCCAGGATAAAGCCCTGTCCCCGGATTTCTGTGCCGGTTTGGAATTTGTCCGCCAGCTTTTGCAGCTCTTGCTTAAAATACTGAGCCCTTTTTTGAACATCTTCCAGGAATCCTTCTTCAGTGAGCACATCCATTACAGCACAGCCTACGGCTGTAGCCAGAGGGTTTCCTCCGAAGGTCGAGGCATGATCCCCGGGCTTAAAGGTGGCGGCAACTTTTTCCTTGGCCAGCATAACTCCGATAGGGACTCCACCCCCTAAAGCTTTGGCTAAGGTCATAATATCCGGAGCTACATTGCTCCATTCATAGGCGAAAAGCTTGCCGGTTCGACCTAATCCCACCTGGATTTCGTCAAAGATAAGAAGTGCCCCGTAATCATCGCAAAGCTGGCGGGCTTTGGCTAAGAATTCCACTTCTAAAGGAAATACCCCGCCCTCTCCCTGAATAGGCTCCAGCATGACAGCTGCCACTTGCGGGCTCATTTTCTCTTCCAGCTGGGCCAGGTCATTGATGGGCACATAAGTGAATCCTTCCGGCAGAGGTGCATATCCTTTTTGGTATTTAGTCTGCCCGGTAGCCGTCAAGGTGGCTAAGGTCCGGCCATGAAAGGAGTTGACCAGAGTCAGAATTTCATATTTATCCTCACTGTAATGTTCTTTGGCATATTTTCGAGCTAATTTTATGGCTGCTTCATTGGCTTCGGCGCCGCTGTTGCAGAAAAATACCTGATCGGCAAAGGAATGCTCCACTAATTTTTCCGCCAGGGCGATTTGGTTAGGAATCCAATAGAAATTGGAAGTATGCAAAATCTCTTCAGCCTGCTTTTGGATGGCCTCCACCACCGCCGGATGGCTATGACCCAGAGAGCTGACTGCCAAGCCTGTGACAAAGTCCAAATACTGCTTACCCTCGATATCCCAGACAATGGTGCCCCTTCCCTTGATAATGGCCATAGGCAGACGGCCATAGGTATTCATCACTACCTTCTGGCCCCGTTGAATCATGGTATGGGTTTTCTCGCACATAGTTGCTGCCTCCCCTTCTAAAGTCTATTTGAGTTTAAGCATTAAACATGGTGCCGATTCCGCCGTCTGTAAAGAGTTCCAGGAGAATGGCGTGAGGTATTCGTCCATCGAGAATATGAACACTTCCCACGCCCCCTTGCAGAGCTGCCCGGGCACATTCTACTTTGGGAATCATTCCGCCGCTGATTACACCCAAATCAATCAGCCCCGAGATCTCATCTTCTTTGATCACGGAAAGCAGGGAATCTTTATCCTCTACATCTCTGAGAACTCCAGGCACATCGGTAAGCAGCAGAAATTTATCGGCTTTCAAGGCTTTGGCAATTTCCCCGGCAGCTGTGTCGGCGTTGATATTATAGGATTCCCCATCCTCACCGCCGGCTACCGGTGAAATAACCGGGATATAGCCTTGCTCCACAAGAGAAGTAACTATTTCCGGGCGGACCTGTTCGATCTCACCTACAAAGCCCAAATCCACATCCTCCAGCTCCCCTTGGGAATTCTCAAATTTCATGGGCTTCTTAACCGCCTGGAGCAGCTGGGCATCTTTTCCCGACAGCCCCACAGCTCTGCCGCCGAAACGGTTGAGCAAGGAAATGATTTCTGTGTTGAGCTTTCCCACCAGGACCATGGAAGCGATTTCCATAGTTTCTTTATCGGTGACCCTCAGCCCCCGCACAAAATGGCTTTCTTTGCCGACCCTGGTCAACATTGAATTGATCTCAGGACCTCCTCCATGAACCACCACCGGACGAATCCCGACGGAGTGCAGGAGAAGAATGTCCAGCATGACTTTTTCCTTGAGGTCCTGCTCCAGCATCGCGTGACCGCCATATTTGATCACCACTGTTTTGCCGGCGAATTTCTGAATATAGGGCAGTGCCTCAATGAGCACTCTGGCTTTATCGAGACCTTTATCCAGAGGAGTCATCTCCATATCCCCTTTCTTGAGGTCGGAAGGCGGAGGCCGGAGAGCAAGAATCCCTCTTTGACCAGAACCTTGAGACCTTGGTATTTCTTATTCGGCCTTCGCTCAAGTCCGATAATCTCCATTGATGGTGACATAATCATGGGTCAGGTCACATCCCCAGGCTGTGGCTTGGGCTTGCCCTTCCTGAAGAAGGAGCTTGACGGTCACATCCTTCCTGCTGAGAACCTTCTTGGCTTCCTCTTCAGAGAAATGAACCCCCTGACCTTCCTTAGCCACCAAAACATGGCCCAGGTAGATCTCTACTTGGTTAGGATTGAATTCTGCTCCGGAGTAGCCGGCGGCGGCAAGAATTCTTCCCCAGTTGGCGTCCTCTCCGTAAAGGGCTGTCTTCACCAGACTGGAGCCGCAAATGCTTTTGGCAATCTTACGGGCATCCTCCACTGCGGCCGCCCCAAGGACCTGGACTTCCAGGAATTTGGTCGCTCCTTCTCCATCCCGGGCAATGTCCTGAGCCAGCTTCTGGCATACGGCCCAAAACATCCGGCGAAACTCCGCCCACTCTTGGGGATTTAAGGTAATACCCGACTTTCCGTTGGCCAGAACCAATACCATATCATTGGTGCTGGTATCCCCATCCACAGTCACCATATTAAAGCTGTCTTCCACCGCCTCCCTTAAGAGCTCTTGCAGCTCAGAGGCCGGTATGGCAGCATCCGTAGCGATAAAGCCCAGCATGGTGCCCATATTGGGATGAATCATCCCGGAGCCTTTAGCCATTGCCCCCAGACGGATTACACCATGCTCTGTGGACAATTCACACGCTGCCTCTTTAACCACGGTGTCAGTGGTCATGATAGCCAACGCTGCCTGGTGAGAATTCTGCATCATTTCCTCTGGGGAAATTTTCTCAGCGATCTCCAGAGAAGCCTTCTCGATCCCCCTGGCAACACTCACTACAGGCAATTCCACGCCGATAACCCCGGTGGAGGCTACAAGCACATCTTCAACAGCAATTCCCAGCACCTCGGCAGTCTTCACAGCCATAGCCCAAGCGGCCTCATCCCCCGGTTTTCCCACACAGGCATTAGCGTTGCCGCTGTTAGCCACCATGGCCTGTGCTACACCATTCTCCAAATGTTTTTTGGTCAGAATTAGGGGATGGGCTTTCACCTTATTGCGGGTAAACACTCCCGCAGCTTGAGCCGGCACCTCGGAATAAACCAAGGCCACATCGTATTTATCCGGATATTTAATCTCTGCCTTAACTCCCGTCGCCCGGAATCCCTGAGGAACAGCAATTCCTCCCTCAATCCAGGACCACTTGGGTTGGGATTGGCCTATATTTTCTGTATTCTGAGTTATATTATCCATTTCACTCACACCCTTTATTTTGATAGACCGAATATTATTTAATAAATCCAAACAGCCTGAATGGAACTTATTTATGGCCAAAGCCCTCTCATTTTAAGCCCCATATTCTCCGGCAGTCCACAGATCAGATTCATATTCTGAATAGCTTGCCCTGAAGCGCCTTTGACCAAATTATCCAGCACCGAGACCAGAATAGCCCGCCCGGTTCGCGGATCTATTTTAAGCTGGAGAAAACTATGATTGCTTCCTAAAGCGAACTTTGTTTGGGGCCAGATTCCCTCCGGAAGGATATGCACAAACTCCTCTTCCTCATACTGCTCCTGCCAGCAGGCTTTAAGATCAGCCTCTGTAACGCCGGGCGTAACCTGAGCGTAGATGGTGGCAAGGATTCCCCGAATCATCGGCACAAGATGAGGGGTAAAATTAACCAGGAGCTCTGCTCCGGCAGCCTCCGTTAATTGCTGCTCTATTTCCGGGGTATGGCGGTGACTGGCTACCCCATAGGCTTTAAAATTCTCATTGACTTCACTGAAAAGGTTTCCTAAAGCAACGCCCCGCCCGGCTCCGGAAACTCCGGATTTGGCATCGATGATCAGTCCATCTTTTTGCAGCAGCCCCTTCTGCAGCAGCGGAGCCAAAGCCAATAGGGTGGCTGTGGGATAGCAGCCGGGGTTGGCTACGAGAGTTTTTTCGGCAATCTTATCCCGATATAATTCCGGAAGCCCATAGACGGCTTCCGGCAGCAGCTCCTGGGCAGGGTGCTGAACTTTATACCAGGCTTCATAAACTGCTCCATCTTTAAGGCGGAAATCTGCCCCTAAATCGATGACTTTGATCCCCCGGTTCAGCCATTGAGCAGTTCGGCCTGCGGTAAAGCCATGAGGAAGGGCGCAGAATAAAACGTCCAAATCCGGCACCTGTTCATCATCCAGTTTCCCTGTTCCTAACCCTGACCCTGCATCCATGCTGGAGCTTAGCCCTGAAAACTGTGGGAACATCTCCTCATAGACTGCTCCGCTATTACTGGATGAGCCTAAGTAGGCTAATTCTATTTCAGGGTGATTTTGGAGTAAACGCACCAGCTCTTGGCCTGTATACCCTGTGGCTCCGATAATTCCTACTTTCACACCGATACCTCCTCTATGATTATTTAATAATTATACGCATACATGCATAATAATTCAATCACTTTTTGGGAAATCTTTTTTACTTCTTTTCATCTTTCTTTGATCATTCTTTCCATTATCTTTACTTACTGTTGCTGTGCCATTTTTCTACTTTGTAGATTCTCTCAGAGTTGTGCTATCATGGTATGGAATCAATACCTTAATTCAAACCTGTCGGAATTCATAAAGCAGCTAATTTACGGTTCACTATGAATTGGCCGCTTCTAAATAGGAGGAAACCAAGTGAATTCAGCCATTGGGGAGGTCATGGAAGTCTGTCTTCTGGCCGGTAAAATCATGCTGCAAAGCGGGGCGGAGATCTATCGTATCGAAGATACGATGAACCGTATTGCCCGTACCTGTGCAGTTCCTGAGGCTCACAGCTATGTTACGCCCACAGGGCTTTTCCTATCCCTGCAGGGCCAGGAGCGGAATCAGGAACAGACTAAGTTCCTAAGAATCTACGAACGTCAAATTGATCTGAATAAAATCGTCAGTGTCAATGAGATCTCCCGCAAATTAAGCGAAAAAGAGCTTACTCTTCAGCAGGCCCATGAAGCGCTTTTGGCTATCGAAAAATCCGGCTTCCTTTACCCTTTCTGGCTGCAGCTTATCGCGGCCGCTCTGGCCGGCGGCTTTTTCAGTCTGACCTTTGGGGGAACCATGATTGATTTCCTGCCTTCAGTAGTGGCTGGAGGGCTGGGGTTTTTACTTTATGCCCAAGCCAACCGCCGCATTGCTGTCAAATTCTTTTCCGAAATCTTTGCTGCCTTCACCATCGGCTTTATTGCTTATTTTTTCTATTATCTCGGTATCGATATTCAGATCGACAAAGTCATTATCGGCTCGGTTATGCCTTTAGTGCCCGGTGTATTGATCACCAATGCTGTCCGTGATCTGATGGCCGGGGACCTTATCGCCGGGCTTGCCCGCGGAACTGAGGCTTTCTTAACAGCCTTTGCCATCGGTACCGGAATAGCCGTGGTTTTAGCTGTACTTATGTAGGAGGAGTGACGCTATGAGTTGGACTGCACTTTACGCAAGTTTTTTTGCCACTATGGCTTTTGGCATTTTGTTTAATGTCCCCCGTAAAAGCCTGTTCACCGGCGGCCTGGTAGGAATGCTGGGTTGGGCTGTCTTTGTGACGCTTACCGTGAATCTGGAGATAAATACTATAACCGCTACTTTGTTTGCCGCTTTTAGTGTCGCTACAGTCAGCCAAATTCTTGCCCGGCGCTACAAAATGCCGGTCACAGTATTTAGTATCGCCGGAATCATTCCTCTGGTTCCCGGGGGTATGGCCTATGCCACCATTCGGCAATTCATTGAGAACAATTATACGGAAGGTGTTCGTTTGGGCTCCATCACCCTTCTCATGGCCGGTTCCATTGCCTTTGGCTTGATCTTTTCCGGTGTTATTACGGAAACCTTTAGTCGGAAGAAGGGAGCTCCCAAGCCAAATTTGCCTGGTCGGTGATCTTGGAGCATTGATACAGAGCTCATAAAATAGCTGCCCCTCAATAGCTTCATCGGCCAGTTCGTCTCTTGGTATGCCTTGTATTGTGAAAATAAGACTTTATGTTATGATGGGTGGGGAAGGAACGATGCTATGAGAAGCTCCCTATTAAACGGACTGGTGGTTCTTTTGATTGGGATCGGAATCGCGGCCGGTGCGCTTTATATTAATTACAGACAAGTGGATTTGCCCGCCAGCGGCATTGCGGACTTTTCAGAGCAGACCGTTTACCGCTTAGGCGACTTTTCCCATTCGGGCAATGCTCTCTATGAAGCAGAGTTACTCCTGTCCGGAACCGACCCATCAAACAATACCGCTCTTATCTTCGTTAACTTTACAGATTTTCGTGTGTATCTTGACGAAAGTCTGCTGTACGATGGTCTGGGCATGATTCCTGCCTCAAAGGCCGTCGTCTGTCCTCTTCCTGAGGAGGGCCGGGACTTAGCACATCTAAAGCTGACCGTCGTAACGGAACACTGGCCTTTCTTGGGAAATGTCTATTGGGGGCGGGAAGCTCCCTGTCAGTCCTTTGTCGACACCTACAACGCCTTGCGCGTCTTCAGTTTTGGCCTGTTGACAGCCATGTTCTTGTACGGTTTTTCACTATACATCAACAAACGAAACGAACGCTATTTGCTGGATTTTATCTTTTACACCGCCACCATGTGCTTGTGGTTTATCTGGGAGTCGGGCTTCGCTATCCCTCCTTTGGAGTTTGATATCGGCAGGAATATTTTCAATACACTAACCCTTATGTTGAGCCTTCGACTTACTCTGCGGATTCTCTCTCCCGATTGCGACGGCTGGATTCACAAAGTTTTTTCGGCGCCGGGCATCGCCGCCGCGACCGGCTTGTTCGTAATAATACACATTGTTTCACCAGGCAGCATCGCTAATATTACAGGGTTGTTTTTTAGCACCAGTCTGGTTATCGTTGTGTATCACTGTCTGAAATATCATGGCGGCAGCCTGCATCTGCTGATCGGCCTGGTCATCATGCATGAGCTGCGCTTCATCAACCGCCAGCCACTGCTCACGGAAAGTTTCTATACGTCGGCGATTTCCGGAACCCCCGTCTATGAGCTTCCTTTTATCCTCATGTTCATGCTGGTGGTCAACAAAAAGTACTCCAATAAATTCAAAGACTATGAGCAGTTGAATATTTCTTTACGGGAAAGCAATAACTATCTGGACCATATGGTGGAACAGCGGACTGCTCATATCAAGAAGGCCCAGGAACAGCGGCACAACCTGATGCTGAATGTCTTCCATGACTTGAGGAGCCCCCTTTTCATAATGAAAGGATACCTGGATAATCTGGATCTTTCCCGTCCCGATATCCACAAACAATTAGCCACGATCAAGGGACGTCTGGACTTCATCATTCATTTATCCGAAGATTTATTTTTAACAGCTAAATTGGAGGGCCGGCACCTGATGTTTGTGGAAGAAAACTTGGATTTATCTCAATCCATTCAGACTCTCGCCGATGCCTCCCGACTGGTTGCTGAGGAAAAAGGAATCGAGCTGGTCTGCAAAATTGAGCCCCCTCCAGGATATGTATGGGGTGATCCTTACCGTATCGAACAGGCGCTGCAAAATATCGTCCATAATGCCATCCACTATACACCTTCAGGGGGGACGGTTGATTTAATGATTCAGTATGATGAATTGCACGCCACGATTCTGGTCAGGGATACGGGAAAGGGCATCTCCGAGGAGGAATTGCCTAAAGTCTTTACCCGCTATTACCGGGCAGGAAAACCCGATAAGTCCGCTTCCTCCGGCTTGGGATTGTCCATCGCCTATGAAATCATTACCCAGCAGCGCGGTAGCATCCAGGTTGAGAGCATCGTGGGCCAAGGCACTCTGTTCCGGGTGAGTTTTCCTTATAGCAAATCAGGATTGAGGAGGACGGATGATGATTAAGATCTTGTTGGTTGAAGATGACGATTTTATTGCCAATGTGGTGGGCTATTATTTGAACACCGCCGGAAAGTATCAACTGGACTGCGCAAAAACCGCAGGAGAGGCCATGTCCTGCATCCGCAACTCCTATGATCTGATTCTGCTGGACATTCTTTTGCCTGACGATAACGGGATTAACCTTTGCCAACAAATACGCAAATGGCATAACTGCCCGATCCTCTTTATCAGCTGTCTGGATGATGACCAGAATATCATCAGGGCTCTGAACGCGGGCGGCGACGATTTTATCACCAAGCCTTTTGACAATAAAATTTTGGAAGCCCGGATTCAGGCTAATCTGCGCCGGGTAGAGCTGGACCGCAGAGAGGAGCCACAACGTCAAATCGTGACCTCGATATTTTCCCTGGAGCCGGAGACTCACACCGTTGTCTTCCCCACCCAAAAGCTCACCTTGTCAACGACGGAATACAAACTACTCTCTTTCCTGGTCCTGCATAAGGGCAAATGTTATCCAGCTAAAGAGCTGTATGAGCAAATCTGGGGCTACACCAGCTATGGGGATGCCAGAACCGTGGTTGTTCATATCTACAATTTACGAAAAAAGCTTACTCCTTATCTGGAGGGCCTGGATTGCATCTCCAACCTTCCGGGAAAAGGCTATACTTTCTGGCTGCCGGATTAATCATACATCAATTTTTCTTTGACATGGATTAAGATCTCTTGACATAGAGCCGTTGTTTAAAAGATAAAACTGCGGCCCTATGTCAATTTTTTAATTCTATAGCAGCATCTGCTGTAATTCCCGCCTTTGCCGCCCAGATAAAATTAATGTTTCCCTTCATTCTACATTTTCACAAAGCTTGTTATAGTAAACACAAATTATAGGCGCGGACAACGAAGCTTTACGCCATCGTAGGCCGCGGGCTGTAACAATGACCCTAAATAAAGTAGGAGGGAAACCATGAACAGAAACATTTCCAGAAAAGCCTTTATAAAAGGAGCCGCCGCCAGTGCCCTTGGCCTTACTTCCATGGGGATTTTGGGAGCTTGCAGTCCAGCGGCTGGGCAGCCAGAGAAGCCGTCCACTCCAGAGACTTCTGTGGCCAAAAATACCTGGAGTTGGGAAACGGCACCGGAGCCCATCACGGACTTTGCAAAAACCGTGAATGCGGATATCGTCATCGTCGGTTCAGGTCTGGCCGGAACCATTGCTGCCTGCCGGGCAGCAGAGCTTGGCGCATCAGTAGCGGTCATCGAGCAGATGGACAAACCCAGCTCCCGCGGCGGCCATTTCGCTGTCTATCAGACGGAAAAAATGAAGGAAGCGGGCATCATCAATGCTCCTAAAGAAGAAATCCTGCAGGATTGGATCAGACAGTGCGGCAATCGCTGCAATGAGAAACTGGTCTGGAAGTACCTGGACCGTTCAGAAGAAGCCTTCGCCTGGCTTATCGGCGTTTCCGAAGGCGCCCTGGAATTTTTGCCGTGCATAAACCGCTATGTGGGCGAAAAGTACTATGAATATCCGGGCACTCATATTGCCCGCTATACCGGCAACGACAATACCAAGGCTTTGTCAGCTCCTGTCTTTGTTGCCTTGAAAAATGCTCAAAAAAATAAGACTCAGTTTTTCTTTAACACCTCTGCGGAACAGCTGAGCAAAGAAGGTGATAAAGTCACTGGTGTAGTTGCAAAAAATGCTGAAGGCTACATTCATTTCAAGGCGGCAAAGGCTGTTATTCTGGCAACAGGCGATATTTCCGGAGATGAAGAAATGGTAAAGTGCTATGGCGGGGATCTGGCCAACCTTCCTCAAGCCAACCTTTATACTCCCGCCGGTGCCAATAAGGGCATGGGTCATAAAATGGGCATGTGGGCCGGGGGGCATATGGAGATGGGGCCGCTGCCAACGATGATTCATTTAATCCGTTACACCATGCTGTGCTTTTCCTTCCTGCATCTCAACCAGCAGGGCAAGCGCTTCATGAACGAAGACACCTGGATCCAAGCTAAAAGCATTAGGATCCTGAACCAGGCAGAAGGCTATAATGAGTTTGCCTACAGCGTGTTTGATGACAACTGGCGGGAGGATGTAAAGAACTCCCTGCAATACGGCGGCGGTCAGTTCTGGGATAACATGGTCCGTCTGGCCGGTGTGGAATGGACACCGGAATCCACCGAGGCAACCATCGAAAGCGCGGTCAAAAACGGCACGGCCTGGAAAGCAGATACCCTTGAGGAGCTGGCCACATTGATGGGCGTGGATAAAAAGGTTTTCCTTGCCGAAGTGGCTCGATACAATGAGATGTGCAAGCAGGGTGAGGATAGGGAGTATCACAAGCGCAAAGAATTGTTGGCTCCCATTGTCAAAGCGCCCTTCTATGCGCTGAAATTCGGACCGGCCATGCTTTGCATGCCCGGCGGTCTGGAAATCAATGATGCCTGTCAGGTCCTGGATAGCCAAAAAGCCGCCATTCCCGGACTCTATGCCATCGGCAATGTAGGCGGGGGACGCTATGGGGTTGACTATCCCGTTACTATCAACGGCAACAGCCACGGTTCGTGCATTACCTTCGGCTACCTAACAGCCAATGAAATAATGGGTTCTTAAAACCTCTGCCTCCTGCTCTTCTAATCTCTGATCTGGAGCACATGCCGGCAGTAGGATCGGAAAAGACAAAGCCACTGGACATAAATAATTTCACCGAAAACAAAGCCGTGAATCGTTGCTTCCCGAAAAGCCCGGCTCAATTGTCTTTTGTTAAACATGCGCCCTAGTCCGGCCCCGCCTCCTTGGAGGGCATTGGCGACAAAGTGTTCATAATAGCGCCATTGGGCGGGCGATATATCGGGCTGCGTTTTCTTCTTTAAGTGAATCAGAACGACATCCACACCAGGCTTGGGATGAAAATCCTCCCGCTGAAAATAGTAAGCAATATCCAGATCGAACAGAGGCTTCAGCATGAGAGACCTGAGGGTTTCGCGGGGTTTTCCCATGAAGCGCCTGGCTGCGCTCTTTTCCATGACGAGCCAGGCCTCAGTAGGAGGATTCCTGCTTTCCGTCAGCTTGCGGAGAATAGCGGTAGTATGACAAAAGGGGATGTTGGCAAAGACTTTGTAGGCTCCGGAAGCGGGAAGCCGCCATTGCAAAAAGTCCTGATGGTAGAGATGCAGATTTTCCGTACCCTTAAATTTCTCAAGAAGTTTATCATATAGCCTGGCATCGATTTCCACAGCGGTTACCTTCCGGCATTTGTCCACAAGCAGACGGGTTATATGGCCTTTTCCAGGGCCAATTTCCAGGACATGATCATGGATGCCGATGGTGGTCCGGCCAAGCAGTTTAATAATGGTTCGATGGCTGGTCAAAAAATTTTGGGATACCCAAAGGGGCAGTTTTTGCCCCTGTTTTTTGTTTTTGGACATAAAAAATACACCTCTTTCGCTTCATTGGAGTCGAAAAAAGGCGCACAGAATCTAAGAAAGGGAAAATCGTCTACCGACCTTTCTTATTCCGCACGCCTTATTTACGAAGCCGCATTGAAGCATACATAAGGTGTATTATCCTCCAAAATAACTGTTAATTTGAGATGATTACCTTTAAAATTATACAGAAATTCGGGGTGTTGTCAATGCGCATAGACTTCACTGAATTTGCTTATTGTATAGTGCCAAAGATATAATGAACTTTAGAACATGTATGATGTGACATAAGTATTATCTGGCGAAAACAAACCGGCAAATGATATTGACAGGAGCATTTATGCAGATTAATCGATTGTTTGAAATCATCTACATCCTTCTGGAAAAACGGACTGTAACTGCGGCGGAGCTGGCGGAACGCTTTGAGGTTTCGGCCAGAACCATTTATCGTGATGTGGAAATCCTCGCTCAGGGGGGTATGCCCATCTATATGAGCAAAGGCAAGGGGGGCGGCATTTCCCTGCTGCCGGATTTTATCCTCAACAAGGCCGTTCTCACCGAAGAGGAGAAAAGCGAAATTCTATCCTCCCTGCAAGCCTTCAACGCCGTCAATCTTTCCAAAAGTGAAACGGCCCTGAGCAAGCTCACCAGTATGCTGGGTGCCAAAAATACCGACTGGATCGAGGTTGACTTTTCATCCTGGGGACATTTTGAAAATGATGAGGCGAATTTTGAGAACATCAAAACCTCTATCATCGAAAAGAAAATAATTACCTTTATGTACGCCAGCGGAAAAGCGGAAAAACTGCTCCGTGAGGTCTTGCCGCTGAAGCTTGTGTTCAAGGGGGCGGCCTGGTATCTTTACGGCTACTGCACCCTGCGCAAGGATTACCGGTTTTTCAAACTGAGGAGAATAACCGAACTGTCGGTAACCAACACTGGTTTTGAGATGAAAACACCGGAAACCATCTTTGCGGGGCAGAAGCTTGACGCGGACTCTTACATCAAAACCGAACTGCTTATCTCAAAGACAGTGGCTTTCCGGGTTTATGACGAAATCAGCCACTATGAAATCAATGAAAACGGCGACTTTGTCTGCCAGCTTTATCTGCCGGACATCGCCACCATATGCGCTTATGCCGCCTCTTTCGGAGCATACTGTACCATTCTTTCACCTGAACAAGCCATTGCTGAAATGAAGGGCCGGTTGCAGAATTCTTTGAAAAACTATTCCTAATATGACATACTGTTGTCATATTAGCCGGACTATACTGTGATTACCCTATAACTAATATGGAAAGAGGTAATCACTATGAACTATGAAATCGTCACCCTTCCAGAGAAAATCGTTGTCGGTGTAACGGCAAGAACTTCACACACCGATCCCCAATGCCAGCAGGTAATCGGCGGTTTATGGCAGAAATTCATGGAGGATGGAATCTGGGCGTCCATTCAGAACCAGGCGAACCCCTACTGCCTAGGACTGTACTCCGGCTATGACGAAACATCCTATGATGTCACCGTAGGCGCCGAAGTGACGAAAAACGAAAATCTCCAACTGGTCGAAAAAATCATTCCCGCCGGCAACTACGCCGTATTCCAGATCAAGGGCGATGTTGTCAAAGACGTAGCAGAGGCATGGGATAAAATCTGGGCACTGCCTCTGGAGAGAAGCTTTACCGGTGATTTTGAAGAGTACCTGAGCAATGAAAACGGCGTGGCGGAGATCAAAATCTATATTGCATTAAAATAAAATCCATATTAAATGGGAATATTGCACGGGAATAAGGTAAGGAGTTGGACTTGTGGCTGTCTGGAATCCATGGCGGGGCTGTCACCGCTACAGTGAGGGCTGTAAATTCTGTTATATCCATAAAGGGGACATCAAAAGAGGGATGGACACCAATCTGATTGTGAAGTCCGCCAAATTCAACGCCCCTGTGGCTGTGAACAAACAAGGCCACTACATCATGAAATCCGGACAGCTTGTTTATTGTTGCTTTTCAACCGACTTTCTTCTCGAGGAGGCGGAACCCTGGCGGAATGAATGCTGGAGCATGATGAAAGAACGCCCCGATCTGCATTTTCTTTTTCTCACTAAGAGGATTGAGCGCTTTTCCCAGTGTCTTCCCGATGACTGGGGTGAGGGGTATGAGAATGTCACGGTGGGCTGTACGGTGGAAAACCAGCAAACCGCGGATGAACGTCTGGAAATCTTTTCAAAGCTGCCTATCAAACACAAAAATATCGCCCTTCAGCCCATGCTTGAGGCGATAGATATTGAAAAGTATTTAGAGAACATTGAGTTAGTCGTCGTGGGCGGGGAATATGACCGCAATGCCAGGCCTTTTGATTATGACTGGGCCCTGGCGGTCAGAGAGCAGTGTATGCGGCATAACGTCAGCTTTTCTTTCCGTCAGTGCGGGACCAACTTTATCCAGAACGGAAAACTGCGCAGGCTTAATTACGGCATGCTGTTCAAGTGTGCCCGAGAGAGCAATATAGACTATCAGGCAGGAAGGGAGTAAAGTTATGCTGGAGTTACCCGAAGTCCTCACTCTGACCAGGCAGCTGAACGAAAGTGTGAAAAGCCGGCGTATCCTGAAAGTATGGCCCCCCACAAAGGCTCATAAATTCTGCTGGTATAACGGCGAACCCGAGGAATATGACAAAGCACTTTCCGGCAGCAGGATTGCCGGGGCCGAGGGATTCGGCATCTTCGTAGAACTGATTTTTGACAACGGCCGGAAGCTGTGCGTCAACGACGGGGTGAATCTTCGCCTTATGCCGGCCGGTAAAGTCCCGGAAAATTATCAGTTGATGATGGAGCTGGACGACGGACAGGCCCTGGTTTTCACGGTGGCCATGTACGGCGGAATATTTGCGCATGACGGCAGCTATGACAATCACTATTACCTGGCCAGCAGGAACTCTATCTCCCCCTTTGTCCAGAATTTCTCTGATTATTACCTCCGTCTCTTTTCAGAAAGCAAACCAACCCTCAGCGCCAAGGCTTTTCTGGCCACGGAGCAACGTTTTCCCGGCATCGGCAACGGTACGCTGCAGGATATTCTTTTTGAAGCGGGCATCCACCCGAAACGCAAAATAGCCACCCTGGCTAAAAGGGAACGGGATAAGCTGCTTCAGGCGGTTATGAAAGTGCTGAATGAGATGGCAAAGCTTGGCGGCCGTGACACGGAAAAAGATTTGTTCGGAGTTTCCGGGAGATACAAGACAAAGATGTCAAAGAATACAGCAGGAACGGACTGTGGTCAATGTGGCGGGACAATCCTTAAGGAAAGCTACCTGGGGGGCTCAGTGTATTTCTGCCCGGAATGCCAGCCCCAGAATTTGGCTGGTCAACACCCGGTCAGATGATTTGAGAGGGTATGTTGGAGGAAGGGCTTGCCAAATTCGAAACCGGTTTCGAATCTTGGTTTAACTCCAAAAAACGGGGGCGTCGCAAAACTATTTTTGCGCCCTTTTTTTATTGGTTGTTTTCATCCGCCCAATCCACCTTCAAAAGCTAAGTAACTTCTGTTTGACTTAATTTTAATAATGTGATAGCATTTCGAGATATGATGTTACATAGAAACACAACATAATATCGACAAATGAAGTTTGTAGGAAAAAGGCTGCGCCCTGCCGAAGGAGTAACACTCTCAGGTGCCTGGTATTTCAGGTGAAGACTATGAATGGATGTAACTCTGGAGAATCCCATTTTGGGTGCCGAAGGTGTAAGGCTCGAATTCCTCGGGCTAATCTCTCAGGCCAAAGAACAGAGAATCTGTGCTCAAGTACTTTTGGGCCTTTTTGCGCGTATCCAGAGTCAAACCATATGCTTATGGTTTGACTCTTTTATTTGTCAACAAACAATGCATCAGGAGGAGTGTTCAGCATGGAATGGTTTTCTAATTTAGTCGTCAGCATCAACGCAGTATTATGGGATGTCTTTTTAATTCTTCTTCTTTGTGGTGTGGGCATTTATTTTACGATTCTTACCAAAGGGGTACAATTTCGCCTGTTCAAACAGAGCTTTAAGCTAACCTTCGGCTCTATTACTTTGAGAGGTAATGCTGCCAGCGATAAGGAAGGCATGACCTCATTTCAGTCTCTGATTACCTCGGTGTCCGCCCAGATTGGTACGGGAAATCTGGCGGGTGTGGCTACCGCTATGGTATCCGGCGGTCCCGGCGCCGTATTTTGGATGTGGTTGAGTGCAATTTTAGGCATGGCTACCATTTATGCCGAAGCTACTCTTGCTCAGCGTTATAAAACCACGAAAAACGGCGAGCTGGTGGGCGGACCGGTCTATTACATCCGCGCCGCCATCAAGGGGCGGACCGGTAGGGTGGTTGCCGCTGTTTTTGCCCTTTTGCTTATCATGGCCCTTGGCTTCATGGGCAATATGGTTCAGGCCAATTCTGTGGGCGGGGCCATGGAAACCGCTTTCGGGATTCCTTCAGAAATCATCGGGATAGGATTGGCACTTATTTGCTTGCTGGTTTTCCTGGGGGGTGTTAAGCGTATTGTTGCCGTTGCGGAAAAAGTGGTTCCTTTTATGGCAGTTTTCTTTACTTTGGCATCCTTTGTAGTTATCGGCGCAAATTTCTCTAACATTATCCCTGCCTTTCATGATATTTTTGTGGGCGCTTTCTATCCCCAGGCGGTTTTAGGGGGTGTCCTGGGGGTAAGCGTGCAGCAGGCCATCCGTTTCGGCATTGCCCGGGGCTTGTTCACCCATGAAGCCGGTATGGGATCAACGCCTCACGCCCATGCTCTGGCCCGTGTCAAAGACCCTTGTGATCAAGGCCTTGTC
Organism: Desulfitobacterium chlororespirans DSM 11544; assembly: GCF_900143285.1. Lineage (NCBI taxonomy): Bacteria > Bacillati > Bacillota > Clostridia > Eubacteriales > Desulfitobacteriaceae > Desulfitobacterium > Desulfitobacterium chlororespirans. Next base: position 113,504 of record NZ_FRDN01000003.1, read on the forward strand.
GCCATGATGGGGGTTTTTATCGATACCATTGTTTTACTGCCCTTAACTGTTCTGGCCATTTTAACTTCAGGTGTATTGGGCTCTGCCGATGCCAACGGTGAATTCGTCACTGGAATTCAACTGACTCAGGCTGCTTATGCCCAGGTCTTTGGTCAATTCGGCTATGTCATTATTGCCATCTGTGTCCTTTTCTTTGCTTTTGCTACAATTATGGGCTGGTACTTTTTCGGTCTGGCCAATGTGAAGTATCTCTTCGGAAAAAAAGCAGTTCCTTTTTATGCCATACTGGTTGCTGTGTTTGTAGGTGTTGGCTGCGCCCTCAAGGTTGACCTGGTGTGGAATTTGGCCGATCTTTTTAACGGCTTAATGGTCATCCCCAATATTTTGGCCTTGATCATTCTGGGTGGGGTTGTGGCCAGACTCACCAAAAACTGGGGCTCGAGAAGCTAGCTGACTTCGATGGCCACCTTGCTCCCGCCCAGCCCGGCTTGAGCAGGTGTGACCATGAGCTTGACGGGCACTCTGTTCTTGATCGAATCCACGTGGCTGATGATGCCCACGGATAATCGGTCATGGTGGAGCCTTTCCAGGGAGTCCATCACCACTTCCAGGAGGTTGTCATCCAGAGTTCCGAAGCCCTCATCCAAGAAAAACAACTCTAAAGGGGCCGTTCCTTTAAGCTGAATTTGGGCGGACAGAGCTAACGCCAAAGATAAAGAGGCCAGGAAGGTTTCCCCGCCGGATAATGTAGTGGCATCCCGTTGGGCGCCGCCGTTCTTATAATCCCGGATCAGGAACTTTCCGTTCTGGTCCACTTCCAGGCCATAGTTGCCCCCGGTAATCTCTCTGAGCCGCTTACCGGCTTCGATGGAGACGTATTTCAGTTGGTGGGCCGCCACAAATTCAACGAATCGCTTCCCCCTGAATAATTTCTCCAGATCCCGCAAAAGTCCCAGCTGACGTTCCAGCTCTGCCTGACTCTTCAGCAGGTCTTTTTTCTTCGCCAAATTCTCTTTCATGGTCCTGACATGGGTCTCGATCTCAATCTTGCTTTCCTCCAGCCCTTTGCAGAGGGTTTCTTTTTCTTCCTTGAGCCTTTGCATTTGCTCCCATTGTTCAGCGGTCAAACTCCGCCCGCCAAGCTTCTTTTGCAAATTCCCAATGGCGCCAAGAAGCTGAGTTAAGGAGTCCTGATAGTCCTTGACCTGCCTTTTGAGTTTCTCTATCTCATCTCTGCTCAGCAGATGACTCTTCGCTTCCTCAATATTCCCGATCTGTTCCTCCTGTAAAACCTTATCCAGAGACTCCTTATCCTTTTGACTTCTTTCCGCCAGGCCTTGCCAGCTGGTGTGTGCTGATTGCAGGCGGACATAGCACTCGTTGTACTGTTGTTCCGTCTCGTTTTTCCTTGTTTCGGTCTGGACATAGCTCTGCTCGATCCGGGTTATTTGGCTGAGGAGTTCCTTTTGATAGACCTCTAAATTCTCCACCTCACCCACTTTGGCTTTTATGGCAGTCTGCTTGTCTTGAATGCTGCTCTCTTTCTCTTTGAAGATGCCCAGGCTTTCCTTCAGGGATTCTGTCAGGGCAGACAGTTCCGTACTGAGAAATTCTTTTCTGGCCTGAGCTTTTTTTAAGGTATCCCTTAAGCCTTTCAGCTCACTCTCCAGTCCGGCCTTCTCTTTTTCCTTGGCGGCAATCTCCTGGTGCTCCTGCTTAAGGTCCCGGATATTCAGTTCAGCTCTAAGAGCGGTTAGTTCCTGCTCATAAGCTTCATATTTAGCCTTTGCCAGTTCGAGATTCTTCCCTCTGCTCTCCAGTTGGCCCATTGTTTCTGTTTTAATGGTATTTTGCTCATTAAGCTTTATGGCCAGCTGATTTTTCTCTTGAGTCAGCCGGTTGAGCTCTGCTTCCAATTCTCCTTTTTGCTTTGTATATCGGGATATCCCGTCCCTTAACGTCTCAAATTCCTTCTGCATAGCCTCAGGGTCATAGGCTTTGTATTCTTCTCCTAGGGCGGCAGCTTTTTCTTCAACCTCTTTCAGGGTGTTTTCCAGGGTCTTGATCTGTTCCTGGGCCTGAATCATTTCCTGGTACAGGCTTTGTTCCTGCTCCTTCCCTTCCCTTAAAGCAGCTTGGATCTCTTCAAGCTTTTCAGTATCAACAGCAGCATTCCCATGATCAGGCTGATGCTGGGTCGATCCGCACACCGGGCAAGCTTCTCCCTCAATCAAGGCCACGCGTAAGGCATGAGCCAGATTTTCCCTTTCAACTTTCTTCAGATCGTTCTCCAGCTCAGTGATTTTCTGTGCCAATTGAACTTTTTGCTGTTGGGTAGTATCCAACTTGGGCAAAAGATCACGGATACCCGCTTCGCTGCGACTGATGGCACCAGAATACTCGTGATGCCTGGCCCATTGTTCCTTGACTTGATTGAGCTTTTCCTGCAAGGCAATCAGGGTTTCCGAGTCTCCCGGGCAGGTTTCCTCTAAATTCTGAAGGGTTAAAGCAAATCCTTGGAGTATCTCCGTCTTGGCCTCCAGCTCTTGTGAATATTTCAGCCCCTTTTCCTGGGCCTCTTGAAGCTTCTCATCAATGCTTTTGACTTCTGAGCCTAAGCTGACCACCTGTTGCCCGGCTTCTTCCCAGCGGCTGAAGGTAAGGAGGGCTTCATTGATTTTCTGCTTAAACTCTTGGTCGATGGTTAAAGCTTCCACCTTTTGCTCTTTCTCCTGAATATCAGCATTGACCTTGGCAATAAATTCTTCACCTTTATGTATTCGGCCTTGCTTCTCTTCCCGTTCCTGTTCCAGCCGGCCAATACTCTCTTGAAGAGACTGCTTTTCCTGGATGAGGCCCTCCAGCTTCTTTTTCTCCAGGATAGCGTCGGCAGCACTCTGTTCACGCAGCCTTAAAGCAGGAAGCTCTTTGTCTTTTTGAGCCCCCGCTTGTTCCCATTGAGCCTCTGCTTCCTTTTTCTGTAAAGCCAAAGCTGCAGTGTCCCTCTCCAATTGGGCTACTTGAGCCTGAGTTGTGGCGATCTTCTCCAGAGTATCTTCATATTGATCCAGATAAGGTTTAACCCTTAAGGACCGTTCCCCGAGAGTCGCTTTGATTTCACTTTCTTTAATCACAGCTGCCGCTTTTTCAAGTTCAGCTTTTTGAGCTTCCTGCCGGCTTAATTCCCCCTGCAGCTCCCACACTTCTTTCCCGTTGTGAAAATCCTCAACCGCCTTTGTTAATTCTGCCTGAAACTGCACCAGCTGCTCTTCAAGGGAGCCTAATTCCTTGTTCTTTGCTTCCAAAAGCTCTTCACTGCACTCTTCATAGGATTTGAGCTGACCTGCCAGGACATTGGCTTTGTCCAGCTCCAGCCGGACTCTTGCTGCTAAGCGGGAGGACAGTTCATCGCCGTATCTTTGCAGATTAAACAACCTTTCCAGCATTTCTCTGCGGTCTCTTCCCTCCAGCCTCAGAAACTCGCTGAATTTCCCCTGAGGCAGAACCACAGTGCGGGTGAAATCTTCCAGGGTCAGGCCGATGATTTCCTCGCTCTTTTTGGTAACCTCCCTGACCTGTTCTTCCAAAACCGCCTCTTCGCCGGCGGTTATAAGCAGCATCTTGGCCGAGTGGGTGCGCACATTGCCTGACTTTTTATCTCTGCGAAACTCCCGATCCACCCGATAAGTCTTGGTGTCCTTCTCTGCAATCTGGAATTCGTAGCTGACCTGTAACGATTCGCAGTTAGTGTTCATGTAATTGGTGCTTCCCCGGGCCACTGCGCCATAAAGAGCCAGAGTCATTCCGTCCAGGATAGTGGATTTGCCGCTGCCGGTGGGTCCGAAAATGCCGAATAAACCTTTGCTGGTAAGCTGGGAGAAATCAATTTCCTGGGTATCGATAAAGCTGTTCAGCCCTTTGATCTTAAGCTTAATGGGTCTCATGGATTTCTTCCCCCTCCTGTTCCTGGATAATGGATAACAACAAATCCACAATCTCCTGCTGAGGCTCTACTGTTCTTTCTTTGCGATAAAATTCTTTAAAGATATCCTCAATTTTCTGATCGGCAAAGCTGTTCAGGGTGAATTCCTCACTTTCCCTTCCCGGCAAAACCGGCACTATCTCCAGGATGTCTTTCTTGGCGCTTTTCATGAGCTTAAGCTCATCTTCCCGAATATAGCGATCCGTATTGACTTCCAAGTACACCCAACAATCCCTGTCTTTGTTTTCTTCACATTTCTTGAGAGCCGCCTCGATGCTCCCGCACTTCCAGACTTCAATCGGTTTGTACACTTTAAAGTCCACCTCTTCAAGAGCGTACTCTTGTTGGGGCTTCAAATCGACAATGAAACCTTTCTTAGCGAAAGGGATCTCCTTTTTGCTGTAGTGAATAGGGGAGCCTGCATAGCGTGCTCTTTTGTCTGTACCCGGAACGATTTGCGGCTTATGTATATGACCCAGGGCAATATATTGAGCTGCCTTGGGAAAGCAGCTGCCGTCCACGATAAAGCTCCCCCCCAATTGAATGCTTCGTTCTGAGCCAGATTCTTCGCTTCCTGCAGCAAAGAGATGGGACACTATCATATTGATTGTATCTTCCCGAAATTTTTCACTTAGGCTATCCAGGAGCATTTTGATTTTGTCCCCATAAATTTTGAGTCGTTCCTCCTCTTCATCCATGGCACCGTATAAGACTTCGTTGAGCCTTTTTTCACTGGGATAAGGGAGAGTAAGGATCACGGCTTTTTCCCCGTTGATCTCAAGTTCCACAAAGCCTTCACCCGAATCGATCACCCGATGCCTGCCATACTCCCCTTGAGGCACAATCGTCTTAGGTGTTCCCACCATAATAATTCCATGATCCCTGGCCAAAGGCCCTGCGGCCACTAAGCGTTCCGGATTGTCATGATTTCCGGCGATGACTAAGGTGAGCCGCTCTCCATTGGCGGATAATTTCTTCAAGGTGTCATAAAACATTTTCTCCGCTTTGGCCGGAGGATTGGAGCTGTCATACACATCGCCGGCGATCATGACCAAATCCACCTGTTTTGCCTCGACGATCTCAACAAAGTCCTTCAGAAAAAGCTCCTGCTCCTCCATCCGGCTTAAGCCTTCTAAATTCTTGCCTAAATGCCAATCTGAAGTATGTAGAATCCTCACACTTCCCCACCCTTTCTCTCTCTGGAGTCGGTAAATATCTTATTGAGGAGCCGCACAATCCGACTGCCCTCAACTTTATACGCTAAACCCATTATAACTTATAGTCAGGACAAAATACTGACTAAAATCATGGTAAAGAAAACTTGGCTGGTACACGAACGAGGCTGCCCTGGTTGCGTTATACTTTCCAGTGCAAAAGAGAAAGCCGCTGCTTAACCCCAAAGCAACGACTTTATGGTACTGAGCCTTATTGTTATTTTACAGGGGGCCGGGAGTTCAGTTCCCGCTTAGCAAGACTTAGCAGCTTCGGAGCACTTAAGATATCCCAGCCGGTAAGAGCTAAGGCTTGAATAGCCAGTAAAAGCAGGCGCTCACCCGGAGCAGAAAGACAAGCCTGAGCGAAATCCCGTGTATGAGGTATGTTCATACCTCCCCCAAGTGTTAAATAAGGATGGATAGCCGGAACAAGCCGGCTGACATTTCCCATATCCACGGAACCCATGGCGGATTGGGGAGGAGATATGTTGCGAATTCCCAATTCACGAAGGTTGGTTTCAAAAGCCCCGGCTAAGGCTCGATTGCTTCGCATTTCATCATACGAGTTCTCAAACATGTTCCAAGTGACTTTGGCTGAGACTGCAGCCGCTGCTTCTTGGGCACAGCGGATGACCTGGTTGCGAATGATATTCAATACCTTCCTCTGGCGTGCCCGCAGATAAAACCGTGCCACAGCCCGTTCCGGTATCACATTGGGGGATGTGCCGCCCTCTGTAATAATTCCATTAATATAAGCATCATGAGGGAGATTATCTTTCAGCCGGTTTGTCCGATTGAAAAAATCAATCAGGGCCTCTAAGGCATTCACTCCATAATAAGCAGCTGCCACAGCGTGAGCCGCTTTTCCTAAGAAAACGAACTCCAAGGCATCTAAGGCCAAAGAGGAGATAATCGTAGCATTCTGACTCCCCGGATGAAACATAAGCGCTGCATCCACCCCTTCAAATACCCCTTCGTTCACTAGAATGACTTTACCACCACTGGTTTCCTCCGCTGGGCTTCCCACAACCCAGATCTCACCGGGCAGTTCAAGGCTTTTGCTCAAAGTAATGGCTGCTCCCACACTGGCCGCCCCAATCAAATTATGCCCGCAGCCATGACCAATTCCCGGTAAAGCATCGTACTCCGCTAAAAAAGCAAGTCGGGGACCAGGCTTATACCCTGAGAAGCGGGCGATAAATGCCGTATCCAAACCGGCGGCCGGCTGTTGAATTTCAAAGCCATGGCTTTTAAGCAGTTGGGTTAAGGTCTCCACCGCAAAATATTCCTGATACCCGAGCTCCGGACGCTCGCCAATCAGGCGTGCTGCCTCCCATGCTTCTTTCCAGACGATGCAAGCCTGATCTCTAAAGAACATCTTAAGGGCGTCCATTGAAACAACTCCCTCTCTTTAGGAATTCCCGTCGATTGTTGTGCTATTGAGTTTATCTCGTATTCCTTCAAAGAGGACCCATGAAAACAAGATACCCATCACAGCCAAACCATATTGCTGCCATAGGAGCTGATATCCTATTTTTAGATTGGAGAGAATGGTGAGTGTATCGAGAAACCAGTCCCACCTATTCTGGAGCCAGGCCAGCATAGGAATATTGGCGGTAAGCCACAGGACAAAGGTATTTAACCCGCCGCCAAGCCAAGGTCCTAAAAACCAGTTGATGAGAAAGAGGCTTAGAGAAAGGACAAAGAGCCCGCCTAAGAAAATGGTCCCCCATTTTCTGCGTTGCCTAACTAAGCGCTTTTCCTGAAAGTCCACCGGAGCAGCAAGAATTTGTTCCATAATTCTCACCTGCATTCCTTGCAAAGGCTCTTGGGCTATGGACTTATCCTGAAATACAGACTTGAGCAGATCATCCATTTCCTTCATGACCATTTCTCCTTTCCATGATTTGGCGGAGTTTTTCTTTACCTCGATGGAGGTGTGTCTTGACTGAACTGATGGGAATATTTAAAACTGTGCTTATCTCTTCATAGCTTAACTCCTGTTGGTAACGCAAATAGAGTGCTTGCCGGTAGTGCTCGGGCAATTCTTCCAGGATAGCCCTGACGTCCAAGGCCTGCTCTTTGGCCAAATAGGCTTCCTCCGGTCCCATTTGCCGGTCCACCAGGCTCTCATCGATACTTAAAGGAATTTCCCGCTTTTTCTTGCGCATAAGATCGATGGCCTTATTTCTGGCAATGGCATAGAGCCAGGCCCGAAAAGTATATTTATCCGAGTAGCGCCAAAGATGACCATAGGCTGCTAAAAAGGCTTCTTGGGCGCAATCAAAGACTTCATCCTCAGCGCCCAGTATTCCGCGTAAAAAATGAATTAAGGGTTCTTGATAGCGCTGGACCAGCAATCCATATTGCTCATGCCTTCCCTTAAGAACCTGCTGAATTAATTCAGCATCCTCCATAATGACGAGCAGCTCCTATCTCTTCTTTCGCTATTCAGATAGCATAAATTTCATGGAGCATAAGTGCGACTAAGGCTTCCGCCTGTGCCTACGCAAGCAGTGTCTTCGGGCGTAAACCAAGTCTTCTTTATACCTCTCATCATGTTTACGTTTCAAGACCTAAAAAAGTTTCGTTATTATCATTTTAAGCCGTATTCATGAATTCTGCAATTCAACTTTTGGCAAGAATTCTTTATTATATTTAAACTTTTTGTCACGGATAAATTTTTTGTCCAAAGGCCGAGCTTATGAGACCCACTGCTAATTCGGCGGTCTTATTCTGCGCATCCAAAATGGGATTGACCTCTACCACATCCATACTCAACAGGCATCGGCAATCAGCGACCATCTCCATAGCCAAATGAGCTTCCCGATAGGTCATCCCCCCTTGAACCGGGGTTCCAACACCGGGAGCTTCACTGGGGTCCAATACATCCAGATCAAAGCTGATATGGACTCCGTGGGTACCTCGATTGGCGATTTCCAGCCCTTGCCGAACCACCGCCTCCATACCCAAGCGGTCAATATCGCTCATGGTAAACACCGTAATCCCGGATTGGCGGATCATAGCCCGCTCTTCATCGTCAAAATCCCGGGCCCCGATGATCACGGTATTCTCTTCCTTGATTTTCCGGGCGGCTCCACCGATACTGGTTAACTCCTCAGCTCCAATACCATTGGCTACAGCTAAAGGCATGCCATGAATATTGCCGCTGGAGGTTGTTTCCACGGAATTATAATCACCATGGGTATCGAACCAAATAACGCCAAACTGCTTGCCGCTGGCGGCACACCCCGCTAAGGAGCCTATTCCTAAGCTGTGATCTCCCCCGATTATTAAGGGAATGACCCCCTCCTTAATGGCTTGAGCCACCAGAGGGTAGAGCTTTTGATTGACTTCTGAAATCTCGGGGAGATATTTGAGCAGAGGATCTTTAATTTCCCGGGTCTCGGCGATCGGTACATCGATATTACCTACATCCTCCACTTCCCAGCCCAGCTTTTTTAAGCGCTCATGAAGCCCCGCATAGCGGATAGCACTGGGGCCCATATCCACCCCTCTCCGATCCGCTCCTAAGTCGATAGGCACTCCTATGACGCGCACCTTTCTTCTTTCCATTGATAACCCCTTCTTTCGATTTTAGTTCTTCTATATAATTTTTCAAAGAAGAAGGTTTTATATGCAGAAAAGCAGCAAGAGCAATACCTTCTCTTACTGCATAAGTCATAATACTATTTGTAATGACAGGCTCTATTAGATTTAAGGGATGAGTTGCTTCAGAATCTCTTCCATATCCATGCCTTGGATTAGCTCAAAACTTCCCGCTTGAAAACGACCGGCCAGATTCTTTTGCTTAACTAAATCCAGGAATTCGTCTTTTGAAGATATCCACCCTTCGGCAAGCAGAAGGCCGGCAATTCTATCTGCCGTGGAGCCTGAGGGAATGACAAAGGTTTGCGTGGGTTTCTCCTTCTCAGCATCGGCACTTGAAGGGCTTCCTGAATTCATACCCTGATTCTGAGCGGGATTCTCCCCCGTCTCATCAGAAGTTACCGGATTTTCAGGGAGTGTCGGATTGTTACTCCCCTCCTTGTTCTCACCTTCGCCCGGATTAGGAACCTCACCCTGATTTTCGCTGCCCGGCGTGTTGCCGCCTTTACCGGTCTGCTCCGGCGGTGAACTCCCGGCAAAGCTGATGCCTACAGGAGGGATCACCATGGCCAGAAGAGCACTGAGGATCAGCCCCGAACCCAATCCTAATATATAGGAGCGGGATAGTTTCATGATGTCAGCCCCTTTCCTTTAAGGGCTGTGCGTAGAACCATATTGACTGCATCCCGGCTGATGGCCAAATGACCGGCAATTTCCGCTACGGACCAGCCTTGTTGATCAAGCTCCAAAACCCATTGATACTTTTCAGGGAGCATTGGAGAAGGGGACTCCACTTCAGTGTACCGGTCAAAGGTTTCCAAGGGCGCTTGAGTCAAAGCACTGCTATTGTCGTAGAGGCGATGATATGGGTTGACCCCTTGATTAGTCCCTTGACTCGAGTTCTGAGGATTGGCAGAGAGATGAGGCTGGGATTTCATCTGAGGCTGAGCAAAGGTGTTCACAGCTGAAGAGGTCAATTGATTAATATTAATCTTCTGGGCATTAACCTCGGTACGGAGATCTGCTTGAACATTCTCATTGCGAAACAGCCTCAATTCATGATCTCCTAATTGAGTTTCAATTTCCCGAAGACCTTTTTGAACTTTACTGATCTCTTTTTTTACTCCGGCCACCCCCTGAAGGATGGTGAGTATTTCCGGGCTGGTTCTGCCGGAGGAATTCCCCATTCTCATAGCCCAAATAAGACAAATCACCCCTAATATAAACAAAAGGACGGGTAAAAGAGTCATGCGGTAGTCCCTCCTATTTTTCACTATCAGAGCAAAGCGTAGAGTACATTATTCGGGACAATACCCAACATTTCCTTCTTTTTCAGCAAATCCGGTTCTTAAGCCTTCATTGGGAGCAGCATTTGTCAAAGTCAATTGGCTATAGAATGTTATACAAATATGTAATATAATGTTAGTGATATTAAAATTAAGGAGAGTTGGAGATATGTTCCGTAAATCTATGCGAAGGTCCTTTACCCTTACTTTAATATTTCTATTAATGTGCTCTACTTATGTTTCGGCCGTGCCGTTAGTTCCTTGGTGGCCGGAGCCTCTGGTTCATTCTACTCAGATTATTGAAGAAGAGCGGATCGAAATGACCAGCCCAACCACTGCTATATTCCACTACAAACTCTTTGATAAAAATGGCGTAGATATCACCAGTGAATTTCCGGTTTTTGATTTACATGTGGAAGCCAGACCTGCAGATGGCGTAAAATTCTTGGGAATCACCGAAGCCAACTTAGACCCTCAAACAGGAACTTGTACACTGACCTATGACTTTCCCAAATCGTACGTTGATGTTTTGATTACAATCGCGCCCAGATACTCCAGAGGCGATACTAAAAGATTAATTGTCGGCAATTCTGATGAAGAATCCCTGAAAAGAGTTGATGAACTTCATTTTCTTACTGATAGCTTAACGAGTTCCGGAGCCAATACCGCCACTTTTCGCTACAATATCATCAATTTCATCGACGATATTACCCCTAAAATTCCTGCCTCTCAGATCGAAGCCTTTTCAGCCCCAGGTTCCGAGATCACCCTTGACCCTGACACAGGTACCGGCACCATTGCTTTTGATACCTTAGATACAGATCAGCTTATCCAAACCACTCTAAGAGATAAACTCACCGGAGTTACCGCCGTTTTAAACACTCTTGGACTAGAACCGGTTCCAGCCTCGCAAGCGACGCCCCCTTCGGCAATAGCCAGAATTGATTTCGTTTCAGGTGATCTGGTAAAAACCGAGACAGGGACAGCCACTTTCCAATATAAACTGTTGGACCATTATTATACAAACATTACCAAATCTGTTCCTGCAGCGGACCTGAAGGCAACGGCCGTCATCAACTCCCTCCCTGCTGATGTAAGCCTGGATCCGGAAACCGGCACCGGCACCATAACTTATGATTTCTCTGCTGATGATGAACAGGTTCTGGTTACTTTGGCTCACCAAAAAGGAATGGAAATCTCAGCGCTGTTAAACCTTCATTCGCCATCAGGGTATGAAGCAAGCGACACTGAAAACAACACTGATGAGGATCTTGACATCGCTCAAATATCTTTTTTACCCACTGGTAAATTATCCCCTAATATCACTACTTATTTGCAATACCGAATACTTAATAAAGAAGGTAAAGATATAACGCCAAAAATTCCTGCTTCGGAGTTGCATGCAAGCTCATCTGTCAATTCAATGATCGATTTAAAGCCATCAGACAGGGATTTCAAGATAACCTATAATATATATGATTCGGATAAAACGATTCTTATTTCTTTGGAAGACAAGGCCACCGGTGTAAAGACAGCCATCAATATCGGCAATATGCCTCCGGAACCTGGATCAGAAGATACTTCCGTTGATAACACAGCCCTAACCTTTAAGGATCCCGTTTTGGAAAAGGCAGTCCGGGAGCTTACCTATAAGCCAACAGCAGAGATTTATAACAGTGATGTTAAAAATATTTCGAAACTGCTTATCGGCAAAGGCTGTGAAGATTTATCCGGAATAGAAAACTTAACCGGCCTGGCCTCTCTTGCCATTTATTCTGACCAGATTAATGATCTGTCGCCTTTAAGAGAGCTGCCAAAATTGAGAAGTCTTAACTATCAGGGTACCCTAAATGACTTAAAGTCTTTAGAACAACTGACAAATTTGACTCTTCTTGAGATTAGCTCTACAACGCTTGGTAACTATGATTTATCCTCAATACAACAAGCTTTACCCAATTGCTACATTATACATTAAATAAAATAATTACATTAATTAGAATAGTCCTCAAATAAATAGTCCTCGGGATGGCCCCGAGGACTATTTATTTGGAACTATGCAAAGCCCGGATTAATGTCGTTCATTCGCCTTAGTTCACATCCACGATGGGGATTCCCTCCTTTTGCAGTTTACGGCAATATTCGGAGAGACCTTGGTAGATAGCTATGCTCAGTTGATGTTGGTAGTCTGTTTCATTTAATTTTTGCTCTTCCTGGGGATTGGACAGGAAGCCGACTTCCACCGTCACCGCAGCTTGCTGTGCCTTTTTTAGAATAAACAAATCCTGGTCGGCTTTGGCCACCCGCTTGGTTCCGGTCAGTTTATTGAGTTCCATTTGTATGGCCTCAGCCAGAAGCTTTCCCTCCGGTAAACCCTCATGGTAAAAAACCTGGGGGCCGGTTAAGGAATGGTTGGGGGAGCTGTTCACATGAATACTTAAGTAGACATCGGCCTCGAAATCTTTAGCCAGTTGGATTCGTTGGGCCAGGTCCTCTCTTTTTCTTCTAGCTAGACCCTCAGACGTCCCCAGATCCACATCGGCTTCCCGAACCATGACGGGCTTACCCCCAGATTGTTGAACAAGGAGTTGCAAATGCTTAGAAATATTCAGGGTAATATCCTTTTCTAGGCTGACCTTCCCTACAGCCCCTGGGTCAACGCCGCCATGCCCGGCGTCGATGAGCACAACCTGATTGCCGATGGTCCAACTCCAGATTTCTTCGTCCTTTTGGTTATACTTCCATACTAAGCTGCCAGTCACAATAAGCACCAGCGCGAACATCGCTGCTACCATCCAACCTCTATTCCATCGTCTGCGATAGTTGAGCCCATCCCTTCTCATTCTCCTCATGGCTCTTCTCCCTTCCCATGCCTTGGGCCGATGTTATCCGCCCTTTAAAAAACTTATGGAGAAGAGGCTTGGCATTATTCCTTGATAAAGGTATTCCTCAAAGAATTTTCGAATCATCCTGGGTTGTTTCCGGCTAAAGGAGCATTCGGATGAAAAGACAACTTTTCTTTACCTTTTGAGTTGTAAGTGGCTTTACCCTTAAATTGCGGGGACTGCCGGGCTTTGACTTCCCCCTAGTAAAACTATAGAGTTAATAGTATTAGGGCCAATCAAGAAAATCCGGCTTCGTCCGAAGACACTGTCTTCCCACTTGTTTGCCTTAAACGTGTGATCGCGAGTGAGGCGAAGTCGCTGGTTGCCCTTATGCTTAGAAAGTATATATTTGCAAGTTTATACTTTCTGACCATGTAGCAAACGACTCTGCGGACGGCGCAGAGTACAAGAATGGAGGGTCAAACAAATGAGCGAAACTGCAATTCAGGCTGTCGAAAGGAAAGAAAAACCCAAGGAAGTCCGAAGCAAAGGTTTTGTGCCGGGGGTAATCTACGGCAAAAGTATGGACTCCATCAGTGTGAAATTCGATGAGAAGAGGCTTAACAAAGCCCTGCAGGGCCGTTCCCAAAAAGCTAAAATCTCTGTGCAGGTTGCGGGTGAAACCAAGCAGTGCTTCGTCGGAGAAATTCAAAAGGATATTACTTCGGGAAAAACCATTCATATCTCTATGCAAGTGGTGGAAGATGATCAGGTTGTGAAGATGAAAGTTCCGATTACCTTCGGCGGCAGTGAAGCACTCAGTGAAAGAAAATTGATCGTGCTGCCCTATTTTTCTGAGTTGGAGATGACGGGCCCCAGTGCCGATATTCCGGAATATGTGGCTGTCGATGTTGCAGATAAATTATTAGGAGATAAAATTACCATCGCAGACTTTGTGGTCAGCCCTTCAGTAAGCGTAGTGGATGATCCGGAAAAAATCATCGCGGCGATTACCGGCGCAAGATAGTGTCTGCTTTGTAAGCATGCAAAGACCAGGTCTATATTTGTATTGACCCCCAATCGTTAGATTTTTGGGTCTAACTTTTGGGGGTCAATACATACAATATAGACCTGGTTTTTTGATTCATCAATTTACTTTTCTCGCCGATTTACTTCCTCCAGTGATTTACCTTTCCCGGTGATTCATCTTCCCCGGAAGCGGCTTAAAAAGTTTTGCAGGCGGGGACTCTGGGGGTTATGGAAGATTTCCCGGGGCGGTCCTTCCTCGATAATGTGCCCTTCATCAAAGAAGACCACCCGGTCCGCCACATCCTTGGCAAAATCCATCTCGTGGGTGATGAGGAGCATAGCCATCTCCCCTTCCTGGGCAATCTCCTTGATGACTTCCAGCACTTCACCCACCAGCTCAGGGTCCAAAGCAGAGGTAGGTTCATCAAAGAGCATAATTTTGGGGCGCATGACCAGAGCCCTGGCGATAGCCACCCGTTGTTTCTGCCCACCGGACAGTTGGGCGGGGTAGCCATGAAGCTTATCACCCAGGCCCACTTTCTCCAGCATAGCAATGGCCTGCGCCTCAGCATCATCCTTGGTCATCCCCAGCACATGGATGGGAGCGGCTGTCACATTGCCTAAAATGGTCATATGGGGAAAAAGATTGAAATGCTGAAAGACCATACCGATCTTGTTGCGAATTTTATGAAGATGCTTTTCATTGGCTTTAACCATTTTTCCTTTGACCTTTTGCTGCCACAAAGACTCACCATCCACTTGGATGGCTCCGGAAGTAGGTTCTTCCAAGGTCATGAGCAGCCTGGCCATCGTGGTTTTTCCTGAGCCGCTGGGTCCGATTAAGGCCACTTTCTCTCCCGGCGCAATATCCAGGTCAATCCCTTTTAAGACCTGCAAGTCTCCATAAGCTTTGGCGATTTTTTCGTAGTGCACTACAGGTTGTTTTACTTTTTTCCCGGCTACGGTCTGCTTATTTTTCGTTTCATCCGGTGTAGTTTTTAATAGTTTCAATTGAGCACTCATCCTATTCCTCCTTAGCGAACGCTTTTCGTCATCCTCATTTCCAAACGGCGAATCATCACCGAGCAGGGATAACTCAACAATAAGAACAAAAGCCCTACAATCGTGAACCCCTCCAGATAACGGAAGGAGTGGGAGCCGATAATCTTGGCTGTCTGTAAAATTTCCACCAAGGTAATGGCCGAAAGAAGAGGGGTTTCTTTAAACATGGTGATCAAATAGTTACCCATCACCGGTATGACCGGCGGCACCGCTTGAGGAATGATGATCTTGGCCCATACTTGCCAGGGGCTGAAATTGAGAGCTTTCGCTGCTTCCCATTGTCCCTGGGGTATCGCTTCGATTCCCGAGCGATAGACTTCGGAGAGATAGGTGCTGTAATGAATCCCTAAACCCATAATCCCGGCAGTGAGGGGACTTAAAGACAACCCGGCTTGGGGCAGTACATAGAAAATAAAATAGAGCTGAACCAGCAAAGGTGTGCTGCGGATAAACTCCACAAAGCCTTTTGAGCTGTAAGCGACAGGCTTCAGGGAAGAGCGGCTGCCGATGGTGAGGAACATCCCTAAAAACAAGGCCAGAAAGAATCCGGCAAAAGTAGCGATCACAGTAATCTTTAGTGCTGCAAATATCTCCGGGAAGATTTTAATGGCAAAATCCCAATTCCACATCTTAGTACCTCCCTACAGTCAGCCTGTTTTCTATCCAGCGGATCCCCCGTGTTAAGGGCCAGGCAATCAGGAAGTAGATCACAAGCAGCAAGCTGTAAATTAAAGTCGTCTCCATAGTGGAAGCATTAAGCACGGAGGCCTGATAGGTCAAATCGGCCAGGGTGATTAAAGAGACCAGGGAGGTGCTTTTCAGCAGCTCAATCTGCAGATTGCCAAACCCCGGCAGCATCATGACAAAGGCCTGGGGCAGGATAATGCGCCGCATGCGCTGCCAGGGGCTGAAGTTCAAGGCAACCCCGGCTTCCGTCTGCCCTTTGGGAACAGCCAGAATAGCACTGCGCACCACCTCGGAACCATAGGCCCCGCAGTTGAAACCCAGAGTCAGGACTCCGGCGGCCAGGGGAGGCAAGCTGATGCCTAAAAGAGGCAGGGCAAAATAGATCCAAAAAAGCTGAACAAGCAGGGAGGTTCCCCGGAAGGTTTCCACATAGACTGCCGTCAGAAAGCAGATGGGCGGATATTTGGACAAGCGGCCGAACCCGGCCAGGAAAGCCAGCACCAAAGCAAGGAGGGTTGCCAGAAGAGTGATGATGAGGGTTATTTCCAACCCTTTTAACAGGGTCGGCAAGAGGTCTAAGATAGCCAAAGGTCATCACTTCCTACTTAATAATGTCTTGTACAGTTATGTCCCCCGGAAGCTCTTGCTCTGTAAAGCCGAAGGATTCAAGGATCTTGAGAAGGTCACCGGATTCTTTCAGCTTCTGCAATTCGGCATTGAAAGCCTCCCGGAAATCACTGTCTTCATGGCGGAAGGCAGTTGCCCCATAACCTCTGACACTTTCGCCGTCAATCACCGGCTGAGTGAAATCCATGACCCGCTCCAAGTTAGGGTCATTGGCCGTATCCAAAGTAGCCTGAATCGAAGGGCCGGTAGCGGTAATCACATCTGCCCGCCCGGCCTGCAGGGCTGCCAAAGCTGCCGGCATATCCGGAACGGTCACGATTCTATCTTTGGGGACACCACTGGCTACAAGGTAGTCATACTCAATGGCTCCCCCAGGTACAGCGACTTTAGCCGTCCCGTGCTTGGCGATATCTTCATAGCTATGCAGGTCGAGAGGGTTACCTTTCTTGACGGCAATGGCTTCCCCGATGCTGTATTCGGGATTGGCAAAGGATACCTGCTCGGCCCGGTCGGGGGTGATAAACATTCCGGCGGTAACCATATCAAAACGTTTGGCCTGAAGGCCGGGAATTAAAGAGGCGAATTCCGTAAGCTCCCCCTGCATTTCATTAATCCCCAGCTCTTTTAAGACGGCCCGGGCAATTTCCACAGCTTCACCGGTGAGCTCCCCGTCGGCAGTTTTATATGCATAGGGCTTTTCATTAGCAAAACCAACGGTGACGGTTCCTTTCTCCTTAGCCTTTGCCAATGTACTCATCCCGTCACCGTTGGTCTCGGAAGAGCCGCACCCTCCCAAGGCAAAGACACTAAAGGCCAGCATCCCCACCAGTAAAGTTCTGAGCATTGGTAACTTTTTCATTCAAACGTCCTCCTTTTTCTCGACTGAAATCCGCAAAAAGGCATAGAAAAAGGGCCTGAACAGGCCCAAGAAGAAGCAGCGCATAACATTAACTATTGATTTAGCATAAAAAACACTAAAACGGTTCACACGCTTACGAGGTTAGCTGCCGGGTTCGGAATGATACCTTTCCGTCATTGCCAGGAGTTTGCTCTCCCTGACAATAATTAACCCCCATGATGGTTCCCCCGTTTTCCTTTTTGGGAAATTCAGCCTTGATTGCAAACAGCTTGCAATCTGACAACTCTTATTTTGTTATAAGTTGTTACAACTTTATGTTAACATCTAAGTTGTCAGATTGCAATAAAAAATTTTCTTGCATCTTGACTTTTTTAAGTATTCAGCCATCGCTTCAAGGCAAATTTATTGACCTCTTTGTTCATATCGGCAAGACTGGTGGTCAAAGGAATCTCCTTGGGGCAGGCCCGTACGCAATTTTGGGCGTTGCCGCAGTCGGTGATCCCTCCATCACCCATAAGGGCGGATAGGCGAATATGCTTATGCATAGCCCCCGAGGGGTGGGTGTTAAAGAGGCGGGCCTGGGAAATCGCGGCCGGTCCGATGAATCGGGAACGGGAATTGACTTGGGGGCAGGATTCCATGCAGCACCCACAGGTCATGCACTTGGAAAGCTCATACGCCCATACTCGATCCACTTCAGCCATGCGGGGCCCAGGACCCAGATCGTAGGTTCCGTCGATATCAATCCAGGCGTGAACCCTCTTTAAATTCTCGAACATAATAGTTCGATCCACCATAAGATCCCGGAGGATGGGGAATTTCCGGAGAGGCTCCAGGACAATGGGCTGCTCCAATTGATCCACTAAGGCCGAGCAGGCCTGTCTGGCCTGACCGTTGATATTCATGGTGCAGGCACCACAGACTTCTTCAAGACAGTTGCATTCCCAGACCACCGGATTGGTCTTTTGGCCTTGAGCATTGACGGGATCTTTTTGAATCTCCATCAAGCAGGAAATGATATTCATCTTGGGACTATAATCCACCGCAAACTCTTCCCAAAAAACAGGTTGGTCCGGAGCATTTTGGCGACGGATTTTTAAACGGACAATCTTCTGCCCTGACATGGCTATCCCCCCTATTTCTCTACATCATAGCGCCGCGGTCTGGGCGTAATCAGTGATACATCCACCGCTTCATAGCTGAATCGCGGGCCCTCCGGTGTGTAGGTGGCAATGGTGGTCTTCAGCCAGTTCGCATCATCCCGCTCCGGATAGTCAGGCTTATAATGGGCTCCCCGGCTTTCATTGCGGTTAAGGGCCCCCAAGGTAATGACACGGGCCAGCTCCAGCATATTCCAAAGCTGCCGGATAAAAAGTGCCGTCTGATTGCTCCACTGGACATCATCAATGAGCCGGATCCTCTGCCAACGCTGCATAAGCTCCTGGATTTTCTGGTCCGTCCCGGCCAGTTTGTCATTATAGCGGATGACGGTGACATTTTGAGTCATAACATCACCCAGCTCTTGATAAATATGGTAGGGATTCTCCTCACCTTTCATGGTGAGAATACTGTTCCAGAGCTCCTCCTGAGTCTTCCGTTCACGAACAAAGGCTTCTTCCTGCCCGCTGGAGGTTGCCGATTTATTTTTCTTAATGTACTCCAGGGACTTAGGGCCGGCGATCATACCGCCATAAATAGCCGAAAGCAGGGAATTGGCTCCTAAGCGATTGGCCCCATGGTATTGATATTCACATTCCCCGGCGGCAAACAGACCGGGGATATTGGTCATTTGATCATAATCCACCCACATTCCGCCCATGGAATAGTGAACCGCCGGGAAAATCCGCATGGGAACCTTTTTGGGGTCATCCCCCACGAATTTCTCATAGATCTCAAGAATTCCCCCCAATTTGATCTGAAGTTCATGAGGATCTTTATGGGAAAGATCCAGATAAACCATGTTCTCACCGTTGACTCCCAGACCCAGATCAAAGACCACATGGTAGATGGCCCGGGTGGCAATATCCCGGGGGACCAGGTTCCCGTAGGCCGGATACATCTCCTCCAGGAAATACCAGGGCTTACCTTCTTTATAGGTCCAGACCCGCCCGCCTTCGCCACGGGCCGACTCGGACATGAGCCGCAGCTTATCTTCCCCCGGAATGGCCGTAGGATGAATCTGGATAAACTCACCATTGGCGTATTTAACCCCTTGCTGGTAGAGAGCCGAGGCCACGGAGCCTGTATTAATGGTGGAATTGGTGCTCTTGCCAAAAATCATGCCGCACCCTCCGGCAGCTACTATGACGGCGTCGCCGGGAAAGCTTTGGATCTCCATATCATAAAGGTTTTGGGCGACAATTCCCTTGCAGACTCCCTCATCAATAACAGCAGAGAGCATCTCCCATCCTTCGTATTTCCTGACTAAGCCGGCCGCTTCAAAACGGCGGACCTGCTCATCCAGGGCATAGAGAAGCTGCTGGCCTGTGGTGGCTCCGGCAAAGGCTGTACGGTGATGCTTGGTCCCGCCGAAACGCCGGAAATCCAAAAACCCTTCCGGTGTCCGGTTAAACATAACTCCCATACGATCCATGAGATGGATAACGCCCGGCGCGGCATCGCACATGGCCTTCACAGGAGGCTGGTTGGCGAGAAAATCCCCTCCATAGACCGAATCATCAAAATGCTCCCAAGGTGAATCTCCTTCCCCTTTTGTGTTGACCGCCCCGTTGATTCCTCCCTGAGCACATACGGAATGGGAGCGTTTCACCGGTACTAAGGAGAATAAATCCACCGGTGTTCCTTCCTCCGCTATCTTAATGGCAGCCATCAGACCCGCCAGTCCTCCGCCTACCACGATTACCTTACTCATCCTCTTCACCTCTCACCTTTATTCATTATGGGAATCGATCATAGGAAACTTTTCTTTTACATAAAAGCGGTCAGATCATAAAGTCCAATAGCCGTCAGGAGAACAAAGACCGCCAGGCATGCATAAGTCCAGATCTGCTGTGCCCGGGGGCCTACGGTGATTCCCCAGGTTATGGCAAAAGCCCAGAGGCCGTTGGTGAAGTGGAAAATGGCCAGGACAACCCCGATCGCATAAAAAATAAGCCCCCAGGGATTAGCAACCGCGCTTTGCATCCCGGCAAAACTGGCTTCCCCAAAGCGAAGGGCAAAAACATGAACAGCCACGAAAATCACGGTATAGATACCGGAGATCCGCTGGATAATATAAAACCAGTTCCGAGGATATTGATAACGCAGGATATTGCTTTGACCGGTGTAAACCACCCAGCTGCCATAAACAGCATGAAAAATAATCGGAACAAAGATAATGATCATCTCAATCAGAAAAATTCCCGGAACACTCTGCATGGTCTGGATGACTTTGTCGTATTGCCCCGGTCCCAAACGAGCCGAGAGATTTAAAAACAAATGAAATGTCAGGAAGATACCGATGGGCAATAGCCCTAAGAGAGAATGGACGCGTCGAATCAGGAAATGGTAAGAACCCGACTCTGCTCTCCTCAAACCTACCTCATTGCTCATGTTCTAACCTCTTTTCTTCTCAATACTTTCCTCCCAAACCCTGTCTATACCCCTTCCTTGATGGCAGGGCTATCTATAGATTAGTCCGATAATTCCTCACCTCCCTCAAGATTTTTAGGAGTTAAATTAATATCTGGTCACAATTTCGAACCATACTTACCCCTCGGCATTGGACTCCTGGGCCCTCATCACCTTATATGCTTTTATTTTTGTGGTACTTTGGCATTTGTTTTGGGCAGAGCTATTTAAATATCTGGTCATAGTTTTATCGGTCTGAATTAATCTTAATACGAAGGAAGAGGTACGTCAATCAATTATTTAAATATTCCAAATTTTTTAACAATAAATCTTGCATGGTGTTTGCGTGCGCAGAAATCAAACTTCATTAATCAAAGAATATATAGGCGACACTGTTCTTTGAAATGCAAAAAGCCCAAGGTTCACATCCCTTGGACTCAGATTTGTTGTCGGCAGCTCTGGTGAAAAACTTTGTTACTCTTGAAACTGTTCTGTGAACCGTTTTCCCGCATCCGTAAGCGTGATCACACCAAGCTCTATTTCCGCGGTATCGCCAAGAAAGCCCGGGCGCTTCTTTCCTTCCTCAACGGTATCTTTGAAATAGGCAAACAAGGCGGCATCCGTATAGGACGTATAGTCATAATCACTCAGCCTCAGCTCATAATCCAGCGAGATCAGCCCTTTTTCTTTCAGCCCTTTTAAAGCTGCACCTTTTTCTTTCACGGTTTCCATACCGTCACTGGGATCATTCATATAGACTGGGGCAAGCATCTCGAACCGGACTTCTTTTTCCGAGCTGCTGCTGAGGATGTAGCGGCTGACCGGCAGGCAGCCCCGTTGTGCCAGTTCCTGCATAAATACTGTTTCCTGAGGGTCGAGGACCGGCGGTTTGTGGGAATGACAACAGGCTGTTTCCTGCTCTGCAGTCTGGCTGCTGCAGCCGCAACCACCTGAACTGCAGCCATGGGTATGGGTATGGGTATGCCCGTGGTGTTTATGGGCGGATTTCGTTACCTGACCGTTATTATTCATAAATAAACGTTTCTCCTGTTCTTTCTGTACTCATTGTTTTCTTGTTTTATTCTTATCTTATTAAAGATTGACCTTTCTGGCAAGAAGTCCCCGGCCTATAACCAGGGACTTTCCTGTAATATCTGATGTATCTGGCGGTGCCAGGCTATGCGTCGGCCAGGGTCTTCCCCAGTTTCCGGCATTGTTCCATACCATCGTTATCCGGTTCCAACTGAAGAATCAAGCCGTCCCCCGCTAAATTGGCGCCGGCTTTCTTCATGCGCTCTTCCCAGTCCCGCATCCATTCTCCGTCACCCCAGTCATAGGAGCCGAAAAGAACCACTGGCACAGCAGACAGATTTTCTTGCTCTAATGAGCAAATGAATGGTTCCATTTCATCTTCTTCCAGAACTTCAGACCCCATGGCCGGGCAGCCCAGTGCTACTCCATCCGCGGACAGGACATCGGCGACAGACGCCTGATCGACCGGAATGATCCGGACCTCCGCTTCGGCAGCCCGGGCACCTTCAGCCACTCCTGCGGCCATTTTCTCCGTATTGCCTGATCCACTCCAATAGATGACGACAATTTTCTTCATGCTGCATGTTCCCCTCTTCTTAATATAGATAACTTGTTATTATTGATATTGATTATCAAAATCAATAATAACAAGTTATCTTTTGTCCTGTCAAGGCTAATTTATGTTTTTCAAACAAGTTTTGAGCATCAGAACTTGACAGCAGGCCCGTGTGCAATCTCCTTCATAATACTCAAACTCATGGCTAAGCCCCTGCATCCCCTGTGGTGATGCATAGCGAACCTTCATCCAAGCTAATAAAAAGAGCCGGGGTTCCCTGGAAGAACTCAGCTCTTTTCCCGACGGCAATAACTGCCTGATTATATAGTGTTTTGCCTTATTGGTACAGTTTTACTGCTTTATGAGGGAACAGCCCAGTCCTTGATGCTGTCATACCAATCCTGGCCGGTGCTGTAGAGAATATCGTCAAAGGACGCACCCTTGGCCATCATAATTTCCCGGCAGGCGGCGGCCATGATGTGACCCTCCAGTCCTCTCTGCCCACCTTGGGCAAAGAGGTCAAAGCAATACTCCAGGGTATAGCTGCCATAGTAGATCAGAGTACGATACTCAAGGGGATGGGCATCTATATAGGCCCCGGGATTGGACATATGAGCCGGGGAAGAACAGATGGTCTCGATCAGTCCGGCGATCTCGTTGCCAACATCCACCTGGCCGTAGGCTATGGCCTGCTCATAACAGGCCATAGCGTGAGCCTGAATATATTTTTGCGTGTCCAGGGCATCCTCCCCAATCCCCCCCGGGAAAATCCTCTCTGGGAACTTTTCCCGGAGGGAGGGGCCATAATCAGCGCCATCCCGAGGTGTCCAGTATTCCATCAGCCTGTAGATATTCTTGTCCTCCACCTCAAAAGTAAGGGCAATCGGCATGTGGCTCCCCCCCGTTTCAGAAAGTCCACCCCCACGATATCCAAACTCCATATAGAGGGCCATGGCATAGACCGTGACCGTGTTGATGCCGTTGCCTGCCTCCGACTCCCCGGTCTCAGTGGCTAAAGTAGTATGAGCCTGGGCGGAGAAATCTCCACCGTTATACCCGCTCCTATGATGCTGAAGGATCGCTGCGGAGACAGCTTTCTCCAGAGGGTTCTGCTCCTTCGCCATAGGCTCCGCCTCTACGGTGCCGGCAGCCCTATCACTCCGGGGCTTCACCTGGCCGGCCTGCTCATTGGTATCAGGCTCAACTATCTTATTCAAATGGAACAGCCAGCGGACACGGGGCTTTTCGGAAAAATCATAGCCGTGGGCCAGGAGAATATGACCGTCTTTTTGCTCCATCACCAATATAAAGGTCTGGTTTTCATCCTTAAGATCAGCGCGGTAAATTGTTTTCACCTCATCCAGATTATCATGGGCTTTGTTGTTCAGCGACTCAAAGAGCCCGTATCGCTCCTGACGACTGAGAGGATATTTATAGAGACTGCCCAGCATGACCCAGTCCTGATCGGAGACTTCCTTGCGAAACAGCACATAGTCGGAAGAGATATTGTACTGAGGGGCGCTGTCCGTGGTGTAAGCAAAAGAATACTGAGAGGCACTGTAGAGAATCTCATCCACACGGTAAACGGCAGCGGTGAAGTTCTCCCCGGCTTTGGGGTTGGCCATCAGCCCCATACCCAGAATGAGCACAGCCAAAAAAGCGATCAGCAGGACCCGGAAGGCAGGCTTTTTATAGTTGAGAACATTCATAATCCGGCCCCTGGTATCACCCTCGCCAAAGGCCAGGGGGGTGCCGCCTACGATCCGCCTGCCTGTGGCCAGGGAAAGGAGGGAGGAGGAATAATCCTTTTTCACCTCATGGCCCAGCTTCCTGATCACCGCCTCGTCGCAGGACATTTCCATATCTCTGCCGGAAAGGAAAAAGGCGGCCCACACCAAGGGATTAAACCAATGGATGCAAAGCACAAAAAAGCTCAGGATCTTGACCACATGATCAAACCTCCGGATATGAGTCTGCTCATGGAGCAGGATATACTCCTTCTCCGTGCCGGAAAGCGAAGCGGGCAAATAAATCCGGGGATGGATCACCCCCATGACAAAGGGAGTGTCGATATCTGCACAGAGGTATATATTATCCTGATCATGGACCGCGGTCCTCAGCCGCCTTTTTAAGCCCATCAGTGAGAAAATGCTGTATATCAAAAGAGCGGCAATACCCATTATCCACAGCAGGGACCCCAAAAAGATCCAGATCTGCAGGGGATTAACGCTGGCATAGGGCGTCGCCCCGGGCAGAGACGAGCTGACGATCCGATCCACCGCCCCGATCCCTGTCTGAATCTGAGGTACGGCGGCATAAACAATGCGTTCCGGAATCGGTTCGGGGTTCACCGGCAGCAGACTTAAGGCACTCTCGAAAGAAAAAGGGCAAATCAAGCGAAAAAGCACCACGCTCCAAAGGGCGTAGGGAAAAACCTTCGGCGCTTTTCTGAGCAGGAGCCGCATAAGCACTACACACAGGATAACCGCACTTCCGGTAATACTCATGTTGAGTACCTTTAAGAATAGTTCCTCCTGCATGTTATTCCTCCTTATGCTGGTCAATGAGCTGCTGCAGCTCATGTATTTCTTTGGCGCTTAACTTGTTCCTGCGGGTGAATGCCGCAAAAAAACGGGGCAGAGAACCCTCGAAGGTTTCGCTCAAAAACTGCTCCCCCTGGGCCGCTGTGAAGTCTTCCCTGCTCATCAGGGCTGTGACCCGGCCTTTTTGATTTTCAAATATCCCCCGGTCGCAGAGCCGCTTGAGCATGGTATAGGTGGTGGATTTCTTCCAGTTCAGTTCCTTTTCACAGAGCTTGACAAGCTCCCCGGAAGGAATAGGGGCATGAAGCCAAATCAGATCGGCAAATTTTTGCTCCACTTCGCCAAGTTTATATTGTTCCATCAATAAGCCTCCATTAACTTTGGTCGAATACCATTAGACTAAGTGAAGTCTAACACGATTAGACCTTCAAGTCAATCCTTGCCGGCCAAATTCAGTATTCGAAAAGTTATCCGCACTTAAGACTTTCATAAAAAGAGCGGTTACCCCTTGCCCGAAACAACGGATAACTGCCCTGTCTCCCTCTATCGTCTTCTTGATTCGTAGTCCTAAACTACTCTATCCGTCCAGCCTCCGCTGATAAAACTCACCTTGCAGAAAGGTAAAAACCCCTTCATCCGGGGAAAACAGCACCGGCTTAAAGCCGTGCCTTGCCAGGGCGGCAGCGATGGTGTCTTTCGTCAGAAGGATATCAAGGCCGTCCAGATGACTGGATAACCAACCCAAAATGCACTCGGCCGGTTCCTGATAATCCTCATTCACATTATGAGATACCAAGTATAGATACCCCTCCGGTGCCAAGGCCTCTCCCAGCCTAGCGGTGAGAATGTCCAGGTGATCCTTGGCAAAATCAATGATCCCGGAAGCAATAATCAGGTCGTAGTCCTTGCCGATGTCATCATTGTTAAAATCCCCGGCAAGAATACTGATCCTGTCAGCCAGCCCCCATTCCCTCAACAATTGGCGGGGCAAATCTGCGACGCTGGGATGCTCAAAGATCACCCCCCTGGAGTTAGGATAATGGGAAATCAGCTCCTTAAGCATGACTCCGGAGCCGCCGCCCAAATCCAGTACTTTTCGGGGCTGTTCTTCGCCAAAGAGCTTTTGCACTGCCTTCAACAGTCCCTGTACCCTGCCCGTGTACATCTCCGGAATGCCGCAGCGGGCTGCCTCATGAAAATTGTAAACCTCCACTCCTTGATTCCTGGCGGCGATCCCCGCATCCGGCCCGGACCTGACCCGTTCTTCCACATTATCCAAAGCCATCATCCTCTCCCGGAAGAGAAGGCTTTCCCCTAAGTAGACAGGACTGTTCTTATGCAGAAACTCATTGCCTACTCCGGTATTGCGGTAGTCGTTTTGCCGTTTCTCCAGCAATCCGGCAGCAGCCAGGGCGTTGAGCAATAAGGCTAAGTTGCGCCCATTAAAGCCCGTTCTGAGGGCCAGCTCTGCCGGCGATGACCAGTCCTCCAAATAAGAGAACACCTCTAAACGCAGGGCTGCTAAAAATAACTGAGCTTCCCGGTTCTTATGGAGCAAATCATAATAAACTTTGGACTTATGCTGAGGCTGATACAAAAAAATCTCCCCTTCCATCTCTATCGTATGCCAAGCATACAATAGAGATGGTTTGTATGTCAAGCATACATTCATGGTAGTGAAAAGCCCACGATATAAGGAAGACCCCGAAAGCACTGCTTTTGCACTTGTTGCTTCGCCCGAAGACACTGTCGACCCACTTGTTTGCTTTTTAATCACGCATCCAGAAAAGCGAAGTCATTGGCTGCACTTATGCTGGAGGAAAGTATCCAATGAAGTTATACTTTCTGGCAGTGCAAAAAAGACGCAGGCTTTCCCTTCGCCGCGTCTCTGCTTATAGACCAGGATGTACAGATAAAAGAGATCAAAAATGATTATCCACCAATAGGTTGGCCCGCTTCATAAATTCCGCCACAACCGCCAGCTGATCACTGCTTAACCCATCCAAATAGGTAAACAAGGGGCTGTCATAAAGGTTATGATAATGCTGATGAGCCAGATAGGCCTCCTCTCCTTTGTCCGTCAGAAAAAGCCGGATTCTCTTCAGGTCGGCAGAATCCTTTTCTTTCCGCACACAGCCCTTTTGCTCCAGTTTCATGACTGTTTTCGAGACAACTGCCCGGGTTATTTTAAAGTTGCGCGCCATTTCCGACAGATGGATGCCCGGGTTGTCTCCGATCATTTTGATCATATGGATCTCCCCCCGGTAAAACACCATATCGCCGCCGAAATCCAGGACATTGACTCTTCCGTTGGCTATTTTCTCCACCATTTTAATATAATCACCGATGACTTTGTTCACTTCGTTTTTCATAGAAAAAATTATACCTCAAATTATGGAAAACATCTAGTCAACAACGGCAAAGGCTTTGCTTTTTTTCTGGAGTCCCGGAACGGATAAGATTTTTACATTTACCTCGAAGAATTCCTTCATGGTCGCCTCGGTAATAATCTCCTCGCTGGGACCGAAAAGATACCGGTCCTGCCCCAGCATCAGGGTGTCATCGGATATTCTTAAGGCATGGTCAGGATAGTGGGTATTGATAATACAGGAAATCCCTTTCTCATCCCTCAGTTTCCTGACCAAGTTTAAAATAAGCTGCTGATTCTTGTAATCCAGATGGGATTCCGGCTCATCCATAATCAGCAATTGAGGTTCATTGACCAAGGCTCTGGCGATATACACCAGCTGAAGCTGTCCGCCGCTGAGCTGGGTGCACAACCGATCTTTGAGCCCTTCAATCCCCACGATTTGCAAAGCTTTTTCCACTCTTTGCCGGTCCCATTGGGAAGGCGTTCCGAAAAGAGGCACATGCCTGGCTCTGCCCATAGCGGTCATTTCGGCAACCGTAAAGGCAAACACACTCCGGTGAGCCTGGGGCACATACCCGATAGCCTCACACTCCTTCAGAGAGTGCAAAGGCTTTCCATCCACAAGGGTTTGCCCTTTTTGCCACTTAAGCAGCCCGATCAGGCATTTGAGCAAGGTCGTCTTGCCGATGCCGTTTTGCCCAAGAATTGTCATGATCCTGCCTTGCTCCAAGGCAAAGGAGATGTCCCTGAGCAGGAGACGCTCCTGGGTATAGCCAAAGTTTCCATTTCTGAGTTCCAGCCGCATATCAGGTCCCTTCCGTTCTTTTGTAAATCAGCACAAAAAATGGAGCCCCTATAATCGCCGTAAGAATACCGATGGGTATCTCCGCCGGAGTGATCACCCGGGCGATAAAATCCACCAGGATCATAAACACAGCTCCTGAAAGGCAGGACGTGGGCAAAAGGTATTTGTAATCGGCGCCGACCAGCATCCGGCATAAATTGGGTATGATCAGACCTACCCAGCCAATGACCCCTGTAACCATCACCGCAGAAGCAGTAATCACCGTGGCGGCGGTAATGATCAGCACCCTGATCCTGGCGGGATTGATCCCCAGGGTTTCCGCCTCTTCATCCCCCAGAGTCAGGACATTAATATGCCATCTGAGGGCTAAGAGAATTCCCGTCCCCACCATAATCGGCAGGCATACCATTTTCAGTTCCCCGAAGGTGGTATTGGCAAAGCTGCCCATGAGCCAGTAGGTAATGGCCGGAAGCTCCGAATTCGTATCCGCCACAAATTTGATCAGGGAGATCAGGGCATTGAAGACCGCCGAAACGATAATCCCGGACAAAACCAAAGACAGAATCGTGGATTCCCGTTTGATCCGTGACAACAGCCAGCTTAAAATCACGCTGAACATCCCGAAAGCAAAGGACAGAACTGCCGCCATTCCGGTAACACCGGAGGTCAGAAGAATTCCCAGAGCTGCACCGAATCCGGCTCCGGCACTTACCCCCAAAACATCGGGGCTGACCAGTGGATTATGAAAACAACCCTGAAAGGAGGCTCCCGCTGCCGAGAGCCCCGCTCCCACCAATACGGCCAAGAGCACCCGGGGGATGCGGATATCCCAGACTACGGTATTTTCCACACTATTTTCCCCCTGCCCTGCCAGATTGGCCCATAGGATCCGCCCTACTTCTCCGGGCTCAACAAAATATCTGCCCAAAAAGAGGGAGAGAAAGATAAAGGACAGGAGAACCAGCAGCAAGGCCATCCATAAGTATTTATAATGATCAGCTTTTCTCAACATCGTTCTTTCCCTCTCTTATTTATCCCCTTGGGAGAACCACACTTATTTTCCGGCCATTCCCTGATTGGGGTTCAGGATAGACTCCACCTGCTCATCCGTCAGACTGATTCCATAGCAGCGGCTGTAATAATCCTTGATAATCCCTTTGTATTCAGCTTCGCTGAACTTGTCCGGAAAGTTCTTGCCGGCCAGCCACTGAATCATCAGAGGGGAATCGGCACAAGGGGCTCCCCAGTTCATTACCCCTCTGGGGGTGTCGTGAATCCTTCCGGTTTTAAAAGCCTGAACCTGGGACCAATCCTGTCCTTTAATGGCATCACCAAGGTACTGGGCAGCCGGCAGTCCTCTGAATACATACACAATATCCGGATTCCATGTATAGATCTGCTCCATGGTTACCTCAATACTCTCGCCCTTCAGTTCTCCCGCCACATTTTCCAGCCCGCTCTTCAAGAGCCAATCGTCCCCATAAGTACCTGCTCCCCGAACCGTGATCTTATCTCCGGTATTGCTCATGATCATAAGCCCTTTCTGTTTGGGCGCATCCTTGACCTGGGCCAGGATACCGGCAACCTGCTCATTGGCTTTATCCCATTCCTTCTGCAAGGAATTCTCCCCACTCAGCCCGAAAATCTCCCGCATCAAGCGATCGATCTCCACTGACCAAGTCTCATTCACCTGATCATCAATGTAAAAATCGACCACAGGAATCTTGACATTTTCCAGTCCTTCTTTCTGGGCGCCGCCATAGACCAAAATAAGATCGGGGTTCAGCTTTAAGAGTTCCTCGGTATTGGAAGCGTATCCCGTCAAAAATGTCGTAGTAATCCTTTGCCAGTTGGGTATCAGCTTGTCAAGAATGAGGGGATTAGCCTCGGCCAGGGCCACCTGGGTCGCCCCCACCAGTTTGCTTGTATCTTTCACTACACTGGCATAAGTGGACACCAACGGGGGAGCCACAATGACCACATGTTCGATCTTCTCCACAGGGGGCAGGACCACCTGATTTCCCGCCAGATCGACAATAGTGCGCTCCCCGCCGTCCTCCTGATGGGCTTGAGAATCCGCTCCCTTGTCGGGCTGATCCGTATTCGCCCCTTGGCTGCAGCCGCCCAGGAGCAGAGCCGCCGTCAAAAGTACCGCCAACCACAGACTTGCTTTTTTCATAACTTTTTGCCACCTTCCTCTTCTTTTTTACTCCTTAGTGCTTTAGGCCCCATGGATACCGCACTGCATTCGCCAAAACTATCAGCATCCTTTTTGATTTCCGCCAAACAGACATGAAGCAAATACGGGCTGCAGTTATCAATAACCTTCATTGATAACTGCAGCCCGTATTTGCTTACAAAAGATCAAGCTGTCTGCGGCGCAAAAACCATGGCAGAAAGCTTTTTCAGGCAGGTCTTCTGGCTCAAGCGTCATCACTCTTCCTGCCTTCCCGATTGCTCAGTGACTTTTTAGGAAGAATTCCTCTTTTACAGCGGCGGTACCGCACAGGATTTTCACCTGTTTCCCTATTCTGCTGAATGCCCAAGCAAACAGCCACCTGATGCTTATGAAGTTTTTAACGATCTCTTAAAGCTCTTTTTAATTTGTATGCCTAGTATACAATTAATGTGTAAAAAAAGTCAATCCCAACCGGTGACAATCGTGAAGCTATTCTATAGATCGAGATTATATCCAGCATAAGCAACAGGTATTATATGTACAGGTTAATTTTCTTTATAATTAAGAAAAGCACAAGGTTCTATATATCGATAAGCCTATTTCAGACTAGTTGGAGGATATAAATAATGAAAAATGGTTATGTGTTAATTATCTTAGCAGCTTTAGGCTTTGCGGCCTTACCCATATTCATAAAATATGGGTATAATGTAGGTTTAACTACAGAAGTAATGTTGTTTTTGCGGTTTTTAATCGCCAGCATCCTACTGAGTTTTATAATGCTCGTAAGCGGAAGAAAAGGATTTAAGTTAAATAAGTCTTCCCTGCCTAAATTAGTTCTGCATGGCTTGGTGTTTTTTGGGAGCTCTTATTGTTATGTGCTGGCTATAAAGCATATGTCTGCCACAGTTACAAATATATTGCTTTATACATACCCACTAATGGTTGTGGTTATGGCAACCATGATTTTTAAAGAAAAAATATCGTTGGTTAAGACGATAACCCTACTTATTTCGTTTTTAGGCTGCTTAATGGTTATCGATATTATAAATACATCAACACATCAAATCAGTATGTTAGGTGTTTTACATGGTATAGGATCAGCGGTATTCTATGCAGTATATAATATAAACGGGCAGTATCTTTCTAAAACTCTGGAACCAGTGACGATTTCAACCTATACATCGGTTGTTTGCTTATTGGCTACTATGGTCGTTTATCCGCCGGTTAATCTATTCGCGGGTCATTCATTTCAGGCTATGTGGATAGTTGGTTTGGGAACAGCCATCTTCAGTACGATCATACCTCTTTTTTGCTATCAAAAAGGGGTATCCCTATTAGGAGCAAGCCAGGCTTCAATTTTAAGCAACATCGAACCCGTCATAGCAACAGTATTGGCTTTTTTAATTTTAGGGGAAAAACTATCAACCCTGCAACTATCCGGTGCATTTCTTATTATTTTGGGAGGATTGCTGCTTAAATTAGATAAGGGTAAACAACCAAGCACTCTGAACAGCTAAGTGAAGATTTCGCATTGTTTACTTATCTCCATAGCCGTCTTAGCCGCGGCATGGTCCGCTAAAAAACAGATAGTTCGGTATACAAAATAATTGAACTGATGATAAAACCCCAAATATATATATTCTTCATAAGCTTAACCCAATTTAACTCACAATGGTGGTCCTTGTATTTAGCAAGAGAGTAAAATATGCCAATGAAGCTCGCAACGAATAAACATAGTACAAAGAGCACTGACATAAAATATACATAAACCGCTCCCTGGCCATCCTTGAATGCCTGAAAAATTTTAAATACAATAACCCCTAAGCAGATGATCACTCCCCAGGCATAGCCGTTCAAAGGTTTATATTTTTCTATACACGTATCTGCAGGGATATCGGTCTCTACGGTATAAAAGCCGGCGGGCAGTGATTCAGCCTCTGTTTCATAATTCAGCAGTGAGTCGCAAAAATCGCACTTTCCGACAGAATGGGCGACTAAATTCTTGGCTCCGCAACCGGGGCATTCAATTGCTTTCGGTTCTCTAGTCAGGTTTTGTTTAGTCTGTCCTTGATATTCCGGCCTTTCCTTTCCATAATAGTTGATATGCTTCCTGCGTGTTTCTATCCATGCCATACTCAATATAAAACACATAAGAATCAAAAATACAAGTAGGCCTACATCATCCTCTTTCACTCTGCATCCCCCCTGCTTTTCTAAACCTACACCAGCATAGATAAATACCTTCATTAAAATAATCTTATCAGGCTTCCTGCAATTGTAAAGCAGAAAAAAATCCCCCAACCATACCTGGTTGAGGGATTCTGTATTTCCAAAATATTAACGTTTGGAGAATTGGGGAGCTTTACGGGCTTTCTTCAAGCCGTATTTACGACGCTCTTTCATACGTGGGTCACGGGTGAGGAACCCTGCACGCTTGAGAGCTGGACGCAAGCTGGGATCTGCTTTCAGAAGTGCACGGGCAATTCCGAGGCGGAGAGCTCCGGCCTGTCCTGTAGTACCGCCGCCATGAGCGAGAGCAACTACATCATATTTGCCAGCAGTATCGGTTACCCCGAACGGTTGTTGAACGATCATTTCCAGAGTTTTCTTGCCGAAGTACTCAGCAAGCTCTCTCTTGTTGATTGTAACTTTTCCTTCTCCAGGAATTAAACGTACACGAGCCACCGCGTTTTTACGGCGTCCGGTACCTTGGTATTGTAATTGTGCAGCCATGTTTTACTTCCTCCTTCCCGTTTATTGAATGGTCCAAACTTCGGGTTGTTGCGCTTGATGCGGATGATTTTCGTCACGATATACTTTCAGCTTCGTATACATCTGAGCACCCAGCTTGTTATGAGGAAGCATTCCTTTTACGGCATGCTCAACAGCTCTTTCAGGCATGTTTTGCATCAGCTTTCTGTAAGGGGTTTCTTTCAAACCACCAGGATAGCCGGAGTGACGGCGATACATTTTTTGATCCAATTTATTACCGGTTAAAACAACTTTTTCTGCATTAATGATGATCACATGATCTCCAGTGTCAACATTAGGAGTAAAAGTTGGTTTATGTTTACCTCTAAGGATGCGAGCAGCTTCAGTAGCTAAACGACCCAAAGGAAGGCCTGCAGCGTCAATGACATACCATTTACGCTCCACCGCATTCGCTTTCGCAAAGAACGTGGACATAAGTTTCCCTCCATCAATTATCCGTATTTCAGTCCGATCTGCTTCGTGGGGCTCAGGCACTGGCAGTTATGCAGCTTTATGGGGCTCAGGCATAAATAACAGCATAAAGACTCATATTGGTATTTTATAAAACGTGTCAGTAAATGTCAAGAAGATCAAAAGAAATAGATGAAATAAATGCAAGTTCTCTTACTCATCTTCATCCTTTCCTTTTTTGATATCGAAAAGTTTGACTATTGTATTTTCTTTCTCATCACTCATGAAATCATCTTCCCCCTGTTCCAGGGCTTCCTGAAGCAAATCAATCGCATCGGCGACTTTAGCCGCCAATTGAAAATACATCTTCATATAGTCGGGCATGGGTAAAGCACTCCTTTACACGATCAGTGTTATATCACTAATAATAACCAGAAAAAAGGCGTTTTGTTAGTGATATTTAACTAATAAGATGAAAGGAGTTGTATTGGAGCGGATTATTGGAGGTGGCAGCTTTGAGTCTCAATATTAGACGCTGGAGCAGGGCTCTCTGTCTGCCCTATTCACAATTTTGGTCTATTCTTTCAATAACTTTCATAGCGATTTTAATACATTCTTCTGCATCTTCCTTATTGACTATCAGCGGATCCTCAGCAGGGTATCCTTCTTGGCCATTTCAAGCTACTCCTTATATTTAACCGAATCCACCAATTAAACTCACTCCTGTTCTCTTAATAATATTGGCAAGGTTTGCTTTGTCGTCCTTATATCTTAACCACTCGGAAGGTGTGTATATGACTATGCCCAAATCCACGTTATATTCAATATTAACAAGCATATCTCTTAACGTTTGCCTTTTATCCTGGGTCTCCATGATTACACATATATCTATATCGCTGCCACGCTTAACCAGACCCTTCGCACATGAACCGAAAAGTATAATCTCTTTAGGGATGTATTTACTAATAATTTGGTTCTTGATGTTCTCGATCTCATCATCGTAAGGACACACTACCAACACCCCTCCACGAATTTCAACACTACACTCTTATATATATTAACAAATTGATTATAAAACGTCTTTGTTACTCATTATGCCTTTATCGAAGGGTCCTCGGATTTTATTATAGATTGCATACCGACCTCTTGGCAAAGCTTATATGAACAAGATCTACTTGTCTTTTGCATACGCTAAAAAATGGCTTGTGAATTTCTGATACAATATAGACAAGTATCGACAGTACTGAACTGTACCTTATGGAGGGTAAATATCCGATGCATAAACTGATCAGGTTGGGACCATATAAAGGGCTGGCTCTTCCCTCCCCTGTACTCTTTACGGAAGATGATCTGGAGCTGGGGGTCAGCGAAGCGGTGAAAAAAATGGCTAACCAATGGGCGAGAGTTCATTGGCCCGCCGCTTACGGAGATGAAGTCGTCATCAACCTGCGTGCCCAATCCGATAAGCTGTTCGTTCCTGAGCTATCCAAAGCCCATTATACTTTCACCCTGGGGGATCCTTCCATCTACAAAGAATTCAATCAACTGATCGGTCTCAAGGCTGGTGATGATCTGCAGCTGGTGCTTGAACTTCCCTCCGGTTTTCCTGTGGAACGGATGCGCGGCAAAATCGTCACGTTTTATATCACCCTACTGGAAGTTATTCGTAAGCGCCCGCTGGAGCTTACCGATGAAATCGCCTGTCAGATCGATCCCAAAGCCGGTGATTTGGAGCAGCTAAAAAGCAAATTGAGAGAAGCCGTCTCTGAAAACTGGCAGCGGTCTATTACTGAAGCAAGAGAGAAGGCTATTCTGAATACTATTTCCTCCACATCTGTCTATGAATTGGATCAGCAGGAGCTTAAGGCTGTCTCTGACCGGATTTTTGACGAAAAGCAAAAACAACTCTTCACTTCAGACAATCCACAGATGCTGGAAGCATTGCTCTCGGGAGATAACCGCTCCCTGAGCCGGGAAAGCCAGCTCCTTGCGGAAGAACTCCTCGTGGCACAGCTTATTCTTAAGGAAATTGCCCGAATCGAAAAAATTCAGGTTGAATCCTGGGAATTCCAAGAAGCCTGGGAAGAGCTTCTGAAACTCGCCGGAAACGAACAGAGCCTTCGCCTGATCTTTCCCACAGATGACGCCCTTCAACAGCATTTATTGCAGGAAAAAGTGCTGGACTGTCTCTGGGAGTGGAACAATGAAACGGGCTTGCCTGACACCGCATTTTGAGCCTGCGGAATTTTGAGCCAACGACTATCCTCTTGATATGCCAAAAGGAAGATGATCACGCTTATATCCTGATACATAGCGTGATCATCTTCCTTTTGGCGAGTCTTCCACCTGTTTAAGGTATCAACATCTCAGTATAATATCTTTTTTAAGAACTCTGATTTTCTGCCGCCCTGCTATTTTGGCCGCGGATAACTAAGCCTCCCGTGCCGATGACCAGGGCAGCAATGGAGACCGCGCTTCTCAACGCAGTACAGGTCACTTGGGCCGGATCGCTGATCCCACTTTCCAGCATATGGACAAACCGATTCTCAGCCGCATTATGGCCATAACCTTGAGGCAATTCCTCCAGCATTTCCAACACAGCGTCAGGGTCGCTTCCCGCATTGACGGCAATCTGGCGCAGCGGGGCTTCCAAAGCTTTATAAAGAATCCGCAGCCCTGTGTTGGCCGCTTTTTCCTTGCACTCAAGCCCGGTCAATGACCGTCTTGCCTCCAGCAAAGCGGTTCCGCCCCCCGGTACAATCCCTTCGCTGATAGCCACCCGTACGGAGTTTACGGCATCCTCCAGCCGGTCTTTCTGCTCCTGGAGTTCCAGCCGGGTGGGCGCTCCGGTGTAAACCACGGCCACCCCGCCCTGCAGCCAGCCCAGCCGTTCCGCCAGCTTATCTTTGCGCCAGCCCGGCAGGCGTCCTTCATATTCCTGACGAACCTGGCTGCAGCGCAGGCTGATTTGCCGCGGATCACCCGTTCCGCCAATGATCGTGGTGCTGTTGTTGTTGGCCAGGATCTTTTTAGCCTGGCCCAAATGCTCTTCTGCCACTTCTTCCAAAAGGATTCCGTTTTCTTCACCGATCACCGTGCCGCCGGTCAGCACTGCAATATCCTGGAGATACTCCTTGCGGCGTTCTCCGGAGCCCGGCGACTGAACGGCGACAGCGTTCATGGTTCCTTTTTGCTTATTGGTCAGCAGCAAGGCCAGCAAATCCACTCCAATATCCTCAGCAATGAGCAGCAGGGGCCTCTGGTATTTCATAGTCAGCTGCAAAACGGCAAAAATCTCATCGGCGGTGCTGAACCTTCCATCCACAATCAGGACAAAGGCATCGGTCAGGACTTCCGATTTCCGCTCCCAGGATTTGACGATTTTCGGGGTGAAACAGCCTTTATTAAAGGAAATGCCCTGTTTTATTTCCAGGCTGGGCTGCAGTCCTTTTCCTTCCTCAATGGTGATGATGCCCTGAAAACCAATCTTACCGACCGCCTCGGCCAGCAGCTTCCCAAGGACCGGATCGCCGGAGGAAATGGCGGCCACCTGGGCGACCTGCTCAAGTTCTGTGATTTTGACAGCCTGCTCCTGCACAGCCTCAATCACCGTTTCGACACCTTGCTCCAGACCCTGAATCAAGCCGGTTGGATTGACACCGGCGGCGATCTGCTTCATTCCTTCCTTAATCATGGCCTGAGCTAAGACAACAGCCGTCGTCGTCCCGTCTCCGGCCAAATCGTTGGTCTTCTCAGCAACTTCCCGGATAATCTGACAGCCGAGATCATGAAACCGGTTCGGAACGGAGATAATTCCCGCGATGCTGGCTCCGTCATTAGTGATTTTCGGCCGTCCGGCCAGCGGTCCCAGAGCCACATTCCTGCCCTTAGGCCCCAAAGTGATTCTGACACAGTCGGCAACACCGTTTATTCCTTCAATAAGCGCCTGCCTGGCTTCCGCTCCGCATAAAGAAACCCTTTCCATGTGCATTCCTTCCTCTTCAGCTTATTGCCAGGGTCCAGTTTTCAAAGATGACAAGTCCGATCAATATGAGGGTCAAAGCATAGGCGGCTCCCAGCAAGACCGTTGACAGTTCAGCCTTCACCTTTCAACTCCACCTTTCCCGTTTTTTTCTGGACAAAAGCTCCGATCACTCCTTTGATTTTCCGCCCCAGCTGGGCAGCCTTATCCAGGAACGTACCCACGGGACAAAGTGCCACACACCAAAGACGGCGGTAAAGAAAGCTGGTCACCAAAATAATGAAGAGCAGATACCATTGATAGCTGGTGCCGTTCCAGCCGAACATCGTTCCAAAAGGCTCGAAGCTGGAGAAAGAGGGATTGGCAAACAGAAAGGCCAGCAGCAAAGTCAGAAACAAAATGACTTCTTTGCCCACGCGGAGCCAGCGGCCGTACTTGCCCAGAGGCAGATTCAGCCTGCTCAGCAGATGGGTTCCTTCCTGCATGCCGCAGAAAGGACAGAGATAGGTGCAATAGAGGTTTTTCCCGCTGAACAGGGCCGGCAGCAAGGCTCCGGCCAGGATCAAATACCAGATCAGGTTTTCCCGGGGTGACGGGAAGTAACCCATAAACAAGGCACTGATATGGCCCATGGATAGAGAGCGGTTAAGCCAAAAGCCCAGAACCACCACGCTCAGGCCCAAAACCGGAAGACGGTATTTTCTCAGCTCAGGAAAACGGGGCATGAGAATGGACAGCACCACGAGGACGGTCACCGCAATTTCTTTAATGCCAACCTGCCAGGGAATTTTAGCGTTTTGAGGCGTCTGGTTCAGTTCGGCCTTAACAATAGTATGGGCGGCTTCCTGTACTGATTTGGCGATAGCCCGGGTGGACAGGGTGGCTCCGGAAATCAGCTCGATATCATAGCCCCCTGTCAGGGCGTCATTGCCTTTTTTCCCTTCATACTGGCGAAAATATCCGGCTTTGCTGATCTTATTAATGTAGGCCGGCGTTTCTTTGTGCTCGAGAATCTGCACCGCCTGCAAGGTGCCGTCCTGATTCAGGATCGTTCCTACCATGATGGGCCCGCCATAACCCACATTGCTGCTGACACCAAGATAAGTCAGAACCTCTCCGTCCGCTCCCACTGCTTTGGCCGTCCGGTCGTTGATAGCTTCGTAGCCGGCCGCCTCCGGCATCAACTGCCGGTAGTAGTGCTGAACTAAGGCAGTATCCATCTGATTGGCAAAATGTCCGTAAAGATAAGCAGCAACCAAAACTGCGATCAAGATAAAAGGTAAAAATCGTTTCATCCGACAGACCTTCCTTCGTATTTTCCGAGAGTACGTGATTTGTTTCCAGACATTCAAATCATCGTGCTGAAATCCGGCGCTTCGAGAATATAATGCATGGGTTCCTTCTCCAGCAGGGCTTCCGTTGTCAGCAGCAGTGAAGCAATGCCTGCGGCTTTGGTGAGAGCGGCAAGGACTACTTTAGCCGGGTCGGCAATACCCCCTTGCCAAAGATCAATGAACCGGCCGGTCAAAGCATCGTAGCCCCAGCCATATTCCAGCTGGCCAACCATCCTGACGATTTTCGCACCATTTTCTCCCGCATTTTCAGCGATTTGTCTCAGAGGAGCGGCCAAAGCCTGCTGCACCAGACGCAGCCCGGCCTCTTCATCCTGAGAAGCCAATTGAACCGTATCAAGGATTTTGGCCGCCTGAACCAAGCTTGTTCCCCCGCCCGGCACGACTCCGCTCTCCGCAGCCGCTCTGGCGGCTCTCAGAGCATCATTGAGCCGGTCTTTCTTTTCCCGCAGAGCCATTTGGGTATCCGCACCAATTTGAATGACAGCCGCACCGCCGCTGAGAGCGGCGATCCGTTCCTGCAGGCTTTCCTTTTCCTCTTCGGCGGAAGTTTGGGCCTGCAGAGCCATCAAGCGTTTGGTCTGCCGGGCAATCTCGGCTCTGTTGCCTGCTCCGCCTACCACCAGAGTTTTATCACGACTGATCACGACTGCGCCGGCCTGTCCGAGCATGGTTTTCGCCATAGTCTCCAGGGTGAATCCGGTATGAGGGGCAACGACCTCTCCCCCTGTGATCACGGCAAGATCATCCAGATACCCCAACCGGTCCATTCCGGCTCCGGGAGTCCGCACCGCCACGGCTTTGGCTGCCCCGGAAGCATGACGGTTGATAAGCATTCCCAGGGCATCTCCGGTAACATGACCGGCGACAATCAACAGCGGCCGCTTCTCCCAGTCACATACATTGAGCATGCGCCGGATCTGTTCCAGATCCCTGATCACCTGATCCGTTGCTAAAATATAGGGATGTTCCAGCCTGATCGCCGGCGGCCGGTCTTTGTCCACAAAATAAGGGGAAAGATAGCCGCTTTTCAATTCCAGCCCCTCTTTAAACTCCAGATAAGTCCGCCGCCCTATGCTCTCGCGAAGAGTTATATTGCCCAAGGGACCCGCTTTTCCCATGGCCTGAGCTATGATCGCACCTAAGGCCGGATCTTTAGCAGCAGTTGCGGCAATTTGTTCAAGCCGCTCCATGGTTGCCGGATGGCTCTGGCGGGTGATCTCCGCACAAACCAGCCGGACAGCCCGCTCCATCCCTTGCCTCAGCCGGGCCGGTTCGACCCCTGCTTCGATCAGCCGCAACCCTCCCTGAAGCATAGCCTGCAGCAAGACAATGGAGGTGGTTGTTCCATCCCCCGCTAATTCGTCAGTTTGCCTGGCGGCTTCTCTGCACAAGCGTGCTCCCATATTTTCCTTCAGGTCGGGAAGATGGATGTGTTTAGCCACCGTTGCTCCATCCTTGGTGATCAGGGGATAACCTACCCTTTGTTCAATGACAATATTTTGTCCTTTGGGTCCCATGGTCCGCCGCACCAGTTCAGCTACCTGAGTGACACCCCGCACCAAAGCCTGTCTTGCTTCTGTGCGATAGGAGATCCTGGGTTGAACTTTTCCTGCCATCACCGGATCTCCACCACAATACCATCCTTAAGAACGATTTCCGCATGCATTGCCTGAGCTAAAGGTTCCCCGATCATCAGTTCATAAGGGCCTTCAATTGAACCAATACTGATCTCTTCCCCAATCTTCAATCCGTCTGCAGTCACCATCTCCATTCTGATCTGGTCACGCTGCGTTAGATATTGAGCCCGGGTCATTTCCCATTGCCTGCGGATTTGCTGAAGATGAGCCTCTTCCGCTCCTTTCAGGGAAAACTCAGTAAGCGTCCGGTTCTTATTCTCTTCCATCTCCGCCAGTTCCCGCTCCAAATCTGTCAGCTGATCGTTCAGCTGCTGCCGGATTTTCATTTTTGAGCCTTCGGTCACAATCTGTTTCAACGTAATTTCTCTAAAGATAGGTATCGATTGCACTGCATTCCCTCCTCCAACTTTCTTAGTATCTATCTTAACAATCTTCACTTCATTATTTCTTTAGGCCATGCTAAAAACTTCAAAAAAAGCTGCCGGCAACTCCTGCTTTAATATTCGATAATCTCATTGATCAAGCTTCTCAGCCTTTCCAGGTCGTAGACGATCATTTTATCTTTGCTTTTTTTGACGATTCCTTGCCTGTCCAGCATCTGAAATAATTTGCAGACCGTTACATAGTGAGTACCGGTAATTTCTCCGATAGTCTTCTGAGTCAGACTGAAATTAATTTCATAATGATCGCCCACCTGTTTTCCTTCATTAACACATAAATTATAGAGCAGGCGGAAGACCCGGCTGGAAGGCCGGTAGAAGTTAAGGTTCCGGGCCTGGCTCATGAAATAATAGACCTTGGTTAGAAGATTTTGCAGGATATCCAAAATGATTTCTTCATCTTCCCGGAAAATGGTCAGAATCTGTTCTACTTTAAAAAAGCTCACCGTACTGTTTTTAACGGCATGAATCTGCACTTCGTGATACTCACCGAGGAAGGTGGGCAGCCCGATCGAACCTTCTCCTATATGAAAAAGAAACTTCTGATGTCCGTCATCCGTTCCCATGCTTACGGCCAAACAGCCCTGCTGGACATAGATAATCTCATCAAATTCCATACCCTGAGCAAGAACAATAGCCCCCTTGGCATAAGTACTGGTGCGGGCATGATGCAGGAATTGCTCCAGCTTCTCAACATGATGGAACGTCTCAGGAATGAGCGGCTCTTGTATTATCCTTTTCACACCGTCATCCATTGCTTTTCCCTCCTTAACTATAGCGGACGAGCATTAATTATCAGGAGTTTTTTTATAGACTGAAGTCTCCGGATCAGGCTTATGGTAACACGCAGGTAAAGTATCCGCAATTATAGAGAAAATACCGGATTATAGTGGGTCCCCCCACTCTATCCAAGCAGGAACAAGGGCTCTCTCCAGGCAAGTCCGATAAGCGGTAAGAATCATTTCTTACCGCTCATTTCTGTGAATCCGCAAAGTTTGAGATCGGTTATTTTTATAGATGCTTGGAAAGAGTGTATCTTTCCGGCCATTCCAGCCACCATTTATACTTCTCGATGATTTCATCACCATAGCCAAACATATCGTCAATCTGCTTGAGCAACCGGGAGGAGGTTTCTCCTTTGCTGCCGATCCAGATGCCGGCCGAATGGAACCATGACTCTTCCTTAGAATTCCACGGGCATACCTTCATACAACGACCGCAGGAAGACCCTTCACTGTTAGTCAGGCGGAACTCGGTGCATTTTTTCATATCACTGTTCCAGCGCAGATAACCGTTGTATTCCACCAGGTCTCTATCCTGAGTTATGGCTTCGGACGGGCAATTGTCCGCACATTTCTTGCATACCCGGCAGAAATCCTGCAACCCAAAGTCGATGGGTTTATCGGGGAGAAGGGGTAAATCTGTGGTAACTGCGGCTACTTTGTGGCGGTAACCCAGACGCGGATGAACCGCGCAGTCCCCGGTCCGGGACAATTCTCCCAGACCTGCCGCCATAACGACCGGAGGCATCGCAGCGGCATAGTTGGCAAAATGATGCGCTCTCGCGTTATAGCCCAGATTGCGAATATATTGAGCCAGGATGACGGAAATGACAGCTGTGGCATGATAGCCGCGCATGGACTGGGCAGAACTGATCCCGTCATAACCGGTGGACGCCAGCATAGTCTCCAAATGCTGATCAACCATCACGACAATGACATAGGGAAGTCTCTCCGTTACCAGAGTGGAATGGGAGATATCGTCCTTAATCAAGTCTTCATGAGAATGAGGTGCCTTGTGAGAATAGTAGGCATATTCCGGCATTTTACCTATTCCTACTTCATCAGCCCGCAAAAAATAAGCTGTATCCTTGATATGCCGAGCCATTTGTTCCGGATCAGGTATGGACAATTTTTCCGAGTTAGGGGTTCCTCCCACTATATTTTCGGCCGAAACATAATTTGAAAAGACACCTAATGCTGCATCCAAAGGATGCTTCATGACAAAATTATAATGATACATGCCAACCTGTGCTTCCGGCGAAAGTTTGCCGCGTAAAGCCATATTAAATCCGGTATCTGCTTCATGGGTACATTTTACCGTACCAACGAGCTGACTTGTCCCCAGCCACTGGTCGTTATTCTCCACAAAGCGCACACTGGCACCGCCATAATCCACTTTGGGATGGAGTTTGGATCTGGCGCCATTGACTGAACCTGATGTACCGGCGACTGTTTCGGCAGCACTTACGGGCAGGGTTTTCATAGCACCGGCCATTCCTGCGGTCAGGGCGGTAGCCATCCCTGCTTTGAGAAATTTGCGGCGGCTCATCTGCATTTTTTGTTCAAGGCGCTGGCCCTGACGATCTGACGATCTAAACATCTGTTTCACCTCTTTAAACTTCTACACCGGTATTCTTGCGCCGTTCTCCGATAAAGCCCAGCAATCTCGCCAAAACGACGGCGAGAACCACCGATAATCCCAA
This sequence comes from Desulfitobacterium chlororespirans DSM 11544, assembly GCF_900143285.1. NCBI lineage: Bacteria > Bacillati > Bacillota > Clostridia > Eubacteriales > Desulfitobacteriaceae > Desulfitobacterium > Desulfitobacterium chlororespirans. The sequence continues at coordinate 156,798 of NZ_FRDN01000003.1, forward strand.
GAACAGAAAAATTGCCGTACTTGTCGCTTTGACATGACCTACACTGGAGTTAATGTAGATAAAAGAAATTCCCATACCTGTGATGGCAAACCAAAGAATGTACAGCACCCAATTCAGGACAGTCTTCCAGTTCCGGTCCTGTTTGGTCCGGGGTTTGATCAACATGATGCCGGCTAAGAACAAAATTCCGGATAAGAATACTAAAAAAGTCCCCATTTTTGTTCACCTCCTTAGAGAAAATATTAACATGATAAAAAAAGAAACTCATTTAGCATGCATTAAGTCTTGAGTGACTATTGCCTAAAGTTTTTTCTGAAATTCGCAAATATCTCTAACCTTTATCAAGGGCTCGTCATGTGCCAAGGAATATCTTGTAAAAAAACATGCGGCACCTTGGTGCCGCATGTACTCTTTTCCTATCCGGATATTATCAGATGATTTATTATTGGATTTTATAAAGTTCCGGCCATTCCAACCACCACTTATATTTGTCGATGGTCTCCGTGCCATACCCGAACATATCGTCAATATTTTTTAGTAAGGAGGACGCCATCTCTCCTCTGCTGCCAATCCACAACCCCGCTTCATGGAACCATGAATCTTCTTTGGAATTCCAAGGGCAGACTTTCATGCAGCGTCCGCAGGAGGATCCTTCCTCATTGGTGGTCCGAAATACAGCACACTTTTTCATATCGGAATTCCAGCGCAAATAACCATTGAATTCCACATGATCCCGATCAGTGGTTATGGCCTCGCCGGGACAATTTTCAGCGCATTTTCCGCAGATCCTGCAAAAATCCTGCAAGCCGAAGTCAATAGGCTTATCAGGTTCCAAAGGCAGATCCGTGGTTACCGCCGCCACCTTATGCCGGAAACCCATTCGAGGATGAATTGTACTGTCTCCCGTACGGGAAAGTTCCCCTAAGCCCGCAGCAATCACAGCCGGTGGCATTACCGCTCCGTAATTTCTAGCATGATGAGCACGGGCATTATAACCCAGATTACGAATATATTGAGCCAGGATAACCGCAATATTCCCTGTAGCATGATACCCTTTAAAGGATTGAGCACCACTGATGCCGTCATAACCGGTAGAAGCCAGAGTTGTCTCCAAATGTTGATCAACCATTACAACGATGACATAGGGGTGCTTCTCTTCAAAAGGAACTGTCCACTCTTCCACCGGAGCTGCAGCCATCTTGGTTCTGGGCACAGTGGTTTTATGTGAATAATAGGCAAACTCCGGCATCCTACCGATCCCAACTTCATCGGCACGCAAGAAATAAGCAGCATCTTTTATGTGCTGGGACATTTGCTCAGGATCGGGGATTGGTAATTTTTCTTTAGCTGGCTGTCCAGTGACTGCTTCTTCACCGGCAATAAACATCAGTCCGCTGCTGATTGAAGAGCCAAATGGGTGTTTGGCGATAAAATTGTTTACTCCTTTCTTGGCCTGGTCCCCCAAAATCCCCCTAGCGGCTAGATTAAATCCCATATCTGCCTCGTTAGGATTCTTAATGGTTCCAATAATCTTAGTTGTTCCCAACCACTGATCATTGTGTTCCACAAAACGAACAGATGCCCCTCCGTAGTTATGTTCCGGATGTAATTTTGAGTTTTGACTTTTCCTTCCGGGGACGTAATTCAAAGTGTCCGTTGCCGCTGCAGCAACCTGTGAGGAACTCTTGACCGCCCCGATCAGCCCCATTGCGGTTGTGGCGGCTCCGATTTTGAGAAAATTCCTGCGGTTGATGGATAGTGCCTTGCTCTCTTCATTCTTCTTAAGCTTTTCCATTTTTCCACTCCTTGTCATGCCGATACCGAGATTGAACCTTTCCTATTTGTACTGATTAAACCCAACAACCGAGCTAAGACAATTGCCAGCACAACGGAAATCCCCCCAAAAAGAAAGATAGCCGTGCTTGTTGCCTTGATATGGCCCACGGAGGCATTGATATAAACAAAAGAAATTCCAGTCCAGGTAATACCATACCAGATCAAATACAGCCCCCAACACAACAAATTTTTCCTTCTTGGTTCCCGGCCGATACGAGAGTAAATGAAAAGAATACCAGCTAAAAACAGCATCCCCGCCATAAAAATCAATAATATACTCATTCTGCTTTCACCCCCTCTCGGCAGTGTGATAAAAGTTACAGGTACATTGTATAAAATCAAGCCTATAGGATCTTTAATACAAATTAAAGAACTCACACTCCGGAAAAATTATTATTGCCTTTCCCATCCAGAGCTCTTCGCCTCCTGACAAACCCTTTTTAGTATTCCAAAAAATTTCCAAAATCTCTCATCTTAAGTATTTGTGTTTCCTGAGTTAACCTCTTCAGCTTTTCCATATCGTAAATGATAATCTTATGTTTTTTCCTTTCTGCAATATGTTGTTTTTTTAAGTGCCCGAAGACTTTGGAGACTGTGACATAATGAGCTCCGGTGATTTCCGAAATATCTGTCAGCGATAATTGGGTCGGAATTTCAAAAAAACTCTCCACCCGAACTCCACTGGTAAGTAGTAATTCATAAAGCAGCCTTACCACGCGGATCGTCGGATTAAAATAATCTATTTCTGTTGATTGTTTAATGAAGTAAGAAACTTTTGAGAGATAATTGCGAAGGAGATCAAAGATAAGATCTTCATCCCGGCGGAATATTTCTTTCAGTTGCAGTTGAGTAAAGAAACAGACCTCGCTGTCTTCGAGCGCTATGATATAGATATCGTTACATGTTTCGTATAAGCGGCCAATTATTCCATGTTGCCCTGCATAATAGGCCAACCTCTCCCGTCCGTCATCGATCATTTTATTTACCCGAACTTTTCCGGAAATCACATAGATCAGTGCTGAGGTAGCTTCTCCAGGCCGTAAAACCAAACTACCCTTATTGAAGAACTTTACCATGCCTGATTCTGTATGCTGTTGGAATCTCTCCACAGGGAAAAACGTATCTGGCAGGGCAGCCAGATATCGTGTTAGTCTATACTCCACTACCTTTCCTCCTTGTCATCCGGTTTAATTATGAGCAAAAACTCACAAGCAACAATAAGATCTCACCTTAAGCAGAGAACTGTCCATACCTGAACATTCTTGTATCTCCTGATATAATCAAACACTCCCCACTTAAAGATACCAATATAATTATTATACAGTAACGGTTTTCTCTTTTTTTTAATTCATGTTAAAACAGGAATGCCTATAACATCAGAAATATAGATTGGCTCCCGTCAATAGCCCTCCCACAAAACACCGTTCCCTTTTCGTATTAAGATAGTGAATACGATTAAGGGAGGTATATATAGTGAAGCGAAAGTTTAAAGCTCTGTTCTCAACAGTCTGTATGGTGGGTTTATTCCTGTCTTCCTCGTTGCCTGTGCTGGCAGCGCCCCCATCCTGGGCGCAGTCCCATGAAAAATCCACCCAAAGCAGTTCCAAGGATTGCAAAACTCATAAAGCATCGGCAATAATTGTGAAAAAACGAATGTTCCTTAGAGTCGGAGACAGTGCCACTCCGGCCGTGAAAATCGCTCCCTCTAAAGCGAATCAAAAGGTCACCTGGAAATCCAGCAACACAGAGGTCGCAACGGTGGACGCCAACGGAAAGGTCACCGGTGTCAAGGCAGGAAAAGCCTATGTCACTGTAACAACGGAAGATGGACGCAAGTCGGCAAAATGTAAGGTGACTGTAGCCAATCTCCGGGGAACTGAGAAGATCAGTGTAACGGGCGTCACCTTGAATCAATCTACCATGAATCTGTCGGCAGGCGGAGCAACAGGGACTTTAAAAGCCAGTGTAGCCCCCAGCAATGCGACAAACAAGAAGGTAACCTGGACATCCAGCAACTCAAACGTGGCCACGGTTAACAGCAAAGGTGTAGTGACTCCCTTGATCCCAGGTGTGACAACGATTACGGCCACAACAGCGGACGGCTCAAAGACCGCTCACTGCACGGTCAATGTAGCAGCCCAACCCATCATCAGCAATGTGAAGATTTCCTCCAATAACGCAGATACGACAAAAGCCATGCCTGGCGATACCATTGTTCTGACCTTTACCTCCAGTGTGCCTGTGACACAATTAAGCAACTTCAAAATCAATGGGAGCAACCCCGATCAATTCATACATACCGGCAATGTCTATACCGCAACCCATTTAGTGGATTCGGGAGATCCGATTACAGGTATCCCGGCAACCTTCCATATCAATGTCAAGGACGCCGCAGGGATCTACTCCCAGACTATTGAAGCCACATCTGACGGAAGTACAGTCACGATCATTCCTAAATACGCCAGAATCTCCAAGGTAGCGATTGCTTCTGATAATGCGAATCCCGCTAAAGCTGCCATCGGCGATGTCATTACCTTAAAATTCACTACGGATGAAGCTGTGACCAAGCTCAGCAACTTCAAGATTAACGGCAGCAATCCTGATAGTTTCGTGGAAGTCAATAATAACGACGGAACCTACACTTATATTGCCAAGCATTTAGTGGATTCCGGAGACCAGGTGACCGGTAAGCCCGCAACCTTCCAAATCAATATCAAAAACGCTGCCGGGATTTACTCACCCACGGTAGAAAAAACATCCGACGGCAGCAGGGTGACGATTCGGTAATTTTTCAGCAAGGCCGGAAACAAGACCCCGGAGAGATGTTTGCCCGCTCCGGGGTCTTGTTGTCCGCAGTCAGCAGTCAGCGCTCATAACACATATACCCGCTCCCGCAAAGCATCCTGGCTCCCTTGGTCCTCCTGGCATAATCCCGCACTTCATCGGGCAGATGCTCTTCTCTTTGATAGTCCAATACCTTCTTTAGCAGTTCCACACTTTTGACTTTCTTGCTCAAAGAGGCCTCCCTGCCCACGATTTTCAAGGAGGTTATTCCCAGGTCCCGATATTCGGGCAAGGTGCACAGACCGCACATGCCCAGCGGATATTTTGCGCCGATATAGCCACCGCCGTTCTTAATCCCGAGCCATTGCCACCTTTTCCATTCCTCCACATTGCGCTCAAAGGTCTCCCCGGAAATGTTTAAATTCCTTAGCTTCCAGGTCTCTAAAACCCCGCTTTCTTCCGGCGGGATCAGCTTATACCGCCAGGCCGGATTATGACAGAAGGCACCGCCGAATTGATGACTGACATGGCAGTAGGATTCCTCAAACATACACCCGTCGTTGAGGATAAAGACTTCATATTCCAGATCCTCCCCCGCCCTGTCAATGATCTTCTTAAGGGTCTCCGCCTCCAGATAACGGGGAAAAACGACGCGTTTGACGCCCAGCTTCTTGAAGAACAGAACCGCGGAGCTGTTTAAAACCCCGGCCAGGCTGCTGACATGAATCACAATATCCGGTTCCTTCCCGAGCAGCATCCGGATCAGCCCAGGATCGGCAACGATAAAAGCATCCACCTGGCAGCTCCTTTTGACCTCTCTGACCAAAGCCAGAATCTCATCATAGAGCTCCTGGGCATAGCCCGGTTGATTCAAGGTCAGGTATACCTTTTTCCCTTGGGCATGGGCGAGATCAACCAGCAGCGACAAACTTTCCAGGTCGGGGATGTTGGCATTGCCTGATTCACGGCGATTGATCCAGATTTCCCGGTCCGTGTTTCCCGGCCTATTCTTCAAGGCCCCCAGCCCTATTCCGCAATAAAGCTCGTCGGCGCCATGGGCGATTAATTGTTCCGCTTCCTTTACGGAACTTACCGGTGCCAGGATGTTCATCGTACACCTCCTGATCGATCAATGACTCCGCTCAGATTGGCTCCGGCTGGAAGATCATCCGGCTGATCCCGGTCTTTTCCGCCTCAGCCAGAATCTCAGCCAGGAATTCTTTGTTCTGACGATAAAAGACGGTGTTTCCCTTCTGGATGATTTGCCAATCCTGATCTTTTTTAACCCGGCCACTGGGGTCGGACATCTCCAGCCAGCCTAACCGGCATCTCCGGGGACACGGTCCGGTCGTTCTGAACTTTTCCCCGGCAGCCAGTCCCCAGGATTGCATCAGACAAATCCGGCCTGTCATAATCACGCCATAAGGGATAGATAAGGAAATGTCATAACCCCAGGCGGGCAGATTCGGGTCCAGTCCCTGAGGGGGATAGTCCAGTTCCACCCGTTTTACCTGATACTGAGCAAGCAAGTCCTTCATCTCTCCTCCGGCCAGATTGCAGGTCCGGAACTTGTGCATCACCGTTTGGTCCGGCGAATTCCGCAAGGAATCCGGCATGCGGGGGTCCCGGATAATTTTATTCATCAGCCGGCCCAGAACGGGGGTAAGGGTGGGGTGATGCTCCGTCACCCAATCCAGCACACCCCAATCATTAATCACCACCTCAGCCTCAGGTTTTGTTTGGGCCAGGATGTCCAGCAGCTGCTGGACTTTAGTCAGCCCGGTCTCAGTCAGATAGGGGGTGACGTAAGTAAATCCCCAGCCACGTTCTTCGGCCGCAGCAACTGCCTTTGCCAGAGCTTTTCCCGTGGATAACGCCCTTTCGCAGAATTCCTCACCAAAATAAAGCCTCGTAAAACTTATCGGGCCGTATTTTGCTTCCAGAGTCTCTTTGATCCCTGTCAGGTAACTTGTTTTTGCTCCGCCCCAGGGTTCCTCCATTCTTTTGAAGGCCTGTTCATGGGGAATAGCCAGGACCCATTCCAGATCACTCACCTCCGGTAGAGTTACTTGATTGATACTCTACTATAGTATGATTTTCGGCAGTAATCTGAGCCCATTCGTTTTGAGAATTGTTCCTTAAACAGGCATGAGCAGAGGAAAAAGCTTCCCGGAGAGCCATCACTCTCCGGGAAGCTTTTGTTGTTCTATGCTTACCGCGCCGCCAGGGTTTTGGCCACATTATAGCCGAAGGTGACACAGCGGCTGTGGCTGAGGCAATTCTGATTGTGGGGATAGGTCCCGGAAAACATACTGCCTGAAACATTGCCGATGGCATAGAGGCCGGGGATGGCTTGGCCGTCGGTAGCCATCACTTCGCTCCGGGGAGTGATCTGCAGGCCGCCGGCGGTGCACAGGGCCTCCGCCATTTCCTTGGTTGCATAGAAGGGGGCCGTATCTATTTTATGCATCATCTTGCCGGGGAAGTGGAAGTCGGTGTCTTCGCCGGCTTCGCACATGGCGTTCCAACGCTTAATGGTGGCTGCAAAAGCATCCACGTCCACGCCCATTTTCCCGGCCAGCTCTTCCAGGGTATTGGCCACCAGAGCTTTGTCGCTGGTGGCAGCGGCGATCCAGACTTCTTTGGGAGCGTAGCAGCCGGAGGACGGGGTCCAGATCTTATCAACAATCGCCGGGCAATTGGCGTCCACAATATAGTAGTCGTAGGCCCCCGGCTGGGATTGGATGGCATTGGACAGGTGGTTGTAGGCTTCATATTCGGCGGTAAAGCGTTTGCCTGACTTGTTGACGCGCAGAAAGGGCATCAGCTGTTGGGGGTCCAGCATCAGGGGATGGGGGTACTCATCCTCCATGGCACCGACAGCTTTAGCCATTTCATGACCGTCACCGGTATTGGTCTTGGTGCCGTTCATCCAACCACTGAGGGCAAGGTCACGGGGACGGCAGCAGGCATTCAGCTTCACTGGATTGAATTCATAACCGCCCGTGGCCAGGACGACTCCTTTGGCGGTCTGGTACTTGACATAGCCCTGCTCGGTCTTGACCACAGCGCCGGTAACCTTGCCTCCTTCCCTGACCAGCTGAACAACCGGTGTGTTGAACAGAACTTCCACTCCCGCATCAGCAATCCGCTGCTGCATGACAGCGATGATTTCAGGAGCGGGGATCGGGATGTTGATAGAGGTGTTCCAGCTGCGGCTCAGGCTCAGCTCATCATAAGCGGCGTCGAAATCCCGGAAATCCCCGGCATTGAAGGTCAGGAAGTACTCTTCATCCTTAAGGGCCAGTTTGTCCAGAAACCAGTTTACAGCCTCGTCGCAGGTATTGATATACTGCTGATAGATTTCCTGGCTGCCCCGGTAAGAACAATTGATCATGGCGTCATCCAGCCATTGCTTCATATCGAAAGTGACGCCAAACTTCTTATGGATGCGGTCGTTAAAGGCGCCCATGGTGGCGCTGCGCCAGGTGGGATTCTTGCCCTTCTCCACAGCCGTCACCTTCAGGCCTTTTTCGGCGCAGGCCAGAGCGGAAGCCATGCCTGCCGGACCTTGTCCGCACACCAACACGTCCACGTTCACCGTCCTGACAAAGTCGGTAATGGGAGCGGAGACGAAAGCCACTTCCCCGCTGTTGGTGGCCGCGTTGACAGCGCTGAGATCTTCGCAGGAAGGAAAAGGATTATCGATGTCGGCCGGTTGGGCTGCTTCCACAGCAATGCCCAGGGCTTGGTTGATGCAGCTGGCGGCAGCCTCCTTCACGGCATCGGAGGTCATCGTTGCGCCGGAAACGCCGTCGATTTCGGCACTCTGGGCAGCCATCAAGGCTTCCTGCAACCCGTTTGCTGCCGCGCCGCCAATCTCGGCGGTCTCATTGGCACAATCCACCTTAACATCAGTGATGGCCGTTTCACTGAAGGTCATGGTAACCGTGACCTGGCCCATACCCTTAGCTGTGCCGGTATAGGTGCCGGGCTTATACACCGCTGCTCCGGGATTAGTGCTTCCTGCATCGCTGGAGCAGCCTCCCAAAAAGCCGGCAGCGGCAACTCCCACGGCGCCGATGGCCGTATTTCTCAGAAACTGACGGCGGGATACCTTTTCTTTTTCCATCATGGCTCTCCCTCTTTCTTTGATTGAACTTGGATTTTGCCCATAGTATACTAGACTAGTAAGTGAAATCACAAACAAGGTTTTTGCACAGGGGGACAACCCATTGTTGTGCCCTTAAGGGAGGGTGACATGGAATACAAGCAGCTGCAGGTTTTCCTGAAAGTATGTGAGACGAAAAGCATAACGAAAGCGGCGGAACGACTGTTTATCAGCCAGCAGGCGGTCAGCCGGATCATCGCCAATTTGGAAAGCGAGCTGAATGCCCGGCTTTTTATACGTACTCCCCAGGGAGTTGAACTGACGGATTGGGGAGCGGAACTGGAACAGCAGGCTTTTGAGTTTTTGCATCACCATGACTCGATTGTCACGCGGCTCGGCAACCTGAATCAAGGGGGCAGGAAAGAATATAAAATCGGCTTTTTTATGGGCATGCTGCAGATGCTGCCTGCCCATTTTCTTCCCGATTTAATGGATGCCCATCCCAAGCTTCAGTTCCGTCTGCAAAGCTATCCGGATAATGAACGCAGCCGCTCCTTTCAGAATTATGGCTGCGATCTGGTCATGACCACATCCCCTCTGAGTTCGGGAAATTTTGTGCAGATTTTTCACTACGAAAGCCCCATCGGGGTCATTCTGCAGCGCAGCCATCCTCTTGCCCAAAAGCAGGAATTGACCATGGCGGATTTAAAGGGGCAGCGGCTCATTACCTTAAACTCGGACAATCGGTCCCAGTCACGGCTGATGAACCGGCTGCGGGAATGGGGCCTGGATGCGCATTCGGTTGTGGGGGATACCGAATGGGGCTTAACCTGGGATCTGCTGCGCCGGGGCTATATTTCCTTTTATGCCGGCAAGCTCAGTGTCCTGCCCGATGACATGCTGGGCCTGCCCCTTACGGACTTGAATCTGGCTTGGGAGTTTTTCGTTTATAAACGGCAGAGCAAAAAGCTGTCTGCTCTGGAAAAGGAGATCCTGGCCAAAATCCGTGAGAATATCTCGGATTGAGCTGTACAGATGCAAAGCAGCAGACAAAAAAGAATTGAACACAAACAAGGCTTCCCTGAGAGTGCAACCTCCTGGGAAGCCTTTGCTTGTGGACGGGGACCTGTCGTGTGGTTCAGAGGGAATAGGGCGGCGTTCTAGTTGCAGCCGCCAAAAGAGAACCCACTCACTTTTTTCTTGAATCCCGGGCCATCCTCGGGAAAAGAAATATAGAGATTCCTTACCTTGGCGCTTTGGCAAGCGGGGCAGACAGCCTTTTCTATGTCCTCTTCCGAGGCTTCAAGCTTGAATTCATGGCGGCAGCTCTCACAGAGCATGGTATATTCCGGGAAGCGATTGGAAGGCACTTCATCCAGTTCTGCCATTTCTCCCATCATATTGACCTCGTTGCAGCCAGCGTATCCATTACATTCTTTCATCTTCTTCCTCCCGTCAGCTTTGTTTTTTGACCTTTAGCCTAATTCTATCTGCAAATAGTGTGCCAAGACCTTTAGAGCGCTTGATGCTCATGACTGCCGGGTTAAGCACTCAATGGGCCGGCAATGTAACGGGTCAAAATGAGATTTCTGTCGCAAAATAATCTAAATACAAAAACGCCGCCAGTATTACCTGCGGCGTAAATAAGTCTAATTACTAATTAACTTTGTCATATGAATAGATAAGGGACTTTACATCATAAACGGTTGTGCCGGTACACTTCAAAATGCTCTGGTCAAACACTGCCAGATTAACCCCATCCAGGGACATGGTGCTTATATATTCAATGCCGTCGAATCCTTTGCTTTTTATGTAGTCGCTTACGTATTGGGTTGGAAGATAGTCTAAAAGGCTATCGTGCCGCCTAAGGGGTTTAGCTATCTCCTGACTGATCATTTTTAATGGTTCAATATTTACTGCGTGACGAGTAAATTCGATTCCATATGATTGGGAAGCGAGAAAAGGGCTGATCTTATCTATCCCCGCAAGGTTAATCACTTCCATATCCCTCAGCAACTCAAATCTGCCAATTGTCACATAATCGTAAACGCCTGCTCTGATCTCATGCAACGTCGTTTTAACCGTATCTGCCAGGTAAAGGATACTAATTCCCTCAGGATTGGCCCGCCCTGCTGATGCCAAATGGGGAGGCGGAGGGCCCATCTCCCCGTTCGAAAATCCTTGTGATGTCGGGCATATGCGGCCACGATAAAAAATGGTACCAGCCTTGTAGGTTTTTCTCACGCAATAAATAAACTGATACAAGACATCTTTATTTAAGAAGTCTGTATGAAACCTGTTCCTGCGCTTGATTACTTCTACAAAATCAGCCCATGCATAATTTTTCATGATCCCGTTGTCCTTTAGATACTCTTGATCCTGACTTTGCCATAGCCCAATAGGAGCATCAAACAATTCAGGTTGTTCATTATACTTTTCGTGGCAGATGCTTGTGATCAACCTATAAATGCAGTCCGGAGCAACATTAAAGATATTCCACTTGTAATGCAGCATGTTCTTCATTAAGTCCGTGCTGTCTTTGGGGAAAGTCTCCGGCAAATTTGCCGCTGTAGTATATGTATCCAGCAATTCATCAAATAGGTCAGAAAGAGTGGTATCGCCATCAGTTTGATAGATGGGAACATTCTTCTGCCCACAAAAATCACAATTGCCAATAAGCTTCTGTTCCTGAATAATTGCTTTGATTTCAGCATCCCTAAAGCAGTTGGCACAGCAATACATATCAACCAACCTCGCTCAAGTATTTTCCCATTAACTCCAAGTGATGCATCAATGATAGCTTTTTTACACTTCCAAGTCCCGGATAGGTTTGATTTTCATAGTGATCCAGCAATGTTTTTAGTCCTAAGGTCAATGCAACCTGCTTAGGTTCTGCGTTATACCAGACCGCCAGTTTGGAAACCGCTTCATAGAACTTTTTGGCGGGGTTGGCTATATCTTCATTTGAATCAGAAACAAAATGCCTCACTCTCAGTTCATGATTTTCAGCAAAATACACGATATGGATAGCAACTGCATACGGAGCAAAGCCGGCTTCAAGATATTCGTCTCCAATGACCGAATAGTCTGCAAACCCCAAACTACCATCATCTTTAAAATATAAATGGCTGTCAGAAAAGAATTCATCCGGCACTTTCAGATAATCAGCATTCCGGCTTTGCTTCTCAAACTTATCGTCGAAAAGGACCCTATTCCGTCTTACTCTGCGTCTGAAGGCACTTTCGTCCAGAATCAGAACATATTTAGGATTAACACTGGCAAACTCCCGCTCATAAAAATCAAGATAATCTCGGTTAGTATTAATAACAAGCAACTCGTCCTTATTAACACTCTTCTTCGCCCAATGTTCCAAAAACGATTGGGCATTTTCCTGCATGATTATGGACTTAATGACTGTCTTGGTTCCATAAAGCGTTAAGAACTCTTTTTTGTATGAAGCTTTTGAACCCTCTTTAGCATCCCCCAGATCTTTCAGGAACGAGCCTACCAATGGATTCCCGATAATCGCGATTGGATGACAAGCTTTGATGTATTCGGATATCGTTTTAATCAGCGTAGGGGAAAGCTTCACCGGCTCGACGATGGGAACTACATAATCTCCTAACAGGTTATTGGATACCAACTCCCGCAGTGCCAATAGTTCATATTGTCTTCCACGTACATAGGGAAAATACATACTCTCATCCCCCAAACTTCTGATTTAAAAAACGATTGAGAGCTTCAAATTCCTTTTTCGCTGAATTTGAAAAATATATGAGCGACTTCAGTTCATATGGAACACTTTGAAAGAAATCAGCTTCTATTTTATTGCGCTTTTTCAGCTCCTGGATCGACATAGAATAAGCTTGCTCAACTGGTATCTTCACAAACCAAGAAAAACACTCGTCATAATAAAATACTTGGGATGTAACGGGTAGCCGCCCAAAGAACTTTTTTAAGATTTGCTCATATTCCCCTTTATGCAGCACCTTAAAAATTGCCAGATGATTTAATTGTGAATTATCCTCTGCTGGTTCTTTGCGCAAGCGCTTGCTAATGGCATTCTTTTTCGTGAGGACGTAAATACCGACTGGAGTATCTTGCAAAATGGCCGATATTTTAGTGAAATTGCTTGCAGAAGTCACCACACATACATGATTAAACGCCTTATAGTAATCCCTCAACTGAGTATCGAGACGCTCAAATGAATCTAATTCAGTTTTTATTTCATACACGACCGCCTTGCCATTAATTAAGATGAAATCGGCCTTGGATTTTCCGATTGGGATTTGGGTCAGTGCCGTTGTGGTATTAATACTGTGCTTACCCAGTAAAAGCTTATTCAACAGGGTATTTTGGTAAAAGTACTCGTTTCTATAGGATGTTGACATGAAATTATATACTTCGCTAATGAGCTCACCATTATTTTTTGCTTCCGAATCCGTAACATATCTTCGCGCTACTTGGGTATAGGTTACGTTATTATTACCATTCAGTAGATTCTGGAAAACAGCTTGGGTAAAGAGTTTATTCAGTATCAAGTTCTGAGCAGCCACAAAAACCCCCTCCCTTTTTCACTATATTTTCCATTTTATGATATCATACTCTAAAAAGCTTGGAAAGCCCCTCTTACCTATTCGCATTCAGCATGCAGATATTCATTTCTTCTCCAAATAAAGCTCCGGCAGCACAATCCTCACTTCCCGCTCTGTTCCTTCTTTCTGCCAATAAACGATAAAACGGATTCTTGCCTTACCGGGAACATAGCCTTTCTGCCAAACCGATTCCAGCCGGTCTTTAAACCTTTGGGAGAACTTCAGCACCGGCTGTCCGGCAGGATTCCGGCACCCATCTCCGTCAAAAGCCAGCTCATCCCCGCTGTTCAGCAGTCCGATCCTTGGCCAATGCTGAGGGTAAAGGAAAAAGTCCAGCCAGACATCCCGAAAGGTCAGCTGCAAGGCCAGGAGACGGGGCGGCAGATAGTCTTCCTCATCCTCAAGGCGCTCCAGCCCCTCTGCGGAAATCCCATCCAGATAGCTGTCATTGCAGTGGATGATCAGATTGCGTTTGGCTCTGGTCATCCCCACATACAGCTGCCGCACCGCCTCCTCTGTTTCCAGGCTGAAGTGCTCCAGCAGGAGATAGACATTGTCAAACTCCCGGCCTTTAGCCTTGTGAATGGTGGAGACAAAGATGGTTTCCCTATCTCCCCCCAGAAAGTCCTCCAGCTTGGATTCCCGGATGAACATCTCCAGATCCGATGTGTATTTGGTGTCAGGGCAAGCCGCCTCGAACTCCTTGAGCAGACTGAGACAGACTTCGTAATTCAAACTGCGGGCAAATTTTTCTTTGAGCTTGCCCTTGGCCCCAGTCCAGGCCTCAGGGCTGATGGTGAATACCCCCTCGGTCAAACCAAGGGAGCTCAGAAAAAAGCGGACCTCCCATAGATTATACAGGTTAAACCCGTCATTGGATTGAATAAGCTTGGCCTGGAGGCTGTTCTTCACCAGCAGTCCGGTAATCTGCAAGGCTTCTTCATTCGTTTTGGTCAGGACACAGGTGGTGCCCGTAGGTCCTTCCCTGAGCATGTCCTCCACCAGGGGGGTAAGAAGATGATTGCTATGATAGCGTACCAGCTTGATTTTCCCCAGATCCGTTTGCTTGGGGATAATCGGCGTATCCTTCAAACGGAGAGGAATCCTCGCAGCGAATTGATTGCTGAACTGCACAAGATTGCTTTTGCTGCGGTAGTTTTCCACCAGTTCGTACAGGGTCGCCTGCTTCTCCAGGATCAGATTCACCATATACTCCGAACTGGCCCCTCTGAATTCATAGATATTCTGATCGTCATCCCCCACGGCGATGACCCGCATCTCCTCGTTATGCTCCATCAAGGCCTGAATTAAGGCGTACTCATGGGCATCCATATCCTGGGCTTCATCGATAACCAACACGGTTTTCGTGATTCTGCCCGGTTCCACTTCCCTATTCTTAATCCGTTTGACGGCTTCCTGAATGATCTCAGCGGATTTCTCCACGGTTCCTACTTTCCCCAATAAATCAAAGCAGTAGGAATGGAAGGTTTTGATCTCCACATAATGGGCCGTATTGCCAATCAGTTTTAACAAACGCTTTTTGAATTCATGGGCCGCTGCTCTGGAAAAGGTCACCATCAGCAATTGCTCGGTCTTGACATCTTCCATCAGGAGGAGGGCGGCCAGTTTATGCACCAGAATCCGGGTCTTGCCGCTGCCGGGGCCGGCTGCCACGACGATATGCCGGGATGTCCGGTCATTGATGATGTCCAATTGGGTGGGGGATAATTCGCCGAAAAGCTGCTGGAATTTGGCCGGGGTAATCGTGCGCTTGATTTCGTTTTGCCGGCTGCCTTTAAAGTACTTATTTAAAAACAGGCTGAAATTCATGCGGAAGTAATCATCCACAAATTGCAGGGCGGCCTGATAATCCCGGATCATTTTCCGGGCATATTCGCCGACGATATGGACTTGCTGGACTTTGTTCTCATAAAACTGCTCCAGCTGTCGGTAATCCTCGGCTTTATAATTTTTGCGGTTGTTCTGCTCCAGCCGCTCAATGGTCAGCCCCTGATAGGTGATCATAAAGCCGCCCTCGATCTTGACAGCTTCGATCCTGCTTAAGTAAAAGAGAGCGTCCTCAATTTCCTTGACCGAGGTTTGGCTGCGGAACAGGGTGAACCTTTCCGCAAAGGCTTCTTTCAGCTCCAGCACGGAGAACTCCACCAGAACCTCTTCCTTCCGGGCTTCCTCACCGGTGAGGGCCGTACTGCTCTTGGCAAAAAGATGATCCAGGATAAACTGGGCCAGCTCATAGCGCTTTGACAGCTTGGCCTCCAGGACTTCCTTTTCCTCAAGGGCCAGCAGGGAGAGATGGTTCCGGGAAGAGCCTGTGATCTGACGCTTGATCCAGTTCTGGATGGTCCAAACATTCAGGAGGGTTCTGAGCTTGTTGGGGGTAGCCTCAGGACAACCCATCTCCTGGGCCTGTTCATTCAGCTCTTTAATATGAAAGATCTTCTCCTGATTTTCGATCACCGTTAAAGAAACTTCTCCATCTGGTAAAAGGTTTTGAGGATATTCAGGGAACGGTTGCGGTGTTCTGTTTTTTTAAGGAAGGCGGCCAAATCCTGATGGTCGGCCAGGATCTTTTCCTCCCGCAGCAGATTGACCGCCGCGATGACTTCCTCTTTGGGAATGCCCAAGTGGTCGGAGATATAATCCACTCTGGATTCTGCCTCTTCCCCCGGCAGCTGCTTTCTGCTTTTGCTGGAAAAAAGCTTCTTGATGATCCGTTGTGCCTGCCCTTTTTGCTTTTCGTTCATCCTTGGGGAGCTTTCGATCTTCCCGATAGCTTCCATGACATTGCGGGAAAGAATGCTGTTGGCAAAAATCCTCGGTACATTCTGGCCCCGTTTGATATATCCGGCTTCCTCCAACGCAGTAACCGCCGTTCTCACCCTGGTTTCGATATCCATGATTCCATCGTCCCAGCCGGCCTTGCGGGCAATCTCCAAAGCGGATTGGGAGACCCTGGGCCGGAACCGGGTCAGCTCTTTAATCGCCTTCCAGACCTGCTGGATTTCCTGGATGCTGAGTTTGGTTTGGTTGAGCAGCACGAAATGCTTGCCCAAATCCTCATCATTGAACAGGACATAACAGTCGGCAGAGAGGATTTCGTCCCGGCCCGCCCGCCCTGCTTCCTGAATATAATTCTCCAGGGAATTGGAGATCTCATAGTGAATGACCATGCCCACATCTTTCTTGTCCACTCCCATGCCAAAGGCGGAGGTTGCCACCATGATCCGGAGCTGGCCCTGGATAAAGGCATCCTGGTTGGCTGATTTCTCCTGCTTATCCATCTTGCCGTGATACGCTCCGGCCTGATAGCCGTCTTGGTTTAACCGCTGCGCCAAGTTCTCGGCAGTATGGGTGCGGGTCACATAGACAATGGTGGGGCATGGTTTCCCTTCCAGCAAATCCCGCAGGGCATTGTATTTTTCGTCTTCACTTTTCGCAAACACTTCGTAGCGCAGATTGACCCGGGAGGCATTGGCTGAAAAGAGCTCCAGATCCAGGTCCAGCTTCTCCTTAAAATACCCCCGGATATCCTCGATGACCTTGGGCTTGGCTGTGGCCGTGAAGCAGGAGACGGGGATGCCTTCCGAAAGATTCTTCTTTTCCTGAAGGGATCTGATGAACTCCCCGATATAGAGATAATCCACCCGGAAGTCCTGGCCCCAGGCTGAAAAGCAATGAGCTTCGTCGATCACGAAACGGACCACATTCCGATTCAGCAGCAAGGATTCAATAGTCTTGGAACGCAGGGACTCCGGGGAAATATAGAGAAGAGAAGCGGAACCGTTCTCCACCCGTTCGTAGGACTTAGCCCTTTCGATGGGGTCCAGCAAACCATTGATGGTCACAGCCTCGGTGATCCCCGCTCTTTCCAGATTATCCACCTGGTCCTTCATCAGGGACTGCAAAGGGGAAATGACCACCGTCAGCCCTTTGGCCGCGGCCCCGCTGATCAGGGCCGGAATCTGGAAGGTTATGGACTTCCCCCCTCCGGTGGGAAAAACCGCCAGCAGGGATTTATTGTCCACAGCCGCCTGAACCGCTTTTTCCTGGAGGGGCTCCCCTCCATAAGTCCGGTAGGAATCAAAGCCGAAGAACCGCTTCAGTCCTTTATGAATGTCCAAGGCTTCATGGCAGTAAACGCACCCCTCCAGACAGGGGTTGTTTCTCAATAAATACATGATCCGCTCGGTAGAAGGGTAATGTTTTAAGACCCAGGGCGGGGTGATGGCATAGCGATCATTGGTATTGAGCAAGGCCAGGCAATAGGCCAGCTCCACGGGATAGTGGGCTATAAGTCCGGTCAGGTCGGCTTGGGCGCAGATCCTGCCCTGAAACTTGTCCCGGATCAATTTCTCAGGAAATAAGGAACTCCCCTGATAGCCCATATAGTGGAAGAATGCGCTGAACTCCTTTTGTCCCTTTAAAAGGCTATGAAAAATGACCTTCAGAAGGGGGTCCGCCTGCTGAAATGCGGTCACCTCATCAAAGAATAAATCCCTGGCTTTGATGGAGTCGTTGAGAGGATTGTTGGCCTCTTCCGTCTGCAGCTTATCGTCCTTGAGCAGGGCATGATAAGGCCGGGCGGGGAACAAAAGGGGGGAAAGCCAGAGGGTGTCGATGACTTTGGCCGTGTGGAGACCCGCGGCCTGCAGGGTGTTGTCCAGATACTTGAGATCGTGGTGAAAGATGTTATGCCCGCCAAGATACTCGCTGCCTCGCAGAAACGCAGTAAAGTCAGGCACTGAAGCGGAGTGAAAGGTACTGCCGTCCCCTTTAATGCCGCCGATGTCCAGGATCTTTTTGCTTCTCGGCTCGATTTCGGTGTCGATAAAGGTGATCGGCTTCACGTTCTTTCCCCCCTTTTCCGTCAGACCTGCTGTATTTGTCACTTTCAGGTATCTTTCCGTTTTCGATAATATTCTCCTGATTTTTGTCAATTCCTGCTTTGGGGAGGGTATGAGGAGTATGGGGGTTTAGTAAGGAATTGAGCTAAGCGATATTGCATGATATAGACAAAGGCTTCCCCGAGAGAAATAACTCTTGGGGAAGCCTTTAAAGTTCAATTGGTTTTGCCTTGCCATAAAACTTTCTCACGCTTACAATTTGCTCTTTTCGTAGTTCCCAAAAAGTCGCTTGTACAAAAGTCCACGGGCAGCAGGCTTTATCGAATACCTTCTTCCAAGATTCTCGTTTAACTTGCTCCTGCTCTTGTGCCGGCAGGCCAGCAAACCATTTGTCCGCAAGTTCCTCAGCTTCATCATCATCTTCCGGCGCATCAGAAAAATAGCTGTCGTTCAGCACCAAGTGCCAGTATTCCTCATCACTCAGCAAGATCTTTTCGTCGGGTATTTCGGCTTCGATGACATAGTGTTCGCCGATATAATTTCTGAACTCAACCCTCCGCAAATCGGGTTTTACATTTTTGCCAAACAGGAGATACCAAGCCCATACCGGATACTCAACGCCTTGGGGCGGCTCTCCGACACACCCTTTCATTTCCCCAACAAGCCAGTCGTAGGATTTCCTAAACAAGTCGTCTTTCAACCACTCGGCTAATGCGGCATCGCAATGTAGAACGCCCTTTTCGCAAAGGTCGTCATATGCCGCTTTATCTTGAATCGTCCATAAGCGCATATCAGCACACCTCCGCTATCAAGTTGTTGGGCAAAGAAGCCATGGCCGACCGGCTGGACTATGGACATACCCACATGGGGGTCTTGCAGTTTAGCGCGGAAGCACTAAAGTATGTATGATTTTTAAAAGCTAAGGCGCTCAAGGAAAGTTTTTGCGGCCCATATGAGGGAAAACGTATCAGCAAAAGATTGGCTGCTCCCGGTGTTGCCAACTATAGCTGAACCGTTACATTCGGACTATCTTCATAAGCCGAATCGATAAGACATAACTGATTTAACACTTCGGCAAAAAGGAAATAGAGCGTCTTCAGTCTATCCATATCTTTAATTGTTCCGGGAACTTGAAAGTACAGTTCATCAACGCCCTCCGGGAATTCGCTGCCAAACCACCCCTCATCATCTTTGACTTTCAGGGAGATATCCGGCTGTATTTCGATAAGCTTGCGTATTCTTGAGTTTGAGAATAAACTAACTAATTTATCGCTATCGTTTCCTTTAATGATGAACTGATCGTCAAACTCCGGGTACCCCACTTCTATATCCTGTAATCCGAGAAGCTTCCCGATATTACTGAAAATCCCCTTGCGATATATCCTGAATTTAAACCCGTCTTTGTTTAGGTAAGGCGCCCTCATTCGGGTATAGGTTGTGGATGTTTTCCCGGTTGACACGGTATAGGTATCTAAAGTAATGGCCCATTCTTTGATTTTAGCAACGACTTTCTTTCCTTTAAAAAAGCCTCCGTCAATAAGGTCCGCACCAATTTCCTGACATAATGCTTCCCAAACCTCATGTTGACTTGGACCAAATATTTCCCGAAGCAACCCCATACTGATTCCTCCCCTGATATAGCTAGTACATGCCGATACAAATCATTCTCCCGAGATCAAACAAGCGTTCTATCGGCATTTTACATCATAAAAAATCCTTTGGCAATAACACGTTAGTCCGTTGCCATCGGCAAAGGGGTGTATGAACTGTGTCAACGTGATTTTAGGCACATCGCCCTTTCCTGCACCATGTTAAAATGAAAGAAAAAATCCCGAGGAGGGTCCAACAATGATCAGAAAGATGATTAAAATCGATGAGCAGTCGTGCGACGGCTGCGGATTATGCATTACCGCCTGTCACGAAGGGGCGCTGGTGCTGGTAAATGGCAAAGCCAGCCTGCTCCGCGATGATTATTGCGACGGGCTTGGCAACTGTCTTCCTGCCTGCCCGCAGGATGCGATCTCTTTTGAAGAAAGAGAAGCGGTGGAATTTGATGAAGAAGCCGTTAAAAAACATCTGGAAGGTCACCATCACCAGCATGAACAGCACGAACACCACGGGCATACCCTGGCTTGCGGCTGTCCAGGCAATCATGCCGAGCTGCTGAGCCGTCCCGAATCCACCTATAAACCGGAAACCCAGCAGGAGATTAAATCTCAGCTGAAGCAATGGCCGGTGCAAATAAAGCTGGCTCCCCCAAACGCTCCTTATTTTGATAATGCCAATCTCCTGATCGCTGCCGACTGTACTGCTTATGCCTATGGGAATTTCCACAACGAGTTTATGCGTAACAGAGTCACCCTGATCGGCTGTCCAAAACTTGATTCTGTGGATTACAGCGAAAAACTGACGGCCATCCTGCAGCAAAACTCACTTAAATCCCTGACCCTTATCCGGATGGAAGTTCCCTGCTGCGGTGGTTTGGAAAGCGCGGTGAAAACCGCTCTCAAAAACAGCGGCCAAGTCATACCCTGGCAGGTCGTCACGATCACAACCAACGGCCGGATCATGGAGGATTAGATTCATAAGGGCACTGTCTGAGGCAAAACGTATAAGCACCCCTGCACAGATAATACAGCTGAGCAAAGAAAGGCTTCCTGAAGAGTGCATACTCACAAGAAGCCTTTGCTTGCACTATCAGGAAGCATAAGCTTGCGCTATATACTTTCTAAGCATAAGTGAACCAACGACTTCGCCTCACTAGGGATATGAATCAAAGGTAACAAGTGCGAAGACAGTGTCGACCTGGTGAAGCTTGGTTTTCTTTATGGGCAGTACTTTTCAGAGCTTCTCCCGCAAGGTATTGTGAAGGAAAACATGGATCTTCTCCTTATATATGGCATGCAACTCTGGGTTTTTACCGGCAAACTGAGGCATTCCGTAGGCCAATTCCTTAAAGGTCTTGAAGAGGCTGACATATAAGAAGGCAATTTTATTGGCCTCGGCCTTGCCATAAGCTTCATTCAGGATACCTCCGTCTGTTTGATGGCTTCGTAACCTATGCGCTCTTCAGCTTGTCATGACAACTGCTTCACCGAGCCTAGTTGTCAGATCCGGTTCAGGTACTAGCTATGGTGCCATCGGCACTGCATTATTTGGAGAGTTTGTTCTTGTTATTGAAGTCACATCAAGTGGTTGGGCAAAAATTGACGCAAACGGCCAATATGGGTATGTTTCTGCAGCGTACTTAGGAAAAAGTTAGCATTAATGTTCAATATAGTATTCAGCGAAGGACTTTAAGGATTAAATCGGTTTACTCCCTATTTTTATGGCATAACCACAAAGCCAGTAGGCATATAACGCTCACCAAACATATTCCACAGTTTATTTAATATTTTCCCGTTATACATCATTTCAGTGGAAGAACCGCCATCCAGGTTAGCCGCTGCCACTGCATCGTATTTTCTAAATATATTGTATAGGTCACTCATGCCAGCTCCCATACTCCATGTAGGTTGGCGACCGTCAATCACCACAAAAATAATTGTTCCATCAGCTTTTTGGCCTATGGCTGTGCGCGGTGCATATCCATAGGGACCATCACTGAACTCTGCCTTCTTTCCATTGACAATTAAATTAGGTTCAAAATGCACCGCTTCTTGAATGCCTTTCTCCCGTATCTGGGCGACCGTCATATTGCCCAGGACTAATTGCCCTTCTTTATCTAAGCCAATCATATTTATAGCTTTATCCCCCACATTGTTATGGATGATCTCCCCCTTCTGAACCGTAATCCCGTCCGGGTAAGCTCCATTACCACTGCCGTCCGGGTCATAAAACCCCCCGCCGTTTATACCAGCTACCGCTCCCATATTCTTAACCAAATCGCTCACACGTTCCCCATTGACACCAAGACTTTGGGTAACAGCTACTTTTATGCGTTTAGGGTCTTTTATCAACATGACTTTTCCGCGAAATCTTCCTAATGCATTTTTACCTTCTATATCTTCAACCACGATTCCCTCTTCTAAATTCACAGCATTACTGCGATTCGTATCCTGAATATCCCCGCCTAAACTCTGATTATTTTGAGCAATAATTGTCTCGATTTCTTCCTGGGATAAAAAATAATTGAGATAGTGCGGATGACGGGATGTATAAACCGTACCCACGACAAGAGATTTAAGACTGTCGAAGGGACCGTAAAAGATAATAAAGGGAGTCATGATTATAGGCAAAATCATCTGGAAGATCATAAACAGTACGAATATCTTAGGCTTAAATCTTTTTCTTTTTTTATTTGTGCGTTTAATTCTTGTAGTAGTTATGATTTGACTCTCTCCTTCCATTTTTCCTTAGGATGATGATTGGAGATACACACAAAGGTTGACATTAAAACAAAAAAAGCTAAACTAAAATAGTAGGCTATTGTCTACTGTTTTAGTTTAGCTTTTTTGTCAGCTGTAGTCTACCTTTATTTTAACTTTTTGTAAAGGATTCCTATGGCATTAAAATGAGATTAACATCATAAAACCGGAGGGTTGAAGCTTTATGGCAAACAAAAAAGTTGGGCTTTCCGATTCAGAATGGAAGATTTTAAAAGTCCTTTGGGAGCACTATCCCCTCTCCTGTCGTCAAATTGAAAACCAGCTGAAAGAAGATACTGGTTGGACCAGACATGACATATTCTCTTTCCTTAAGCGTATGGAAGTCAAAGGGGCAGTTCACCGAAAAGAGGCCAGCCCTCATCATCTTTATTATCCGATTTTGGACTATCAGGAAGCCGTGGCAGATGAAACTCGTTCTTTTTTGAAAAAGCTCTGGGACGGCAATCTAGGACTGATGGTTTCATCCATGGTCAGGGAAGAAAAGTTAGGCGAAAAAGAGATTGATGAGTTGATGAAATCCTTACAAGAAGCTAAAAAGGGGCTGGGAGGCGAATTAAAATGACCGAAGCTGTTTTGCATTTTTTACTTGAAAGAACACTGACAGCTTCACTGCTTATTATTGCTTTGCTGGTGTTACGAAGAATATTTAGAGGAAAAATACCCTCAGTCTTACTCTATGCGTCTTGGCTTCTGGTCCTTATCCGCCTTCTTATTCCCATTGATATTCCTAGTTCAGCCAGTATCATGAACCTGGTTAAAACCTCACCTGTTACAGCTATTGAACAAAATGCAATCGAACCACGCTTTCCTTCCTTTGAATCCGGCCTGTTAACAAATCCTGAAAGACAGAATGAAACAGAACCACCGAACGTCAGCAGTGAAATCACCATAAAACAGCCGGTTGAAGAAAAAGGAGTTAAGCCCACCCTATTCTTTTTACTGTTTGCTCTTTGGGCAGGCGGAGCCTTGGCTGTTACGACTTATATGATTATTTTGAACAAAGGTTTTTTCAATCAACTGCGCCAATCTTCTCTAGAGTTGAAATCTGAGCAAATTCCCTTTTATGAGGAGCTATGCCGGCAGGTTAAAATCAAGACTCCCCTTCCAGTCATTCTTTCAGATAAGTTGCCTTCTCCCTGTTTAGTCGGGCTGTTCCATCCCCGCATTGCCGTGACGCCGGAAGCCACAGCAAGCACGACAATCCTAAGGCATACACTTCTGCATGAGCTGTGTCATTACAAGCAAAAGGATAATCTTTTCACTTTGCTTCGAAATATTTGCTGTGCTGTTTACTGGTTTAACCCTTTTGTATGGGCAGCCGCCCTTGCTTCCCGGGAGGACTCCGAGCTAAGCTGTGACGCCAGAGTGCTGCGTTACCTGGATGAATGTGAAAGCCTTGAATACGGCGAAACCCTCCTTACCCTGTTAAATACCCGCAATACTAAAACACCTATTCTTAATACAGCCACTGCAATGGCCTCGGGAAAAAGCACCATTGGTACAAGAATTAGTTTGATCATTAAACCTTCTAAAAAATTAAAGACTGCTTCAGTCTTTGTTTGCGGAGTTATGATTTTATTTGGGATGGTCACTTTAACCGATGCCAAAAACGAGCCTGTGTTTGGGCAGCAGAATACACCCCATGTCCAAGAAGCTATTGCTAAAAACTCCTTGGACATAGATACCTTAAAAATGTTGGCGAACGGTCAACTGACGTTAGCTGATATTCCCAAACAATATGTTCCCAATACAGTCACAGAAGATAAAGCCTCCGCCTATACATTATGGACATATACCCTGGATAACGATTTCAGCTTTGACGTGAAGTATATTTCTGAGCCAAATCTCCCTCCCAGGTACACTGCTTCTCTCCGTCAAAACAAGGGTTCCAATTATATTTTCTTCCCTTGTCGCCCGGAATCTCTGGACCAATATCTTGCGGCATGCGCTCGGGGAGATCTCTTCCAATTGCAAACCTATGCAAGTTTTGACGGAGAAAAGATGGCTGAGATAGAATATCGTACTGAAACAAACTATGAAGAGACCAAAGATCAGACTGCCAGCGTAAGTTTTTTTGCCGGAAATAATAAGACATATGCCCTATCAAATAAATACAATTCCTTTGGTCGGGTAATTTGGTCACCGGATAGTGTTTATGGTGCCTTTATCAATATGATAACACTAAACGGTACAGAGGGCCGGGACAATGGCCTTTACCTGTTCGATTCTCTGAATAGGGAGATTTACGATCCAATACCCTCAAAAACCCTTATATCAGCATTTAATGAATCGGGCACAATAAATGAAAAAATAACTACAATTTATCTTGAACCACAGATTAAATGGTCACCAGACAGCACAAAACTGTCGCTTACCTGTTATCCCGCTTCAAGTGATAATCATGTTGCAGCCCATGTGGTCTACGATATTGTTAAACATCAAGTGGAAAATATCGTAATCAAAGAAAACATTCAAGCTCCCTCCTCTGATCTGTCTTATTAGGCATGGTGATTCCAGCACTGATTCACACTAAACTATATCCATTTGCTTACTTTTGAATTAAATTTCATAGGACAGTCTGCAGACAAATACACCTGAGCAAAAAGGCTTCCTGAAGAGTGCAACCTCCCGGGAAGCCTGGTTTTCGTTATGGGCAGTACTTTTCACAGCTTCTCCCGCAAGGCATTGTGGAGGAAATCGTGGATCTTCTCCTTATATGTGGCATGCAGCTCCGGGTTTTTCCCGGTAAACTTGGTCATTTCATAGGCCAGTTTTTTAAAGGTCTTGAAAGGGCTGTCATATAAGAAGGCGATTTTATTAGCCTTCGCCTTGCCATAGGCTTCATTCAGAGATGCTTCCATCTTTTTGATGGCTTTATAACCTGAGCGCTCTTTCAGCTTGTCATAGGAGGCCTTCCTATTTTCAATCTCCTGTTCCAGCTGCCCCTTCACCATCTCCAAATCATGGATTTCGGCTTTCAGGATGTCCCGTTCTTCAGCCAACTGAACATTCTTATCCTTTTCCTTGTTCAGATCCTCAAGGAGATCCGCGCTCTCCTGTCTGACCTGATCCCGCTCGGCCGCGGCCTGCTCCGCCGCTGCTCAACAGCCTGTTTCAGCTACCGGGTGCTCATGCCTTCCACATCCATTTTCACCAGTAACTCAGCCCGTTCTTCCTCGGGAAGCCCTTTATTCTGTGTCGGTCAGCATAGCCTCCTGTTCCAGCTTCTTTCTATTACTCACCATATAATCCAGACATTCCTTGCAATCGTTGAGTTCTGATCGTAACCCAAGACTCTTTACCTTCTCAGCATAGGCATGAGTAACCGAAGCGGTTAAATTGCTATATCGCTTAAGTTCTTGCACATTCATTCGATAGGCACTGATATCTTGGGTAATTTCGCGCCGCAGCCGGGCCAACATACTAAAGCCGCCATAATCAATATCTCCCCAGTGAGACCAGCCGCAGTTTGTTGGCATGGCCTTGGCTACGGCATGAAAGAATTTCTTTTTGGACGGGCTATACTGTCCACCGTGATAGATAACCAGTTCATTATCCACCTTATGCTTATATATATAGTCAATATAATTGGCACGGTTTTCAATTGATAGAATCCGCTCCACTCCGGAAGTGATAACCAAATTTCCTCGGAGCAAATCCGCTGAGCAGACATTTCCGCCATACCGCAGATACGAAAAATCGACCGTGCCGCACGCGAAGGATAGCTTTACATCACCACAAAACTCAAATTGTTCCGGATATTTAACGATTCCAATTTGCCTGAGCAACTCCTCGTCCCTGGCATCCTCTTCAGTATCCAGATATTTTCGCAGAACACTTAGCAGGCGTGACTTTACTGTTCGTTCAAATTGCTTGGAATCTCCAAAGCATTGTAACGAAAAGACCCTTTCCAACACTTCGGAGTCCCCCATACCGTCAATAAACTGTATCGCGCGGAACAACTCTTTCCGCTCGTCTTCAGCTTCCGGGAGCCTATTGCCAAGATCGCGCTTGCGGGAAATTGTCTCATATAGGTCCTGAAGATATTGCCTTGCCCATAAGACTTTAACTTTATCCAAGACATCCAGTATCTCGAAGCAAACATCATCGATCTTCTCATTCTTGGGTTGACGTCCAGCAAATTCGTAGGCCATAGGCAAGTTTTCAAGGTTTAACCATATCTGGGCGATGATATGATTTTCTTCGCCCTTCATCCATTGGTAGAAGACAAGCCGCTTCTCCGCCATTGCCAAAACCGCACGATTGGCTAAAATGCGCTTCTCACTTTGCTCAATATTATACTGTGGAAAATCAGACTGCCCGTTATCATATAACTTCAGCATAATTCTCCGAGTTGGGTGTATCCCTTCACGGAAAAAGATGCTGCGCTCATACTTATCCAGCAAGGCTGACAACAATTGTCGTTGAATCGTATCACTCATACTCAATTTCCTCAAGCCGCTTGGGGTCAAGGCTTCTGACGCAGGCACGTTTTCCGTCTCTAAGAACACACAGATTTCTGTCAACGAGAGTAGCAATATCTCCTATCTTATCAGGTGGCGCGGAAAGCACTACTTGGAAATTGAACTGACGCAAAAGCTCAATACTCCGGATGATCCGCTCGCCGTCCATTTTGGAGAAGGCCTCATCGAAAATGATTAGACGCGATGTACTGGCGTTTTTGTCTCTTCCTATTCGATATAGCTGGGCAAAGGAGGCCAGCACCGCAATATAGAAAGGTGTCTGTGTTTCTCCTCCGGACTTCTTGCCAAGTGTCTTTGACAGCCTTTGCGTTTCGCCATCACGATTTACGACTTCCAAATCAAAGGACAGATAAGTACGGTAATCGGTAAATGCCTGCACGCGCTTCTCATAATCGTCATGCTCACGTACCTTTGCCGGAGCTCCTTCATTGGTTATGATAGCGAAAAGCTCTGCGATCTCTTCTTTGTATTTTGCATTGAACTGCTCTGAAAGCAAATTATAGCCTCCCTCGAGGAGCATAGGGTCGACGATCATATCATAATAGCGCCTATATTCCGGTTTTGGCACAATACGAAACCGATAGGTATCCTCACCGAAGGAACTCCCGCTCAGCGCGTTGTTAAGCCCGTCAATCTGACGCTTCGCATCATTAATGTTGTTCTGCAAACGGCTGAGGAAATCTTCCTGAAACTGTTCAAAAGCCTTTTGACGCGTATCCTCAATTCTTGCCAAATACTCAGGCAATTTGTTTTCACTGAGTTCAAGCCAAGCATTATCATACACTTCATTATCTTCCGCCTTAATATTATAGCCCATGATGTATTTTTCGTTGTAAGTACGGCGTAAATTCAATAGATCGTCCCACATAGACTCACGTGCATTGGTAGATCTACTCAGCTCTCGCGGGAATGCCCGATTGATGTCCTCTGCATTGCCTCGGGAAGATAACTCTCGTTGATATCTCAAGCGGCCGGTGTTTTCCAGCCATTCCTCATTGTATTTCCTTGTAAGCTCCGTTTCCAATGTCTCTAATTCGCCTGTAAGCTTTGGAATAGTTTCATCTCGAAGCATGGTAACAATGGCCTCACGTTTTCCATAATCGATGTTGTCTTTACGAATTCGTTCGGAAAGAATCTTCATCTCATTTGCTAAAGCTTCGATGTGTGCTTTCAACGCCTCCACCGCGCTCTTATCAATGGTTGAGAGGCTTTCCCGCAAAGATCGCACATCATTCTCCAAAGCTTCCACGGCAGACAGGCCTTTCGCCGAGGAGATGGCATGCTCAATCTCTGCTTGGCTGAGCGCGACCAATGTACTACTGAACTGGAGACCGGTTTTTATCGTGGCACATGCAGCTATTTGCTGTGCTAATACGCCTATCTCTTTTTTAACGTCTTCCAGTCTCCTCTGTATAGCGCCCTGGCCAATCGCCGGCTTTGCCCAGCGTTTCGGATCCATTGCCCGGACAACAAAATTTTGGTACATCATACCTTCATCTGTCACCGATGTACGAAAACGCCTTAAATCACCTACACGATCGCATTTCTTTACCCGCCCAAGGGTGTAGTCCAAAAACAACCGGACATCCTGCTCGTCCGTTGCAATCTCTTCGGCAAGACTTCCTGAGTCTGCCGTTGGCTTAATATGCTTCATTTTTTCAATATCAATGATGCCTGTACCATATATTTGCCTTTGACGCTTAATGGCATCAAAAACGCGTAAAGCCGTCTGAAAATACTCCTGAGGAACAATGATGTAGTATTTTTGTGTATTCAGGTATCCTTCAATAACATTGCGCCAGCGGTCATTTTTAATCTCAGCAGCTTCGGCTACAACGAGAACTTTTATGTCCTTTCCAGTATTCAGGCGCAAACGGGAAGAGACCGCCTCTTTCAAATCGGTCACATCTTGGGGAAAGGGATAGATTCCACTTTCCAGGGATTCCTTTTCCTGCTGTAGTATTTTTCTCCGTTCGGCAAGAGTCACTTGCTCCTCTCCCATACGAGAGGCTAATTGTATAGAATGTACTTTAAGCGAATCGGCCAGCACGGCATATTCATCGAGCCCCTTTTGACCAGTCTCTAAGATTACAGCATAGTCAATTCGGAGCAATGACTCCATTCGCTTTAAGAAAGCCTGCCCTTCTGAGTGCAGATCGTTGATGCGGGAAACAAGCAACGGATCGAGTAAAGCATTTTCTATGGAGCCTATCTTTTGCAGCATTGCGGAGGAGTTCATTCTCCAGGATGATACACATTTAGACAGAACGGCAACTGCTTTATCATATTCTCCGCGCAAAGCGCTGATCTGTTGCTCCTTTTCAGCTATTTGTGTTTCAAGGAGCTGCAGAGCCTGCGCCTGCTCGTTGTTCAGAAGCTTCGCCTGCATCAGGTCCCGTTCTTCCTGAAGCTTGCTAAGGCGTGTCGTTTCAGCGTTGATGGTATCCGTTAATTCGGATAGCTGTGCGTCATAGGTTTTGGCTTTATCCTTGGCCGCTTCCAGTTCTATTGCCTTTATATCTGCTTGGGAACGTTCGATCAGGTAAGAGTACAGCATTTCATTTTGCCGCTGGACCGTAAAACTTTGATGAATAGTTAGTATCTGGTCAAGCAAGGCGATTCTACCCTTTAGGACATCAGCCTCGCTTTCCAGGCTTTTGTAACTTCTGATATTCTCCTGCATGCGGCTTACGTCTACGGTCTGCTGTGTATCGCATACGAATTCAGAAATAAACTGTTGAATTTCAACATTTGGATTGAAGGACACTGCTTTTTTCAGCAACTGACCAAAGCGTTCACGCAAGCCCCCGAGTTTACCATACAGGTTTGTCCTGAAATCTCTACCGACATCGGTCGTGGAGTGGTGTCCGGTAAAATGCTCTTTCAAATAAGCACGCAGTGCGGTGATTACCATAGGACTCCCTGTCTCGACAAACTCATTGTCGGGTATAGCGCCGTCATATAAGAAGAACAGCTTCTGCATATCGTTTTCCGAAAATGTATCAAAACAACAGCCGGCGGTAAAGCTCCTTTTCTTCTCCTCATCAAAAAACTCCACCGCGATATAGCTGGTAAACCTCCCGCTGCGCAAATAGTTGAAGCCCGAGTCTTCATCATCGCCCAACTCACCCCTGAGATATCCGGTTAGGGTTCGATTGCCCCGTCCATTAGCGGCTTTATTAAAAAAGCTGCCGCTGGTATCGCCCAGTAGAATTAATTGCAGCGCGTCAATTATTGTGGATTTTCCGGAAGCATTTTTACCCGTTAAAAAATTCAATTGTTCAAATTCCACCATCTCACGTGCGAAA
The DNA here is from genome assembly GCF_900143285.1 of Desulfitobacterium chlororespirans DSM 11544. Lineage (NCBI taxonomy): Bacteria > Bacillati > Bacillota > Clostridia > Eubacteriales > Desulfitobacteriaceae > Desulfitobacterium > Desulfitobacterium chlororespirans. Next base: position 187,169 of record NZ_FRDN01000003.1, read on the forward strand.
TAATGCCAATGGATCAGCAGGAGCCTGGTCATCTTTTTCATTCCGAATCCTCCTGCTCCTGCCCTGCTTCATCAGAGCCATTAATACGCATTTCTTCCAATTCCAGCATCATATCATTAATGCCCTGATTCGAGATAATCGACAAAATTGACGGTAAAATTAATAGTTCATTTCCGTCATTGCTCCAGGCAACCGACTCCATTTTTTGAATAATATTATAATGCCCGAGGGTGCGCTGGGCTTCGATCCGCTCTTTTTGTGTCGTTTTACCCTTATCAAGCAGGCCGAGCATCCGCATCTTCTCAACCACGGTTTGCGTGTCGGTTTTTACCATATGGAAGCTGCTGGCCTGCTCCCGCTGCTCCTCATAGATCAGGCGGCAAGTGTAGAGAAACAAGGTGGTGAAACGATCAATTCGCAACCGATTATGATCGTAAATATTGATCAACGACATAATTCCGTAGTTGTCGTCTTTCTCAAGCTGCCATCCCGTAACAGTAAAATAATCCCGCAGCACGGGAAAAAGTCGCGTGGCCATCTGATAATCAGCGTTAGGCAAGGTCATCTGCTGGGAAGGCTGATACTGGTATCTCACCATGTAGGTATGAGATAGTAAATAGTTGGCCAATCGGCGGAACTCGCCTCTTTCATAACTGGATAAAGCTTCGTATCGTTCACTCCACATGGTGCTTGCCCCCTTTCTTACTGATGATCATGTTGGGAATGCGGTATCCGTTTCGCTCGATTCGTCCCTCTCCCATCTGCACCCGATAAGGCATTCCTTTGTCATTGGCGCGAACAATAGCTAAAATCAGCAGGATAAAATCAGCGTCACTGTTGAGGGGAACATCTTCGCTCCTTACAGATTCTGCTCCATGGGCGAAGAGCCTATCAACATAGGCACGAATCCTCGCCACTGGATAGCCATTTTTTATCTGCTCCAGCATACCGGCCATCGCCAGATCAGAGAAGGCATTGTCCTGATCAATAGGAAGCGGCGTAGTATGGACACGCCGGCTCCTGATACTTTTATGATAAAGTGATTTGCCGTCCACAAACTCCTGACGGTTGATGCGAATGTTCTTTTCAAACATGTCACCCAATGCGTTGCGCTCCTCGCTTTTTGCATCAGCGTAAGTTTTTAAAAGCTCGACGAGCTTACCTTTGATAGTTTGGTCGGCGGTCATCAGATACTGAATTTTTTCGATAGAACTTTTTGTATAGGTACTGTGTTTTCTGTCGATCTCATTGATGATGCTGCCCACTGATTGATAAGCATCCAGAACATAATCGATTGCCGATAAGATTTCTTCCTCCGCTTCGGCCCCCTCATCATACTTTTTAATCGTCATGGCCCTCTCGCGCATGATCCGCATGAGTTTCTCATCTGCCAGTATATCGGATAAAATATTTTGAATCGGGGCCATATAACGATGAATAGAATCCATTGTCTTGATCGGATGATAGATCCGGTCCGACATCTTTTTGTATTCTTCAAAGTGGTTCTGTAGCAGCAGGTTTACATCATTCTGCTCCTGAATGCTGCGCAAAAATTCGCGAATTCCATGGTAGAGCCTGCGCAGCTCGTATTCCAGCTGTTCGGTGTTAGCCTTTGCTGATAAAACAGCCTCATACATCTGTGATTCATGTTCGTTTTTCGCTTGTTTTAAGCTGGAATAGGTGGCAAAAACCAGTGAATTGTATTCATGCAGTGATTTGTCGCCAAGTTCACTGAGCAGCTTCATGATGGATATGGCGTAATTACGGGGCGTAATAATTTCCACAAATGAACCGTCGAGAAACTCCTTGTCGACCCAGCCTGTTTTGACAAAGCGATTTAAGATCAAACGGGCTTTTCCACTGGGCGTGAGGCTGCTTTCCGGCATCTCATCATCATCTTCGGGAACAAACGCTTTATCCTCCAACAGGGAAATTAATGAAGAAATATAATCATCCACCCTAATGTTTAGCTCGAATTTGAACAGTTGGTGCAGAAGCATGAGCGCATCAACATATACTTCTTTATTTCCTGATACTAATACCGAAAAAAAGTTGTTCGGTACTACATCGAAAAGTCCCATTTCATTACCACCCGTCACTCAAAATATCTGCTGTAGATTTCACCATCCTAGGGAAGGCCTTCACCGAGGTCTTAAAATCGAGCAACATATGTTTCCTTTATTTCAGATAATTTCGCGGTAATCCAGCAATTTCCTTCTTATTTTGCATGATTTTTACCTGTCATGGCAAAGGGAAAGCGCCGGCAGAGTTGCCGGCGCTTATTGATGTTCCAAACTAATCCACTATTGTACATTGAGTAAGCATAGGCAGTTCCTTTCTTCACCTTAGCTCACAGGAGCCTGCAACTAAATAAACAGCAGAATGCAAGGGAATAGGGGCAGGCTTCAATCCAGTTTGAGCTTGCCCAGTTCGTCCCGCATGGCCGGTCTTCTCGGATACATGAGCAGCAATTCCCGCACTGCTTCCCTGGCATCTTTCACACCGCCGGCTTTCTTCAAGGTCCGAACCATAGCGCAGACCACTTGGTAATGGCTGCGGGTACTGGCCCTGGCTGCCGCCTGTTTGATATTGCTACGGAAAATCCGGCAAATTTCTTCTCGGTACTCAGGCACCAGATGCTTATAATAAGTATCAACACTGGAAGGAGTGGTGCGGACGTAAGCCATGAGTTTTTCCCACTCCTGTTCCTCCACCAGGACTTGGGTGTAGATGCTCCGGTACCGGTTCCCTTGGCCGGCCAGCCGTTCCAGGATAGCCGGGTAAACAGCAGGCCATTCCGCTGCGGAATAGGTGCCTTTTAAGTCTTGATAATGGGGGAAGCTCCCGCCCTCAATGAATTCCAAAGCCAGACTGCGCTGGGCTGCCAGCTGTCCGGTGCGGATATAGGATTGATACCGGTATTCTTTCCAGCGGGTCACCAAACCAAACTTCTCCTGATCCTGCTCTTCCCCATCCAGGCAAAGCCGGACGATCCTCTCCTCATCCCCCTGTTCCCGAGCCAGCCGGATCGCGGTTTCCCGAAAGGAGCCGTAGTTCAGATGCTGATTGAGAAAAAACTCCGCCTGGGCTGCGGATTCAAAACGAACCAGCAGGCTGTATTGAATCTCCAGAATGTTCTCAATGCGATATTGCGAAGACCAGTCGGTCTTTTGGTTGGCGGTCAGCAGCTTCTGCAGAAAATCTCCCAGTCTTTTACGTGCTTCCGGAGTGGCGGCAAAGGGGACACAACGGCTGAGAAGGTCAGTCTGCCACCCTGTTTCTCCATAATAGCGCCGACTCTCAGCTTCCTTCAGAATTAAGGCAAGGATGGATTCCCGGGTGGCTGCAGGCAGGTCGTCCATTTCCCCCACCTCATCCAGCAAGTAAAGTCCTTCGTTCATCAGGGCACCGACCCCGCCATCAGAGTCGTCCCCTTCCAGATCCACGACCTCGGCCATGACCAGCAAGGCCAGGCGGACCGCCAGCAAGGGGTTGCCCTTGAGCAAGGCGTCCCGGCTTTTTTCCAGAACCAGCTCCGCCCCGGTCAAGGCCTCGTCCATTTGCTGATAGCCGATAAAGCCATAACGATCAGAGTTCTTATCAAGATAGCTGCGGATCAGTTTACTGCAGCGCTTGATCTCCTCTTGTTCGTTCCCGCCTCCGAAGGCAAGCTCCAACCGGGCTTTTATCTCCGCTGATTCTCCTGCCAGAGTGAGCAGAAAACCAATCAGATTTTCCTGAGAAGTCTCCGCCAGGATTTGCTTCAGGTCTTTTTTGGGTAAAACCGCTTTGCTCCCCTTAGAAGCCGCTTCGGCCTTCTTCCTGCTGTTAGGGGAGTTACCCCCGCTCAACCTCTTCTGCAAAGCAAAGTAAACTGCCGCTTCGTGTTTGCAGGTTTCACCCCAGTCATAGGGGCAGCTGCAGCTACTGGCCATGATATTATTCTCTTCATCCAGTTCCACCTGGATCAGATAAAAATCGCTGCCGCTTACCTTGGCCTGATAAACGTTGGGCTCTATCTCTTCCAGAGAGCGGACACAGCCTTCCTGATAGTATTGATGGCCGCGTTCCAGAATCACTTCTTCGATTTCGTCCTGAAAATCAGCTAAGTTCATTGAATCCACTCCCTCTGTTAAGACCATGAAAGAACAGGCTATTTTGTTTTCTTAATTGCCCGGTATTTCTGTCTGCTGCTGTTTGGCTTATCCGGCACAGTCATTTCGATCAACCCAAGTTCCAAGGCCGGACGCAAATAGTTAATACTGAACGTAGGACGGTGTTTGAGCCCGAGCCGCTCTAAAAGCTCTTTTGCCGATAGGGTTTCATTTCCTAAGACCATCATCAGGCGTTCAACTTGCTCGGTCACTTGTTCGCGTACTTGTTCGGTTTGAATAAGCTCCCGCAAACTATCGCGAATTACCCTAAGCATGAATTCAATAAAGGCAGTGGAATCCGCGGCTTTGTCGGCGAGAGCCAGTACTTTATAATATTCGTTTTGCCGTTCGCGAATCAGGGTTTCTACCGGAAGCCAATGAAAGACCGGCTTCCAACGGCTTAACAACAAAGTTTGCCACATCCGGCCCATACGCCCGTTACCATCGGCAAAGGGATGTATGAACTCAAACTCATAATGAAATAGACAACTTTTGATGAGAGGATGTGTATCGGCATTTTTTACCCAATGAAATAAATCACTGATCAATTTTGGCACAAGTTCAGCCGGCGGAGCCATGTGTACCAGTTCACTCCCGGCAAAAACACCAGCACCCCCGGAACGGAAGCGACCGGATTCATTGGTCAATTCCAGCATGAGGATTTTATGTGCTTTTAAAAGATCGTCAATATGACACGGATCAAAGGATAACAGGAGATTATATGCCTCGTAAGCATTTTTTACTTCACGAATTTCCTTTGGTACGCCAAGAACACGTTTGCCATGGATCACATCCGTCATTTGTTCCAGGGACAGAGAATTGTTTTCAATCGCCAAGGAGGAATGAATCGTCCGTATTTGATTATCTCTGCGTAAATGGGGGTTAACAGCACTCTCATTCTTTACGGTAACAACACCCACTTGTTCGCTGATTTCAGCAACTAAGTGAATCATGGCGTCCGTAACGCTGTATGGCGGGGTGTAGGGCTTTTCCGGCACAGGCTCACCACCTAATTTTATCTTATACGTTATTATACCGTACAAGTTCTATTGGCACAAGATTCTACTGGGAAGACGCACTTGGATTGCCTGTGAGCGCTGGTTAATTCCGGTTCGATGGGTTTCCTCGATTCGTTCCCTCCCGACGGATGCCAGCTACAACTTAAAGTGCTCTGCTTTCTGAGAAGGGATCGACTGAATGATTCGCAAAAGTTGTTCTGTATCCGCAACGTCGGTCAAGTGCTTTTTGCCGTCAGCTGCGGTCGTTTTCAAAGCGTACAATTTAAAATGGTTTCGTTTTCCCTTGCAAAGCCAAAGTTTATGTACATTCAATTTCATTTTCTCTAACAATCTTCATAAGTTCCTGAGCAGTTTTATCGTTATCATCCCAGCTTATGCTATACACCTTAAGCTTCTTATTGTTATTGTTCTCAAGGTAGTATGATTCCAATTGGGCACCCGGCCCAGTTGGAATATTCTCATTATAAGGATAGAGAAGAATAGCTGCCTTAGCATCCATATATCTCGTCAAATAAGCATACATTTGAAAATAATCCTCCCGAGTTACGCCATGTCTAAAATATTGAGAGCTAATGATTTTCCATTTAGTATCAATGACCAATTGACTACTTTCACTTTCCACAACCATATCAGGTTTTAGCCAATAAACTCCTTTGTCATTCTTCTCGCTGATTAGCAATTTAATTTCTTTATGCTGCAAATTGACTTTGTAAGGACTTAGTGCTTTCCTCGCAATTACCGAGACATAGCGTTCAAACAAATCGTTCATTTTAAACAAGATAGAAAACGAAAAGTATCCACCAGCCGTAGCAACTGTGGAACAATTGGCAAGGAAGAGCTTAGCTAATGAAAATGCCGGGGAAAAACGCTGATTGGTCCTATCAAAGAACACCTTATCCGCATCGACTATGTTGGGAGTAATGTCCGATACATCTTGGAAATTTAAAGAACAATACCGCAACAAATCCAAAGTCTTAGCCGTTTCAATTTTTCTTAATAGCAAATTAATAACGAATTTGAACATACGGTTCAGATCATTATCAGCGGTGAACTCATGGTAGTTGCAATAAGCCTTAGGGATATGTTTCAATGCATTATTGATCTGCCGGGAAAAGACAATCTTACCTTTTTGAAAGGAGAGATTATTTTCGCATTCTTGGTATGTAGAATAGATGCCATAGAATAATTCCTGTTTCAACTTTAAAGCAAAGATGTAACCAAAAATCTCAAATAAATTTTTTTTTGCTAATTGAAGCCCTGCTAAAGCCGAATAATTGATCTCAAGATACCGGCTGACAATGAGCATGTTAAGCAATACTTCTCGAGAATTCTTATGTGAAGATACTTTGGGTAATATCTCAAGTGAAACCGTAGATAGCTGAATAAATCCTACATAATTTATTATTTTAATGCTGTCCAAGCTCCACAAAAAACACTGTTTCTCCAGTTTCTGTGTCCTAAGATATTCTCTCAGCTCTTTAGCTTCAGCTATTGTTAATGAATAATCTTTATCTTCTCTGGTTATGGGAATTCTTGATGTCCCCTCATCTACTACTAGATGCTTCAAAGTGATCTCTCCCCGATTAATTATCGCCATAAATCCGCTTTAAGGCCTTTTCATTAGGCTCAGCTACGATAGTATAACTAATTTTGGTAGATTGATCGTATTCTAAATTTCTGGCGAAGATTTGACTGGGGTCCAGTTTTTTCTTAAATAAGAAATACTCTTGTTGTTGCTGGAGATTATCCGTTGCCCCGCCTAAAAGTAGCTCAAGCTTTTCCCAGTCTAGATAAAAGTATTCCTGGAGCAGCGGAATAACTTTGGTTTTCATTATTGCAACAAGTTTGGGAACGGATAAATGCTTATCTATAAAATAGGCATGCCCGATTAAGTGATCCTGATCGTAAAGATATTCGATTCGATCATTGATGGCTTTGAGGAGCTTTTGTACATTGATTCCCTCCACATCGGTATCAAGAATGGAATAATCCGGGCTGAGTTCGATAAAGTTGAACCGTCGTCTTAATGCTGTGTCAAGTAAGGCAATGGATCTGTCAGCCGTATTCATAGTACCAATGATATATAAATTCTGAGGGACACCAAATGAATCATTAGAATAAGGCAATGTTACCGTCACTTCATTGTCAGCATCCAAACGCTTATCTGGTTCGATTAAGGTAATCAGTTCCCCGAAAATCTTGGAGATATTACCCCGATTGATTTCATCAATAATTAGAACATAGTTTCTATTCATGCCACCTTTAGGGGACAAGTAACTTTTTAAGCTGTCAAAATTGATGTCATCTTTAGAATGCATATAGATCGCTTGCTGGGAAAAGTTCTTATTAATTAAAATTTGTTTCACCGATACCATAGGCTCTTTATTGACATAAAGCCATTCAACCTTGTGAAAATGATTAAATTCTATTGTTGTATTCTCATCGTAATAATAATCTCCCGTGACTCTGGCAATGGCTTTCAATTTGGCATTTCCATGAGATATAAACACAATATCCCCTATTGTCATACGGTTTTTGAATCGGTCAACAGCAACAATATTAAAGGAATCCTGATCCCCGTATTTGCTTTCATATTTTTTCCGAATGGCTTTTCGATCAACACAGTCCGAATAATCTATATCTACGCCCCAGCCAAGACCAATTACATTATGGTCAAGACAATAGTCGAAAATATCTTCTTCTCCATCATTGGTATTCCCCAAAGACATTTTAAAAAAGTTAATCTTCTTTTCATCAAAGTCATATCCTTTGACATTGTCTTTTGCACTGGATCTTGCAGCATTACTTATCATTTTGAATATCCCATCCCTGGGTTCAAATCCTCCGTTACCGTCACTTCTTAATCCCTCAACAAATTCTTCATAACCGTACGATTGATGAAACGTACAAAAAGCTATCTGACCAATATTTAATAGTTCTTTAAATTCTTTGACGGCAGCTTCCCGTTTGTCTGGATTATTGATTAGGTTGCTGTATTTTTCTTTATCAATAATTTCTAATGCACGTTCAATAACGCTGTATGTTTTACCGGTACCCGGGGGGCCAAATAAAACCATATTCTTATTCAAGTCATTAGTCATTTTATTTTGCCTCCTTTCATTAAAGTTGTCATTGTCGATGATGGAATAATCTTCACTAGCTTCCATGACAATTTTTTCAGGATCTTCATTTTTCCACATACTTACTAAAGGTTCATTATAGAAGTCAAATGTGCTACTTGGATTCTTTTGTTCAAAGTAGCGACGGATTTTATAAATAGCATCGTCAATATTATCAGGAAAATTGCTACCTTTCATAATCCTTTTGAACTCGTTGTAGATTTGTTGCTTATTTCCGTTACTGCTAATCCGCTCATAATACTCTGGGTATAGAAGGTGAAGGATGATATTACGCATTGCATAATTACTGCGCTGCCTTAATTCATCTATAAATACCCTAAAGTCTTTATGATTATCTATTAGGTTATTTCGTTCAGAATGATTCAACCGTTTGATTCCTAAGCCGATATAACATAAGTAAGAAAGCTCAAAAGGTCTTCTTGTATGAAATGCCGTGCCCGGTTTGCCAATACCTTTACTTTCAAGCAACACATTAAGGTTTGATGTTAGTGGAACATTAAGACCTTTCCAAGATGCTACTTTTTTGATTAAATTCACTTTGGTTTTACCATTAGTATCTGATGGGAAAAGAAAGTAAATAAACAATAATTCGCACGCTAGCTTGGTTACGTCCGAAGATTCTCCAGCCAATTGCTTTTTAAACTTCTCCTCAAATGAATCGGCCGTTTCGTCCGGGTTATCAACAAAACAGCGTTTGAAGTCTTGGAGATTGTCCAAAGTCCAGATACTTTCTCCTGGCCAAAGAAGCCACCCGTCATTAATTAGACAGTCATTCTTCCATTGAAGAGCAAGGTCGTATATTTTATTTAGTTCAATCGGGTCATGACCATAGTACTTTGCCATTCTTATGCCTCCAGTTATCAAACTTGTTAGCCAGCAAATCCAAAAAACAATTATAGGGAATTAACTGCATACCCAAGAACTTGGGCAAAATCATCCCCTTTATAGTCTAATTTGCTACTTGTTTTAAGATCAACAACACAGTTGTCTGCAATAAAATCGGCATCTGCTCCGCCAACTATTGCGCTGTACTCCCCAAAAGTAGGATTTAAAGATAAATCTCTCCATGATACAGTTTCTAAAAAAACACAGAAAACCTCAGCTAGCTGGCTTATATTATCTACCATATCCTGATCTGTAATTGTTCGCCTTTGGGAAAAATATGTTTTCCCTTCTGTCTCCTGAAAAAAATAATCCGCAACGTGAATGGATTTTGTCCTAAAAGTTTCATCAAGTTTTGCAAGAAAAATTGAATCACTGATGACTTGATTCAAGGAGCATTCCTTGTTTATAAACTTCTTTCTATGGCTTAAAGCCTTGCTAAGTCGATTCTGAAGAAAATCCAAAACCTCTTTTAGGTTCTTAGATACCTTTTTACAACCTAAAAGTCGTTCATTATCAATTATAAAATCGCCAGTTGGGAAAATAGGCACATCATGACATTAGGAAAAAGCTTTAATCCCTTCTCTGCAATTAATTCCTTTTCGGAATTTACAGAGCCTATTTTCTCAGCTAACAAAGCCCGAACCACATAATCAAAAGCAGTTCCGATCTGTCCGGGTTCATGATATTTACCTATACTTTTAACCGTTATTGGCGATTTCCATGCATCTTTCACTATTATTTCATTGTGTTGGTTCTTTAAGAAAGGCTTAAGTAAAGGAAATTTCTTTTTAATATCCGGATTATCTTCGATTAAGTTAGTCAAGGACAATTGCCGTTCACTCTCCTTTCGTTTTTCGAGAATCCTATGAAATATGAATAGGCTAATTACTTATCTCCGCCTCATCCTTCAGCCAATAGACGATAAACCGGATTCTTGCCTTCCCCGGGGTATACCCTTTCTGCTTAATGGACTTGAATGTTAATTGCAAGGCCAGGGGCGGGGCGGCTGGTGGTCCTCTGAATTCTCAACCTGCTCAAGGCCCTCCACCCCCCTGATCATCTCCAGATAGCTGCCGTTGTAGTGGATGGTCAGATTGCGCTTGGCCCGGGTCATGGCCACATAGAGCTACCGCACCGCTTCCTCTGTTCCCAGATTGAAGTTCTCCAGCATTAGGAAGACATTATCAAAATCCCGTCCTTTGGCTTTTTGGATGGTTGAGATAAGGATCGCTTCGCTGTGTCCCCCTGGGAAATCTTCCAGCTTGGATTCCCGGATAGCCGATAAAGTGGAAAAAGGCACTGAACTCCTTTTGCCCCTTTAAAAGCATGTGAAAAATGACCTTCAGGACGGATTCCGCTTGTTGAAAAGCGGTAACCTCGTCAAAGAAAAGATCTCGGGCTTTGATGGAATCATTGAGAGGATTGTTGGCCTCTTCCGTCTGTAGCTTATCGTCCTTAAGCAGGGCATGGTAAGGGCGGTTGGGGAACAAAAGGGAGGAAAGGTAGACGATAATTTCAACCGTATGGAGGCCTGCGGCATGCAGAATATTTTCCAGTTACTTAAGGTCATGGTTAAGAATGTTATGTCCGCAGCGATAGTCACTGCCCTGCAGGTCTCTCTCCCTTCTCCTGCCGGAGGTTTCTCCATTTTCGATATAATTCTCCTAATTATTGTCGATTCCTGCTTGGGAGAAAAACACCTGCTGTTCTGACAGGGATTTTGCTTTCTAAGTCATAGTTTACGTCAAAGGGACAATCTGGTATCCTCAGCTTATACGCTCATCGAGAGGACGGATCGCCAACTATGAAAGATAAAGAAGTCTATAAGAATCTGCTTATTGCATTAGACCAGATGAAAAGCGACGCTGCGGAATATCTGGATAAGAAGCTTTGGAAAGAGATTACCCTGCCTCAGACCTATGAAGAACTTCTGCTGGCCTTGAGCAAAGATGAACTCCAGGACATCTCCCGGCACTATGGCTTCAGAAATATCAGCTCGCTGAAGAAAAAAGATTTGGTTCATTATCTCGTTCAACAGCTGCCTTGCCGAATCACCCAGGAATTGAAGCTCATGGATGAACATCGCTATCTCTTTCTGAAACAATTCGTCAGTGAAGATGATAAAGTCTTCCAAGCCGTCCTGGCCGATGCTTATGACCATAAACTTGTTAATTATTGGCGAAAAACCGGGCTTGTCTTGTCCAGTTCCTCCCAGGGGCAGAAAGTGCTTTTTATGCCCAGTGAACTTCAGGACGTCTTTCAGACTCTTGAGCATGATGCAGCCCTGCAAAGCAAGCTCAAACAGAATACGAATGGCTGGGGCTGACCTACGGAATGTTATACTATTATGGGGTAATGGGCCACATGACCATACTTGCCAAGCTTGAAGAACTCACGGGAGTACGGCCTGATTATCAGGAGTTTCACACCATTTTGCTTCGTGGGGGTGAATATTATGATGCCCCCAGGATGGACTCCTATGGCTACTGGGCCCATCAAAACGTACACGACGTGGATGCTCTGCTGAAAGAGCAGCGGGCTCGTGCCGATGTTGATTATTATCGATTCAGCAAAAGCAAACTGCTCAAGGCAGGAGCGCCCGATTATTTTGATGACACTCCCGCCTTTCAACGCTTGCATGATTACTTTTCGACTCACTATCAAATGACTGAAAAAGAAGCCAAGGATCTCGCTGCAGAATGCCAGCATATCGTTAATCAGATTAACGAGCCTTCCGCCATTTTTGATTTCTTAAAGACGACAATAGAGTTTCCCGATGTTGAATCCGTACAGCGTCTGGCTGATGTGGTTATGTTCTTCTGGAATAATACCCGGCAATGGACACTGAAAGGACATTCCCCTGCCGAACTCGGCACCGGGGCCAATCCCGGCCTCTCTTCACAGCCCAAGAACCTTCATATACCTTTTGATACAAACCTGCCCTTTGCCACTCCTGCAGTCCGACCGGCCCCTTCCGGTCAAACCCTGGGCAGCCCTCACTCTAAATCCTCTAATCCTACTGTCACCGATTTGAAAACCCGCCAAAAAACCGGCCGCAATGACCCCTGCCCCTGTAGAAGCGGCAAGAAATTCAAGCACTGCTGCGGAGGACTTTAAATTTGATGGCAACGGAAAACGAAGCTTTCATCTCTTTTGCTTCGCCATCAATGAAGAGATTGTAGCCCCGATGATAATGGGTGCGGTTATATTGCCGGATTTTGATTTTATTTCTTTTTTAGCACCTTAAGCAAACTTATATCTTCCGTAAGCGCAGTAATATCCGCTTCCTGAACGCGTCTATTTGCATCATAAATCTCATATTGTTTTTCTGCCAGCGCTTTGGCGATCTCCGCCGATACCTTACCAGCATTAGCCAATACTTCCCTCCCCGTAAACCGTAGGAACAAATCCAACTTCTCTTCCCAATCCGCCATATGCATAGGAACACGGCGCTCCGCCTGATCTCTGGCATAATCAAGATACATAGTGACAATACGGTTGAGCCCAGACAGTTCTTGCTCATTTAAATAGTTTTTGGCGATATCCACATCACCTTTACGCACCCGGGCTCCTTTAAAAGAAGTCAAGCCCATATTAGGTTTGGTGGCATCGGCACGTTTAACAATAAGTTCCGCCGCTGTGTATCCATGTACACTGTAGTGCATTTTGTTTTGAACGGTCTGAAAAAATAGACGTGTTCTCTCTAGGTTTGAGTCGTAGTCTACAGAGGTCGCATATATCTGCTGGATTTTTTGATAGAAACGTTTTTCAGATGCGCGAATCTCCGCTATACGCTCCAGTAACTCGTCGAAGTAGTCCTCACCGAAAGCAGTAGGGTTCTTCAACCGCTCATCATTCATGGCAAAGCCTTTTTTACTGTACTCGGTCAGCACGCCAGAAGCCCAATTGCGGAAATGCATACCTACATGAGAGCGAATACGATAGCCAAGAGCAAGCACCATCTGAAAATTATAATGCTTTTTGCGGCGCTCAACATGTCGTGTACCCTCAATTTGAACTTGTAAGAATTCCTTACAAGTTGCTTCTTCGCTTAATTCTTTGTCTGCATAGATATTTTTAATGTGAATGGTTATGTTTTGCGGAGTAGTTTGATAGAGTTGGGCAAGTGAATGCTGAGTGAGCCAAATATCACCATTTTCGAAATATACATCGATTTTGGAATCCCCTTTTTCATTTTGGTAGATTAAAATTTTCCCCACATCTTCCATATTTACAGCACTCTCCTTGTATTCAATTAAAACATATCACTTTAAAACAGCTAGGCCGAAGTCCTCAGCATCTATAATATCAGATAGAAAAGCCCATTCCGACACAGAACATATATTCTATTATAAAATGATATCCCTCTGACTGCAACTGAATATAACACACCGGAGTCAGCATAGTTGTCATAGACCTCCGAAAGAAGTATAGTGAGTTAAAGCACTCGAGAGGAATTTAACGACAACTATGTCGACAAATACAGCAAAAAAGAAAGGCTTCCTAAAGAGTGCATACTCCCGGGAAGCCTGGTTTGCTTTATGGGCAGCACTCTTCACAGCTTCTCCCGCAAGGCATTGTGGAGGAAATCATGGATCTTCTCCTTATATATGGCATGGAGCTCCTGGTTTTTACCGGCAAACTTGGTCATTTCATAGGCCAATTCCTTAAAGGTCTTGAAGAGGCTGTCATATAAGAAGGCGATTTTATTGGCCTCGGCCTTGCCATAGGCTTCATTCAGAGATACCTCCATCTTTTTGATGGTTTTATAGCCTGAGCGCTCTTTCAGTTTGTCATAAGAGGCCTTCTTATTCTCGATCTCCTGCTCCAGCTCTCCCTTTACCCTCTCCAAACCATGGATTGCGGCTTTCAGGCCGTCCCGTTCTGCGGCCAACCGGGCATTTTTATTCTTTTCCTTGTCCAGATCATCACGAAGAGTTGTGCTCTCCTGCCTGGCCTGATCCCGCTCGGTCACGGCTTGATCTGCTTCCCGCCGGGCCTCTTGCCGCTGCTCAACGGCCTGTTTCAGCTGCCGGGTACTCATGCCTTCCACATCCATCTCCATCAGGAACTCAACCCGCTCTTCCTCGGGAAGCTCTAAAAGAGTCAATGCTTGCACAAAGGTCAGGTTGGGCAGCGTCCGGCCTTCCTTAGTCTGAAGCCCCTCCCCGCCTTGGAGCATCGCCCGGTTCTGAGAAGATTCCCCGGCTGGGGGCAAGGAAAGGTATTCACCATAAGCGTCAAAAAGGGCCATAAGACGCTGGGCGGTTCTTTGGGAGTAGTTGACGGATACTTTCAGCCAATCCCCCCATTCCCCATAGGGAATCATGGCTCTGACCTCTTTGAGCCTGCGCCCGATTTCGATGGCATGAACAAGGAGGATTTTCTCCATCTGCCGCTTCATGGTATTGATCTCTGAGGCAATCACAACGGGGGTCCGGCCGGTCGTCAATTCATCGATCATCTAATCCATCCTCTCTTGCACCTGGCAAAATCTACTGTTTTACTATCTATAGCATATGATCTGCCTGTTAAGAGTGACAGCCGACACAAGCATGTTCAAGAATGCGACAACGTTGTCGCATTCTTGAACATGCTTTATTTCTATTTTTCTAACCGACCAATTGAAATCGGCAAGTTTCAATGTCTTTGAGATAACTATGTCTTGCCACGATGTATCCAAGCGGCTGTACATAAACAGCAAATTTAGCCTTTACCATAGACTCTCTTCAGCTGCTAATATGCGCTGAAAGATCCCGCCCCATGAGTAGATAGCCGATAAATGGGAATGATTAATAAAAACGTGAATTGCGGGATGAGTCCTTGACAAACAGTGTGACAAACAGACAGTTGTTTTTTATTATCATCATTTCCACAGTTGGCCTGAGCGCGGTGGTCATGCCGAAAATCATGAGCGAGGCCGCCGGAACAGGGGCGTGGCTGAGCCTGCTCATCGCTGCCGTCTTTTTCGTGGCCGACGTTCTGCTGATCATCCACTTGGGCTGCCTCTACCGCGGGAAAGCGCTGGCGGAATACAGCGAGCTGCTGGTGGGGAAAGCCATATCCCGTATTTTCTGCGGTATCTATCTTATCTACTTTTTTATTTTTCTCGCCTTTTTCGTCCGGTCCGCGGCCGATATCATCCAGGCGGAGATTTTATATAAAACGCCCATTTGGGCCACGATGCTGCTGATTATGAGCGTCTCCCTATACGCCGCGTCAAAAGGGCTTACCAATTTGGGCAGGATTCTTGAATACCTGGGCCTGATCGTGCTGATAACGGGCTTTATTTTGCAGATTATTGCCTTTACCCAGGGAAACCCGCTGAATAACCTGCCCCTGATCGACCCGGCGGAGATAAGCCGCTATATCCGGGCGGTTCCGTCTGCTATCTTTGTTTTTTTGGGCTTCGAGGTCATCACTGTCATCCCCCTTTCCAGACGCAACGGTTCCCAAGCGCTGCTCACGGCGGGGATTGCAGTTCTGGTCGCCTGCACGTTTTTTATTGTTCAGTTGGAAGGCTGCTATTCTATTCTAAGCATCGATGATATCGTCAATTACGATTATCCGGTTCTGACCGCGATTCGCAGGCTGGACATCACCGCCCTGCAATTTGCTAAGCGGCTGGATCTGTTTTTCATCATGGGGTGGCTCACCTCCATCTTTTGCACCACTTCCCTGCTCATGTTTGCGTCGGCGGCCTATGCGAAAAAGCTGATTCCCAAGCTGACCGGGGTGACGCCGATGCTCGCCATCGGCGGGGCGGCTTATGCTGCAGGCCTGCTGATTCCCAACGCGGAGGATGTGCTGCTGGTGTTCAATCGCTTCACGACGTATACCGGACTGCTGCCGGCCTTTGTCATCCCCTTTGTCTTGTGGGTGGCCCATCTGTTCCGGTCCCGTGGCAGTACGTAAAGAGGGTGGTGATAAAGCCTGAATAAGCTCATGAAGTTAACCGCTCTTGCCCTCTGCCTGCCGCTGCTGTGGGGCTGCTGGGATTCGACCGATATCCAGCAGGAGAATATTCACATCGCGGAAGTGATCGATTATCAGGATGGAGAGTACCATTTCTATGGGGAAGTCGCCGATCTGGGCGGTCAGTCACGAAAAGGCGGCACCGGCGGACAGGGCAACCTGAACTTTTCGATCATCAAGGCCAGCGGGGAAACGTATACCCAAGCCCGGGATGATCTGAATCGCAAAAGCAGCAGGCCGGTTTATCTGGGCGCCTTAAAGGTGCTGATTTTTACCGACAGACTGGCATTCCAGGATGTGGAGGAATATCTGAACCGGAGCCGGACCCAGCGCAACACCAGAAAATCCCTCAAAATCATCACCTCCGCCGATGAGCCGGAGGATTTGCTGAAGGCCGAGCTGGACAACGCGTCCTCGGTGGGGCTGGCCATTGATAACATACAGGACAACCTGATGAAGGAGGGCTCCTCATTTTTTGTGGATATCGGCGATCTGTTGGAGGCGCTGGCGGTAAAAAAGGTGGGGTTTTTGATCCCCGCCATGGGCGTCGTGGACTCCCATATCACGCTGACCGGATATACGGTTTTTGAAAACGGCAAAAAGGTTGGCTTTATCCCACAGGACCAACGGCGTGGAGTGGTGTTTTTCCTCAATCCCCACGGCAGTTTTCATTACGAAGTCATTTTGAATTCGAACCGGTATGAGCTGGATGTTACGCTTAACAACAAAAAAATCACCACGACGTATGCCGATGAAGAGCTCATGATCCAAATTCAAATGGGGTTTAAGGCCGTGCTGAACTATGCGTCCACGGCGCAGCCGGCCACTATAGGGGACCGGGAGGCCTTGCAGCGCCTTCTTGAGGAGGCGGTCCTGCAGGATATCGTACAGGCCCTGGATACCTCGCAAAAGGAATACGCCTTGGATTATCTGGGGATTTACCGGTATTTTCGGGCGCAGCATAACAGTACCTTCAAAACTATCGATTGGAAGCAGGCCTATAGTGACGCGGCGACGGAGGTCACGACCGAGGTCACACTCGTCCGGAGCGAGCTTCCCCAGGAGCCATAAGCCATGACAAAATCAGCAATCCATCCTATCGACATCGACAAAATCAGCACGCGGCTCAGCGGCATTTCGGCGCGGGTCGTTCCCTGTACGGGCGGGGATGCCATCACGGTTTTGTTTATCCGGCAGCTCACCGACCGGGCGCTGCTGTCCGAGTGTATACTCAAGCCGCTGATTGCCCGCGCCGCCGCCGGGAAAACGCCCCCGGCAGAAGAGCTCCGGGATCGGGTCCTGTATGTGGATCATTGCGCGCTGGATGACAATCCCGACGCCATAGACGCTTATCTGCTGGATGGATATACCGTGCTGCTGGGTCCCTGGGGCGGGCGTTATATCGTGTCAGATATCAAAAAGATTGAAAGCAAAAGCATTGACAGCCCGGAACTACAATACACGCTGCGCGGGGCGCGGGACTGCTTCATTGAGAATCTCGACACCAATCTGTCCCTGATCCGGTATAGAATCAAAGATCCCCGGCTGAAAATCGCCATGCTGGAAACAGGGAAACGAACCAGAACCTCGGTGGCCGTGGTCTATATCGAGGATATCGCCAATCCCGGCATTGTGAAGGATATCCTACAGAGGATTGCCAAGATAAGGATAGACGGCATCGTCGAATCCGGCGAACTGCAAAAGCAGATCCTCAACAGCAAATGGAGCCTCTTCCCCCAAACGGGCATTGTGGAACGGTCGGATATGGCCTGCGGCGCACTGCTGGAGGGAAAGGTCATTATCCTGGTGGAGGGCAGCGGGCTGGGGCTGATCGCCCCCAAGGTTTTCCATGAGTTTCTCATCTCCTGCGACGACATCTACGACAATAAATACCTGGCCCTCCTCACCAAGGGCCTGCGGTTCATCGCCTTGTTTCTTTCCATTACCCTGGGTGCGCTGTATATCGCCATCATTTCCTTTCATCATGACACGCTCCCCTCGGAATATATCCTGACCCTGGCGGCTATGCGGGCCAACGTGCCCTTTAACGCCTTTACAGGCATTGTACAGCTGGAAATCATCGTGGAAATCATCCGGGAATCCTTGCTGCGCATTCCCAAGAAGATCGGCGGGGCCATCGGCATTCTGGGGGCGATTATCATCGGACAGGCCGCCATGGCATCCGGCATGTACAGCCCACTGCTGCTGATCATCGTTTCCACCGAATTGCTGGCCTCCTTCATGATCCCGGATTATACCCTGATGAACCCCTTCCGGATCTTGAAGGTTCTCATGATTCTGCTTTCCGCGGTCTTCGGCTTGATCGGCTTTACCCTGGGCCTGTGCCTGATCGTGACCGTGATCGTTTCTTCCAACAGCTTTGGCGTCGCCTACGCCGCACCCAGCGCGCCTTTCAACCGCGAGGATTTTTTGGGAAAGCTTTTTCCGGACAAAAGTATTTCACCCAAGCGCCCTAATTTTCTAAAAACCACCGATCAAACGCGCATTGAATCGGATGAAAGGAAACAATGATTATGAAAGTTGCCATCATAGGAGCGGGAATGGCGGGGTTATCCTGCGCCATCACCTTGGAAAAGCACGGCATTACGCCGTTCATCTTTGAGAAAAGAGCCGGCGTTGGGGATCGTTTTGTCAACGCGGAGAGCATGTTCCACATTCTCAACCGGCCGGTAAAAAACTGCGTCCCCTATCTGCGGGAAAAATTCGGCATCCGGCTGGACCCACTGACAAAGGTCTCCCAAATCGAGATCCACTCCAAACACGAGAAGGGCGTCATCAGCGGGGATATCGGCTACCTGAACATACGGGGAAGGCACGAGGATTCCTACGACAGGCAACTCAGGGACCAGGTCTCAGCCCCCATCGAATACCATTCGGAGCAGGAATACGAGACGCTGTGCAAGGGCTTCGACGCGGTGGTGCTGGCGACGGGGGATGCCGAATATGCCTGCCGCCTGGGCAACTTTCGGGCCGACTTCACCGGCTCCGTCCGCGGCGCTACCGTAACGGGCAGTTTCCAGGCGGATACGCCCCATGTCTGGTTTGACTGCGACGTGCTCCCCAAGGGCTACGGCTGGGTCATCCCCTATTCGGATCAGGAAGCCAATGTGGTGATGTTCAGTCCGGATTATCCCAGCAATATCAAGCGGGATCACGAGGAGATGTGGAATCACTTCTACGGCATGGTCAGCCAGGATTTGCATCAGCAATTCCGCATGACCGATCAATTCTCATTCAAACATTATATCGTCGGCATCTGCAATCAACCGAAGCTGGAAAACACGTATTTTACGGGCAATTGCTTCGGGGCGGTATCCCCTGGATTTGGCTTCGGGCAATTCACTTCCATTCTGACCGGGGTTTACAGCGCTTACGACATCTGCGGTCTCGGGGACTACGCCGAGCTTACCAAGCCGCTGCGGGCCAATTATGAGAACTCACTGATTCTCAGGCGGTTTTTGGAGAATATGACTAACGAGGATTTTGATTTTGTGGCGAAAAATATAAATATGAAGCTGATCAGCCGTTTTGTGAACAACCTCTGCGACAGCGAGGGACGTATGGATCTACTCAAGGACGTGACGCCACTCATGAAGCTGTTCAACCGACTGCAGGAGGGCAAAAACAGGTAGCCTCTCCTGACCTGACCGGCAAATCTTCTGCACCTTCTATCCATAGCCTATGGGCCGCCGGCCGGAGTGACCGCCGCCTAAACAATGTCCAGGAACACGACAACGTTGTCGCGGCCCTGGACAAGCTTTTTTTCCATATTTTTTTGCTCCGGCTGTAACCTCCGGGGGAACCAGATCATAGAGTATAGAGACAGGCCGGATATCCGGTCTGATAATGAAAAAAGAGGAGTTGAATTGAATGGCCATTGTGTCTGAACCACTCAATTCTGCACTGGTAGTGGTCTATCAGGACGGCTACACACCTGCCGGAGCGCCGGTGAGCCGTCAGAAGAGTATAAGCTATGTACGTCCCGATGCTTCCGAGGAAGCGCTCTATGAAATCGCCCAGGCCCTGTTCAGCCTCTCCCTTCACCCGGTTCTGGATGTGCAGTTGAAAAAGAATTTCCGGCTGAAGGAAGAATAATGGACGGGAAAATCAAAAACGAAAGGATGGAGCTTAATGGCGATTTCAACCAATAAAATCCTCCGGCTCAGTTTCAGTACTGCCGGAGGAAAGACATTCACCCTGTCGATTCTCAACCCCCGGGAGGATCTGAGCCAGGCTGAAATTCTGTCCGTCATGGATCGGATGATAGAGGAAGATATTTTAATGACGACCAGCGGCGCCCTTACGGGAGTCAAGGACATCAAGATCGTCAACACCGTCGTCAATGATTTGTTCGATCCAGTTCAGCCTTAGAGAAGGCTGCGTGGAGTCTGAGCCTTAAATAAATGCCTTGAGATTGCCGGCTAAGGTCACTTGGCCGGCGGTCCATTGTCTTTTTCTTATTCAGAATCAGGCAAGGGTTCCTTGTTCATAAAAAGACCGCTCAGAGTAACGGCCGGCACGAAACATGTCCAAGAATGCGACAACGTTGTCGCATTCCTGGATAAGCCTCTTGTCAAATGGTCACCGTAATTTCTTTAAGGAGAACCCTCTGAAATTCCGGCTCCGGCAAAGGTTTAACTTTAAAATGGAATTCCACCTCACTGACATCGTCCGGCAAGGGCGGCGTCACCACGAAGGAATGCTGCATTGTTTTACCTGAACCGCCCCCTCCGTTTAGGGTGCACAGGTATTCCGGTGCAATAGACAGTTCAAACATGGCATGGCCCAGATGGCCAAAGGGTTCAGGGGTGATCACTTCAGTTTCGATATACACAATACTGGCATTGCTGTATTGTTTTAGATAGGTTACAGTATGAGACAATTTGTCAACGGTCACTGATCTTAACACGGGAATAAATCTCAGAAACTCAACCGGCTCTACCGGTATGTGGATCTGCTCTTCACTGAGCAAATGAGCAAAAACCAGGCATAACCAATATTCTTTAAGGCCAAAGGCCTGGCTCCACTGGGCAATCAGGTCCGGATCGGGAAAACCGGGATTTTGATTGGACAGCTCTTTGCGCTTGGCAAGGAGGGAGCAGATCTCTTCGTCCAGAGGAGCTAATTCTTTGCAGTAATAATCCGTAGGCGGGTGAAAAGGCATAGCATTCATGAACTCAACCTTCTTTCCAATTGTTTATGAATCCTTTTTCTGTATACTTCCACCATGGTCTGCTTTTTCCTGCCTGCGCAAGGGGGCTTTACAGCCGGCATAAATTTGTCCCCAAACACGACAACGTTGTCGCGTTTGGGGACAAATCCGGTTTCCGCGTTTTTTTAATTAAGTCCCAAAACTTTCTTAGTTATAATCACAGCCTTCATCTTGAATGACCACGGCTTTGCTCTCAGGAAACATTTTAAGCAGCGGCAAGGCTCCGGGTCTTGACCCGGTCCTGCCGTTTTAACTTCCTTTGCACACGAGCCACAGATTGTCATTTATTCATTCGCCACGTCCCCTAATCACTCAATACATAGATTATCTTATATTATTTTGGTGATCACGAAATCTGTGTATGAATAAAAGCTTTACCGTAAAGGTCGTTTCTCTATGTTTTTAACTGTATCCCCAACATGCTTGGATTGATTGATGTTGTAAACTTGGAGAGCAATGGTCTCATGCTTCTGACACTGCAAGTACATCTCCTCAGTCTGGCGCTGAACATCCTGAAGTTCTTCAATAATATCTGTAATCTTGTTGAACAAAATATGATACATCTCGCTGTAATTTGTCACCAGTAATCACCTCAAAAATACTCTCCTCTACATATTATGCGTTTTTCGCATAAAAATCAATATGCGATTATTGCATACTATAGAATGAGCTCGAGGTGATTCATGATGTATCAACGGTTGCGCGATTTACGGGAAGACCGGGATCTGACTCAGCAGGATTTGGCAGATTTACTTAAGGTGAGTCAGGCGACTTACTCCAGGTATGAAAGCGGGGCACTCGATATTCCCAGCACTTCGCTGATAAAGCTTGCGCGGTTTTATAAAACCAGTGTTGATTATTTGCTGGGGTTGACGAATGATAGGAAGCCCTCCCGTTGAATTGGATCTCGCTTCGTTTTATAATAATGTTCATTACAGTTGGCGGCAGACTTAAACGGTAAGCCTTAATACTATAAATAATACATTAGCGGCCAAAGGCCCGGTTTAATAGGGAAACTTATTGAACTATACCCCAAACCGGTACGGAAAGGCAAGAGATAGGCGTTGTCCCAGAAAGGATGACGCCTATCTCTTTTATGCTGATGACCGCTCGAGCAATGCTGCATAGGTATTCCGGTGCAATAGACAGTTCAAACATGACATGTCCCCAAACACGACAACGTTGTCGCGTTTGGGGACAAATCCGATTTCCGTGTTTTTGTGATTAAGTCCAAAACTTTCTTAGTCATAATCACAGCCTTCATCTTGAATGACCACGGCTTTGCTCTCCGGAAACGGCTCTCCATCCATGAATTCGGTTTCTCCCTCCTGCTGTGCCTTTAAAAGGAGATCCATAGCATCAGCAACTTTAGCCGCCAGTTGAAAATACATTTTTTTATAGTCCGTCATTCCAGTCTCTACCCCCTATTTCAAGCAGCGGCGAGGCTCCGGGCCTTGACCCGGTCCCGCCGTCTGCTTTGATAGGGGAAATTAAAAAGCACATGCGAGGTTTTTTCACCCTACACATGTGCCATGCTTCGTTATCTGCTGAATCCTAACACCTAACCCCAATCAACCGAAAACAAACCGGCTGTGAACAGAAAAGCGGTCCGCATAATCGGTATGCGAACAAACCCTTTCCGCTGGCTGGGTCAGGAATAGGTTGAATCTATTGCTGCGTGAAGCCGCACAGTCTGCTCTGTTCCTTACCGACACCTTACCTTATTACAGTCACTTCACCCGAGGCACAGGCGCTTCGCTTGTGCGGAAAGGGGCGGCATTGTATAATAAGGATGTCGTCGTGGACAGCTGGACTGTTACGTGTAGGTGCTCTCGTCACCTGCTCGTGCCTGAGGGTGCTGCAACACTCTTAGGTCACGGCGACTTTTTAATTTCCACCTAGTGTTAATTATAGCTGGTTTGGGAGGAATTGCAAGGTGTGGGGGAGGGGGAATTTTCTTCGCTTTCCATGATGAATATTAGATTCCATCAATAAAATCAAACAAACTCATCTGCTGATTGGGGGAGGGCATCGGCGGGTAGAAGACGCCAACGATAATAAATGGGTTGGGGGCGACATTGTGGAACTGTTTTGTTGTGCCTAGAAAGAAGTACGTATCATGCTTTAAGAACGTATCAAGATATTTGTTTTTAACCTTTGCAGTTGCTGCAGCTTCATTATTACCTGCTCTATACAAACAATGCCGGTAAAGCATTCCGACTTCCCAGTCCTCAACCATCATTTTAGATTGTTTGCCGGAATCGTCCTCGAACCGATAAGAGAACTTGTATGGTACTTTCTGCACGACTTTGAACTCTTCCTCGATTTCTTCAATAGTCTTGAACAAATTCAGTTGCTGAGACTGACTTTGCAGGCTAGCCAGTTTTTTGGGGTCCCAGTCCCGATCATCTGACTCAATCACAAAATCGAGTATCTTAGTCGGCTTGAATACAGCAAGGGATGTTCTGGAAGGCGACTTTGCCTCATCGATCAACCTCTGTAAATTAGTGTGAATTTGCTTGTTATTGAAAATAACCCTGCGCCGCTCATCCCAGTTTACCTTTTTGGGTTTTGGCTCGACGACCATTGTCGATATGTCGGGGCGATAGGACTCAGGGCGAAAATCTGAAGTATTGCGCTCTGCATTAACCTCCACCCAAGTGTACTTGGGGTACTTCTGGTCGTCGTTCAGCAACCTAAAAGGCATGGGATAAAGGCGAATCCAAGAGCCGTCCTCAAGAACGCCAGCGGTACAGACCAACTCCGAGTATTGCTCGGAGATAGTCGGGTATGTTTTGACCAAGATGTAAATGCGCTTCTTTTCAAGCATCATAGGTCTTGGCTCCTTACTTGGTATGTTTTAGCTATATAGTCTCTGATAACGTGCCGATGGCACATTTCGGGCTCGCGTTCAAAGCACATCAGAGCAATGCGGGTGTTTGTACGCAACAGCGTATAGATCCCCTCAAGAAATTCATTACGGCGTGGAAGAGTTTTAGCGTAATCCTCAAACAAACTTTGGAATTCCTCTGCCGTTTCAAGGGAGCTACGCTTATCGGAATCAATGCCAAGGTCGGGAATATGAACATACCTTATTCCGACTGTCTGTGTGATGTGTTCGAGTTTCTTTTTAGAAAAGCCGAACTTACGGCTAAGAGGGTTCTTCCGGACATCGCACAATAATCGAATATCGTTCTGGATTAAGGTGTTGATGAATGCTTCAATACTCTTGCCTTCATAGCCTATGGTAAACAAGACCTGCCCCGTCTTAGTATAGGCTTGCTTGCTGTTATTGAACCGCTCCAGTTCCTCACCGTGAAAGAGTTTCTTGGTGATTTCGCTGTTTATGGCATAATACGGGTATTCACGGTATGCTCTGCGGATAAGGGCATTGCCTCTCTCTGGTGCAATTCGGAAAGAAGCTCCTCTCGGAAAATCACCAAAGGCTTTAATCCTGGTACTATCTTGCATATATTCAAGGGTCGCGAATCCATCCCGCTGGAGGATATCCAAATCCTCTTTCAGCTGAAATGAATACGAGCCAAACTTATACGGAACGAACTCGTAAAAATCTGAACCCTCGGTCATCGTGTGGAGGAACACCAATTTCTGCAAATCGGTAGCTGTCACACCGTCATTAAGTTGGCGGAGGAACGCCAATAGAAAGCGTTGGCGCTTATATGTGGGTTGATTGCTTATCTCACTGATTTTTTCACACCTCCTTCTTTTATGTATGGTCTCCTGATTCAAATACTGTTGGTACCGCATCTATTTTAATACTACCGAATCCTGTTCAAAAGCACAAGCAAAGTCCAATTCAGGTAAGCTGTCGAACTCATCCAGCGCAGCTTGGTAGATCGTTCAAGAACATACGTTCTATTGGTATTTTACACCAAAGACACTCCTTTGACAATAGATAACAATCGAAAAAAATAGCTTTAATGATTTTTCTCTCCTTGTCACTCAATCCCCAACGTTTTAAAATATCACTCCACCTCATTGGAACAAATATCCTTGAAAATTCTCCGGAATACAGCATTGGGCTTTCGTGAGAACTCCTCAATTCCATACTTGCCGCAGATTTTTCCATCTTTGTAGAGATCAATACTGCCGTTTTCAAACATAATCAGTTGATTATTGAATTTGAATCCCAACTCATTATCTTCGTCATTAATTGTCGTATGATTCGCCAACCGCTTTAGCTCAGTATACAGCCGATACTCAGCCTCGGAGCGAATAGACAGCTCCGGAAGCTCCGAACTGTGCTGCAACAAAAAAATATTCGTCAAAAGGCGCGCGAAAAAACCCTTCTCCTTCGGCCGAATCGGTTTTGCGAGTTCTTTCCATTCCTTGATTTCCAAACGATAGTAAAGGTCCTCAGAGTTTTTGGGGATTTCATGGATTTCCGATCGCTTCACAGGAATACACTTTGTCACCTCTCCATAGTAGCGAATGCCGACATCCCGGCCGAACAATCTTATGGACTGATAGATGGCGACATAACGGATCGGGAAACTGTTTTCATCCAATCTCGATACCGGAATATGATAAAACCGATGTTGCAAGCATATTTTCAACTGTGCCGTGTTACTTAAAGTACCGACCAAAACATCGCGGACGGACCAATCAGTTCTTGCCAACTTTTCTTCGATGCCCCGTGGCAATGGCGCACGCTCAAAAGCAGATTCCGGCGAATCGGAGATGAGCTCGTCTAGCATTTCTGTCACCATCTTTGTAGCAGATGGCAGAAAGGGAAGACCGCCGATGTTCACTTTGTCGATGCTTTGATAGAAACGGTGGTGGCGATATTCTTCTTCGTTGCTGTAGGGAAAGAGAACATAGGCGCCAAACATGGTACGTTCGAAAGGTGTGGCTCCGTTACGGTAAACGATAGCATCTCGGTAGCGGTGCATCGTGTTGATGTCTCCGACCTCCGGGCCAGGGCGTTGGGAAATCGTCTCGTAATAATCCGATCCGGGCAAAGCCGGGTTGATCCGATATTTAGCGTCAAATACATACTCATATTGAACACTGGCGCCTTTTTTCTCCAGAGTCAAGACATTATCCGGCTTCTGGGTAACGGTGGGCACATCCATTTTTTTAGGGTTATAGGAAAGGGTGATGGTTTCACCTGTATGGGGATTACGGTATTTCACCTTTGAACCGCATCCTTTGACCAGAGATACAAAAAGGCCGTTTCCCTGAACTTTGATAATATCTTGAGAAATCAACTCATACCGGTCCTTCATTAGGCTGTTCAGCTTAATAAAGCACCAGTATTCGTAAAGAAGGGCCAGATCTTTTATGGAGATATTAAACACGTCACCACTGATTGAAAGGCCTCGTAGAAGCATCAGGTAATATTTGTATAGATCCCGATAGCCTAGCGCCATGGAAAAGACAAGGGACATGTTGGAAGAAGCTTCGCAGGCAGTGATTTTCGCGAGGAATGATGTGTGGCAACGGCGATTTATATTTCTGATCATATCGTCGATCTGAGCTATAACGGCCTGATCCTCTTCGCGCTGCAAATGCAGGTAATTCCTTCTAAAGCTCACTAGCTTTTTTGCGGTGGATTCCA
This sequence comes from Desulfitobacterium chlororespirans DSM 11544, assembly GCF_900143285.1. NCBI lineage: Bacteria > Bacillati > Bacillota > Clostridia > Eubacteriales > Desulfitobacteriaceae > Desulfitobacterium > Desulfitobacterium chlororespirans. Next base: position 214,156 of record NZ_FRDN01000003.1, read on the forward strand.
ATATGTATTTTGCCAGGCGATTTTCTTTGGTGTCGTAGGTAACCTGCTTTTTCACGGCAAGGGCGCGTCCCGCTAGAATTCTCCCGTTTGATACGACGACCTGTTCCGGATGCTTCTCTAGCCAGCGAATGGTTTGCGAATCAATTCGATTGATCTTATAGTTGGGAAGAACCTCGTGTGTCGTCTCCAGCACATGATGGGGCTGTGCCAAGATCATATCGATCGCCTTTAAAAAGTCCGTATAGATTTTTCGGATAACAGCAAAGAACTCCACTGGGCTGTTGTTTACACGGTCACTTTGCTGATAGCCAAGGTAGGTTTTCTTTAAAAGATCAAAAACGATATTATAAACTTCCTTGGTAACATCTTCCACAATGCTTTTGTAATCATCTTTGTAATTGATTTTTGTGGGGAACACCTCAATGACGATGCGAAGATAGTTAACACCGTCTACTTGGATAACCAAGTCAGAAAGGCCGATCTCATTGCCAAAGTTGATAATGCCAGACAAGATTTCGTGATGACGACTCGCACGGGTTACTTTATTGCGGACGTTCAGATTATCGTGCCAGAAGGCTACCGTGTGCCCATCCATTGCCTCAATAATCAACTCATAGCGCTGTTGTTCGTAAAAGAGAGGAACGATCGTATATATACCAGAATAGATGCTGTTATTAACCGATAGAACGCTTGGCTCAGCACATCCTTGCAAAGATAACTCATACTCTTCATAGCAAAACACTTTAAAGGTTGAATCTTTTTCACTATATTTTGCTTCCTGAAAGTTTGGATGTGCCGCCCGCCCTTTGATGATTAAGCTAACTTTATCTGTTTGGATATATACCAGTTCATTAGAGCCAGTATGAAGTGAATCCATCTTCTTCGTATCTCCTCACCATGAAGGCAATCTTCTGGGCACTTTGTTTGTATTTGCAATTCGCTCTCTGGGCCGCTTTGTACATCTTTGAACCGATATTATGGTCTTCGGTTTGGTACCCTTCATAGTCACCGGCACAATGCTTAAAAAGCTCACAAAGCATAGTTTTGATGGACGCACTGCTCCCTTGGATGCGTGGCAAAATCTTTTGCATGATCTCATTGTCCAATGCATCGTCCCAGTTAAGCAGTTCGTCGTTTTTGTTGTTGAGCATGTAAAAGACGATTTCATCTCTTACGCGATAGCCTACATGAGTGTTTGAATGTTGTAAAATACTATTGATCCTCTGAAGCTCTGTGCAAAGCTCATTTACGAATTCCGTTTCTGTTGCACATTGGGAAAGCAACAGATATTTTGTCTTCAAAAAAGTATTCGGCAGGTCTTGGGCTCTTTCATTTTCTGCCTCTTCTCCAATCAGCTGCGGCAGCAAATCCACATACGAGAACTCTATCGTATTGGCTCTATCCAAAACCTTACGACTAAAGGGGAAGGTCGTCTCATCCATATTGACGGTACCAATAATGTATAAATTCTCCGGCAGGGAGACCTTTCCATAACGCCCGTTCGCATCCGAATCAGTTCCAAAGTAAGTATCCAGTACGAGTCGCTCTGACACAATCTTCCCAGAAGAATCAAAATCACGGGTTTCTATAATTGACAGCACGTCGCTAAAGTAATATTCAACTCGGGCCAAATTCATCTCGTCCAAACATAGAAAATAGGGATGTGCCGAATCAATCTCTGCCTTTTTCACGAAATCTATAATGGCGCCAGGAACAAATTTACCGTTTAAGTCCAGATGCCCAAATAGATCAGAGGAGTCGGACCAGTCTGGGCGGACTGGTACCAGCTTATATCGACCATTCGCAGAAGTTGCGCCTACCGCTTCTGCGAATAACTTGACCAAACGTGTCTTACCCGTTCCGGATATTCCGGCGAGAATAACGAATGGCTTGGATTTCAGGCTTAGATAGAAGTTTTCAATTAGGCCGTCATTATAAGAAAACCCTTTTGCTGTAATATAGTTTTTGATCCGGCCTATTGTATCCTTGACTGACATTTCTTCTTCGCCTCCCACTACCATCTGCCCTGTTAGCTCTTCAATTGAAATATCAAAATAGGGCTTAAGGATGTTCTGCTCAAATGGGAATAGATCGTTTTCAGGAACCCGGATACAGGTCGAATTATCATTGGGCGCCCACCAATAGGATTTCCCACTATAAGGTATTTGCTCTGTGGCTTTCGCTATCATTTCATAGGGTCGACCAAACCAAATTTGTCCTTTTTCAGGGCAAGGAACGAGTTCATTTGAGGTAAGCCTACATAAATATTGAACACTGTTGCCATAGCAAAGGTAAAATACATCCCCAGCTTTCATGTTTTCCATAAAGTCATCGCTTTGTGACACCTTTGAACGACCCTTTTTCTTTGTATCAGCTGCGACCACGGCCAATCTTTTTTGCTCGTAAAATGCTTTTTCCTCGCTTGTGAATACGGCGTTTCCATGCGAAATCTTCCAAAAAGACGGCATCATGCTTGGGGTAGGTTCTCCGCTTTGCAAAGCAACATACTGCTGATAGATATTTAGAAGTTCAGATAGATCTTGGCGAAGAACCTCTTCACTTGGAACTTTCCCTTGCTCGTACTTTTTAAAACAAATACATCCGGCTTCATACATCTGTGCTAATGATGGCAAGTCATTTCCTAAGGAGATTGAGTTGCTTGTTTCAAAGTCTCCACAATCAACACTGGAGATTACCTTTTGCGCAACTTGACGCATCTGTCGGATGGCTTCTACTTTGCCCATGCTGTTACTTAAGTCTGTGCATCCCTGGTTCAAAGTCAAGTATAGTGTTTTACCATCAGCTGAAAGTAAATAGACAATATAAACCCCATAGGTCGCAGATGTAGTGACCCTAGGGTCAAGGATAGATACCCAAGGCACAGTTGCCCAGTTTCCCTGTCCAACACTCCCTTTGACCAGATACTTGTCTCTGTCGATGATGGTTTTATATAAGGCCTCCACTACACCTTGACGGAAAAGCTTTCCCATGGCGTGGTTTGCAAATGTCTCGTTTTTGCTATGGATATACTCATTCAAAATGCGGTCAAACAAATCATGCAGGTTGGTGGTACTTTTTTCGTCAATCCCAGAAAAGTACAGTTCTAGTTTGGTGTCTACCAGGGCTCGAATGTCTTGCAAATCTTCCTGGGATAACTCCTGAACAAGTTGCGGGGCCAAATAGAATTGATCTTTACCATTGGCATCCTTGCGTTGTAGAATATATTTTCTCTCACTGATGTATTTAAATGGGTTATTGAGAATGATGGTATACACATCTTCAATAGAGCTGGTCTCAATGTTGGCGATGCGAGCATCCACATCCTTGTCCGGAATTTTTCCGGCATGTTTTCTTTTCAGGTAATATTCTCTAAACTGGTTTGAAACCTTATGTGCTGAGGCATAGCCGCTTCCATCCATAAGCTCAAAAAAGCACTTATAGAACACTAACTTGTAGGAGCGAGAATAGTTGTTTAGGCTGTCAGGTTTACCAATATAGCTTAAGAATTCTTCTTTCATAGAATAGATCTCCTAATGAAAATTTTGTGTTGCGATGGGAGGTCAAATTTACTTTTTTCCTTTTCAAAATTCTTGTTGGGGAGGTGCGCCCATAACCAAGGCATCAACATGATGTATAGCACTCTTACTCAAAGATATATTTTAAAAAAGACGTAACATGGACTAATTCTTATTTCCTAATCTCCTCCATAAATGCACTGGTACTGGTATTCTATAATGACGACAAGCAACCAAAATTATTGGCAAAAAGCTAAGCTCAACTGCTGATAGCTTCTCATAATGTTCAGAATATCGGCATTCAGAAAAAACCTCTTCTAAATAATCTTCGGCAGAACGTTCAATACAGACATTCGCCAAAGTAGAACCATGAGCATCGTTATTGGTATAGAATAGTGATTCAGAGTTTTCATCAGGGTACCATAATTGAAATGTACAATGGTTAAGTTCAGATTGTTTGAAATTTTGGATTCGGTTGTAAAGTTCTGTTTCTCCGAACAAAGCTGCCCAAAGAGCAATCATAGGATATAGGATACTTCCTTTGGTTATCTCTTTCCGGAAAGCCTCTTCGTGCTTCTGTGATCGTTCTAAAAGCTCGCTATAATTTTGTAAATTGCATGGATATTGTTGGTATGTCAAATAAGCGAATTCTGCTCTATCTGCAATTTCAGAAAGCCATTCTACTATATAGTCAACATTTCTTTTACTCACAGATAATAATAGAACAGCTAATGAAATATCAATGGCTTGATCATCCTTTGTTGGCAAAAACAAGGTTGGATTATTACGAATCAGCTGTCTAATGCTAGAAAGGCAAATTACTAATAATCGCTTCATTTCAGGATAATTCTTACCAATCAATGCTATATTCCAACATACCCATATTCCACCTAATGCTACTCGCCCTAAGATATCAAATAACTTTAAATTCACATCCAAATCAGAGGAAGGACGAACCGCAACGGATAGAGCATGTAGCTTATTTGCATGTGGCAAGATTTTTTCTAAATACTCAATTGTAATTTGTTGATATAAGCTTAATACAGAGGCAAACGCTGTTTGAATAGCCTCAGCTGACTTTGTTGTTTTTGGAATATAGCCTTTAGATATTTCCCAACTATGTAATAAAGCAAGCTCACATGAAAGATAGGCTGATTCAAGATTCCCTGCCTCACGAGCCCAAACAAACAGAATCCACAAGCAGATATTAATCTGCCTAATGACCATAAGCTGATCGTTTTCCTTGGTACTTTGAATACTCGTTAAGGAAAAAATCAAAGTCGAAAAGTGTTTATACGAAGCCACTGGTTCATCCAGCAAGGCAAGAGATTTTCGCAATTGTGATCGAGCGTTATTCGGCAACAGTTCTTCACGTAAAAAACCCTCTAAAATCATCGAGGCCAATTTATCCCCGTTCCATTCTTCAAACGAGATATTATTTTGCATATTCTTTTTAATATATCCTTCTACTTGCGGCCTTACTTGTTCTTTAATATCTCCGCCAAAACAAAGGCAAATAACAATCTCCTTATTCTTATGTTCACTTGGCATGCGATTTGGAATATAAGAATCAAGAATTTCATTTAAGGAAGGACGCAAGGCCTGAATGGCTTCTCCGTCCCAGGAATTACGGGTTAAATCACCTTGCTTAATTGATAAGAGATAAACCTTTTCTCCCTTACCATCAAGATTACCTACAGCTGCAACATCAACCCCATCCTGTCTGGTTCCCCTACCTGGACGAGAAAATACAATTAACCCTAGCTGACTGAGCAGATCAGGAAGTATTGCATCAAGTTCGCTTCGTTCTTTAAGTGAGGCTAAATATTGTTTAATAATCAGCTTCATTGATTAATCCGCTCCGTTCTAAATACTCTTAGCATATAGTCCACCCCGAAAGGGTCAATGTTAACTATCCTTGGCATTTCCATTTCTGTGCTATGACTGTGTAATGGAATTTCCATCCGCTTAGGCTCTCCGCTTTTTTCGTATATATAATTGATTGACTTACGACCATAAAGCAATATGGACTTGGAAACTAGAGATAAGAATACTGATTCTTTTTCTGCTTTTTTCATTGACTCAGACAGAAGCTCTGAGAAGTATCTTTGGTATGCATTTTTTTGAATTTGAGATGGACGCAATTCGAATATTTCTCCTGTTGTGTGTAAATCATTGAGGTAATCCTCCAACATTTTCAGCGTATTGTTTACAACTTCCTTTGATTCATCGGCTAAATGTACCAATTGTTGTTTTAAATAATCTCCTACTTTACCAGGAAAGTTTATTAATAGAGGATCAAATAGAAGAGCCGCTAATTCTTGCTTTATTTCATTTTCTTTAACTTGAGGGATCAAGGAAACGAGCAAACTGGTAGCTGTAATAGGATTATAGAACAAATACCCAATTCCTTTTCGAGCTAGAAAAACTATAGTTGCAGCATTATTAGCTTCAATTTCTTTTGGATCAGCCTCTATTGTAGCATTTGTTTGCTTAATAATTTCACTAATAGCTTTACATAATATCTTTTCCCCTTTTAATAGCCACCTGGTGCCTACATTATTTAACTTATTTTTATTTTCTTGCTTGCGAAATATAGAGATAACGCTATCGAACTCATCGAACATTGACTCAGGATTATTTAAAAGCAGCTTTTCCATAAAAGGCAATCCTTTATCGTAATTACTTTCCAGCAAATTACTTAGAGCGAAATCCAAAATATTCAACGTTCCCTTATTTTGAAGATTAACTTTCCAGAGAACAGAAAGCAAAATGTCTACTAGTTCATCAGTTAGTTCTTTCTTTTCAAAAGAAAATAATTCTGTGGCGGCATGAAGGGCATAATCTCCTCCTTTTGATAGCGCTGTGCTAATAATATGATAATAACGTTTCTCCTGCTCCTGATTTTGTCTAAATAAGGAAAAACTTGATCTAATAATATTGGCTAGGACTATATCATCATCCTCTTGACTTACAGAATACTCTAAGGCAGCCAATCCTGATTGTAGAAGAATAATATTATCTAAATAGTTGATTCTCCCTAAGGCAAATATCGCTCTTCTCCTGATATTGATATCTTCGTGTGTTAAAAAGCGAACTGCTTGATTATGATAATATTCCAAGTCAAAATCAGCCCCGGCAACAATTACTGATACTAACAAATCTGCCAATGTCTCAGCAGAGGATTCAATATATGCGAGTGCCTCCTTGGGCCGAGATGAGTCAGCTTTACAAAAGTCACCAAATGAACTGATAATCGTACCTGCCGCTCCATCTTGTCCAGCTTCTCTTACTAAATTTAAAACACATTCCATAGCTGAGAAAACGGGAGCATTGATTTTCGAAAGTAGTTTCTCTAAGATATGTCGAGTACGAAAAAAATCTCTTTCATGACCGGGAAGATTTTTCAATGATTTAAATGCTTCAACAACATCGATTGAACCTTGATTATGAAGGTCAATTAATAACTCATAAAAATCCAAACTTTGATCTTGATAGTTTTCTACAGAAATTTCGTAGATAGTCTGTAAAAATTTGTTCTCGTGATAGACTTTAATAATTTCATCTTGCAAATTTTCCATACGTCTCCCGCTTCTCACCTTTTAATTTAAGAATTACCCTATCTCCTTACTCCCTCTCAAAATAAAGCTCAGGCAGCACAATCCTAACCTCCTGCTCTGTCCCTTCCTTTAACCAATAGACAATAAAACGAATTCTTGCCTTCCCAGAAGTATAGCCTCTCTGCCTAATCGATTCCAGCTGGTTCCTAAACTTTTGAGAGAATTTCAGTACCAGCTGCTCGGCAGAATTGCGGCATCCTTCCCCGTCAAACGTCAGCTCATCTCCGCTGGTCAGCTTGTTAATCCGCTGCTGATGCTGAGGATAACAAAAAAAGTCCAGCCAGATATCCTTAAATGTCAATTGCCAGGCCAAGAGACGGGGCGGCAAGTGCTCCTCTGAATCTTTAACTTGTTCAAGACCCTCCGCTGTGATCCTATCCAGATAGTTTCCGTTGTAGTGGATGGTCAAATTGCGCTTAGCCCGGGTCATGGCCACATACAGCTGTCGTACCGCTTCCTCTGTGCCCAGGCTGAAGTTCTCTAGCATTAGGAAGACATTATCAAACTCCCTTCCTTTAGCTTTATGGATGGTTGAAACAAAGATCGTTTCGCTGTCTCCCCCCAGAAAATCTTCAAGCTTGGATTCCCGGATAAAAATTTCCAGATCGGATTTGTACTTGAGTTTGGGGTGAACAACCTCAAATTCTCTAATCAGATTGACGCAGAGCTCATAATTCAAGCTGCAGGCAAACCGTTCTTTTAGCTTGCGTTTAGCACTGTTCCAAACCTCAACGCTGATTGTAAATATTCCCTCGGCCAGACCCAGCCAGCTAAGAAAAAAACGAACTTCCAGAAGGTTGTACAAACTAAACCCGTCATTGGATTGAATCAGCTTGGCCTGAAGACCGTTTTTCACCAACAATCCCGTGATCTGAAGCGCTTCTTCATTGCTTTTGGTTAAGATACAAGTCGTTCCTGCCAACTCTGCCGAGAGGATATCCTGAACCAAAGGGGTGATGAGGTGATTGCTGCAATAGCATACCAGCTTTATTGCCCCCAGATCACTTTGATGCGCGATAATCGGCGTATCTTTCAAGCGTAGAGGGATTCTCTCGGCAAACTGGTTGCTGAAATCCACCAGATTGCTTTTACTACGGTAGTTTTCAACCAGTTCATACAGTTTGGCCCGCTTTTCCAGGATCAGATTCACCATATACTCAGAACTGGCACCTCGGAACTCATAGATATTCTGGTCATCATCCCCTACAGCAATGACCCGCATCTCTTCATTCCGATCCATCAAAGCATTGATTAAGGCAAACTCATGAGCATCCATGTCCTGAGCTTCATCGATGACCAGAACAGTTTTCGTTATTCTACCTGGCTCAACATCCCCGTTCTTAATTCTCTTGATGGTTTCCTGAATGATCTCATCGGATTTTTCCAGGGTTCCCACTTTTCCCAGCAAATCAAAACAATAGGAATGGAAGGTTTTGATCTCCACGTAATTGGCCGCATTTCCGATCAGGTTCAGCAAACGCTTCTTGAATTCATTAGAAGCTGCCCTGGAAAAGGTCACCATCAATAGTTGTTCATGCTTCACGTCCTCCATGAGGAGCAGGGAAGCCAATTTATGCACCAGAATCCGAGTCTTACCGCTTCCGGGCCCGGCTGCTACAATAATATGCTGGGATTCACGATCATTGATGATCTTCAATTGAGTGGGTGACAGTTCCCCAAAAAGCTGTTTGAATTTGGCCGGGGTAATATTCCGCTTAATCTCGTTTTGCCGGCTGCCCGGAAAATATTTATTTAAAAAGATACTGACATTGAGCCGGAAATAATCATCCACAAATTGTAGGGCCGCTTGATAGTCCCGAATCATCTTCCGGGCATATTCACCGACGATATGTACTTGCTGCACCTTGTTTTGGTAAAATTGCTCCAGCTTTTGATAATCCTCAGTTTTATAATTTTTGCGGTTGTTCTGCTCCAGGCGTTCAATGGTCAGTCCCTGATAGGTGATCATAAAGCCACCCTCGATCTTGATGGCTTCTATTTTGCTCAGGTAATAAAGAGCATCCTCAATTTCCTTGACTGAAGCCTGGCTTCTGAATAATGTCGACCGGTTTTCATATTCTTCCTTGAGCTCTAGTACAGAGAATTCAACCAGAACCTCATCTTTTTGACCTTCCTCCACGGAGATAGAATTGGTTTTGGCAAAAAGATATTCCAGGATGAACTGGGCCAGCTCATAGCGCTGCTCCAGCTTAGCCTCCAGAATCTCCTTTTCCTCAAGGGCCATGACAGCGATATGGTTTCGAGAATGGGCTGCGGTCTGACGTCTAATCCAATTTTTGATGGTCCAAAAATTGAGGATGGTTCTTAGCTTGCCTGGGGTGGCCTCAGAGCAGCCCTTCTCTTCGGCCTGCTCGTTAAGCTCCTTGATGTGAAAAACGATCTCCTGGTTTTCGATCACCGTCAGCAGAAATTTCTCGATCTGGCAAAAGGTTTTGAGGACATTCAGGGAGCGGTTGCGGTTTTCGGATTTCTTAATGTAGGCCGCCAGATCTTTATGATCAGCCAGGACCTTTTCTTCCCGCAGCAGATTGACCACTTCGATGACTTCCCCTTTGGGAATGCCTAAATGGTCGGAGATATAATCCACCCTGGATTCCGCTTCTTCATCTGTCAGGTGTTTTCCGCTCTTGCTGGAAAAAAGCTTCTTGATGATCCGTACAGCCTGCCCTCTCTGCCGTTCGTCCATGCGCCGGGATTGCTCAATTTTCTCCAAGGCTTCTATAACCGTGCGAGAGAGAATGCTGTTGGCAAAAATCCGCGGCACATTCTGGCCCCGTCTGATGTAGCCGGCTTCTTCCAAAGCGGTGATCGCCGTCTTAACCCGGGTTTCGATATCCATGACGGTATCGTCCCAACCGGCTTTGCGGGCAATCTCCAAAGCGGATTGGGAAACCCGGGGCCGGAATCGGGTCAACTCTTTAATGGCTTTCCAGACCTGTTGGATTTCCTGGATGCTGAGTTTGGTTTGATTCAGGAGGACAAAGTGTTTGCTCAGATCCTCATCATTAAACAGGACATAGCAGTCGGCAGAGATCTCTTCATCCCGGCCCGCTCTCCCTGCCTCCTGAATGTAATTCTCCAGGGAATTGGAGATCTCATAGTGAATGACCATGCCCACATCTTTCTTGTCCACCCCCATGCCAAAAGCGGAGGTTGCCACCATGATCTGGACCTGACCCTGAATAAAGGCATCCTGGTTGGCCGATTTTTCCTGCTTATCCATCTTGCCGTGATAAGGCTTCGCCTGATAACCGTCTTTGCTCAACCGTTCCGCCAGAGCGTAGGCGGCATGAGTGCGGGTCATATAAACGATGGTGGGGCATTTCTTCCCTTCCAGCAAATCCCGCAAGGCATTGTACTTTTCTTCTTCATTCTTCTCAAACACTTCGTAGCGCAGATTAACCCTGGAGGCATTAGCTGAAAAAACCTCCAGATCAAGGGACAGCTTCTCCTGGAAATAGCTCCGGATATCTTCAATGACCTTCTGTTTGGCGGTGGCCGTAAAGCAGGAGACCGGGATGCCTTCGCTTAGGCCCTTCTTTTCCTGCAGGACTTTGATGAAGTCTCCGATATACAAATAATCCACCCGGAAATCCTGGCCCCAGGCTGAAAAGCAGTGGGCCTCGTCAATCACGAAACGAACCACATTCCGGCCCAGGAGCAAACCCTCGATGGTCTTGGAGCGCAGGGACTCCGGGGAAATATACAAAAGAGATGCCGAACCGTTTTCCACCCGTTCATAGGACTTGGCTCTTTCGATGGGATCAAGCAGCCCATTGATGGTCACGGCCTCGGTGATCCCCGCTCGTTCCAGATTATCCACCTGGTCTTTCATCAGGGATTGCAAAGGGGAAATCACCACAGTCAAGCCTTTAGTATTGACTCCACTCATCAGAGCCGGAACTTGAAAGGTGATAGACTTCCCGCCCCCGGTAGGAAATACTGCCAACAGGGATTTGTTGGCGACAGCCGCCTGAACTGCCTTTTCCTGCAGCGGCTCTCCGCCATAAGCCCGATAGGCACTGAAGCCGAAAAAACGCTTCAGGCCTTGATGAATGTCCAAAGCTTCATTGCAGTAAGCACACCCCTCCAAACAGGGATTGCTTCTTAGTAAAAATATGATCCGTTCCGCAGCCGGGTAGTTTTTCAAGACCCAGGGCGGGGTTATGGAGTAGCGGTCAGTGGCATTGAGCAAGGCCAGGCAATACGCCAGCTCCACCGGGTATTTATCAATGAACTTGGCCAGATCCGCCTTGGCACAGATCTTGCGCTGAAACTTTTCCCGGATCAGTTTCTCAAGAAATAAGAAGTTTCCCTGATAGCCGATGAAGTGAAAAAAGGCACTGAACTCTTTTTGGCCTTTCAAAAGCATATAAAAAATGACCTTGAGAGTGGAATCTGCCTGTTGAAAAGTGGTAACTTCGTCAAAGAAAAGGTCTCTGGCTTTGATGGAATCATTGAGGGGGTTGTTGGCGTCTTCCGTTTGCAGTTTATCGTCCTTAAGCAGAGCATGATAAGGACGGTTGGGGAATAGAAGCGGGGAAAGGTAGAGAGTGTCGATAATTTTGGCAGTATTAAGACTCGCGGCATGCAAGGTATTTTCCAAGTATCTCAGATCGTGATTAAGGATGTTATGCCCGCAAAGATATTCGCTTCCTTTCAGGAAAGAGGCAAAGCCAGCTACTGAATTGGAGTGAAAGGTACTACCATCGCCTTTTACACTACCAATATCTAGTATTTTTTTGCTTTTCGGATCAATTTCGGTGTCGATAAAGGTGATCAGCTTCATCTTTTGCTCCTCTAGAATATCTTTTTATTTCCTCTTTGCTAATTGCTAATAAGCAAAGGCTAAATACCGTGGACAAACGAATAGTAATCGGTTCACTTATTTTAAAGGATCGTAAGTTCAAAACACTTGTATGTCAAGGCGAAATTTATCAAATTTTGTCATTCAAATAAGATTTATGGATAACTTATCATAGGAATCCGATAATTCATGGAAAATAAATTCTTACTTCTAAATTCATCGGGAATTTCCATTAATAATCCCAAAGCTCTACCACATTACTAATAAATTCGAGGAAGCCCCTATGCTCACTTTACTTTTGCACTGCCTCCAGAGCTGCATCTAGCTCTCTTTTTATTTTTCCTTCTTCGCCGCTGTAATTGGTAGGGAGCCTCAAAAGCCGAAAATCATATTTCCGCATAATCTCATCCTTAATAGCATCCTTCTCCAGCTGTGCAGGATTATTTTCATGAAAAGCAAACCCATCCACCTCAATAATAAGAACAGGTTGCTTATTCTGCTTATGGAAAATGACTATGTCAACAGATGCCCTATTGTCAACATAGCGCAGTTCCTGAGGGGTAAGCCTTTCCGTGGTTTTGAGCAGATTTTTCACCATGACCTCCGTAGTAAAGCTCAAATTATCATACTGCTTTTCCTTAAGAATATCATCTAAAAGTGTATAGATAATGTTCTGAGATTTATATCTAGAGCGATGGGTCAACCTTTGACTGAAAGAATTCAGTTTCGCGGAGTATTCTTTGTATAAAAGATCAAATACAGAGACAATTTCGCTTTCGATTATATTTTGATCTAGCGTATTGTACTCAATGTAGCGAATCAAATCGCCGATTTCTTTTCCTTGCCGATTAAATAAAGAGTGATCGGTCACTAGCACAAACTGTTTGATTGCTCTGGATACGGCAACGTTGATTTTGCACGGATCATCCACAAAACGAAGCCCTGACTTGCCGCCCTTGGTATCATCCAAGACCGTTGACATAATCATGACCTTCTTTTCCCGTCCCTGATATTTATGAATCGTGTCACATTGGATTTCTTTCGGGAGCATTCTACCGGCTGCGCCTACCTGTTTGGCATAAGGCGTCGTAAAACCGATTTCCTCACTATCCTGAGCAATACTGGGATTCTGCAATATCTCTTGTACTATTACGTCTATTTCTCTTTGATTGTATTTTCCTGGCTTCGCTCCGGTGGTGACATTGCGCATATGATTGCCTTCTGCGGTACGATAGAGAATTAAAGGGTTTTGCTCCATATCTTCTTGAGTAAAAGGAACCAAATAACCGTTATAGTACTTCTGATTGCAAAACTCAATAATTTTGGGGTGGCAGCGAAAGTGCTCTTTTAGCATTACCTTGGGGATACCCAACTCTCCGTACAAGGAAAGAATCGAGGATAAGATATTATGTTCAAAATAATTAAAGACAGGTTCAGCAGCTTGTTTTGACAGCTTGCTGATAATTTTCTCATCAACGATTTGCGGCAATTGTTTGGTATCCCCAACAATAATGGCATTTTTGCAGCAGGAAAGCGCCAGTACACCTGTCAATAAATTGACCTGGGAGGATTCATCAATGATAACATAGTCCAAAAGGTAATTTTCCGGGAGTGAATAGCGCAGCGAATAAGTCGTGCTAAGGACAATAGGAAAATGCTCGATGAATTCAGCAAACTTGGCTTTATAGTTTTTGATTGTAAACTGGGCCGGCCTTTTATTATGATATTTTTTAGCCAATTTCTGCTTAAATAGCATTTCGGAAAGATGCTTATGTTGTTTCAGCAATTGATCAAAAGAAGCGTGTTCCAGCTCCTTTGCCAATTCGGCCTTTTGCTTAATCAGAGACTCTATCTTTAATTGATAGAATTTCCGCTGCAGGCTGATGACCAGGTCCATGTCATTCTCTTGAAGGGCTTTAAAATCCTTAAGCCCATAGGAAAACAACAACTTGATTTTATAAAGGAAACTATCCGTCGTTCCTCGCTTATTCGCTATATAACTATCGGCTAAGAAGGCAATTATTTTCTCAGGGTTAGTACGATAAAAAGAAAGTTTCTGAATCTCTGGAATGTCTTGTTTCTCATAATATGCTTCAAAATGCTCTTGTTCCGTTAGGTAAGCGGAAAGTTGCTGCTGAATTTCAGCCTTCCGAAGGTTAACTTTAAGAAGGTGATTAATTTGGGTATTTAGACTAGTGATCTTTGCCGCTAGTTCCTCTTCTGGAATTTCGCAACTCCAGCCCTGCACATTGCCTTGGGGCATATTATTGAAAAAGGCTTCTTTGTTCTTATTGCTTCCCAAAGCGGCGACTAGGAAACCATAGCCTTCTTCCTCTAATTTGTCTCTCACATTTTTAACTGCAGCATTGTTATCGGACACCACAGCCACCGTTTTGTTCCGGGTAATTAAATTAAGGAGAATATTCAGGATGGATTGGGTTTTACCGGTTCCCGGAGGACCCTCAATAACGGTAATATTGCAGGACAGCGCGTTCTCCAGCGCTTCCTTCTGTTCTAAATTAAAAGGGAAAGGAAAGATAAGGCTCTGGAGATCGGGGCTATGTTTCTGTAGCGGTGCTTTATTGATATAACTGCTAAGAACGCTTTCCGGGCTGACAAATGTAAGCTTATCGAAGACTTTCTCTAAAAAAGATTCCTCTTCATCATCAATAGGACTAAAGTGCGCAATCTCTTTCCAGTATTCCAAAATGTCTTTTCCGGTTTTATCTATGCCATTACTTTTTATGCTTAATTCCTTTTTGCTGAAAACCTGACCTTTACTTTTGTTTCTGAATCTAACCCTTACCAGCGGTCCAAAATCCAAGATAGATTCAACATCATACAACGGTATATTCCCGCTATAGGCTACTTTATCTTCCATATCAATAGTCTTCGGATTTTTGGCGATAAAGACGTTCTCACGAAAATAGGAATATGGAAAAGGATTATCCTTAAATGTAACCTTTACCTTGCGTCCGTCAGCCTTAAGGTCTTTGACCTCTTCAGTCTTGTCTTCGCCTTTTAAACAGATTAAGTAGTCATTTGGGTTCATTGATTCCATATCCTTTTTAAGTATTTTAGCTAATTGACAAAGTAACTAAACTTCCCCATCTCATTCATTAAAAAGATCTAACGTAGATTTTAAATATCAAACGCCAATCTTAATTCATTTAAATCCAGATAATCATGCCTAAATCCTTTCCTGAGTAAAGATGGAGGAATAAACTCGTCATACTTTTCTAACTGTGGAGCCTCATCTTCTTGCATGAGTTGCTCTGTATCAGCAGTGGCGGCGATGACTTCTTTCAGAAGCGAATCAACCTCAATTGTCGTACCGCTCTTCGTGCTAAACGTAAGAAAATAAGGAGAAAGGCCGCCAACATTCCGTATTTCGTATAAATCAGCACCTCTATAACGCAGGCACCTCTCCAGGGTCCGATAAGCTACTGTTCCCAACCAAGGGAATAGGCAGTAGCTATTTCCCCCTAAAGGGAGAATATTAGTTTTTAAAATTCCAGCAGCTCTGGCTAAATTTCGTGCTTCACATAACCGCTTAACCGCACCGGGCTGAAGGTATGAATAAATAATATCTTCCTCCAATACCTGCTTCATCCGCTGTAAGATTCTTGAATGAATAGAACCTCCCCCGCCGTTCCAGGTGCTACGGACCTTCCCTTTGACTGATCTCGCGTAAACCGTTCTGCGTTTAAGATCAATCTCCATGACCTCCCAGGTACGTCCAGCTAAGGCAAAACGCTCCCCTTTAGGCGGTGGTGAGAGAATGCTGCCGATTTCTTTGGATTCATCCCGTACCGTAAATTCTTCATTGTCTGGGAATACCGAGTAGAAACGGAAATTACGCACCACTTGTTCTCCGGTTAAGCCCACCAGTAGTCCCCGTTCTTCTGTTTGCTCAATATGATCAATTTCGATCAAATAAAGTAAAAGCCGCCTGAAATCCTCACTGGAAATGTTCTTAAAAGGACTCAAGGTTAACACTCTTTGTGCCAATGCCGCCGGTACCAATTCTCCCATAGCCGCCAGCGTGCTCATGGTCTGATGATAGAGAAGGCTGAAAGGATAATGCTTGGGGCTGACCGGCTCGATCCAGCGCTCTTCCAAATACAGCTGAATAATGGCGATAGCTTGAAGAAGGGACCAGGGAAGCTGATTAGGCAGCAGGTCATTTACTTCCTCATCTTCCTTGCACACAAGCCACATTTCCGAAGGAGTACCCCGACGTCCTGAACGTCCTAAGCGCTGAACGAAGCTGGAAACGGAAAAAGGAGTTTCCAATTGAATAATGCGTTCCAGATATCCCAGATCAATACCTAATTCTAACGTAATGGTGGCAGCCGTAACACAAGGTTCCGGCGATTCCTTCATGGCCTTCTCCGCCGCTTCCCTCAGGGGAGCTGAGATACTTCCATGGTGAACATGATAGACATCCGGCATCCGTTTGCCTTCGGCCAACTGGCGCAACGTCGCCACCGTGTACTCCGCCTGCTCCCGGTTGTTGGTAAAGATTAAGCACTTTCTATTTTTGCTCTGATCAAAAATATATTGGTCATAGAGGGACATCTTTTTCTCTTCATCCAAATAAAAATGCTCCACCGCCAGACGAACCTTCTGCTGTCCCACTTGAACTTTCGGAGTGATTGTCCTCTTCTCCGTCCCGGATGACAACCACTTTTCCGCTATGGCATAATCGCCCAAGGTTGCGGAAAGGCCGATCCTCCTGGGCTGGTGGCCAATCATCCTGGTCAGCCGTTCCAGTTGGCAGAGAATCTGGCTGCCCCGATCCGTCCCCATAAAGGCGTGGACTTCATCAATAACAATAAAGCGGAGATCGGCAAACAGTCGCAAGATATCAGTACTGCGGTTGATTAACATACTCTCCAAAGATTCCGGAGTGATTTGGAGAATTCCCTGGGGGTTTTTCAACATCTTATTCTTATGGCTTTGCGAGACATCCCCATGCCAATGCCAGACCGGAAGATGGGCCTCTTCCAATAGATCGCTGAGCCGGGCAAATTGATCATTGATCAAAGCTTTTAAGGGGCCGATATAGAGAGCACTAATACTTAAAGGCGGACTTTCGTGCAGCAAAGTGATGACAGGTAAAAATGCTGCCTCGGTTTTCCCCGAGGCAGTACCGGCAGCCAAAAGTAAATGGCTTTCAGATTCAAAGATAACCCGGCAGGCCTCTACCTGCACAGCCCGCAATTCTGTCCATTGATGCTTATATATGTATTCTTGGATAAAGGGCGCCAGTCTGTAGAATGGATTTCCACTCATAAAGTAAACTCCGCATACTCATCATCTTGACTTATTTGCTCCGGATCTTGATCTGCCGCCTTTAGCTTGAAATCAGGACCATATAAAACTTCACTGAAAGAAATCTGGGGATTCTGAAGCAAGATATTTAAAAGCCCCATAAAATCACGAACTACCTCTCTCGGTGTTAAAAGTTCGTCGGCACCCATCCGTCCGGCCACCTCCTGCATGAAGGCCAGCATCTCCTGATCCGTAATACGGGACTCATATCCATAATGCTGCCCATGAACTTCAACCAGACGTTTTAAGAGCACAAAGATTTCTTCATGGGTCAAAGTTTGCAAGCGGATAATTGGTCCGAAAAGATCCCGCAGGCCACCTTGGCCAAACCTGCTCTCCGCTAATCTGGAACGTAGAGCCTCATAGCTGTATAACCCTCTGCGCTGATCCTCCACAAATTGAGGGGTACCACCTAGAAGGATACCAAGATGCTGTGCCTTGCCCTGCATGGTATCATTGAACATGGTCAGAAGCTTTTCATAGTTGCTATGTCTGGCTACACTGTTGCTGATTTTGTAGAGATTAACGCCTTCATCAATAAAGACAATTAATCCTCTATATCCTATATGGGCCACAAAAGCTGCCATTAATTTAAGATAATCGTACCAGCTTTCGTCATCAATAATCATCTGGACCTTTAAAAAAGCTTTAGCCTCAGTCTTGGTGGCAAATTCGCCCCGCAACCAGCGCAATGCAGCAGCCTTTTGGGACTCATCGGCTTGACGATGGCCATTCCAATAAGCAATCACTGCATTGGCAAAGTCAAAACCATGTACCATTCCTGACATATGATTTACCGCCTCAAAGATTTTGAGTTCTACAGCTTCACCAAAACCATTATCCTGAGGACGCAGCCCCGTATCCTTCATGACCTCCATCTGGATTGCCCCAATCCATTTTTCTAGAATTGAGGTTAGGGCACCACCATCCGGCCTGGTTTTGATGGATAAATTGGTCAGCAATTCCCGGTAGGTAGCCAGACCCTGCCCTTTAGTCCCAGTGAAACGGCGCTCCGGTGATAGATCGACATCAGCGACGACATAATTCCTTTCCATGGCGTAATTACGGAGTGTTTGCATCAGAAAACTCTTGCCACTTCCGTACCTCCCCACAATAAACCGGAAAGAGGCCCCGCCTGCTCCTACATTTTCCAGGTCACCTAAGAGGGATTCGATTTCTTCTTTTCTGCCCACTGCAATATGCTCCAGCCCGATCCGGGGAACGACTCCCGCTGATAAGGACTGTATCAATGCGGTGCTGATTCTCTTTGGTATTTTGACTTGACTCATATCCATTCCCACCTATCTTCATGCTGTGATTTTCTTAATCCATTCTTGGTATTCTTCATTGATTGCCGGTGGAAACGACTCCACATTGATAATTATATCTCCAATATTCTCCAGGGCCACTTCGTTGATAGAATCAATCAGCATTTCAGGCATCATCAAGCATTCCTCGGCAATTTTATTGATTCTGGCGATCAAATCCGCTTCCTGACTGAAGGCCGCCAATGCTTGATGTTGGAAAATTGAAATATTTGTTCGGAATGTTTCCCACTCTTCGGGAAGATCCAAGGCTTGGCAAGGGGGTTCAGATTCTAATGATTTCGCTTTTCCCAACCGGGGTAAAAGATATTCTAGTTCATCCCGAAAATCATCGGCAACAATTTTTTGACTCCCTTCAACCGCAATGAGCAGATCGCCAAGGTATTGGAGAGAAACCTCATTGATATCGTCAACAACGGAATCGATCAGCAGATCAGGGAATAGCCCGGATAACTTTTGATCTCCCAATTCCCATAAACTTTCGGCGAGTACTTTAAGCAGCTCCAATTGCCTGCTATCGAGCTCTTTCAGCAGTTGTTGAACAGGCTCCAAATCCGTCAGCAGGTGAAGCGGCGCTCCCTGAGGCCTCTCCATACTGCCAGCAATGTTCTTCCCTATAACAGGTTGGTCTTCTATCTCTTCTTCGACTTGAGCTTCATCCCCAGGAATGATCAACATATCCCGTACTTTATCAGAATCCTCAATCAGCTGGAATACTTTTGACGTATCGAGCTCAATTTTCAGAGAGGGTTTGGTGGCCGGTTCCAGACCTTCTATTTCGGAAGCTAGGAAATCATCGATCCAGATCTTGATTTCAGGTTCCAGAACATAGCCCCGCAGCCTTCCATTGTAACCCTTTGCTTCTCTAAGCTTGTTTTCAGTGTGTTTGATAACAGCGGTAAGAAACTCACGCAAAGGTTTGTGCTTGATGTAGGGAACCGTTTCCAGGGTAATCTGTTGACTTACTCTATAGCAATACACTGCACTACGAAAGGGCTCTCGTTGTATTTTTTCCCTCTGACTCGGTTGAAATAAATCCAGAATCCCCCCATGATGCTTTTCTAGTAAAAAAGCATTCACTTTTTCGATGGTCTTGGGAATATACTCCACCAAAAGGGTTTGACCGCTTTCATTGTAGAACTTGCTGCGGAAAATGCTATAATCCGCGATCTGGTTAATTAACTCCAAGGAGAGTCGGCCTATTCCCGACTTCTTATATCCTGTCAAGATGATATTTAAGTAATCGAGATCGGCATTCTTGTGATCAAGATGCTGATAAACTTGTAGAAGATCAACATTGCAACCGAACATCGCCACATAATCCGTAAGCCAATCCACCAGGTAATGGTCTAACTTCGGGTAGTGTTCCCGGTAATTGATCCATAGATTAAATAGCTGCTGGTATCCGTCCTGAGGATTTTGAACACCCACATTATTAATCAGTTCATAGACATGAACAAAGATGTAGGAAAGATCCGTATCGGGATAACTTCCTTTTCTGACTTGCCCCCGCCAATAAAAATACCACTTCTGTTGTTCCATACTCATAGAACTATAAGTCGGCCAATAGGACATAAACGGGATAAACTTAGCTCTATGCTCCACATATTCGACGAGCTTCTTCGCTTCTTGAAGGAAACTTCCCCCGTTATAATAACCGCCATAAGAATTTAAAGAGCTAGTTTCAATGGATAGGGCAAATTCCAAGTTCCCCTTAACAGAGGATACTTGTATTGTGTTCTCTGTTCTAGGAGGAATGGGAATAGCGGTATTCGGCAAATCATTGCGGAGGGTAAATTCAGCAAGCCCCTCGGGTGTTTTCTTACCGGTTTCAAACCTTTTCCTCAGTCTATACGCTGGTGGTAAAGCAATCTTTTCTTCGTAGGGATTGCGAACCCCATACTTCCAGACTGTTGCTCTGTCCTGAATGCCGAATATGCTTGAAAGAGCTTCAAAGGATTGCTGGTGGCTGAAAAACTCCGTGCCGGTAAATAATCCGAGTACCAGGCGGGCTTTACAGGAAACAAGATTGTTATATAGCTTTGAAGTACTGGACTTAATTAAGGCATCAGCTTCCAAGATCATGAGAAGATCCCATTTAGCCCGGCTGAGCGGAGGGTGGTTTTCTAGTGCATTGGGAGTTGCCATATACAGTCCAGCTGCATTGTTTTTTAATTCAGGGTCTTTCTTATTTCCTTCATATTTAGCGGAGACAATGGCTTGCCATTGCTCCGTCATGTCGCTGAAGAGGGCCTTTTTTCCAACTATCAGTACCCGGATTTGGGGCGATCCTTGAAGTAGGTTGGTCAACATTTCTAGCAGGATAACCTCATAATCAGCAAAAGTCCCGATAAAACCGCCAGGAATCCCCCATTGGATTAAGAACTCTAAATGTTTAGCCACAATCTTAGCCGGAGTATCGTTCACCGGCAATTTCAGCTCGGGAAACTCAAGTCGCTGCCAAGGACCATCAAATCGTTCCGAACCCCTCCGCAGAACTTCTGTAGCTGACAGCTTGAGATAATTGCTTAATGCGGTTCCATCCGTTAAGCGCCCCATGGGTCCTATCCCAAGTTGTTTTAATCTTGCCACAGGATACCAGCCACTGTTCAGTCGAAGATATTTTCTACTCGGCTGAATTTCTTTGGAGAGATCCTCTGCTTTGATTCTCTCATTTCCCCCAACAAAATAAGGAACAGCCTCCCCATAACCGATACCATTTATTTCTCCTCTGGCCACGGAAAGAATGAGCTCTCCGCCATTTTCCACCACCCGATGTCTCTTTGACAATTCCTCCAGGTTGCCTTTCGTCCATTTTCTGATCTTAGGCAGAATTTCCTGCTGAAAGATAGCAATTTCTTCATCTTTAAGGGTAAATTCTCCACTCTGAAAAGGGATATTCGAGGAGAAGGTGGCAGGGCTCAATCCCTCATAAAGAAAAGAGTCTGCAAGAATATACCCCTTCAAATCAGGAATTTCAATGATTCGTTGGGGGTTTATCCGCCAGAGGATTTCACCGGTAAGTGTATCTTTGCCGATCTGGTTAATTTTCATGGTAAAAGCAGGTTCTGGGTTCAAAACAATTTCACATTTTACAGGAAGTCCGCGCTTTTTCCATTCAGGAAAGACATGACTGATGAATTCGAAGATTTCTTTACCCTGAATCTTGTTCTTCTTAAGCCATGGATCATCGTTTTCTGTAAAGCCGGGAAGGCTCCAGTATCCACTTTCAGAAACGTATGAACCTTCTCCCCAATATTCTCCCCTCGATTTTTGGGTCAGCGCCTTCTCTGAATCACTCCAACTAAAGTAAACTTCAAATTCTGCAGGCATTTTAGCTGGTTGCAGTCGCTGAATTTCTTGAGCGATTGAAAGCTCCAACTTATTTTTTTGCTCTCCCGAAGTTAAGCGTGGCAATTCCTTTTTTATATAAGCTAAGTTTCCCAGCGGGATGACGGTGCGGTCCTTCTCATAATTCACCCATGCAGACAGTTGGCTTAATTCTGGGTATTTATTGAGCAACTGAGCAAATGGAATTGCTTTAGACCCTTTATACACATTGATTAGGAATTTTTTATTTTCTGTAGAGATAATAATTCGATAAGGAGAGCCGGAAAAGATACTGGAGATTCCAGATAGAAGATTTTTAAGAAGGCTCATCTTAATCTTCACCAACCTTTGAAAACTATCTTACTTGCAGTAGATATATTACTTTAATTGATCGGAGAGTCACAATAAGTACTTTAGTCGAAAGATATATGTTCCGAAAACTCAGTTTTTGCTGTGCCATCGAGCGACTTTTCTCCGTCTGATTTCCTTCTCTGTTAAAATATAGATTTCGACAACTTACATCTATTTCCTTTAAAAAGCCAACAATTTGTAGACTAGTGAAGAGCATGCGGTAAAGCAGAGGATGCCTATGAAAAGACTTTTGTAATGCCCGAAAAGCGAGAGGGATGTACCTCTAGACTGTTATTAATTAACATCTAAAAAGACATATTCATGATAATTCACTCTATTTTGACATTATAGCATTGTAGGCACTTAAATATTGTGTTAAAGTGGAATAAATAGAATTATTAAGGAGGCCAATGTGTCGAGAATATTTGATACAAAAAATATCATATTGGCAAAAGTTCAAAAAGAAGACTTAAACTCCTTTTTAGTTGATATGGATATTGACGATCAAGGGCAGCCCCTATATCAGCTTGACGGATTAACAAGAGCGATTATTAACATAATACCGGAATATGTTTACGCTCATTATACAAATCCAGAGATTCCACAAACAGAATGGGTTGAAAAGCTCCGCCAGGCTGCTAAAAGTATTTATAAGATCAAAGATTTTGAGCTTATGCGCCGTTGGTATATAGATGGTGATCAAAATGCTTTCAATGCGCTCAACAACTCCAGCAATAATCGTGGAGAGTTTGGGGAATTAATACTTCATTTATTACTACGAGATTTTAAATCTACTATTCCACTGGTTTCGAAGGTTTATTTTAAGGACGCGGCTGGTGTCCCCGCACATGGCTTTGACGCTGTACATATCACTTCAGAAGAACAAATTCTATGGCTGGGTGAAAGTAAATTTTATTCTGATAGCAAACAGGGATTAAGAGAATTATTGAAAGACCTAACCAATCACTTTAAAGCTGATTATTTGGAGGAACAATTTACCGTTATAAAAAAGAACTTAAATGTTAACGAAATACCTCAAAGGGAAGAATGGATTGGAAAACTCAATGAATGTAATAAACTAAAAGATCGAATTAGGATGATTAATATTCCCATGTTATGCACTTATCCACATGATATATATAGTCTTCATTCCGATTTAAACTGTGATGATGCTATTAACTATCATGAAGCTAATGTAAGAGAGCTAAAAACTTACTTTGATACACAAAATAATCACCCCCTTAGAAACCAATTAAATATTATCTTGTTATTATTGCCCATAAGAGATAAACATGAGCTTGTGCGAAAACTCCATGAACGCCTTTGGCATATGCAAAATATGTGAGGTTAAAAATGATTGATTACATAAGAAAAATAGACTCCGAAGAGAATCTAACCTATGAAGAAAGTTTCAATATTGCCTCTCATTGCTCTATTTTACTTTCTGGAAAAGATGATGATCAAAAAGCATCTGCTCGAAAAATTGCCATTCATGTCTTAAATAATTGGTCGTGTATTCCCACAGAAACATACCCCTTATGGACAGATATTATAGAAGCAATTGGATTTTATCCTTATATTGAAAAAAATAAAGAAACAATGGCAATACAATCATTATCCGATATGGTGCGTCAAAAAACTCATTTGTCAGACCATTTGCCTACGACATATATGCATAGTGAGCAAAAAGTACTATCCGACTATTTGCTCTCTGGAAAAAACGTTATCGCAAGTGCGCCTACAAGTTTTGGAAAAAGCCTTCTTATTGAAGAACTAGTTGCTTCAAGTAAATATAAGAACATTGTTATAATTCAGCCTACACTTGCATTGCTGGATGAAACACGTTTAAAACTAAAAAAATATTCTGCCAACTATAAAATAATCGTCCGCACAACACAACCTGCAGCAAATGATAAAGGTAACCTTTTTTTGCTAACAGCAGAAAGAGTAATGGAATACGATCCATTACCTCATATTGATTTATTAATTATAGATGAATTTTATAAACTTAGTCTAAGACGAGTGGACGAGAGAGCTGACACCCTAAATAATGCCTTTCTTAAAATAATCGGCAATTTTAATTCTAAATTCTATTTTCTCGGCCCCAATATTGATGGCATCACTGATGGTTTTGCAGATAAATACGATGCGGTTTTTTATAAATCCGATTATTCACTTGTTGATTGCAATATAATTGACATGACTTCCTCTATTGATTATTCAAAAAAAGGAAAAGTCTTAGACGAAGAAAAATGCAAAGTACTTTGCAAACTGCTTGACAGTTTAAGAGACGAGCAAACACTAATATATTGTTCTTCGCCGGCGAGGGCTCGGCGTTTTGCAAGATATTATTTGGATCATTTAGTTGCTAATGGCACTATTACAACTAACTCCTTACCTTTGATTGACTGGATCAAAGCAAATATATCTTCACAGTGGAGTTTGGCTGATGAGCTTAGTCACGGATTAGCAATACATGACGGCTCACTACAAAAACATATCGGCGCTTCAATAATTAAATACTTTAATGAGGGTTGGTTACGATGTATTTTTTGTACTTCAACAATAATTGAGGGTGTAAATACAAGCGCAAAGAATGTTATACTATTTGACGGGAATAAAGGTGGCAAAAGCGTCGATTTCTTTGACTATAGTAATATCAAGGGACGTTCTGGCCGAATGATGGAACATTATGTAGGGAGAATATTTAATTTTGTTGTCCCACCACCAAAAGAAAAAATAGTAATTGATATACCATTCTTTGAGCAAAATCCGATTTCTGATGAAATTCTTATAAATATTCCCATACAAGATGTAAAGGACCATATTAAAGCAAGACATGAAGAATTACACAAAACTCAAGCTGATTTATTAAAAATAATCAAACAAAATGGCGTTTCAATTAATGGACAGATAAGTATTTACTATCAGCTTGAACTAGATATAAACAGCTCTAAATATTCCGATTTTTCCTGGACACAAATGCCCAATTGGGAACAAATATTATATGTACTTAGTATTGCAGAAAAAAAATTATTTAATATCGACCATCATGGCGTTAGTTCTGTTAAGCAATTAACTCGGTATTTAAATGATTATAGAAAAGGCAAGAATATCATGAACATTGTAGATAATATATATCAAAATAAGATTGATAGTGTTCGTCCAGAAACTGCACAAAGAAATTCTAAAAAATACTACGATGAAGCCATAGAGCAGGCTTTTCACATATATCGCCACTGGTTTCTATTTACTGTTCCAAAAACTTTTCGTGTAGTTGATAGCCTTCAAAGATATGTTTGTGATCGCCATGGGCGCAAGGCAGGATCTTATAGCTATTTTGTTCAACAGTTGGAAAACGACTTTTTATCAGAAGATTTATCAATACTAATAGAGTTTGGTATGCCTACCAGCGCCGTCAGAAAATTAGAGCCTAAAATACCTAATGGATTAACCGAAGATGCAATTATCGAATACATTCAAAAACACAAACAACAACTTACTTCAAATTGGCTCCAGTATGAGATTGATAAGCTAAATCAATGCCTATAGATTCTGGTGCCCACTTTGTAAGCTGGATTTAAAGGTGGGCACCATGAATTCGTGATGTATTATTTCTAATGGTACGGGTATGACTGATTTCACAAACCATGATAGGAAAATGGATAGTGTCGAGAGTGCTCGCAATCATTTTTTCAATGAGACTACTAAATGCTTCATACGATATCAGTTATAGTAAATTGTATTTATTGAGTTTGAACAAAATTATGAGTGACCATTTATTTAGGAATGACGGCTATATAACATATTCCAGAACCTAGACGGTTCACATGGTTTATTCCACCATGTGCCATCTCGTTTTGGTATACTTAACGTCTTAGAACGTACCAATATACACTTTTTTCTTGCTCGACTCACAGAAACAAAGCAAAGCCTATGAGCTTCATCGATTTCTCGCTGAGAGGTATTTTTGTAATATGGAAAGCTCCCTTCTTCCATACCAAGCATAATAACAATATCAAATTCCAAACCTTTAGCCCCATGTCTTGTAGATAAAACAACTCGGTTCTCTGGAAGCCCAAGATTAGTGAACTGGCCTAACGAAAAATCCCTATAAGATTCATCGTTTAGCAACTCATTGAGTTTTATTAGATTTTCGATTTCATCCGGATATATTTCCGAATCCTGCAATAAAGTCTCTATTTGTAGCGAATCAAGGGCAAAATCAAACCACTGTACAAGCGTATTCGCATAGTGACGGCTTTTATCCAGAATGGTATAGAGATTCCGCTTGGCTAAAATCCTGTTATCATAATCAATTGATTGCCTGTGCTGCCTTAACAAGAAGTCCCAATATTCAAAGATATCATCAAATAAGACTTTACGAGAAGATGACACCCATGCAGCGCAGTTTTCCATCCATTTTATAAAATCGCTCCTGATGAAATCTTGCTTGGCTAAATAATAAGGAATTCCCTTACTCTGACAGAGCTTTCCTAACTCTTTTAATTGATTATTGTAACCGGCTAGAATCGCAATCTCATGAAACGGTATACCTTCTGCAATATAGTCTTCGATAATACTAGTTGCAACCTGGTATTGTTCGTTCATCCCCTCTTCGCATACAAAAAATTCAATGTTCGCCGGGTAATCTTTAAGCGCGCCGCGCGCTTTGTAATTGCGTTTAATATTCAAAACAGTCTCCGATGCTTCGATAATACCTTTGGCGCTGCGATAATTATTAATTAACCGAATACATTGGTTGACAGATTTCCATTCGGATAATTCAACGAGATATTCTGGCGAAGCTCCTTGAAAATCATATATTGATTGATCTGCATCGCCAACAGCAAAAATCTTAATATTTGTACTTTGCAAAAGTGATAGAACCATTTCATGCAATGGCTTTCCCAAATCCTGATATTCATCAATAACAAGCCATGGAAATTTTGCTTCCAGGGCTTGTTGCACATAAGCTTCATTTTGGATAAGCATGGTCGCGATTTTTACCATACTGATATAATCGATATAACCACGGCTGAACAGTTCTCTCTCAAATGCTACGGCAACCCGCAAAGCAACATCATAACTAGGTATAGACACCTTACTGAATCCACTAATGTCACGAGTTCGCTCTTTATCCATCTCTTCAATAGTTAACTCATCAGGTATTTGTTTTTTTATACGCTGAAACAGCCGTTTTCTTTTCGAATCGGAAATAATTTTAATCGGATAGGGTATTCCGTAATTAGGATATAGTTTTGCAAAAGGTGTCAATACTTCTGATAAACAAAAACTATGAACGGTTCCCAAAAATACATTGCCACGTCTTTGGAGTCCCAGTAATTTCAAACGCTCCTGAAATTCACGGGAGGCTTCACGGCTAAAGGTAAGACAAGCTAATCCTCTTGGAGGGGTAATGACTTCGCTTAACAGACGCATAACCTTCAGCGTTAAAACCGTGGTTTTTCCACTGCCTGGGCCTGCTATAACAACGGTGTTACCTGTGGAGTTATACGCTTCAATTTGCTTTTCATCATCACTAATTTGAGAAAGTTTGATTTTAAAGTACTCATTCATCAAGTTCGCCTCGGACTTCAATACAAATATATTCGATCGCGGCTTTAACATAGTCTGGAACCATCGTTTTTGTACAAACGGAAGCTAATCTTTGTGAAAATCTCCCTTTACCCACATTACTATGTGAAGATTCTATTTGTGCAAGACATTTTTTGTAATCCTTTGAAACTAGATTAGCCTTAAAATTATCCTTTTGTTGTTTTCCACCCTCTGTTAATTCATTAAAAGCTGAACAAATTATGGTCCTATCCGACTCTTCGTCAATTTCATTAAATATATCCGTTTCAAACGTATAGATGCCGACAAAAATCCCATGTTTATTCAATTCTTTATCTTGTTGGGTAGTGTCAAATTCCGCAAACCGTGCAAATTCATCTTCATCCATGAATAATTCATATAATTCTTCCATTCGTTCATTTCCGTAATAACCAAAATTCGCATGGGTTTTGTCCGATAAATCTCCAAATACCTTCTCTCCATTGACAATATGATAATAGTCTCCGTCCGTTATAATTACATTAGGTATGCCTAGCAAGTCGGCAAACTGTTTGTACGGCCAGAAGTTAGTTGAATTTATGTTGCATACAACCACGCCTAAGCGGTCAAGGTCACAACCCAGGAGTTTTGCAAAACTAGGTACGAGATATTCCTCAGCAATCCCTTCCACAAAGATGATGCCTTTAGCTAAATATATTTCGCCTCTTTTTACGTCAATATATCTTTCTAAATCGGAAATTTCCTTATCCGGTAAGTCTAAGTTTGCCGTTGTGTAGACTTCTGTGCCGAACGCATTTCCCACTAAGTGAATAATGGATTTGATGGGAGCCACGGACGAGATATGTGTTGAATGTGTTGTTATAATCAATGAGGCGTTTGCTTCAAGCACGACATATTTGTAGAGCAATCGTTGGAAAATTGGATGAAGGTGAGCCTCGGGTTCTTCAATAGCCAGAATTGTAACTCCGTTTGTATTTGAATTATGCTCATATAAAAAATTATAAAGTTGCGAGTCCACATCTTTTAAATCGCAGGTTAAGTGGTAGCCGGTCTGATCGTCGCCTTGATAATACCTTTGTACAATCTCGTCCCCGTCTTGTTCCGTCAACTTTTTGTAAAGAGTCGGAGATAAGTAAGTTTTAATCGTATCATCCTGGATCAGCAAAAGAGTAAGGGTAATGTACAAAACATTATTTATACCTAAACTTGTATTTCCGGACTCTCTTTTGTCGATTAATGGGCGCAGAGCGTAAAGCAGTCGAGACGCGTCAATATCCATTGTCCGCAACGAAATGCCAAATTCATCTTCAGAATATGAAATTATAGAGTTAAAGAGCTTACTGATCTTTGTTTGGAGGTCGTTAACCTCCGGAAGGTTAAGCATGTTTGCTCCGGACGATTTCAATGCTTCAGAAATCTCAATGAGATCTTCTTTGCTGATATCATATTTCTGCTTGATTATGCGTGTTAAAGGCGATGTTCTGGAGTTTCGCATTTCGGCTTCTACATCACGTATCGCTTTGATTACTCGCATATTTAAATATTTCCTATCTTCATGCGTAAAAAAATCAGTTTCATCGTCTCCTTTGTAAATTATATAAGTATAATTAACTTTACCAGACGCATCTTCTTGCGGGAAAAATTTATAGGAGAGTTTTAATACTTTACGGCCATCTAAATCGACAGTTGCATCACTTAATTGGCAAAGTACGTTTTTTATATGGGAATAATTATCTATGTACAATTCGATTAATATTTCTTGGTTGTTTTCCATAGGAGATTCAAGACCGTCAAAGAAATCAGACTCCTCAAGCCGTCTATCTTCATCCGAAAGACTGGGATCAAGAATTAATTGCATAGCGCGTAATAAATTACTCTTGCCGACGTTATTTTCACCGATGATAATTTGCCTATCGCTTAAATCAAACCCGACCGATGAAAAGTTCCGGTAATTCTTAATATGAATCTTGCAAATCTGAGGCTGATTCATATCACAAACACCTCCTAATATTTGAGAGTTATAGACTTTCTCATTGATTGCGACACATGAAGTAAGAAACTCATTTGCCTCATTTAAGGATCAATAAAATAACATTCAATCTATGTCTTCTGATTACAATTCCTACATAAAAATTATAAAACCGGAATCAATTCTAGCAACTCCTTATCAGTCAATACCTCAAGAAAGCTCTCTTGTTCCCCTTTCATTCCAGAATCAACAAAATACTTCCACAATTGCTGCAAGCCTTCCGGCAGCCCTTCTTGCTGGGAGGAGATTAAAAGTTCTTGGTCGGCGTTCCCGAGCGGTTTCATTATTCTTAGTCTCTTGCAAGAATGCTTATCCATTAATACTGGCTTCACTTCCACGCCTAGTTTTTCAAGGTGCCGGGAGAAATTACGAAAAATATCAATTCCAAATGGATCGGGATCAGCCCACATAAAAATTTCACTAATTTGGGCATGGGTCAACAATTTCAGAATAAAAGATATTTGAACCTGAGAAATATATCCTTGCGAAAAGAGAATAATCACATCATTACGTTCATAGTAACCGCGGCGTAAAATCTCCTCAAATACCGTCAGGTTTTCAATCACCAATATCTGGGTCTTGGGCATCTCCATAATTTCTATTTCAGCCACGGTTTCTTCCGTGAGTATAATGTAAGGATAACCGCCCTTTCCGGAGCCTTTTAAGCCTCGTATTCTATACGTAAAGGGACCTGAAACATAACATAAATCGCTATGATCGTAGATATAGAATCCCCTAAGGTCGGCCCCTAACAGTTGTTCTATATCCTTTTTATAGGGAGAAAGTCCCTTACTTTCTCCGGTTATCCGCAGGGCCAGGTTTCTGAACGAAATTCGTTCGTGCGTCTTGACCAAACCGTAAATTTCAAGCAAGGTATTCATAATGGTCAAGTATTTTTCTGGATACCTACTTGATGCCAATGTTCTGCCTTCTACTGAAAGTACCCCTTCTTCCTTGGACAAAAGTTGCTCATACTGATTTGACAATATCCGACGTAGCCGTTCGGCCATAGGTGCTTGCTCATTTTCCATCGTCACCAGGCTTAGTTGCGTCAAAATATCCGTCCGATCAAAACGCCTTATTCCTAAAGTACTTTCCACTTCAGGCCACTTGAAAGGTATAATTTCCAGCTTAAATATCTCCCAGCGGGAAATCCCAGCCCGTTTTTCCTGACGAATTAACCATCCCTTCTGAAATAGACAAGTTATTCCCTCTTCAATTTGAGTGAATGAAAAACCACGTTGCGCTACATTTTGCACTAAAACTCGGTAACCTACCGAGTTCTTTTTCTGGTAAAGAACTCGGAGTATGGTTGAAATACAATTAAAAGTGATTGCATCCGCCATTAAGTCCCCGTTTTCCTCGGGCTGACAATAGGAACGTCGGTTGGTCGGCAAACGACTTACGGTCTTCGTCTGCCCACATTCAGTACACTCTCGTACTTTAATCTTCTCGCTTACCCAGATTCCGTCTTTGAGACTATAATCCCCCCAAATTTGACGATACCGATATATGCATTTATGATCATTCAAAAAATCTTCCCTGTCCTCTCCATGACATAATGCTCATTAACCACGCCGTAGAAAATTGGAGGGGCTAACTCCTCCTCATCGTCTTTCAAGCGAAAGTTCAGTGTCATATCTACCCAGCCCAGATGCTTGATATTCTCCGAATAAGGTACGGCTAATAAATACTGAGCGCCTGTCCGACGCAAGAACTCACCCACCACCCTCATTCGCCCCGCGTCTAAATGAGCAGTGGGTTCATCCAAAATCATGAAACTAAAAGCTCCATCTACTTTAATCGCCGCAATAAGCAGTAATAGGGCTGCAATAACAGCCTGGCCGCCGGAAAGTTTTTTGTGGAAGTAAGGGCGGAACGGCTTGCCATTGAAGCTTAGTTGGTAGTCCAATGACCAGCGCGCTTCACCGATGCGGTTGATGTGAACTTTCACTTTAAGTGCAGCCATTTCGGCTTGCTCTTCCAAGTGTTTGCGCAACTGGTTAAACACTCCGGTAACCATGTCGGCATACTCTTCTTGGGCTTCATCATTGGCTTGACGATAATCGTCTATTTCTTCCTGTTTCTTTTTGATAACTTCTTCGGCAAAATCTACTCTAGCTCGATGCTCTTTATATCGTTCCTCTATCCCAATGAGTTCTTCTTCGTTTAATTTCTCCAGTTCCTCTTGCATACTCTCTATATCCGCCTGGTAGTTTTCAGCCTTTCTTAACCTCTCCCGTTCGTCGGGTTTAGCAAGTAGTTCTTTCTGCTCCGGTTGTAAAACGGCTAAAGCCTCATCATACTGCTTACGCAGTTGAGGAATTCGTTCCGTCTTTTCCTTAACATCCTTCCGCAACTTTTCCTTCACTTCTTGTAAGTTTTTTGCCGCCGTTTTAGCGCTGTCCCTTTGCCCGGCTAGATTTTGAGACTGATTATGTAAGCGTGTAATCTGCTCGTCATTATATTCTTTCTGACTATCCAAAGATTCTAAATTTGCTTTTATCTTCCGTAATGTTTCCGATAATAAACAATACCTCTCTCTAATAGAAGGCAATTCCCGGAGCGCTTTTTGTTCTTCTATTTCCTCTATTAACTTGACAAGGCGCTCCTGAATCTGATCAACGCGTTTTTTGGCGTCCTCAAGTGGTTTTTCTATCGCTTTAATCGTATTACGTACTTCTTCTAATTGGGCGTCAATTGCCAATTTTCCGCAGTAAACGCCTTCCCTATAAACACTTATACCCCCTCGCGAATCCTGTCGATAGGCTTGATCCGTAAGCGATACGATCCCGCGTTCTGCCACGCGGTGGCCTTCCTCAACGTCCTCGACCAACATAATATTATTTAACCAATGCAAGCACCCGGCTACGCTAGGGTCAAGCACTTTAATCTTTTCCAAAGCCGATCCGGACATGACTCTTATCTCACGCAAATCCGGTTTTTGCACATAGGAGGAATAACGAAGTTTTTCCGCTACTTTCTTTCCTGGAATCAAATATTTGGGTTCCAAGATTACGGTGAATCTTTCCCTCCCAAGTAAAGATTCGATCGCTTTACGCCAGCGGTTATCGGTTATTTCAATGCACTCTGCCAATAACTTATGATCGATCCCCTGCAGACTTAATGCTCCACGGAACTCTTTGACATAATTCGGATAGACGATCCGCCGTTCCTTGTCTAGCTGGGCTTCCTGCAAAGCTAACTCGTCATAACGTCCCTGAAACTGCCGCAAAGCAAATTTTGCCTCGTCCAACTCAGTATCCGTATCTTGCTTTTTATGTTCCAAGGCACGCAAATCTCGTTCGGAAATTTGTTCATAGCGTTTAATAAATTCTTCAGCCTCTTTTTGTTCCGGTTCCCGCCGGCTTCCCTCACGAACTAAATCTTCTCTTTGCTCATTAATACGCCGTTCTTTTGACCGAGTTCGCTCAAACTGCAAATTTACTTGGGTCAATTGTTCCTCTGCCGCTTGATACTCGTCTTGAACCTGTTGTTGTTGTTTATCCAAGAGCTTCAATTGCTCGTTCTTCTCTTGCAAGTCTACTGCAAATTCTCGATATGTTTTCTCTGTTTCCGAAGCTACGGCAATAGGGTAATGCCAAAGAGAACTGGCCAATTGCCTTTTTTTGAGTTGTATTGCACGGAATTGGCCAACCTGCCCCTCCAGTACTTTTAACCGTTCTTTTTCTAAATTCTGAGTTTTGGCCAATTCCTCATATTGATTTCTAGTTTTGATAAGATCTTCCCGGGTAGTATTAAAGTGCTCCATCACTTTTTTGTCCCCGGATATCTCCAGAATGTACTGACAAAGTTCTTCGGCGTCTTTTTGAAGAATTTCATCAGTACTACCTTGATTCAAACTGATAACTCGTAACAGAGATTTGCTCACTCCTACCTTTTCCATTAACTGCTGATAAGCCATAGAACGATGCCAGTCGACCCGACGTTCTTCCGCGTCGAGATTAAATTCGCCGGGAGTAATAGCGTAATCCCTCTCCCATTTCCCCTCTGAGGAAAGCAGCATGCGGCAAGTCAGGGTCACCACCGGTTCAAATATTCCAAGAGGGCCAAAAGGATAATGGCCGTCCACCGGCCGGTTATCAAAACGCCCGATAATGGCGGCCTTGTCCACCTGTCGTTCAATGTAATCACCGATATTACGTTTTTTATAAAGCCGATCCGATCCTAATAATAGCTTAAAGGCATCTAAAAAGGATGTTTTACCGGAACCGTTAGGTCCAACTAACAATGTAATGCATTCATGGAGTGGGATGACCTGACGGCGGGCAAAAGCCCAATTGCATAATTCCAGACTTAAAAAGCGTAGCACTAACTTTCACTCTCCCCCTGCCCCTGCACTTCTTCCTGCAGAGCAGATTCCTCTTCTCGAACAGCCTTTTGAAGTTCCTCAACCTTATGGCGGATCACAGCTTTGGCAAAAAGTTCATACATTTTATGTTGATCGATGTAAATGTAAAGGCCAGGGCCGGCCTTGTAAGCGCCAGTCCCGCGTAGTGGGATGATAAACTTATATCGGGTCAAGACCGCCAAAGCCTGATTCATAGCGACTTTAGTCCCCAATTGCTTGCGAAAATTAGTCCAGATCTGATCCTTGGAAATAGTATATTCTCGTTCTCCCGCTTCTTCATCCAAGGCCATGGTCGGTGCCACCAAAAACCCCCATAAGAGCACTAACAACGATTTTGCAGTCTTGGTGAGATCATTACTTTTGACAAACTCGTCAAAACCCCAAATATTTTCCTGGATCCGTACGCCATAATGACCGGTCCGGTTAGCATTCACCAATTCCAATCCCACGGCATAGAGACTTTCTTTCACTTGCGCATACTTTCTGTCGTCTATTTCAAGACCTTTCAGATTATTTTTGGGCACAAAACCACGAATAAGCATGGAACAAATCTCCGGTACCGTCAGATCCATTACGTCTTCCCCCTTACAATTTCACCTTGAGAAAGTTTTTTAACCACAGAATGGTCCAATTCCATTGCTTCCGTAGATATGTTTAATAGAAAATCTACCTCGGGGGCAGAATCCTTACGCAATTGCTGATTCTCACCTTCCAAAAAAGCAAGCGAAGCCATAAACATAAGCGTCTCAGCCCAACTGTCTCTGGGAACGATTTTTTTTAGCGCAATTCTCTCTTGTCTTTCAAAGGCCTCGGCGAGTTCACGTTTGACCATTTCCGACGCAACGGGAGCAGGCTCATCCGATTCTTCACGGAATACGTTACCTTCCGGTTTCCCATACCCGACCTTTTCCCTAGTCCGGTTCAAATTCAAAAAC
Organism: Desulfitobacterium chlororespirans DSM 11544; assembly: GCF_900143285.1. NCBI lineage: Bacteria > Bacillati > Bacillota > Clostridia > Eubacteriales > Desulfitobacteriaceae > Desulfitobacterium > Desulfitobacterium chlororespirans. The sequence goes on from NZ_FRDN01000003.1 coordinate 249,375, forward strand.
TGCTCCGAGACTGTCAATAATTCTTCCGGGTCCAAAATTTGCAGGTTGACAGGGGCGAAAGCGATCCCATCAGGTAACATCTCTTCCAACTTGGTAAAGTCAGCTTTGTAAAGAAATTTGTCCGCATCATGTTTCGTGAACGTGCGGCCCCCTGTCTTGATGCTATCTTCAAGCAAATTTTTATAGCTCTCCGTAACTTGACGATAAAGGTCAATAACTCTTTGGATAATAGAATAGACTTCGCGGCTTTTACGCCGATCCCTATCTTCCTGATAAAGTTCACTTTGCCGTTTCCTAAGAATACGAATATCCTGCAAGTGCTTACTAGCCAAACTGGCTACTTCCTCCATTACCTGCGAGTTTCTAGACGTTAAGGCCTCTTTCAGTAGCTCCTCGTCCCGCAAAAGCTGTTGAACCGCCTGATCCCGCAGCAGTCGTTTCATAATCAAAGGGCTTTGGGCCTGATCAACCATATCCATTGCCGAATACAAAATGTCCAAAGCCGCCTCATCATCCCGTTTGCTTTCCATATTGAGCACTGGAAAAATTCGCAAAATTTTTCTAGCCGCTGCTGTCAAGCGATAGCGTCCATCATCAAATTCCAACCAGCCGCTATTAGTAAATCCACGGATTAAATGCCCAATGCGACCTTTGCCATATTGTGATAGAACGATTTCGAGATCCTCTTTCGAAAAAGAAGCCTTATTTGTTAAGCTAGAGATGATCAACAAGGCTTCTACCTTATGCTTAAATAAGCGCTCGGCTCCAACTAAATTAGCCAATAGAGCAAATAAATACTCAAAGCCTTCCGCCAAAGGTGTTTCCGGCCATACCTCTCTACGCAAATTCCATTTTCTATTTTGCGTTCGCCCATTTTTCATCCTAATTTGAAAGTTTACCTTTGATAAGTAAAGCGTAAATCCTTTTACCCGTTTTAAACCAATCCTCATTGTCACCATCCCCTCTTAGAGTATTTGGCTTTGAAAACAAATTCAGACATATGGTCAAAGCTTCCAATATAGAATTATCTTTAATTCCTATATCTTTCTCAATTCACCATATATTTCTATATTTCTATTTGATTTTTATAAATCCTGTTTAATTTTAAAGAAATATAAGTGAATCATCTTTAAACTTGCCATTCCATGGTGCGGAAAATCGATAATCAGGCTTATTCCATGTATTTTTACGTCCATGATGCCACAACATCGAGCAGCTGGACACCGGGGATTAGCGTGGTCTCCTATCTTAATTTCAACCGAAATTTCGCGGAATAGCATTTGGAGTAGTCGCTTGATGGCCAGATTTCTTAATCTAATATCAATTTAAGAAGCCCCTCCGATATCATAAGCTGATGATATCGGAGGGGCTTCTTAAATTGATATTAGTATAAGGTTCTTGGGACATGTAGCTGCTGAGAATCTACCATTCTCCTAATTACTCATACTGCATCTCCAACCTTTTTTAACTACTGCTCCATTAATCCCGGCGATGCAGGTACAGGAGAACCTTCACCCCTCAACAACCTCCATAATCTTATCACTCACCTTCTCATCATCCACAGCGCCTACCAGTTTCCCTTGAAACTCCCCATCTTTGAAGAAAAGAATCTGGGGAACCCCTTTGAGGGAAAATCTTTGGTATAAAGCCTGTTCGTCTTCCACATCGACATAATAAAACCCGAATTTGCCCTCGTAGTCAGGCTGCATTTCTTCCAAAATTGGCACTACCCCTTTACAGACATGACAGGTTTTTCTCGAAAAGATCACCAGGCAGGGGCTCCCTTGATCGTAAATAATCTCTTCAAAGCTCTTGGCATTCAATCGTTGTAAGGACATATCTTTCCAACCTCCTCTTGGTCTTTATGGCGGTTTGCATCGCCATTGAATTGGGATACCAAAAATTGCTGCCGGATTCACCCTCCCGCTTGTCGAAGCGGAGGATGAATCCGGCAATGTGTTAAATTTCTTCCGTAAGAATTTGATGAACAGGTGAGCCCTCGGATTGAGCCGGTAAGCGGACGCCGCTCAGGAAAGCCATGGTCGGCGCGACATCTACCTGACGAATGACCCGTTCCGTTTTAAAGCCTTCTTTGATTCCCGGTCCGGCTGCCACAAAAATCGGGGAAAGGGAGGTGTCGGCATAGCCGTTTTGGGTTGATAGAGAATCAGCATGGATAACATTGAAGGTCTCTTCTTTGAAGTAGACGATATCCCCGCACTCCGGTCCGCTCAGACCGAGAAGCACAGCGTCCTTGTTGCGCATAGCCAAGGCCACCATCCGTTTGCCGGTTTTGTGATCCCGGTATTGATACAAATCAGAGATGATCTGGGTTTCCAAATCGTATTGGTCTTTAGGGTCAACGATTCCGTGCTCATCCCGGCCGATCAAGTTGATATAAATATGATTGCCCCGGCTGGCCACTGCTTTGGTGTTGGCCCAGTCAAATTCGTGATTGCCATTCTCATCTGTAATTATTTTGGCATAGCCCAGTTCCTCCATGACCGGTGTGGTGATGCCCCCTGCTTCACCCAATTCCACGCCATGATTTTCCTGGCAGCTCAAGCCATGATCCGCGGTGACGATGATAGTCCAGCCTTCATCCAGATAAGGCAGGAATCTTCCTATATAATTATCGGTCTGAATATACATTCTCTCGATAAACACCTTGTAAGCTTCTTCGTTGTTTTTCCACATCTCCTGATGCTTGGCAAAATGCCAGAACAGATGACCGCCATTATCCACGTTATGCAGATGGGAAAAGATGATATCATACTTATTGTTTTTCATGAAATAGGTCAGGCAATCGGCCTGCCACTGGGAATAGTGGTCCCAGGTGGGAATAAATACCTTGTCAACCAGGATTTCGTTAGCGCCGTTCACTACCGGTCTGTTCGGAACATAGCCGATATTCTCGATCACTTCCTTGTACAAACTCTTGGGGTGGAATAAATCATCCCGGCTCACATCCATGGCCATACCGATCAGCATAGTGACCTGAGACCCGTCGGGGCTGATGGTTAAGGCATGGTAGTTTCTGTTGCCTAAAACAGGTTCTCCGTCGTCATTGGTGATGGTATCCACCACGTCATAAGCTGATTGTTCGGCTTTAAGAGTGACAAGAGGCTGGGCATCCTTCTTGGCTTTATAAACCTGAATTGTATCGTAAACGCCTTGTTCGTTTTGTAAAAGCAAGACCGGACGGCGTTCCAGGCCTTTGCCCAGGATAATGGTAAACTCCTTGGCGCCGGCGGGGGCATTAGCCCAGCCTGCAGCTTCTTTGATCGGTGATTTGACTGAATCGGCAATCATTTTGGCCAGGACATTGACCTCGTTTTCCTCTTCACAAGTAATGATATTTTTAATAACTTTGGCGCCGCTTGAGATGGCTGCTCTTAGATAACTGACTTCCCCATCATCTTCCATTAGCTCTTCCACATTCTCAATGATGCAACCGGCGCCAGGGGTAATAGTGGAAGTATTGGGCAGGAATTGTACCTCTATAAATTTGTCTGAAGCAACGACTATCTTGGAAATATCTATACCGGCAATGCCTGTATTGATGGTCTGGGGCTGAGTACCGTCAACAACATGAAGGTTGGGGCTGTCCGAAGTGGCCGGCCAGGAGCTGCCCGGCCAATGCCAGACCAAAGTTTTCTTGTTGGCCTCTTCAGCATAAATATTCCACAGCGGTTCCGCTTTACAGCGTCTGGAGTCCAGATTATAGACCAGACTATCCAACTGACCATGATTGTGACCAAAGAAGCAGGTAATGCCGTGGGTTCCCGGATAGGCTCCGGTAGACAAGGTTGTCCAGAGAGTCGGTGTAACGGTGGGCACGGCCCCTAATAAGACCAGATCGTCCCGGCAGGAGCCTCTGTCGATGAACTTTTGCAAATTGGGCATTTTGCCTTGGTCCAGGAACTTTTTGGCCAGCCTTGGCTCAAAACCATCGACTCCGATCACGGCAATTTTTTCTGTTAGAGCTTTCCTCTTCATTTTCATAATCATCCTTTCGTCATCTATACTATGCAAATTTTTCAGCTTATCCTGAGTTCATTGGCCAATGCCCCCGGAAATCATCTCTAAAAAAATTATACTATAGTTAATCTGGGGTGATAATTAACGATTAAGGAGGATTGATAAGCTATGGCTATCAATCAAAGGAGGGGCTTTTATTGGGCCATAATAGGCATAATGGGCATAACAGACCAATGCACATCAATGAATATGACGGGCATTGGTGGATATGATGAATAGATGGAGATTATGGATATCGTTATCAGATCTTGAACTTCTCCACCATAGTATTCAAGTCCATGGCGTGTGCAGCTTGGCTCTGGGCGGCTCTGGCCACCTGCTCCATAACCCCGGCCATCCGGCTCATATTGTGGGCGATTTCCTGGGAACTGCCGGTGCTTTCCTGGACTGAAGCGGAAACGGTTTGGATGGCGTTGCTCATTTGCCCGATGGCGGCCAGCATTTGTTCTGATGTGGCGGCGAAGTCTTCCACCAGGGTTCCTACCCGATGGGCGTCCCGGGCATATTGTCCTTCCGCCTCTACAAGCATCTCGTAATCGGGTATGACTTTTTCCTCCATAAAGGTTAACACGTCGGAGGAATTGCGGGAAAGCTGGCCGAAGGCTTCGGTGACTTTGCTGATCACGGCATGGATTCCCGCTACGGTCTGGGCCGATTGTTCGGCCAGCTTCCGCACTTCTTCGGCGACCACGGCAAAGCCCCGCCCCTGCTCTCCGGCCCGGGCTGCTTCGATGGCGGCGTTCAAGGCCAGGAGGTTGGTCTGCCCGGCGATGCCGTCGATGGTTTCGGCCATGATCCTGATTTCCTGAACCACTTCACCGTTTTGGATGGCGGCGATGATCTCTCCTTGTTTCTGCTGATACATGCTCAGGGTTGCTCCCCGTGACGTTTCAGCATTGGCACGCATCTGCTGGGCTTTCTTCTCGATGTCCTGGACGATTCGGCTGCCCTCAGCGGCTTTCCCGGCCAGCCGGCCGGCCCCGTTGCTGATCTCCTCCCCCGAGGCCAGCATTTCTTGGGCAGAGGCAGCCGTCTCCTCCATCCCTGCCGCAATCTGCTCTGCCCCGGCATTGATGTTTTGTCCCTGCGCGTTCAATTCCTCCGCCGACACCGATAGTTCCGCTCCCACTGTCTTAAGATCCTCGGCAGCCGCCATCACCTGTTCCAGAAGGCGGCTCATATTGCTGTCGATCTCATCATAGGCCTGGGCTAATTGGCCGATTTCGTCCTTCCTGCCCAGGAAAGCTTTTTGCTGATCCGTGGAAAAATCCCCTTGGGCAAATAATTCGGCCTGTTCAACGGCGGCCAGAATCGGACGGCTGATCATTCTCCCCAGGATCAGGCTGAATAGCAAAGCCAAGCCAAAACCGCCGGCGGTCAGGAGCATAATGACCATGCCGGCCTTGGCAAAGTCCTGTTCCGAAGCGCGCTGAAGCTCCTCATTATAGGCCAGAGAACACTCAATCATCTGGTCGATGATTCCTTCCACCTTAGCCTGCTGCAGACCGGCTTGCTGGTTGAAGTCACCGGCTAAGGCATAGCTTTTTAATTCAACGGCGGTCAGCGCCTTTTCCCGCAAATCGCGGTAAACCGCCTCCTCACGCTTGAATTCTCCTAACAGCCCTTTTTCTTCTTCGGTTAAGTTGAGCATTTGGTACTGCTGGAGCAACAGGTCGCCGTCTTCGATGGACTGGGCAATCACCCGGCGGGAATCGCTGATCACTGCAGGATCTTCTGCAACCTGGCTCTCCCAGACTACGCCGGCCAACTCCGCAGCTCCTTTGGCAAAGCTCTTATTCAAGTCTTCCAAAATGAGAATGGGCTGGATGCCATCCAGGGTGATTTTTTTAATGTTAGCGTTGACTTTGCCCAGGTTAAGCAGCCCGGTGATGCCAACAGTCAGGATTAATAGGGCCATCAGCAAAAAGCAGATCAAGAGTTTTCTACTTGTTTTTAAATTAATAAACCATCCCATCTCTACTAATCCTACTTTCTTTTCCAAACTTACAGTCGTATCAAGCCATTTTTATGGTTTGATTCCAAATAATGAAGTTACTTCAAAGCAGCCCCTCATGCTGCAGGGTGGCACCAGCAGATGATGAAAAAGCTAATCGGGCCAGGAAGCTTATCTCACATAGCACTGCTCAGACCTAAAAAGCAGCCCAAGGATTTTACTTTAAGGCAGAGAACGAATTTAAGCGAGCGGATAAGCAATCTTCGCGAAAGACTGCAGCGGAGTCGGGTTGGAAACAGGACTTTTCCAACCGGCCATTGAGAACAAAGTGCGAAAGCAGTGCTTTCGAGGAGCGATTTGGCCGGGCCGAAACCTGGACGAGGGTTTCGCCCAAGCCGCCACGCCACAGAGAATGGCTTAGCGGCGCAGGTCCCGACGGAGCGGAGGTCTTGAGCGATTAGATTGCTCCGCGCAGCTTATGGAGTGAACGCCTAAAGCAAAATCCTGGAGACTCTGCTTATAAGTCCTTTTCAGGGTAAACGTCAAAAGGAATGAGAATGGATTTTTGCCTAAAAATCCATTCTCATTTACACTTCCAGTCTATATTTTCCAATCCATATTCCCGTCTATATCTTCATCCCATATTCAGTCCGTATTACATCCCCTATTCAGCTCCCTAATCAGCGAAGCTGGGGGCTACTGACGAACACCTATGGAATCAAACAATTGGGTATAGCGTTCAACCTGCTCCTTGATGGAAGCATTATAATCAGCAGTATTTAAATAGCTGATATTGGCGTGAAGTTCATTCATCTTGTTAATAAAATCCTGATCTTTGACCATTTCGGCGATGGTTTCATCCCATTTTTTGACGATATAATCCGGGGTGCCTTTCGGGGCGCTGATGCCTCCGTACCAGGTCACGTCAATGTCGATGCCAAGTTCCTGGCAAGTAGGCACATCCGGGAATAAGGGGCTCCGCTCTTTGGCTGCGATGGCCAGCACTTTTAATTTGCCGCCGGCAGCAAGAGGATAGGTTTCCTGGACGGACTGATCACCCAAGATGGCGTGGCCGCCGGCGATCATGGTAATTCCCTCACTGCCGCTGGTGACCAGAATGGGTTGGGTTTGTTTGTAATCCACGCCAATGGCTTTACACAGCTCAGCGGCGGTAAGGGCATTCATACTGGTGGCGCTTAAACTGGTATGGGTCAATTTTTCCGGGCTCTTCTTAGTCCATTCCACAAGCTCCTTCATATCCTTAAATTGCGAATCGGCGGCCACGGAAAAACACATGGGGTTTTCGACAAACTTGGATATGAAAATTCTGTCCTCCAGCTTGATGGGCGGGTTTTTCATACCGGCCACCATCAATACGGAAGCGGCAATATTATCGGCCACCATCGTATATCCGTCCGGTTTGCCCTGCATTAAACCATACTGCAGTCCGGTGACGTTGCCTGCACCGGGTTTGTTAACCACTAAAATGGGCTGATTCCACTTTTTGCTGACATAATCGGCTACAGCACGGGCTGTCAGATCCGTGAGACCCCCGGGACCGGCCGGAACCACCAGTTCGATCTGCCGGGTCGGATACGGCGGATCTTCCTTAGCAGTTTCGGATGGCCCCTGGGCAGATGATGAACATCCGGCCAGAGCAAGTGTCAAAATCAGGATACCGATGAGCCAAGTCATCTTTTTGTTCATTTTTTTCATTGATAAATCCCCCATTACTATTTATTTCACTTCAAAACCAGAGTTGTCTATTCGGCTTTGAGTCCGCCGCCTGAGTTTAAGGGAAACAACCAAAAAGATACCGGTGGCAACAAGGAGGGTTAGGGAGATGGGGCGTTGAAAGAAAATGAAGGGGTTTTCAAACGCCATGCCAAAGGACTGTAAAAGGGATCTTTCCAACATGGGGCCAAGGATAAAACAGATGATAAAAGGGACCACGGGCCAATTGAATTTGTTCATAAAGTAGCCTAAAACCCCGAAGATCAGAGCGACGAGAACATCGAACATATCATTGCGGACAGTATAGGCTCCCACGATGGATATCAGCAAGATAATCGGAGCCAGGATACCATAGGGTATTTGGGTCAGCTTGGCCCAAAGTCCCACCAGGGGAAGATTGAGAACCAAACACATCACATTGCCGATAAACATGCTGGCGATGACCGCCCAGACAAAGTCCCCGTTCTGCTCGAACAGCAGCGGTCCGGGGGTAAGGCCGTAAATCATCAGTCCCCCCAGAAGAACCGCCAGAGGCGGGGAAGCCGGAATACCAAGGGCGAACAGGGGAATGAAACCGGCTGAGCTTGTGGCGTTATTGGCGGACTCAGGGGCGGCTACACCTTCGATGGCCCCCTTGCCGAACCGTTCCGGTGTTTTTGAACATTTTTTCTCTAAATCATAGGCCAGAAAGGTGGTCACCGCCGGGGAACACCCGGGCAATAACCCCATAAAGAAGCCCAGGGCACCGCCGCGGAAGATGGCCTTGATACTTTGCTTCAAATCCTTAAGGCCGGGAAAAACCGAGCCGATATTGCCCATGGAGATGGCGATTTTCTTCTCCTCGATCCCGTTTAAGACTTCGCTGATGGCAAACAAGCCGATGACGACGCTGATCACATCCAGGCCGCCCCATAAGGAGGTAGAGCCAAAGGTCAGCCGCGGCATATTGGTCATGGTTCCCAAGCCGATCAAGGAGAGCAGGTAGCCGAAGAAGCCCATGGCTAAAGCTTTGCTTATGGATGCTCCCCCTAAGCTTACAACGATGGTCAGAGCCAGCAGCATCAGGGCAAAATACTCCGGCGGACCGAACTTAAGGGCCTGATCAGCAAAAAGCGGGGCAAAAAAAGTCAGGGCAATGACCCCTATGATCCCGGCGATAAAGGAACCAATCGCCGCGATCCCCAGGGCCGGTCCCCCCCGCCCCTGCTGGGCCATGGGATAACCGTCGAGACAGGTGGGCACGGACGCCACTTCCCCGGGAATGTTTAAGAGAATCGCCGTGGAGGAGCCGCCATACATGGCTCCATAGTAGATTCCCGCCAGCATAATAATCGCCTGGGTCGGTGGCAGGACGGCGGTCAGGGGCAGCAAAATGGCAATGGCCGAGGTTGGCCCTAAGCCGGGCAGGACGCCGACCATGGTACCGATAAAAGCACCGATGGCGGCCATCAGTAAATTGGAGGGTTCCAGAGCCAAGGCAAATCCGGAGAACAACATTTGTAATGCTTCCATCTCAATACCCCCGTTAAAAAATAGTGATCATCGGCTGTGGAAATGGGGTCTGCAGCCACATCACAAATATTCCGTAAAATACACCCGTAAGTATGGCTGCAAACACGATGCAGCGCAGCCACCTATAATCACCGATGGTCCGGAATAAGCCCACTCCGATCACAAAGGTACTGGCCAGGTAGCCGAGGGCCTGCAATAACCCCCAATAAGCAAATACTAAGCCCATCACGAACAGCATCTTTTTGCGCAGCTGTCCGGTGGGGAACTCCGCCTGTTCATCTCCCGGGGGCTTAAGCACAAAGAGGAACAGCCCGCCGAGAATAAGCAGTGCCACACCCAGAAAGCCGATAAATGTTTCGTCTCCGACAATGGAGCGGCCAATATGCATAGGATACAGCCGGATTGCCTCATAAATGGCCATCCCGCCGATCACAAGGAAAAAACCACCGGCGATCCGGTCTGCCAACAAATTCCTCATGGCTGCACACCTCCCCGGCAAGGTGTGGGGGGACATTGTGCTGCAGTTTTACATTGATGTTGTCTGTTCATAAACTACCTCCCCTACATTTTGAAATGAGTCTGTCCATTGGAGCTGAAGCTGCAGTTCTATCACCTTCCCGCAGTTGGATTGCTGAAACGGTTTATTCGTTTAAGGGATTACATTCACAAGATTCCATTTGATTATTCCCAATTATCTATACATGAATTATACTATAGTTAGTCCGAGGTGATAATTAGCGATTAAGAATGATTGATAAGCTTTAGCTATCAATCAGACGGAGGTGATCAGATGGAAATGCGGCAGCTTCGCTATTTCGATTCAGTCGTTAAATATGGAACCATGCGCGAGGCGGCAGCCAAGCTTTTTATAAGTGAACCCTCCATAAGCCAGCAAATCAATGAGCTGCAAAAAGAAATCGGGGTGCCCTTATTTGAGAAGCAGGGGCGAAAGATCGCTTTAACTGCGGAAGGCAAGCAGCTTTTGCCCTTAGTGCAGGCCATCCTGGAAGCGGTTGCCGAGCTGGAAACCGGTATTGCGGAAATACTGAATCCCGGCTCGGGACTGATCAAGCTTGGGGTCATTCCCATTACCAGGCTTGATTTAGTGCCTAAAAAGCTCATGGAATTCGTAAAAATTCATCCTGATATTTGTGTTGAACTGATTGAAAGCGGAACTTCGGAGATTATTGAGCGGCTGCTTAACGATACCATGGATGTTGCTTTGATCGCCGCCAACAGCAGAATAAAATCCCTGATGGAATTGTCGGGGATCAAATATAAAGTCGTCTCCAATGCCAATTCGGTGGCGGTGGTCTCCTGTTCACACCCTTTGGCCAAGGTTGATAAGATTTCCTTCAGCCAGCTTTTGAATGAGCGCATCATTTTGCGCCGTCAGGGGATTTATCGGGAAGAGATCGATAACTTTTTAGGGGATTCCGTAAAAAATGACGGGATTTATTCCACAGATACCTATGAAACCTCGATCAAACTGGTGGATTCCAACCTGGGCATTGCCATCGTGCCGGAAACCTTTATCAGCACCTATGGCTTAAATGAAGCCTCTAAAATAAAAATACTTGTCCTGGACGACTTCCAGGTTTCCCTGGATATCTGCTTCATTTATAAGAAGCGAAATTATTATCCCTTGTTTCTCACCAATTTCATGCGGATCTTTACGGATACCAATGATTGATGTGCCGTAAGCCCACCGGAAAGTCCGGAGGGCTTACTTTTTTAGGCATCAGTCTTTTCTCTTATAAAGCCCTACTTTTTTAAGGCCCTCCAGCTTGGTTTCATGCTCTTTTGCCAGGAACGCATCATATTCGTCACCAGTTAAATAAAACTCAGCATTTAACGAAGTATTGACAAATTCTTGCCAACCTGGGTCTTGTAATATTTTTGCGAATGCTTTATTCAGCTTCTCCTTAACATCCTGCGGCAATCCCTTAGGTGCCGAAACTCCTGTAACCAAATGGTTGAAATCATTAATACCGTATTCCTTAAACAAGGGAATATCCGGATATACTGGATGCCTTTGATCAGCGTCCAGGGCAAGCACCCGTACGTCCCCCGATTCAATAAGACCAGGAGAAGCAGTCATCACATTCATCATGGTATCTATATGACCCCCGAGCAGTTGTTGGGTGGATTCGACAGCGCCTTTGCTTGCCTTAACAACATTTACAGTTATACCGAGATCTCTATGCAGTGAATCGATTGTTGTTAACCATGGACTTGTTGCCGAACCTAAACCAACCGAAACATTGCCTGGATTCTCTTTAGCAGCTTTTATAAAATCATCCATAGTTTTTAATGGAGAATCTCTTCTGACCATCAGTGCGGGATCAGACGCTATGAAACTACAGATATTATCAAAATCTTTATAGGTAATATCAGACGTCCCCATGCCATAATTCATAGGCATGATGCTTTGTTGGCTGAATATTGTATAGCCGTCAGGTTTTTCCCCTTTCACTTTCGTATACATTATATTCTGGCCGCCGCCCTCTATATTGATGATTGTAATGGGTTGTCCAAGTTCTTTTTCTAATAAAACCGCTAATTTTCTGGCACTGGTGTCAATTGAAGTTCCTGCCATAACGCCGACATACCAATTGATTGGCTTTTCAGGATAACTTGATACTACTGGGCCTTCCTGGGGAGCTGTTCCTGCTTTTGTATCTGCCCCCTTACTACATCCCGCAAGAGTTACCGACACCATAATCAGTAGTACAGCTGTACAGAGGTAAACCATGCTTTTTTTCATTACTTTTCCCATCCTTCCGATCTCGTTTTTTTCATTCTTAAAAAGAGCAAGGAAATTAATCAGGAAAATTCTCACAAAACTTAGGAAACCCTAAAAAGCCAATTGAATTATGAAGTTATTTTTGCCTCCTTTCTTCCCTTATTGAATTTTTTAATACACTTCATTATTAATGGCAAAATAATCACCAGACCGGTTATCGCAAATATGGTGCCTGACAAAGGCCGTGTTACAAAAATCGCCAAGCTGCCATGAGATATCATTAGGGCTCCGATAAAAGATGATTCCAGCATAGGTCCGAGTACCAAAGCCAAAAGAAGAGGTGCAATTGGAAAATCAAGTTTATTAAAAATATAGCCTGCCACACCGGCAACAATCATAACGATAATTTCTGTAACAGAGTTATTCACTGCAAACGCTCCAACAATACACAACACGATGATAATCGGCATTAACAAATTAGCCGGCACCCGCAGAAGGCGGGTAAGCAGGTTAATCAGAGGCAAATTAAGTATCAGCAGTATACAGTTGCCGATATACATCGAGGCGATGACACCCCAGAATATATCCGGATTATCCCTGATCAAAAGAGGGCCGGGAACCACGTCATGAACCAGCATAGCTGCCAGCAATAAAACAGTACCTGGTGCAAAAGGTATCCCCAGTGATAACAAGGGGACAAAAGCACCTACGGCAGCGGCATTATTAGCTGATTCCGGCCCTGCTACACCTTCAGGTGCTCCCTTGCCAAATTCTTCAGGGTGTTTACTAAGCTTTTTTTCCAGAATATATGAAGAAAAAGTGGAAATAACCGCCGCCGGCCCCGGGATCAAGCCGACAAAAAAACCTAATACGGACGCTCTGAGCGTCGGGCCTACAGAACGTTTTGCTTCAGTACGGGTAGGCAGTAAGTCCTTCATTTTTACTTTTTTAACCTCTGCAGTTTGAGTTATTTTTTGTTCAGCCAAATGAAGCATCTCGGCTATTCCGTATAAACCCATGGCCAGGGCAACAAAATCCATTCCGCTTTGTAATTGAATCAATCCAAAGGTGAAACGACTGTAGCCACTCATTTGGTCTATACCAATCGTCCCGATCAATAAACCTAATCCCACCATCATCATGGATTTAATAAGCCCTTGTTCACTTAACTGTGCTAACATGACTAAGCCAAATACAGCGATAGCAAAGTATTCGGCCGGTCCAAATTTTACAGCCGCTCCTGCTAAGTGAGGAGCCAGAAGACTCAGCAATACTAAACCTATCGTACCGGCAACAAATGAACCAACGGCGGCAATAGCCAGGGCTGCGCCGCCACGTCCCTTAAGCGCCATCTGATGACCATCAATAACCGTAACTACTGAGCTTGACTCTCCTGGAATCTTCAGCAAAATTGAAGTAGTAGAACCGCCATACATAGAACCATAATAAATACCGGCAAACATAATCAGAGCAGTATCTACCGGTAAGCTATAGGTCGCTCCCAAGAGCAACGCCATAGCACCAATCGGGCCTATGCCTGGAAGCACTCCAACTATTGTTCCTAAAAAACAGCCGATAAAGGCAAAAGAAAGATTCATAGGAGTTAAGACACTTGCAAAACCATGTAACAATCCTTCCACGACGATTTGCCCCCTAACCTAATATTCCAGGCGGAAGATATACACCAAGCAATTCGGAAAACACATAATAGACACTTAATGTTACTATCACTGAGACAAGGAGAGAAGCCCGTCTGGATTTATACTGCATAACCCGCAGAGCAACGAATGTAAGGGGAATGGATGCAACGATAAACCCTAATTTATTGAAAACAAGGCAATATACGAAAAGAGCTGCGATAAGAATTATGGGCTTCACAGGGTTAGTCGTTTCCCCATCCGTCTCTTTTTCATGACCTTGTTGAGCCGGTAAAAATTCCATAACAAATTCTAAAAGGCAAAAACCGATTAAGGCAGAAGCAAATATTAACGGTATCAGTCCCGGACCAGGCTCACGCAACGAACCTAAGGGAAATTTCAAGGCTTGATATAAGTAAATGGAGCCAATTATCCCCATCCCTATGGAACCCTTTACATTCTTCGTTAACGTTTTCATATCAACGCTCCTTATGCTGTATTAGAATGTTATCTTATATGATCTGCCCTCCGGTTGAGGCTGCTGCTACCGGGATCTGTGCTTTGGCGGCGGCACAAATCCCGGTCTTGTTTTTAGTCAGCAATAATTTGGTATACAGGGGCGCCTTCGCATTGGGCGGGCATTCTGACGCCGGCAAGCGTGGCAATGGTAGGGGCAACATCCGCCTGTCTGATCACCCGTTCTGTGACACAATTTTCCTTGATGCCGGGGCCGGCGGCTACGAAGAGAGGAGAAACGGAAGTATCGGCATACCCCCATTGGGTGGAAAGGGAATCGGCGTGGATCTTATTGAATCCTTCTTCGGTGAAATAAACGATATCCCCGCATTCAGGGCCGCCCATGCCGAAGTGGACGGCGTCTTTATTGCGCACCGCCACAGAAATAACCCGGCGGCCGGTATGGGGGTCACGGTAATTATATAAATCGGAAATAATCCGGGTCTCCAGCTCATACTTATCTGCGGGCTCGACGATGCCCTGGGGGTTTCTTCCCTTCAGATTGATATAGATATGATCACCGCGGATGGCAATGGCTCTGGTTTTGCTCCAGTCAATTTCTTTGGTATCTTTGCCGTTTTCATCTTTAACCATGACGGTGTACCCTAATTCGGCCATGACAGGAACATTCACACCATGGATCTCACCGAGAATCACACCATGGTACTCCTGGGTAAGCAGCCCATGGTCAGAGGTGATGATCACTGTCCAGCCTTGATCGAGGAAAAGCAGGAATTTGCTCAGATAACGGTCGGTCTGGCAGTAGGCTTCTTCCTGGAACTGCTGATAAGCAAGCTCATTGTTGTCCTGCCATTCTTCCTGGTTGCAGGCGTAATGCCAGAAATAATGCCCTACTCCGTCCAGGTTATGGAGGTGGGAGAAGATCATATCGTATTTGTTGTTCTTCATAAAATAGGTCAGACACTCTGCCTGCCAATTGCAGTAATTTTCCCAGGAGGGGAGCATGGTTTCCCGCACCAGTATCTCATTGGAGCCGTTGACCCGGAAATTCACAGGAACATTGCCGATCTTCTCCACAACTTCCTGGTACAGGCTTTTGGGGTGGAAGTAGTCATCACGGCCCACCTGAGAGGCATTGTTGATAATGAGATTGAATTTAGAGCCGTCTTCCGCCAGTTCCAGCACCTGATAATTGCGGTTGCAGGGGATGTTTTCACCCTGATCGTTTTTGACTGTGTCCCTGACATCGAACCGGATCTCCCCTTTTTTCAGGGTAAGGTAAGGGGCCGTCTCTTTTTTGGATTTATAGAACTGAATCGAGTCATAAACACCTTGTTGGTTGGGCACGATTAAAGCCGGGCGCCGTTCCAGGCCGCCGGAGACAAAGAAGGTGAATTCTTTGGCCCCTGCCGGTGCCTGGGCCCAGCCTGCGGCAGGTTTGATGGCCGCTTTGATGGTATCGCAGACCATATTGCCCAGGGCTTCAATTTCGCACTCCTCCTGCTCAGTAATGCTGAATTGAAAGCCTTTGGCATGATTGCCGGCGGCGATGACTTTGCGGAAAACAGAGGTTTCCGCCTCTTCCCCGTCTTCCATCAACTCGGCAGCGTTGTCAATAATGCAGCCTTGGCCCTGAGCTACGTGAGAGGTGTTGGGCAGGTATTGGCTGGAAGCAATTTTCTCCGAGCCGGTGACCACTTTGAGGAGATCCAGGAAGGGAATCCCGTTATTGATCCCGGACGGCTGAGTGCCGTCAACCACATGGAGATTGGGGCTGTCGGAGGTCGGCGGCCAGGAAGAGCCGGGCCAGTGCCAGACTAAGGTTTTTTTGCCGGCTTCTTCGGCAAAGACGTTCCATAAAGGCTCGGCTTTGGATTTGCGGGAATCCAGATTGTAGTACATTGTGTCAATATTCACAGGATCAGAGGCAAAAAAACAGGTGATGCCATGGGTGCCGGGATTGGCCCCTGTGGCCAGGGTCGTCCAGAGGGGCGGGGTCACTGTGGGCATTGCTCCTAAAAGTACTAAATCCTCTCTGGCCGCCCCTCTTCTGGTAAATTCCTTTAACCCGGGCATTTTCCCCTGGTCCATGAACTTCTTCGCCAGTCTGGGGTCAAAGCCGTCGACGCCGAGAACAATGACTTTCTCTGTTAATGCTTTTCGTTTCATGCTGAACCTCCTAAAACTTAAGATTGGCAGAGTATCTGTCCATCCAGGTTAACTATATAATACAGCCGGGTTGGCGTGTAGCTACGAATAAGTTATGAAAACCGGTTTGGTTATATCAAGATCGATATAACCCGGCCCTCCTTTTTCTGGTACAATGAGGATATATAAGGGCTGCTGAACGCCCTGTTTGACAGAGCAGGCCCCCATGCTGCCGTGCAGCACCGTCAAAGAGATGATTCTCCAGGATTTTGCTTTACACCGTTCGCTCCATAAGCTGCGCGGACAAAACTACCGCTCAAGCTCTCCGCTCCGAAAGGTACCCGCCCAAATCGCTCCTGCTCAATGGGCGGTTGGAAACGTCCTGTTTCCAACCTTTCTCCGCTGCGTGCTTTCGCGAAGTTTTGTTTCCGCTCGCTTAAATTCGCTCACTCTTGTAAAGCAAAATCCTTGGGCTGCTTTTCGGGTCTGAGCAGTACGGCTAGACCTGGAAGAAGAACCAAGAAAGATCTGCAAGCGACACAACCCGGACAATCCTTTTCATTCTGTCATCTGCCAGAGCTTTTCAGATTAGGAGGTTTTTCATATGCGAATCGAATACCTGCACTATTTTATCGAGGTGGCCCGCTGCCGCTCGATCAACAAAGCCAGTAAAAATCTCCGTCTGACCCAAGCCAATCTGAGCAAGATGATGGCAGCACTGGAACGTCATTTCGCAACCCCGCTGTTTGAACGCTCCAACCGGGGCATTACTTTGACCGAACACGGGAAACGGGTGCTGGAATGGTCTCAAAAAGTAATGGCTGAGCAAAACCAGCTGATCCAGGCTTTTGCTGAGGATAAGACCAATCAAAACAGGCAGGGAAAGTTAACCATTCTCTGTCCGGCCAATATTGCCGGAGACAGCAATGCCAATGTGATCAATAAATTCACCGGCGAATATCCCAACCTCAAGATCAGCTATCAGGAAATGGGCGTGCCGGAAATTATCAAGCAAGTCCATAAGAACAGGGACTATGTGGGAATCATCATGCTGATCGATCATTTGTATAATGAGTTGATTACGGAGGAACTGTGCTACTATCCGATGCGAGACATCAAATTTGTGGTCTACTCCCATAAGGACAGCCGGTTTGCCAGGCAAGGCTTTAAGAGTATTTCCCTCAAAGCCTTAAGCAAGGAACAGTTGATTCTCTATAAGCCGACCAGCCTTTCTCCCTCCCCTTTTGAAGACCTGTTTGACCAGTATGGTCTGGACAATATCAAGTTTTCTGTCAGCAACTTATTTACCTTCTATGATATTTTGCAGAAAGGCCAGTACATCACCTTAGGCGCTGCCCGCCAGGCGAAGTTTTTCCCTAAGGTTTTGGACGGCTTGGTGACAACCCCGATTCGGGATAAAATCAACTGCCGGATTGGCATCCTGATTCACCGGGAAAATAAAGACAATGCCATGATTCAGCAATTTATCAGATTTTACAGCGAGTCTAAGTAAGGCGGGAAATCGCCCTCTGTCAAATCGTTTAAAGTAACGCATAGTTTCGAAAGTACCTGTTGGAGACTTAACCATCAGGTACTTTTTCTATCTTAAGCGAAGCGGCCCATCTTCGGGCCAACATGGCCCGAAGTGGCACGGGTTTGGGGCAGGCCCCAATAAGCAATTTTTTTGTGTTTTGGAGGCAGGGCAAAATACAAAAAACAGGCAAGTGTATTGACACCTGCCCTGCTTGCCGGTTAGCGGAAACAACGAAATAGCACACTATAGCGGCCATAAAGTATTGTGAATATGGGAACAGACTCCTTGTTCTAGTTTTCGTATAAGGCAGCTATCTCATGTATTCTGCGCTTCATTTCTGTGCGGATATGTAACGGCTCTAAACACTGGCATTTATCCCCAAAACTGAAAAGAATAGTGTAGTAGTATTCGTTCTCTATGAAAGGAAAACTAACAATGTAATGCTCATCACCGTCTGGCGAAAAGTGTTCATAAGTGCAATAATCAAGTACCCTGTCCAGGACAGATTTATGAATCCGAATTTTGATTTTGGTTTGCATAGTTGCCAAAATATCAGTAAAATCCAACTGCGGTTTTTGATAATCCCGTGGCGTGAAAAATTCCTCTTGTATGTGTAGGTTTGATATGCGGGATAGTTTGAATAAGCGAAAATCATTTCTTTTATAGCAATACCCTTGCCAATACCAATGACTGCTTTTCAATACAAGCTGATACGGCTCGGCTGTTCGTGCGGTTTTATTTCCGTAGCGGTCTGCATATTCAAAGGTCAGCAGCTTGCTTTCCTGTAAAGCTGTTTTGATCATTTCTAAATAGGGTTGTATGTTCCTGTTGCCCATCCACGGACTTAAATCTATAGATAGTTGATTTGCTTTTAATTCAATGTCTTTCGCTCTGTCGGCGGGGATAAAACTCCTGACTTTCGCAAGGGCGTTGACCAGTTCATTCCCTCGTATCATGTTGGAAAGACTGGAAAGCCCCATCAGGATAGCGGAAAGGTCGGCAGTCGAAAAAACCTTTCTATCAATCTTGTATTGCTGCATGATTTCAAAGCCGCCGCCCACTCCCGATGTTGAGCGGACAGGAATACCCGCCATGTTGATCGTGTCTATGTCGCGGTAGATTGTGCGGGGTGAAACTTCAAACCTATCTGCTAACTCCTGTGCGCCGATCCGCTCTTTATCAAGGAGTATCATAATAATGCTGACAAGCCTGTCAACTTTCATCTGATAGCCTCCTTCCCAAATTTCTTTTTTATCATCATAGATTGTTGCCATACTGTTGTCAACAATTGCATGGTACGATAAAAAAGCAAACAAATCAATCCACCGATCAGGAGGAGACACTATGCAGAAAAAAGCCTTAGTCATCATTGATATTCAAAATGATATAACAAAAAATTATAAGGATATTATTGACAACATCAATAAAGCTATTGATTGGGCAGTCAATCATAGTATTCATGTTACTTATATAAGGCATGAAAATTTATCCGCCGGCACGAGGACTTTTAAACCCAATACATATGGGTCTGAATTAGCTTCAGACTTGAAAATAGTATCAAAAAATGTTTTTACAAAATACAAAGGAAACGCATTAAGCAGTGAAGAATTTACCGACTTTATTAGTAAAAATGAAATAGGTGAGTTCTACATCACAGGAGCAGACGCTGTTGCTTGTGTTAAATCAACCTGTTACAACTTATGCAAAGCAAATTATAGCGTTAATGTCTTATCAGATTGCATTACAAGTTATGATAAAAGGAAAATTGACGAAATGGTGCGCTATTATGAAAGTAAAGGCAGTAAAATCATTAGTTTAAATGACTTGTTACCTAATCACATCTTTGAAGCACAGAAACATTACTGAACTCAGTCCATGAAGAAGGCCGACAGAACCTTGGATAGTGCTCATATCTGCCGCATAAGCGGAAAAGAAAAAATGTATTACCACTGAACAGCAGCTTTGAGAAAATCAAAGCCGCTGTTCTCTGTATATGGAGGGCTTAATTAGTTGCGCCCCTTTTATAAGACATGGCGGCATTAAGGAGGAATGTTGCCATGTCTTATTATGCTTATTTGGATCTATGCAACAGGCCGCCAATTAAGGACAGCGGCCTAATGTGAGCCAGCCGACAAAAAGGCTTGACTTTGCTTAGCTGGTCTGTTTTGTGAAAACCCGGAATTGCGATGTTTTACAGGAGGCGTGGAACGAACATTCTGTTATGGGGATAATTCTACATCCCATAGAAAAATAGTTGCAAAGCATTGACACATATCCCTACACAATGTAGAATATAATCGTCTACACGACGTAGAATAATGAATGGGGTGGCTTTTATGGGTAAACTTCAAAAGATGTCGGAGGCTGAACGGGAAATCATGCAGTTTGTATGGGCGGCCGGCCCCTCGGTTTCCTCTGCAAAATTACTTGACGATTTAAAAACGATTAACAGGGAGTGGAAGCCCAACACGGTTTTAACCTTTCTCGCCCGCTTGATCGAAAAAGGTATTTTGACCTCTGTACGGCATGGGCGGTCAAACGAGTACATACCGCTGATTACCGAGAGCGAATACAAACAGTTTGAAACACGAACGTTTCTTAACTCTGTCCATGACGGTTCTGTAAAGAGTTTTATCACCGCCTTATACGAGGGCAACGACTTGACCGCCGAGGAAATAGCCGAACTAAAACAGTGGTTTTCGCAAAAGGAGGCAAAAGAATGAACACAGCGTTTATCGCCGTACTTTTGATGTCGGCAACGGGTATCGTGCTTGTTTTGTGCCTGTTGCTTTTGCGTCCTTTGACAGCCAAAACCCTAACCGCAACCTGGCATTATCGTATGTACATATTAGTGGTATTGTTTCTGCTTATTCCTGTTGGCATTGTGGGCGGCAATCTTTTTTCAAACATACCAGGTACGACGAATCAGGGGCTTCCCAATGTGCCTGCCATCCTTAATGATCTGATAACCGTACAACAAACGGATCTATTACCATCACAAACCGGGCAGGCTTTACCCCAGACAGACCCTACTGCCCTAAGGCCCGCCGCGCCTGTAACGGCTGTCTTTATCCTAAAAACGTTTTATCATTTTTACCGCTTATCTGGCTTGCTGGGGTTTTCGTGTTCATTATTTTGCATGGTATTCAGTTTATTCGGTTTAAGCGGAAAATCATGCGGACAAGTTTGCCAATTGATGATCCGGGAACACTTCTGGCCCTAAAAAACTCGATGACTGAAATGGGTATAAAGGGCAAGCTCCGGCTATTGTCAAACAATATCATTAAAACACCCATGCTGGCCGGCCTGTTCAAAACATGGTTAATACTGCCCGAAGTGGCAATGAGCGAAAGGGAGCTTAACGTTATTCTCAAGCATGAGCTTACTCATTTCAAGCGGCGTGATTTATGGGTGAAATTTCTGACGCTTGTGGCAAACGCAATCCATTGGTTTAATCCGGCCGCGTACCGGCTGACGAAAAACATTGATACTTTCTGCGAGCTTTCCTGTGACGAGCAGGTGGTATCGGATATGAACAGGGAAGAACGGCAATTTTATGGCGAAACGATCCTCAATGTCCTGTGCAGGGTTATCCATCAACATTCGGGCATGTACGCTACCCTTGCGGAATCAAAAAAAGGAATGGAAAGAAGGTTGACACATATGATGAACGTAAAAAACACCTCAAAACCAATTGTTATCATTTCATTTATGATCGCTGCTGCATTATGTTTAACAGGCTTTGCGACGGCATCAGTCATGAATGTAACCGGAGCGGAAAAATCGTCTGTTGGGGAATCAAATACAACGGAGGATACCTATGCCGGTGGAAATTACCTTTGGCCTTTAACGGGTTATCATGTTATCAGCGCTGAATATGGTTCTCGCATGCACCCGGTTGAAAAGGCCATGGTCTTCCATGATGGGATAGACATCCCGGCACCTGGCGGCACTCCCATACTGGCGGCCAATACGGGTAAAGTCGTTGAGAAAGGCAAAAATGCGACGGACGGCTATTATGTCATTTTAGATCACAGCAACGGTCAAAAAACTTTCTATTCCCATCTATCAGACTATGCAGAAAGCCTTGCCAATGATGATACGGTACAACAAGGTGATATCATTGGCTATGTCGGTAAAACAGGCGATGCAACAGGTAATCATCTGCACTTTGGCTTGACTGTTGACGGTGAGCACATTGACCCGATGAGCGTTTTTACAGAGGAGAATTGAGCTTAAATCATCTTGCCTGGCAAAGGGCGGCAAATAAAAAAGCCGTCATTTGACAGAGGATGTTGGCGGTCAAATAGGACACCGATGAAATGTTGCGTAGAA
The DNA here is from genome assembly GCF_900143285.1 of Desulfitobacterium chlororespirans DSM 11544. Classification (NCBI taxonomy): domain Bacteria; kingdom Bacillati; phylum Bacillota; class Clostridia; order Eubacteriales; family Desulfitobacteriaceae; genus Desulfitobacterium; species Desulfitobacterium chlororespirans. Next base: position 271,493 of record NZ_FRDN01000003.1, read on the forward strand.
ACAGAGAAACGGCGCAGCTTTCCGGCCACACCGTTCCCTGTTGACACTACTTCCTTATTGACGCCCGCCTTTGCGCGGGGTTCTTTATGGCTGCGGTATTCTTAATTCAAGGTCGCTTCATCCCCTCAGACAATGGACATATCGTATAATAAGCAGGCTGTCCTGCTATCCTGGGAGGTTGGGATGAGAGCCGGATCGGTCACTTTACATTTTTCCATGGCCACAGGGCAGCGTGTATGGAAACGGCAGCCGGCGGGGGGATTGGCCGGGCTGGGGAGATCTCCTTTTAAAAGAATCCGCTCTCTGTCCCGCAGCTTGGGATCGGGTAAGGGTACGGCGGCTAATAAGGCCTTGGTATAGGGATGATGAGGGTTGGCGAACAGTTCCTCTTTCCCGGCGAATTCAGCGATTTTGCCTAAATACATGACGGCGATTTGATCGCTGATGTGCTTGACCACTTGAATTCCGTGGGCGATGAACAGATAGGACAGTCCCAAATCCTTTTGAATTTCTTTCAGCAGATTGAGAATTTGGGCTTGAATGGATACGTCCAGGGCTGAAACAGGCTCATCGCAGACGATCAGTTTGGGCTGGAGGGCAAGGGATCGGGCAATGCCGATTCTTTGTCTTTGTCCCCCGGAAAATTCAATGGGATACCTGCTGCCGTGATAAGCGGCCAGCCCCACTCTTTCCAGCAGTTCATCCACCCTTTTCCCCCGCTCTTTATGGGTCCCCACTTTATGGAGAACAAGGGGCTCGGCAATAATATCGGCGACCGTCATGCGGGGATTCAGTGAAGAATAGGAATCCTGGAAGATCATCTGCAGGTTCTTGCCCATGGCTTTTTTGCTTTTGTACTCGGAAAGCTTTCTCCCTTCAAAATAGATCTCCCCGGCGGTGGGCTCGGTAAGCCCCACCACCATGCGGCCGATGGTTGATTTCCCGCAGCCGGACTCCCCCACCAGACCCACGGTTTGACCGGGGTAAATATCCAGGCTGACACCGTCCACAGCTTTTACGGAATTGCTTTTTTGGCCGAAAAGCCCGCTTCCCACCGGGAAGTGTTTTTTAATGCCCTGGAGTGACAAGAGCGGTTGCTTCTCTGTCATCTTCATCATCCCCCTTCCCTGATGTGTGGAGCCAGCAGGAAACCCGGTTCCCTGAAGGGTGCTGCTCCAACTCGGGAGCAACCTCGTGACATTTCGCCATGGCCGACCCGCAGCGGGTCACGAAATTACAGCCCGTGGGCAGTTCCAGGGGATTGGGCACCACCCCCGGAATGGCGTCCAGGGTTTCCTTGGAGGGTCCGGACAATGACGGAATACTGACCATCAGCCCCTTGGTATAGGGATGCCGGGGATGGGCAAAAATGTCTTCCACATTACCTTCTTCCACAATCTTTCCGCAATACATGACCAGCACCCGGTCGGCGGTTTCCGCTACAACACCGAGGTCATGAGTAATCAGAAGGATAGAAATCCCAAATTCCTTCTGCAAATCTCTCAACAGATTTAAGATCTGGGACTGGATGGTCACGTCCAGGGCTGTGGTCGGTTCATCAGCGATCAGCAGTTTCGGATTGCAGGCCAGAGCGATGGCGATCATGGCTCTTTGCCTCATCCCGCCGGATAATTGGTGGGGGTAATCCTTGAGACGCCTTTGGGCATCAGGAATGCCGACTTTATTGAGCAGCTCCAGGGCGGTTTTTTGCGCTTCCTTAGGGCTGACTTTTTTATGAAGCAGAATCGCTTCGGCAATTTGCCTGCCGATGGGATGGACCGGGTTGAGGGCGGACATGGGATCCTGGAAAATCATGGCGATGTCGTTGCCGCGGATCTTTCTTAATTCTTTTTCCTTTAGTTTCAATAAGTCCCGGCCTGCAAAGAGGATGGAACTGTCCGGACGGTATTTGATGGCGCCGGCATTCAATCTCATGATGGAAAGGGAAGAAACACTTTTCCCGCTTCCTGATTCACCGACTAAGGCGACAATCTCACCTTTGGCAATGGTGAAGGAAACGTCATCCACAGGCTTGATTTCACCTTTGGACGTGGGGATGTAGGTTTTTAAATGATTGACTTCCAGCAAGGGTGTTTCTGTCTTCAAGTATCTCCCCCCTTTTTAGACTATCTTTTGTTGTTTGGGATCAAGGGCTACCCTCAGACCATCGCCGAGGAAGTTTCCGGCCAGGATGGTCAGCATGATGGCAATCCCGGGATAAACGATCATCCAGGGATTAATGTAAATCAGACTGTAGCCTTGCTGGATCAGGTTCCCCCAGCTGACATCGGGAGGCTGGGCGCCCATGCCCAGAAAGCTGAGGGTGGTTTCCGTAAGAATGGCCATACTGAGGTTGAAGGAAGCCTGGACAACGATGGGCGGGGAAATATTGGGAAGAATGTGTCTGAACATAATCCAGACAAAGCCCGCCCCGGAGATCTTCGCCGCCTCCACATAGGGCTCCAGCCGTACCTGCAGGGTCTGACCTCTGGCCAGTCTGGCGAATTTCGGGGTAAAGACAATCCCGATGGCCATCATGGCATTCCAGAGGTTGACGCCCAGGGCGCTGGTAATGCCTAAGGCCAGGATGAGGGCAGGAATGGCGATGATGGCATCGACGATGCGCATGAAAACATCATCGATCACACCGCCGAAATAACCGCTTAAGACCCCCAAAGGCACCCCGACCAGGAGGGGAATCATAATGGCAAACAAGGCCGACTTAATCGCCGTCTGGGAACCCATGAGCATTTTGCTCAAAACATCACAGCCCAGCCCGTCCGTACCCAGCCAATGCTCGGCACTGGGGAGCTGCATGACTTTGGTTAAATCTTGCTTGAAGGGGTCATAAGGTTGAATATGAGGAGCAAGCAGGGCGACGCTGACGAGCATGACCAGGAAAATAAAGCTGGCAAAAGCGAGTCTTTCCGCCCTCAAGCGTTTAAAAATCGTTTTAAAACTCATAGTAAGCTCCCCTCTAATACTCGATTCGCGGATCCAATAAGGCATACACAATATCGGTCAGGAAGTTAATCACCACGACCATCACAATCATGACCAGGACAACACCCTGGACCACGGTGAAATCCCGCTGGCCAATAGCATTGATCACCAGCTGGCCCATGCCCGGAATGGCAAAAATGTTTTCCACAACCACCGTGGCACCCAGCATGGTGCCCATTAAAAGACCGATGGTGGTGACCACGGGCAGCATGGCGTTTTGCAGGCCGTGCTTGAAAATCGCCCGGTAGCGGCCGGCCCCTTTGGCATAGGCGGTGCGTATATACTCCGCATCCATGGTTTCCATCAAGGAGGAGCGCAATTGCCGGGTGATGACGGCTATCCCGGCTAAACTCAGGGAGAAGCCGGGCAGCAGGATATGTTTTAAAAAGGAGCCCGCGCCGTCGGTAATGCTGATAAAGCCGGTGGCCGGCAGCCAATTCAGGTTTAAGCTGAAAATAATAATCAGGATCATAGCGCATAAAAAATTGGGTACCGCTGTGCCCAAGGTTCCTAAAAAGCGGGCGGCATAGTCCATCCAGCTCTTGGGAAAGTAAATGGAGGTAATGGCAAAAAACATCCCGCCGGCAATGGCAAAGGTCATGCCCACGGCAACCAGCTGGATCGTAATGGCAAGGTGCTGCTGGATGGCGTGTCCGACCAGTTGTCCGGTAAAGAGGGATCTCCCCAAATCCCCATGAACCGCGTTATTTAACCAATGAATATATTGCATGATCACCGGTTGATCCAGCCCTAATTGCTGGCGCAGTTCCGCCACTTTTTCATAGGTGGCATTTTCACCGAGAATGGCCAGGACCGGATCACCCGGGATGAGCAGAATCAGAGAAAAGACGACGAGGGTGGTAATGAACAGCATGGGGATGACGTAAAGGAAGCGCCGCAGCATGAATTTCAGAAACATTATTATCCTCCTTTAAAATGGAGTGAAGCAGGATCGAAATCCCACTTCACCATTTCAACTACAGATTATTTTTGCTCCACCCAAAGGGAGGAAAAGATCGCCTTTCCTAGCAGGTTCGGCTCAAAGCCTTGGATCTTCTTGTTCATAGCGGCTGTCATGGGTTGGGAGAAGGTGGGGATGGAGAAGGCATTTTCCACGACGGAGGTGTTGACTATTTTCTTATACAGCCCGGACCGTTGATTCTGATCGGTGGTGGCCGCAGCCTCTTTGATCAATGATTCAAGTTCCGGAGTCGTGGCTTTGCCCGGATTATAATAGCTGTCTTTTCCGTAAAGGCTGGCAATGGTCATTTGCGGATCAGGCCGCCCCGACCAGTTGCCGGTGAGGGCATTGGTTTCTTTGTCGCCGAGAAAACTCTGCACGGCTGCGTTGGGTTCCAGGGTTTTAATCGTGACGGTGATTCCCACCTCTTCCAGCTGTCCTTTAATCCCATTGGCCAGCCTGGTCCACCATTCAATCGGGTAGGTGGTTAAGGTGAAAGAAACATTGCTGAGACCGGCATCCTTCAGCAGCTGTTTGGATTTTTCCGGGTCATAGGGTATGTTGATACTGTCGTCATGGGCCCAGTAATCTTTAGGGAAGGGCTGAACGGCCACTGTCCCCTGGCCGAAGTTAATCGCATCGATCAATTGCTGGCGGTTAATGCCGTATAATACAGCCAATCTGGCCGCTTTATCGTTAAAGGGCGGGGCATCCGTGCGGAGATAAATCATATTCAAAGCCAGGGTGTTGGTAGGACTTAAGACAATATTCGCATCAGCTTTTAAAGTCGCAACCATCTGGGGCTGCACATTGGCCAGAAAATCAACCTGACCGGTTTTCAGGGCATTGATCTGGGAATTGGCATCAGGAATCACTTTGACCGTCAGTTTATCCAGATAGGGCAGACCCTTTTGCCAGTAATTTTGATTGGCTTCGTAGCCAATCTCGCCATTGGGAATATGGCTGGTGACGATGAAGGGACCGGCGCCCACGGGATGGAGGGAATAATCTGCCCCATGGGTCTTCACTGCCGTCGGGGAAATCATCATGCCGCCCCGATCCGATAAAGCCAGAATGATCGATGAATCAGGCTGGGACAACTGCAGCTTCACCGTTTTATCGTCAACGACTTCCACGCTTTGGATATTCTTTAAATCGCTGATTTGTGAATCCGTGGAATTGACGCGATCGATATTAAATTTTACAGCCTCGGCATTGAAGGGCGACCCGTCGGAAAACTTTACCCCCTCCCGCAGATGGAGAAGGATGGTCGTGTTATCCGGAAATTCCCAGGATTCGGCCAGACCCGGCACCGGCTTCATATCCGGGGTGAATTTAACCAAGGTATCATAGAGGGGCCATAATAAGGCATGGTCATTGCCTGTGGTCCCTTTGATGGGGTCAAAGTTGGTCACATCTGCCACATAGGCCACCGTCAATGAGCCGCCATGTTGAGGAGTCCCTGGTGATTCACTGGCTGGATTGGCAGTTGGGGGGGTATCCGGTGTCTTGGTTGAACCTGATTGCGAACCGCATCCTGAGATGACCATCATCAAAACAACGAAAAGCGTTACCATCGTGAGACTTCTTCTTTTTAGTTTTGACATTGCCTTTCCTCCTTTATATTTGCAAAGATATATTGGCAAAGACTTGTTCCCAATTCATGGTTGCAGCAGGCATTCCTCCTTCGTTTAATTTTTAAAAACGTGTTCCCAGCTCAAGCGCTGGCGGCCGTCAGGGTCATTGACGACCTCATTATGAGTATTGAAAAGCATGGTGGCCCGGTTTTCCTCATTGTAGGGGGGCCAATCAGGCAATCCCGGGGTGTTCGGATCACCATGGCGGGCGAAAGCAATCCAGGCTCGATGCATCAGTCCGGCCAGTTGGAAGCGGCAGGGCTCTTTTCCTGTCAGCTCTTCCGTTTCCTGAGCAAGCAAGGTATTCCAGACAAAAGGAATCTCCAGGCCATGAAAAGCCTTGGCCTCTCCTCCTAAGGCCTTGCTTGCGTAGTCAAACCGATACATCCAGACAGGCGCACCATGCTTTGCCTGACCTTCACTGAAATAAATGGCCGGATAGGTAAAGACATAATGAGTCATCGCATCTTCATAGCCTGCCTGATTCAAGGCTCGGCTCAGGGCTTGATTCAAGGCTTGGTTCAAAGCGTCCGCCTGGGCAGCACTGTGGGAGCCGGTCGCCAAGCTTGAGCCAAAGGTCCGTTCCAGGAAAGCCTTGATTTCACTTTCATCCATGTCTTTCCACGCCGGATCAAAATATGTAAACAGCTTGTTCTCATGGGCGTTGGTGCCCACCAATACCGGAATATCTTTGGTCAAACCTGCATACAGCGCTTTTTCCGGATGCTCGGGAATGACAACGCCGTCGCCGACCGGACCAAAGGCCCGGCGCGGAAAAATCCCGCTGGCCTCGATAATTTTTTCTGCGGGGAGGGCTGCCAATTCCGATAAATTCTGCCGATCGATCTGAAGCTGAGCAAGGAGTTGTTCCGTCATTTTCGCCGCTGCTTCCAGGGTTACTTTACAGCGGGCCGTTCCGCTCTGCAGGATGGCCTTGTGAAAAAGCCCCCGGGCCAGGGGCATGGCCAGCAGATTGCCGACACTGACGGCTCCCGCCGATTCACCAAAAATCGTCACATTATGGGGATCACCGCCAAAGGCTCCGATATTTTCCCTGACCCATGTTAAGGCGGCCACTTGATCCAGAAGTCCGCAATTTCCTGAACCCCGGTAGGCTTCACCCCCTATATCGCTTAAATGAAGAAAACCAAACACACCCAGGCGATAATTGAGGGTGACCACCACCACATCCCCTTGTTCGGCGAAGGATTTCCCGTCATACAAATGGCTTGAACCGGAGCCATACATAAAGGAACCCCCATGTATCCAAACCAGCACAGGCCGTCTTCTCTGATCGGCGCCTGGGGACCAGATGTTGAGATATAAGCAATCCTCGCTTTTATGCAGCGGCGAGTCACCCAAAAACTTCATGGAGGGGCTCTCCCCCTGGAGTGCCGCCGGACCAAACTCTTTGGCTTCCCTCACCCCCGCCCAGGCCGCCGGTTCTTGGGGGGGACGGAAGCGGAGGGAGTGAAGGGGCGGGGCCGCATAAGGTATCCCTTTCCAAATGCTGACCCCGCCTTCCCTAATCCCTTCCACCAGACCAAAGCGGGTTTCTACTAGGGTCGCTGACATATTAAGCATCCTCCCTTTCTCCGTGCCGGAGACATGGCATGATGGGGATCTTCCCCGGCATCAGCCCCCGACAACAAGGGCGATGCCCTGCCCGCCGCCGATGCAAAGGGTGGCCAGGCCCAGCTTATCCTGGCGTTTTTTCATTTCGTGCACTAAGGTGACGAGAATACGGGCGCCGCTGGCGCCGATGGGATGCCCCAGGGCAATAGCCCCGCCATTGACGTTCACCTTCTCCGTGGGGAGGCCCAATTCTTTGGTGACAGCTAAAGCCTGTGCGGCAAAGGCTTCATTGGCCTCGATCAGATCAAGCTCATCCAGAGCAATCCCTGCTTTCTGCAAAGCCTTTTTCACGGCATTGACCGGCCCGACTCCCATAATCGCCGGGTCCACCCCTGCCATGCCGTAGCCTTTAATGGCCGCCAGATAAGGAATCCCCAGGGCAGCGGCCTTTTCTTTGCTCATCAGCACACAGGCCGCGGCGGCATCATTGATACCGGAAGCATTGCCGGCGGTTACCGTGCCGTCTTTTTTGAAGGCCGGTTTTAACTTCCCTAATGTTTCCACCGTTGTGCCGGCCCGGGGGTATTCATCCCTGTCGAAAATAACCGGTTCCCCTTTTCTTTGGGGGATCGTCACCGGGACGATCTCCTCCCTAAAGCGGCCTTCTGCTATGGCCGCCACAGCCTTGGCCTGGCTCCAGGCTGCAAACTCATCCTGCTCCCTGCGGCTGATGCCGTATCTTTCCGCGACATTTTCCGCCGTAATCCCCATATGATACTCGTTGAAAGCACACCACAGGCCATCCTTGATCATGCTGTCCACAAGGGTTCCATGGCCCATGCGCTGGCCCCATCTGGCCTGTTCCAGAAGAAAGGCCGCATCCGACATGCTTTCCATCCCGCCTGCCGCCACGATTTCGGCATCTCCGCCCCTAATGGCCTGGGCCGCGGCAACCACCGCTTTAAGTCCCGAACCGCAAACCACATTGATGGTCTGGGCCGTCGTTTCTACAGGCAGCCCCGCTTTCAGGGCCGCCTGGCGGGCAGGATTCTGCCCCAGTCCGGCTTGCAGCACATTGCCCATGATGACTTCATCCACTTGCTTCCCCTGAATACCCGCTCTCTGCACCGCTTCCCGAATAACCAGCGCTCCTAAATTGACGGCTCCATACCCCTGCAAAGCGCCCCCGAAGGAGGCAATGGGGGTACGAACCGCACTGACGATGACGACATCCTGCAAATTTAGCCCTCCCCGCTGTTCATGTCTTCACCCCGGCCCTGCCGGGCTGACCTCTTATCTGTAGATATAGCCGCCGGCTACCAGAATTTCCTCGCCGGTAACAAAGGAGGACTCTTCACTGCACAAATAAGCGATGACGTCCGCCACTTCCGAGGGCTGCCCCATCCGTTTAAAGGCGGTCTTGTTGATGTAATCTTCCAGAGCCTGCTCCGGCACGGCCCGCATCATTTCCGTGTCGATCACCCCAGGGCGCACGCAGTTGACGTTGATGTTGTATCTTCCCCCTTCTCTGGCCAGACTCTTGGTAAAGGCAATGGTGCCCGCTTTGGTGAAGGAGTAATTGGCCTGCCCGGCTTCGCCGCTGGAATTGGTGGAGGACAAATTGCAAATCTTGCCGTACTTTTTCTCCCTCATAATCAGCCAGGCTTCCTGGGTGCAGTTAAACAGCCCTTTGCCGTTGACGGCCATCACATCATCCCATTGCTGCTCCGTCATTTTATGAAAGATGGCATCCCGGGTAATTCCGGCATTATTGACAAGGATATCCACCGTCCCAAACTTGGCCATAATTGCTGCAAAAGCGGCCTTTACATCCTCACGGCTGACCACATTGCAGCCCAGACCGATCACCTTTTCGCCGCTGGGATCCAGTTCCAGAGCCAGCTGCTGGGCGCCGGCAGCATCCACATCAAGCACCGCAACCTTTGCTCCCTCCCCATAGAACTTTCTGACAATCGCTTCCCCGATCCCTTTGGCTCCGCCGGTAATCACAGCAACTCTGCCCGCAAATTTTGCCATAAATAAACACCTTCCTCTTTCTGCTTTTTGTCTTGGAGATTCCTCTCCAACAACTTTCGAGTCACTATGTTTATACAAGCAAAAAGCATGCCAGATTATGCGGAGGGTTTCTGCTTTGATTACCAGGCCTTTTTAGGAATTTTCAGAATACGACTCCAGAGTGCAGGCCTTGGTGTGTGGTAAATCTGCAATATTCTGCGTGGTGCAATTGCAATATGTCTTATTATTGCGACTACTTAAGAGCGCTTGCTGCGCATTCGGGGGGCCGTCGGTTCGGTCCCGGCATGATTCTGGGTACGACAAAACAAGGGCTGTGTCAAAACTCACCTCCGAAAAACCGAAGTGGGTGCAAATAACCAAAGACGTCCTCCCTTCACTATAATAGTGGAGGCAGGACGCCTTTTTTAAGGATTATACAAGCAAAAGCGGGGATGCCAAGAGGCTATCAACAAGTTTTGACACAGCCCCCATACTATGCCGGAAACAAACCACGATCAGACACAGGAAAAATGCAAGCATCGCTGAGAGCGCTCCCAGAAGCAGTTCCCTTAACGTATGGCGTTTCAACGTGAGCGAAGACCACAGGATGGCTCCAAGCAGCAGCACACAGGGAATAATGGTCTTGCCGCCGATAAAGTATACCGTCAGCAACAGCGGCCCCGTAATGCCAGAGGCGTGACCGCTTGCCCTTACCCCGATCACCCGATTAAAAAAGGTTAGGATCCATACCGAAGCGAGATAAACCAGAAAAATAAAGAGCAGTTCTCCGCTCACTCCCGCAATCATACCCCACAGCACTGCGCCGGCATAGCCGATCAGGCTGAGTATGAATGCCAAGTTTCGCTGCCCGTCTCTCCCCTTGGCTTTGCAGCGGGGAAAAAGACGGGACAACGGATAGGCCAGCAGCGGTATGACCGAGAGGAAAAAAACGGACAGCAACAGCTCCCCTGCACTGGTAAAAACGCCCTTGTGCTGAAAGAACAGAAGCAGCAGCAAGGCCAGAACCATAACCGGCGGCACAGTGATGACGCGGACAGCCTGAGCGGCTTTCTCTCGTCTAGTCATTGCGGCGATCCCCCCAGAAGAACAGCGCTACCGTACCTGGACCAGTGTGGCTGCCGATCGTCGTGCCTACATGATTAATTTCCACAGAACCGTTAAGGTTTTTGAAGCGTCCTTCCACAAGGTCGGCGACGGCACGGGCGTCTTCATAACATCCGGCATTTGAAATATAACACTTGCCACCGTATGACAGCCCGCCCTGGGCGTGTTCCGCCATTCGATCCACAATCTCTGTGATGACGCGTTTTTTGCCGCGCACTTTTTTCCGGGGTATCAGCTTGCCGTTATTATCCATATTAAGCAAAGGGCAGACGCCAAGCAAGGTACCGAAGAAGCCCGCTGTTTTTGAAATACGGCCTCCCTTAATGTAGTATTCCAGCGTGGTGGAAAAGAACCAATGGTGCATTTCCAGTTTATGAGCTTCTAACCAGGTATATAGGCTATCCATATCCATCCCCGCAGCCTTTTTTTCAGCCAGTGTATCCATGATCAGACCGTAACCGGAAGATGCTCCCAGTGAATCCACGATATATATCCTGCGCTGTGGAAAGCGCTCCTGTAAAATATCCTTGGCAGTATGTGCCGAATTGATAACTCCCGTCAGTCCTGATGAGAGGCAGACATGGAGAATATCCCGCCCTTCTTCGAGAAAAGGCGTGAAGTAGGCAACAAATTCGTCCGTATTTACCTGAGAGGTCATCGTTGCAGCCCCTCTTGCCATGGCGCTGTAAAAATCATCAAAAGGGATCGAGTGTCCCAGATCATCCAAATATTGCTCCCCATCCAGTGAAAAATGAAAGCAAACATAATGAATATTTTTTTCTGCAAAATGCTCAGCACTCAAATCTGCGGTTGAGCAGCAGCTTAATATATAGTCTTGCATAGGCCACCTCCAGATATATCTTACAGTTTGACAGATAACTTAACAGATGTTAAGATCATAGCATTTATAAAGGAACGATACAATTTACACAATTTGGTATTCGTTAGTTATCTATACAAAAACGGCGGAGTGTATAACCAATGGCTGAAGATAAGCGTATCCGAAAAACAAAACGATATATTAAGCAGACTTTAATCGAGATTCTTACCGAAAAACCCTTTGAACAGATCACGGTTACAGAGCTGTGCAACAAATCCGACATCAGCCGTATTACCTTTTATGCCCACTATAATGACAAATTCGCTCTGGTTGACGAAATGTTCGCTGAAATGCTGGAAAGCGCTACCAGAGACTACCGAAACAGTCAAAAGGAAAACAACCCCGCTAATGATACCATACAAACCTTCTGCAATCTGCTGGATTGTATTTTCAATCTCTATAACGAGAATATGTCGCTGCTGACTTACACCACCATTGACAAAAATCCCTATTTATACTACATGTTTTACAGCTACATTGTACGGAATGTTGAGCTGGTAATCATTCACAGAGACAAAGTCATTAAGCCGAAATACTCCATCAAGCAGGTAAGCGGCTTTATCTGCAACAGCCTATGGGCGTTCATCATCGAAGCGCAGACCGAAGGAAGCACAATCAATATGGTGCGAAAAGACGCGAAGAAAGTATTGACCGGAATACTGGAAGCCAATATCGTAACGGAAATGCGGGATAATGACCCGGAAAAAGAAGGGTAGAATCTGCGCAAAGGAAAATGAGGCAGCAGGGCTGAAAAAACCAGTGTTTTCAACTACCTGGCATAGCCCCGCTTAATGATAAAGGGCCGTGAGAAAATTAAGATTTTCACACGGTCCTCTCTTCTTGTTCTTCGATGTTCAATGTTCAATCCTGATCCCTCAGCTGGACGACCTGAACCTTGCGGTAGATGGCTGAGCGGTCAATACCCAAGATCCGTGCGGCTTCACTGACGCACCCCTGGCAGTCCTGCAAAGTATTCTTAATATACTCCTGCTCCACTTGACTCATGACCTTTTTGAGAGGGGCTTTGGCCTTGACCTGAATGCGCATGGTCCCCTTCTCCTCCTGATGGGAGCCCGCGGCACGATTGCCCGGCGGATAGGACATTTCTTCAACCTGGTAATCGATGACCCGGCCCCTGGTCGTGATCGCCAGGCGCTCAATTAAATTGCGCAATTCACGGACGTTTCCGGGCCAGCTGTAGTTCAGGAACCCCTTAAGGGTTTCCGTTGAAAACACCTTGTCGTATCCATATTTTTTATTCAGTTCCTTCAATAAGACATCGCTGATGGCCATAATATCCTCCGGGCGGTCCCGCAGGGGCGCCAGCTGCAGAGGCACCACATTGATGCGGTAAAAAAGATCTTCCCGGAAGGTTTTATGCTCAACCATCTTCTTTAAATCACGGTTGGTGGCGCAGATCAGGCGAAAGTCCACTTTGCGGGAATGGATGCCCCCCAGTCTTCTCACCTCGCCGTTCTCCAGAACCCGCAATAATTTGGCCTGCAGGACAAGGGGCATCTCCCCGATCTCATCCAGGAAGATGGTTCCCCGATCGGCCAGTTCAAATAAGCCGGGTTTTCCTTTGGCATCGGCGCCGGTAAAGGAGCCTTTTTCATAACCAAACAATTCTGCTTCAATCAGGTTTTCGGGAATGGCTGAACAATTCACGGTGATAAAGGCTTCCTTGGCCCGGCGGCTGATACTGTAGATATATTTGGCCAGTATTTCTTTGCCTGTACCGGATTCGCCGTACAACAGGACCGAAGACTCGGTGGGTCCTACCCAGTTGGCTTCCAGCAGCAGATTCTTCATGGCGGTACTCTCGGCGACCAGATGCCGGTCCTTAACCCCTTGCTCCCTGAGGTACTGGACCTCCTCTTTATAGCGCTGCACAAGTTCCCGCTCTTTATCCAAAGTCTGGGCCAGTTTCACCAGGGTATCCCGGTCCCGGCTGTTGCTGATGACCATGGTGATATTGCCCTGGCTATCGAATAAGGGCCGGCTGGTGCACATCAGATTGATCCCGTCCCTGGTTTTGATCATTCCGGTCACGGTGGTTCTTTTTTCAATGGCTTCCAGGGCTATGGATTTATCCCAATGCCCTTGTTCAACAAGCTCCCGGATATTTCTACCGACCATTTGGGTAATCGTCAGGTTCAGCAGCCGTTCGGCCGTAGGGTTGGCCATTAGGATATTCCCCACAGCATCGGTAACAAAAATGGAATCATAAGAATTATCCATGACTTCTTCAAGGGAATAGGAATTGCTGGGCATGGTACTCGGCTCAATCATTGGTCATTCACCCTTTTTATAGTAATTCTCATAGTGATTTTCATGATTCTTTGGTGAGAACAGCCGCTGTCGCTCTGGCCCGCCAGCTGGATCACTATAAATCAATTATAAGTGATGATAATTTTTTGAACAATCCTCTCCGGCTTAATCCGTCGTATTTATTACACATGTCGCAAAATAACCACATTCTGCGTTGCAGTATTACGATAGCTATCCTGTCACCGGAAATACAGTACTCCTCATTTCACCCCCGGAAGCTCTCTCCATCGGGTTTTTCCTTGACTGCCCCGGCGGTTGGCATGGTTATTGCTACAGATTGAGTTCAGACAAACATTTTATAGCTGGAGAGGAGCGTCTAACCCATGGATTGGAGAGAAACCTATAAGAAGCGTTTAACAACTGCTGATGAAGCCGTAAAAGTCGTTCAATCGGGCGATTTTGTGATACCCGGCCATGCGGCAAGTGAATCGGAGCTGCTGGTCAGTGCTCTCGTCAAACGTTACCGGGAGTTGGAGAATGTCACCATTATTCAAGGGGTGTCCCTGGGCAGCTCCCCTTACTGCCAACCGGAAATGGCAGGCCATTTTTTCTTGAAATCCATCTTCCTCGGTGCCAATACCCGTAAATCGGTCTGGGACAACCGGGGCGCCTTCTTCACCCTGATGTTCCATGAATTCCCCCGGGCTTTCCGGGAAGGCCATTTGCCATCCGATGTCTTTATGACCATGGTCAGCCCCCCTGATGAGCATGGCTACTGCAGTCTGGGCATGTCGGTGGATCACTCCAAAGAGCTGGTGAAATGCGCCAAAACCGTAATCGCCGAAGTCAATCCCCATGTTCCCCGCACCTATGGCGATACCCTTGTCCATGTCAGTGATCTGGATTATATCGTGGAAAACGACGGTCCGATTCTGGAGCTGACCCGTTTTGCGGCCATGAACGACGTCACCCAGGCCATCGGCCGTCATGTGGCGGCGCTGATTCAAGATGGCGATACCCTGCAAATGGGTGCCGGGACCATTCCCGATGCCATCCTTTATTACCTTAAGGATAAGCGGGATCTGGGCATTCACACCGAGATGTTTTCCGACGGTCTGATCGAACTGATCGAGGCCGGGATCGTCAATGGCTCCAGAAAGACCCTGAATCCGGGCAAAATCGTCGTCACCTTTGCCCAGGGAACGAAGAGGGTTTACGACTATATCCATAACAATCCCCTGTTTGAGTTTCGCCCGGTGGATTATGTCAACAACCCCTGCATCATTGCCCAGCATGATAATATGGTGGCCATCAACTCCGCTCTGGAAGTGGACTTAAGGGGCCAGGTCTGCGCTGAAGCCATTGGCCATCAGCAATACAGCGGTATCGGCGGCCAACTGGATTTTATCCGCGGCGCCGGAGCCGCCAAAAATGGCCGGCCCATTATTGTTCTCCAATCCTCAGCTAAAAATGGCACCGTCTCCAGAATCTCCTGCCAGTTTAAGCCGGGAACCCCTGTCACCACCACCCGCAATGACGTGCGCTGGATTGTGACGGAATACGGGGCTGTCAATCTGTACTGCAAATCGGACAGCGAAAGAGCGGCGGCGCTGATCAGCATTGCCCATCCCAACTTCAGAGAACAGCTGAAAGAGGAGTATCAGGCTATGTACGGCCGGGCTCTCTAGAATCAGGAGCATTATAAAGGTTTCGAGAGTTTATTAAAGGAGGTAAGAATTATGAGCTTTGTCAAAAGTAAAGAGGATATCGTTTGTGTCAGTGCCGTGCGGACTCCTTTCGGCAAATTCGGCGGCTCCATGAAGGATATCGATGTCTACGAACTGGGGGCCATTGCCATGAGCAAGGCCATGGCTAAAATCAGCCTGGACCCGGCCCTCATCGATGAGGTATGGTGGGGCAACGGCGATACCAGCAGCACCAAAGATCCCTTCACACCGGTGGTGGCGCGCCAGACCATGCTTAAAGCCGGCATCTCACCGGAGACCCCGTCTATCACCTACGACCAAGCCTGCACCTCTGCTCTGAGCACTGTCAAATACGGTGCCCGCAGCATCAAACTGAGGGAAGCCCAAATGGTCATGACCGGGGGTTCCACCAGCTTCAGCACGGTGCCCTTTTTGCTCCGGGATCTACGCTGGGAAGGGAAAAAGCATTCTTCCTTTCTGGTGGAAGACCCGATTATTCCCTTGGGCTATAAGGATTATGCCCCTGTGGCGGTAGATTCCGGCAATGTGGCTGTGGAGTACGGGGTATCCCGGCAGGAACAGGATGAGCTGGCCCTGGCCAGCCATGTCAAATACGGCCAGGCCTGGGAACGGGGATTTTTCAAGGGTGAAATGGAGCCCCTGGAGATTACGAAAAAGGACAAAAAAGGGAAGGTCCTCTCCGCCCAACTCCTGGCTAAAGATGAACAATACCGCCCTGAGATCAGTATGGAGAATCTCGCCCGCTTAAAACCCATTTTCGACAACCCGACCTGTACCGCAGGCAATGCTCCGGGAATGAATGACGGGGCTGCCGCTCAGATCATTACCACCAGAGAACATGCCGAGCAATTGGGGCTGCCAATTCTGTATACCCTGGTGGGGATTTCCGCCATCGCCCTGCAGCCGAGAATTATGCCGGTATCCCCTGCTTTCGCTATTAAGAAATGCCTGGATGAGGCTAAATTGACCATGGACGACCTGAAGGTCATCGAAATCAATGAAGCCTTTGCCTGCGTTCCCCTGGTCTCTCTGAAGCTCCTGGCCAATGAACGCTTCTTAACCGGCGACTACAAGGCGATGGTCAAAGAAGCTTCAGCCCAACCCATCCTGGATCATGATCCTGAACGCTATCTGAAGCTGAAAGAAAAGCTCAACCCCAATGGCAGCGCTATCGCCGTAGGTCATCCTAACACGGCCAGCGGGGCCCGCCTGATGATGACAGCGGCCTATCAGCTCCGGGAAGCGGGCGGAGGCTATGCCGCCTGTGCCATCTGCGGCGGTTTGACCCAGGGGGCCGGGGCGATTATCTGGGTGGAGTAAGCAATACGGGCATTTACAATGGCCGAGAATCCCGGAAGATGTCTGGACACTCACCGAGCAGCAGGTTTGTTATAATTAGAATAAGACTTGGCATAACCAAGTCTTATTCTCTAATGTGTTTCTTTATCCAGTTAATTATATCCTTTTCGTCGATTGTCCCTTCTGCCGTCTTTAAGCCTAAATCAATCAGCTCATCCTGAGTATATGTTATCATTAACTTATTCATCTTAAGTAGTATAAGCATCACCGCAATACCAATTCTTTTATTTCCATCGACAAATCCATGATTGCTGATTAAGCTGTGCATTATAACTGCAATCTTTTCAATATTGCTTGAATACAAATCTCTACCATCATAAGTCATAAAAGGTCTATTTAGAGCACTCTCTATAAGTCGAATATCCCTTACTCCCTTAGAACCGCCCGTTTCTTTAATTATTTTCTCGTGAAATAGTATTATATTTTCAATACTTAGAACCCTGATCATTTTGCTAACTCCTCAAGGGCTTCACGATTTTCATTAATAACTGTCTCCATCAGGATTTCAATTTCTCTTTGATCTTTAGTCTTTATGAATTCAACAAAGTCAATGACTTCTTGCTTTTTTTCTTCAGTCAATTGCTCAAACTCTTTTAGAAGCTTTTCTGCTAAAGTCATAGCACACACCTCTTTTACATATATTAACAATTATAATTATACCACATATGACTTAGATAATCCTACTTAAATTTGTGCCTGAGGGGTGCGGATGCCTTCACAAAACATGTCCCCTCAATTTTAAGGGAATATCCCTTAAAATCAGTAAGGGATATTCCCTTACTGCATAATTATTGGGAGGTGATTACTGTGTATGAGCGAATCCGTAATATGCGGGAAGACATGGATATGACACAGTCCCAGATTGCAGAGCATCTGAATATTCATCAGACAACCTATTCTGATTATGAGATTGGCAAACTAAACATACCCGTGCAGGTTCTAGGAAAAATCGCGGACCTGTTTGGAACCAGCATTGACTATCTGGTAAACCGCACAGATGTCAAAAAACCCTATCCCCGCAGGAAGTAGCTATAGGCAGGATAAGCGGCAAAAGGAAAAACCGTTAAGGCACAGAGGTATTCGCCCCTGCCTTGGCGGTTTTTAGTTTTTATTTTCTTTCTTCCTATTTCTATAACAGCATTCAGCTGCTCTGATTTTGAGTAGGTGCCAAGTAAGGCTAAGGCGGGCCAAGAAAAGTCTTTGTCAGCCCATATGAGTAAAAACGTATTAGCAAAAGATTAGCTGCTCAAGAAAGAAATGATGCATGGAACGACAAGGATTTTTCGTCCAGGATCTTGTTGTTTTGATTGCATACGTTGACTTTTTCTGTATATCGTGTCAAACTGTTATTACAGCCTAACTGAAAGGGTGATATCATTGGAGATCATACAACAAGTTCAAAAAAGAATGCTCGTAAGTCTGGCTCAAATTGCGAAAGATATCGATCTTCATGAGGGTGATTATCTAGCAATTGAAGAGCGTGATGGTGGGATTTTCCTTCGTCCTGTTACATGGATTGATAAAAGTCAAGCCTATATCTGGACAAAAGAATGGCAAGAAAAAATTCGCCGTTCGGAGGAAGATATGGCGGATGGAAATTATCAAACCTTTGAAAATATGGAGGATTGCATCAATGATTTGGAGGAAATGATCGATGCCCGTTCTAATAAAAACCAAGGGGTTTGATCTGGACTTCGCAAGTCTTTCCTTACTGGAAATGAAGCAAACGGTGAAAGCCCTTCGATTACTTGCCACAAATCCACGGCATCCTTCCCTCCAAACTCATAAGGTGAAGGGTACCTACTTCATGGAAGCCTATGTCAATAGGGATATTCGAATTCTCTTTGAACGAACAAGCGATACGATTATTTTAAAGGCCGTTGGCCATCATGATATTTTGAAAAATATGTAATCCGAGGTCCTGAAAACGGACTCGGGATTAGATTGGCAAGCCAATCTCTGTATCATCGAACGAACTCTTACATTAATCTTAAGATGATACACGATTGTTAGTTAAAGGAAAAACCGTTAAGGCACGGGGTATTCACCTCTGTCTTGACGGTTTTTAGTCTTTATTTCACCTAAGACAGCAGCTATCATTTCTCTCCCTTGTAAGTACAGCTTATTTCACCCTGATATCGTCCCCACTCACCGGAAGCAAATCGGCTGTGAACAGAAAGATGTCCGCATAAACGGGCAGCGCTGTATCATAAGAATTTTCTTTTCATTTCCCCTCTTCCTTGTTAAAATAGGATCAGTTAGCAATTGCTAACTGATCCTATTTCTATGACAGCATTCAGCCTGCCCTAAGCTTTGAGCAGGTCAGATCAGCCATAACCTCTACAAAAATCTAGAGAAAGAAGGCCACCGACATGAAAAACCAACCTGCCCTGGATGCCCACAGCATCCAGAATACCATGCTCCTGCCTCTTTGGGGGCGGGCTGCCGCCAGTGAGAAGAACCCCGATATTCTCTACGACCGGCAGGCTATCGAGATTATTAAGAAGTGCGATTATAATTTTGACAGCATCGCTAAAGCTTTCGGCGGCGAGTTCAGCGGTATCTGCTATGTGGTGAGGGCCCGCAAAATTGACGATGCCATCCGCGCTTATATGCAGGCCCATCCCCGGGCTACCATTGTCAACATCGGGGCCGGACTGGATACCACCTTCTCCAGGGTGGATAACGGCATGATCCGCTGGTACAATCTTGACCTGCCTGATGCCATCGCTTACCGGCAAAGCTTTATCCCGGACTCAGAGCGCAACCGGAGCATTGCCAAATCATTCTTTGACACCACCTGGTTTGAGGATGTTCACTTTACCCCGGAAGAGGGCATTATGTTCGTGGCCGGGGGCGTCTTCTATTACTTCCGGGAGGAAGAATTGCGGGAAGTGGTGGCGGCCATGGCCCGGCGTTTTCCCGTGGGCGAGCTTTACTTCGATGCGGAATCGAAGCAAGCGGTGGATAAGTCCAACCGTATGGTGCAGAAAACCGGCAATCAAGGGGCTCCCATGTATTTTTACGTCAACGATGCCTCCGCTTTGAACAGCTGGGCACCGGAGATCAGCGTAATTTCCTGCCTTGATTATTTTGCGGGGATTCCGCGGAACAGGCAATGGAGCTGGCAGAGCCGCCTTATGACCAGGATCTTAGGCCGGCTGGGCATGATGAAATTCATTCACCTGGGTTTTTCCCATGAGAGGTAGAAAGGATCGGCAAGGGGGTAGGTTTTTATGTTAAGAGTGAGTCATATCATCTACAAGGTGGAGCATCTGCAGCAGGCTGTGGAGGATTTTCGCCGGCGGGGCTTTGAGGTGGAGTACGGAACGAAGCGCAAGCCTTATAACGCCCTTATCTATTTTTCCGAAGGCCCTTATCTGGAATTGCTGGCTTCCACCGGCATGCCCAAACCCCTGAAAAGGCTGCTGCGCCTTTTCGGCAAAGGGGCCATGGTGGACCGGATGGATTATTGGGATACCCATGGGGGAGGTCCTTGTGGTTTAGCGTTGGAAACCCTCAAAAAAGACCTGAATGAAGAAAGAAAGGTGCTGGAACGGCATGGGCTGGGTTATTTTCTGATGAAATCCGGCCGCAACGATACCAAGGGCCGCAAGCTGCGTTTCACCGGCCTTTTTCCTGACAACATGCAGATTCCCTTTTTTATGACCTATTTCAATATTGACCCTAAGCCCCGGAACTTTACCCATCCCAATGGAGTGAAAAAGATCAGCAGCATTGCCTTTGGTACAGAAGAACGCTATATTCCTCTGATTCGGGAGCTATGCTCTGACGAAATGCTCCATCTCTTTGTCGGGAAGGGTATTAAAGATATGGAATTCGAGTATGCCCCGGGCAGCGCTCCCATAAGCCTGGACTAGGTCAAGGGGAGATGGGCCGGTTTGGTCTGCGCTTAATCCAACACTTGACTAAAGAAGCCAATCCAATATCACCGGCACATGATATCGGATTGGCTTCTTAAACCCCCGTTCTTCTCCTAATGAGTCCAGTCGATGACCTGGACTTCAGAGCCCACTTTTTTGACTACGGCTTCGTGAATCTGGGCAAAGTGAGGACAAGGAAAGCCAATGGGATTGCCTTTTTTCATACAGGAGGCAAAAGCGATAATTTCCGCTCCCCGGTCTACCATCAGCTTGGCACGGGATACCGCTTTTTTACCGGGACAGCCTCCGCAGGACAGGAAGCCGACGACTTCCACGGGACCGGTCTCGGCGAAGGCTAATTTTCCTTCATTAGCAACTTTGAAATCCGTCGTCCCAGGACACATATCTTCTGTTTGCTGGCAGCGGATAATTCCAACTTTCATTGCAAACCCCTCCATTCAGACTGAGTGCTTTTAGCATTAGTTCTAAGTTCGCGATATTCCGGCAGTTTCCTTCCTTTACCGGTCAGTGGGATTCAATAACGGGCAGGAGTACCACCGCAATACTGCCTGATCAAAGAGAGCCGGGTTATCCTCAACCCGGCTCTCTTTGATCTATTGCTGCCTTTGCCCTGCTCCGAAGTATGATTGGCCTAGGTAAAGATGCTGTTAAAGCTCACCATCCGAAAATCCTATGGGAACATGGGTTGCATCACAAAAAGGCTTATTTCTCGACCGGCCGCAGCGGCACAGGGCAACTCTGTTTCTGACTTCATAAACTTCTCCGTCTGCCGATTCCAGGGGAATACAGCCTTTGACAAACAGTCCTCCGCTGACTCCCTCTTCCGGATCCTGCAGAACCTCGATGGCCGGCTCATATTTGGGTTCAATCGCTTTCCCTGCTTTATCCACCGCCGTCAATCTGCCGGCAAAGCATTCATTGGCGGCTTTGATAGCCATTTCCCGGTATTCATCCTGATCTGAGTTTTCAATCAGCTTCCACACTATTCCTTTTTCAGTGTGGCAAAAACGGCCGAAGGCGCAGCGGTTATCATCCAAAAGATCGAGGCCAGGCCCTGTAAACACTTCGGCCCTGTCCTGATATTTTGCCCTTGAAGCTGTCTCCGTCCCTGCAAAATTCGTCCTGGTATGGGAGCCGTCGCAAAAAGGCGCATTTTTTGACTTCCCGCAGCGGCATAAGTAATATTCCTCGCTGGGAGGGAACCTGCGGCCTTCTTTGAATTCATAGCCTTTTCCCTTGGGTGTGATGATTTTCTCGGACAAGGGCACATTGCCTGTAACCCAATAGGGTCCGTTTTTAATAATTTTGATCTTGCCTGCTTTTTGGTCTTTTGACATGGATTAGCATCCCTTCCCTATCAGGTTGGAAACTCTGATGGATATCATTCTATACCGCCCAATCGGATATACAAGGATATCCATCATAAAATCCCTCCTGCTTCATTCTTTTTCTGTTGTACTTGGTTTTGTCCTGATGAACCCCTGCTCCCTGTCTTACAATAGCCATTGAAGTATTCATCTTATTCGGGGATCGTTTCATAAGCTCCAATGGCTTGATCACACCGATGGTTTGCTTCTTCTTTTTTGTGCCCATGTTACACTCTCCTTGTCATAGTGGTACCCGTTAGTTTTAGTATAGCATTTTTTAAGAATCTTTCAAAGGACACCAGGATAAAAATGGTAAGCAGGGCAAATTCCCAAGCACTTTTGGGAATTAAAGCAATCATTTCAACGGTGTCCTTCCTTATCTAATGCGCGTGATCTAATGCGCGTGGCTGTCAGCTTTTAGCAGCACGAAAAGCCACTAAGAATTATTGGAACGTGTTATAATTTTTACAAGATTCAAGCCCATTGAACGCGCCTCTGAAATCAGGCAGGCTCGTTGGCGAAAATTGAGGAGGATGGAACATGAATATTGGCTATTTGCAGGAAACCCTCTCCAGCATTACCGAAGTAAAGCCCCTTGGCAAAACGGCTGAAGTAAATGGAGTGCTCTGCCATATTATCGGCCTGGTCCGCTATGGGGATATCCTGCGCCTTGCTGCTCTGCAATACGACGAGGGGTTTGCCGAACGTGCCGAGGCTGCTGAAATCGCGGAATTGAACGGGCTGCCTGAGAAACCGGAAACTAACCGGGAGCGCCTGCGCGGCGACAGGAGCATTGATATGACCAATATTTTTCATGCTGTGCAAACCATCCGCATCGGAGAAAAGCAGTTTGAGATTAATGAAATGGAAACCAGCCGCTGTGATTGGCAAAATTGGCAGATTCCGGTGCTGCTTAGCGAGTTTTTAAAGCAGGGCTGGAATCCGGCCGGCATTGAGTATCAAAGTATGGATAACTTGTTTTTGACTTTTATGCGGCTTCCAGGAGACTATGACCGCATACCGGATGTTGGTGAAAATCCGTCAGTGCAGCTTACCTTCCGGCGGGAACACATTCCCCATCCGGTTGAACAGCCTTTGACCCTGTCCGTGGGCGCAGACTATCCGGACAGACTGTGCTTTCAAGATAAAAACACGGGTGAAAAGCATTGGGTGCAGATCAACCGTGTTTATCTTGCAGATATGTGGGAAGAAATGAGGCAAACTTTTAACGATCCCCGTTTGGCAGAACAATTCAGCGCCGCCGAGCTCGCTGAGCATAAAGGGGAGTTTGAACGCCGCTTTGCGGCAATTTGCCCCCAAGGCATGTGCTTTCCTGTGATCGAATATGAGTGCGAAGAAGATCTATACCTGCAATTCTATTCCCAGGAATGGCTGGATAACCTTCCGCAGAGTAACAGTTCCTGTGTGGGGTTTATTATCAAACCGGACAAAAAAACAGGGATTTCCGGACTTCCCCTTAAAGCTGCCCTGATCGAGGAACCCATGCCGGCGGACCGCCGGGTCATTGACACGGAGCTGTTTTCCTGCAGTCTGCCGCGGCAATATGAGGATGTCATTTTATAAAGGATCTCTCAGCCAAGCAACCATCTACCAAGAATATTGATGGCCTTAACCGACTCAATGATGCGCTGAATCATTGAGCAAAGAGAATCCGGTTAGGCTGTTGCTGGGCAGCAGAGACCTGCACCAGGCCCTCCAACCGTATAAGCTCATGGATTGCGGTTTCATCCAGGTATTGAACTAACTCCTGCTTCCACCTTTTGTTTACTCTTGAATCGTCAATATTATCAAAACACAAAACAACCATAAAATGGCTCATCGTAAAATTCCATATAAGGCGAAATGGAGTGATATTTTTGAAGGCATTTCTGATCATTGATGTACAAAATGACTATTTTCCAGGTGGAAAATCCGAACTTGTCGGAGCAGCGGAAGCATTAGAAAATATTGAAATCGTTTTAAAACGTTTCAGAGCGGCAAAATTGCCCGTTATTCATATTCAGCATATCAACACGCGTGCAGGGGCCACTTTCTTTTTACCCGGTACACCCGGCGTTGAAATCCATAGCAATTTAACCCCTTTGGATGGGGAAGATGTTCTTGTTAAACATGCACCAAATAGCTTTTATGAGACAGGTCTTGGGGATTTGCTGCGTTTAAAATCTATTGACAGTTTAGTTGTCGGCGGAATGATGACCCATATGTGTATTGATACAACTGTGCGGGCGGCAAAGGATTATGGTATACCTGTTACTTTGCTGTACAATGCTTGTGCTACGAAAGACTTATCGATAATGAGCCATTCAATACCTGCCCTGACTGTTCATAATGCCTATATGGCTGGGCTTAACGGCATGTTTGCCCAGGTTGTTCTGACAAAGGAATTGCAAATCTAAGCATAGGCAACTTGTCCGCAATCTGTTAACGCAGACAGCCTTAGGGCCAAACGTATTAGGAAAACTGCAAAATCCCTTGTTCCAAGGAGATAAGGGGATACCAAGATAAACTATAAACTATGAGCTGTCACATTTTACCCTAATCTATTGACAAAGTAAAAGCAGCTTGGTACTATGTAATGAATAGTAAACATATAGTTTTAATGTACTTTACTGGTTGACCGGAAAACCGGAGGCAATTTCGCTTTAAGCGAAAATTGGTTCCGGTTTTTCCTATTAATATCGATCAGTAAAGACGCAAGAAAGGAGTCATCTATGACACTCAATCTAAAATCTCCGGAGTTTCAGCCACGTGAACAGCGCTTGGGATCCATCACAGGTTACGAAGGAACGCTGAAAGACATGGCCCAGCGCGGCTGCGGGGGATGCCTTACCAATCGCCGGCGTTGTTTCACGACAGTTAGTTCTTGCACACACTTTCATTGCCTCAGCCTTTTAATCAACATCGAGGATTCGGTGATCGTGGATCATGCACCGAGCGGTTGCTCCTCGGGCATCATCCACTTCAGCGCCAACCGTGTGGCCAGCGGGCGTCTTGGACCCGATAAGCATCATGCGCGGGTTTTTTGCACCAATATCCAAGAGCGGGAGACGGTTTTCGGCGCTCTCGATAAGCTGCGTGACACCATTCGCGCGGCCTATGAACGCTATCACCCGAAAATCATCTATGTATCAACAAGCTGCACGTCGAGCATCATCGGTGACGATGTATACAGTGTCGTCCAGGAGATGCGCGAAGAACTCGGCGTGACGATCAGTTTCGCCGCCGTGGAAGGTATCAAATCAAAGATATGGGCTTCGGGCTTCGATGCCTATGGTCACGCGGTGGTCGACTCAGTCATCAAGCCGCCGGCGGCCAAAAAAAATCAGGTCAACTATATTGCCTTTGCGCCCATCGGACGTGAAGAAGTGGATCGCCTGTTTGGCCGTCTTGGTTACGAGGTTCTGTATCTGACGGGATTGACGAACAATGAAGAATACGCGCGGGCGTCACAATCCGTTGCCACATTCGGACAATGCGGGGCCCAGTCCAGTTATCTTGCGGGCGCCCTCGAACAGCTCTATGGCATCAAATATTTTCAGTCCTATCTGCCCTACGGAGGCCTTGGTTTTGAGCGGTTTTTACGGGAAATCGGTCCGCACCTCGGCAAAGCCGACCTGGCCGAACAAATCATTGCGGAAGAACGGGAAAAATACCGCGAGGAGCTTGAAAGCCTGCGCGGGAGACTGAGGGGCAAAACGGCGGTGATCCTGCTGGGGGCAAGCTATGCCTACGAGTATGTACGCATACTGCGGGAGCTGGGCGTTACCGTGCTGCATGCCGTAGGTTATCACTATGACCCCCGGCTCGACAACCAATCCGACGATCCGGTCGCCGCGGCGGCGGATGCGCGGGATTTTGAAGATATACCGACTTCGGTCAACGATATTCAGACTATGGAAAATTACCTTGTCATCAAGCGCCTGCAGCCGGACTTTGTCGTGTCACGGGCGCATGGAGACGGGTGCTGGGCCGTCAAGATGGGGATTCCCGATATCGAAGGACGCATTGGTCTGCAGGTTTTCGGTTACAAAGGACTTGTTTCCTTTGGGCGGGTGATCGCCGACGAACTGGATAATCTCAATTTCGTAAAAAAGATGCACGCCCATTTCGAACCGCCCTTTACGGAAGAGTATGAGGGGTTTGATCCGTATTTTTCACTGGAAGACGATGCAGAGGAGGCAATATAGAGTGGCATGCGACTTTATCGAACAAAATAGAACGACCTGCGCACTGGGCGGCCTCTATACGGCCCTTGCCATAGAACGGGTGCTGCCCGTACTGCACTGCGGCCCGGGCTGCCAGGCACAAACACGGGGTGTGCTGGGCAACAGCAACGGCGCGCAGAACAGTTTTCCCTTTATGGAGAGCGTCATTCCCTGCAGCAATTTTGAGGAAACCGACGTAGTATTTGGCGGCGTGGAGAAACTGCGCAAACTCCTTGAGCATTCCCTGAAGGCGTACAAGGCGGATATGTTTATCGTCCTCAGCGGCTGCACGCCGGCGATTGTCGGAGACGATGTCGAAGAGGTCATCCGCTCCTTTTCCGGCGGGGACATCCCCGTGCTCTATGCGGAAACGGCCGGTTTTCACGGCAACAACCTTTATGGGCACCGGCAGGTGCTGACCGCGATTCTCAAGCAATATCTCCCGCGGCAAGAGCGCGGAGAAACGATACCGGGTCTTGTGAATATTTTCGGTATCGTTCCCTACTACGACCCGTTTTGGTCCGCAGAGCTTGAGGAAATCGAAAGCCTGCTTACCAAAATCGGCCTGAAACCCAATATTTTTTACGGGCGGGGGAAAGGACTCGCGGAGATCCAAAAGATTCCGCAGGCCTCTTTCAACATACTCCTCTCTCCGTGGGTCGACCTTGAGGTTGTGCAGGAGCTTGAGGCTCAATACGGGACGCCGTATTTTCATTATCCGGCGCTGCCTCTCGGCCCTACTGAGACAAACCGTTTTCTGCGGGAGCTCGCCCAATACGCGGGGCTGGACGAACCGGCGGTGGAAAAAGTCATTCATGAGGGGGAGGATCTTTACTACTACTACATGAATCGTTCCTTGCACTGGATATATTCATGCCGTACGCTCCCCAAGCATTTCTATGTCAATGCCAGCGCCTCGTCGGCGCTGCCGCTGACCCGTTTTCTCGTTAACGATCTGGGCTTGCTGCCGGAAAAGATTTATCTCCCGGAAGGAATTCCAGAAGAGCACAGGGAGCGCGTGGAGGGGTACTTCCGCGACCTTGAGATTGCGGATGAAAAGCGGGGTGGATTTGTGGTTGACTTCAGCGAAGACGGCGGACTCATGGCAGCTGAGATACGTGACATCCATTTTGAACCAGGGACTACTTATATCTTCGGCTCCCTTTGGGATGTGCTGTTTTGCAGGGGCAAACACTTGCCGTTCCTTTCCGTCTCTGCGCCGCAGGGCATTCATATGATCGGAACCAAGCATTATTTCGGGTACACCGGCGGGGTAAACCTGTTCTCAGATTACTATTCCAGACTGGCGGACTTGGGACCCTTCGGCGGCGGTTCCCATGAATAAAAAATGAAAAGGAGGGATTTAAGTGGAGAGCAATATAGCCTATAGATTCCCCAAAAAAGGCATCGTCGCCAAACTGTTTTTCATCTATCAAAAGATGATCATCATTGCACTCTTGATCGTATTGTGGGAATTGCTGGCTCATTTTTCGGACAGCATCTACTTCTCCTCCCTGCTGACGGTCGTCAAGGAGTTTAACAAGATGATCGCATCAGGTGAGCTGGCGAAGCACATCGGCACCAGCCTGAAAATCTCGGCCATCGGACTCGTGATCGGGCAGTGTCTCGCTATCCCCATCGGCGCGTTGCTGGGTTGGTACGAAAAAGCCTACAACTATTTGGATCCGCTGCTCACGATCGCGCGCAACACTTCAATATTAGCGATATTGCCGCTGTTTGTGTTGTTTCTCGGCATTGGCGATACTTCAAAAATCGCGATCATTGTCTGGGCGACGTTTTTTCCGACCATGCTCAATACCATGCAGGGTGTGAAACACGCGGACGTGCTGCTGATTAAACTGGCACGGTCCATGTGCGTCAGCAGGCTGGGTCTGTTTTCGAAAGTTATCCTGCCTTCGGCATCGCCGTATATCACGGCGGGATTCCGGCAATCGGCGGGAATTGCGCTCCTCGTCATCGTCGGTGCCGAGATGCTGGGGGCGCGCTATGGCATCGGCTATATGATTTTTCAGGCGCAAAAGTCCTATTTGATTCCTAAGATGTACGTAGGAATCATCACGATAGCCGGACTCGGTGTTCTCGTCAACTGGCTGTGCACCAAGCTGGAACAGAGGCTGATGACGTGGCAGGAGAAAACAAATTAGGGTATAGAAAAGGAGAAAAAAATCATGAAAAAGAATTTAAGGAAAACCATCCGCATTATTTCCAGCTTGCTTACGGCGGCGCTCCTAATTTCCTTGACAGCCTGCGGCAGCAGCGCCTCCTCATCCGAAGTTCCTACGGTCGAGGGGGCTAAATACGTCTTTAAGCTGGCGGGCATCGGCACCAGCGCGACACAAATCGATCCGGTAGCAGTCGGCATTGAGAAAGGCTTTTTTGCGGAAGAAGGCATTGAGGTCAAAGACGTCGGCGAAGTCGACGTGCTGCAATTTGTCGCTCTGCTCGAAAGCGGCAGCGTGGACGCCGGTCTGACCATGGAGTCTGATATAGTTGCGGCGATTGACGTCGGCGCGGATATCGTCGAAGTAGCCGTCGGCCCGGCAGTCACGCGGGAAAAGCCGCATATGGCGTACGTAGTCCTTGAAAACAGCCCGATCAAAAGCGGCGCGGATATCAAAGCTGCCAAGATCGGCCTCACGGGCCTCAACGGCTGCAACGTTGGATTCCTGTATGAATACGCGGCGCTGAACGGTATTAAAGATCCGGCAAGGGAGCTTGACGTCACGAGCAGCTCGGCACCGGCCCTCCTGGAGGCCTTGCGGGCGGGCCAGCTCGATCTGACCGCGCTGCATGGTACGACCAATGAGGAAGTCATCAAGCGCATCTATCCGGATCTCCGCGTCCTCTTCACGGACTATGATTTCGCAGAGGACCGCGCGGGTGACATCGGCTGGTGCCTGCGCCGTTCATGGGCTGAAGAGGACCCGGATCGTGCGCGCGCCTTTGTGGCGGCCATTGCCAAATCCAATAATTTCGTAAACAACAATCCCGAGGAAGCGCTGGAGATTTATCGCAAGGTCGCCAAAACCGAGCTCAACGAAAAGATTTTTCAGACTCCCTATTACGCGAAGGACGGGCTGATTCAGGAATCCCACGTGCAATACTGGATCGATACCCTGTCAAAGCCGAACAGCTTCCAGCCGCTGCAGAACAAAGACATAAAATTTGAAGATGTGGCGACAAATAAGTACAATCCGCATAAGTAATAGTATCGGCCCAGAGCATGCCGGCCCAGGGCTTAATCTAACCCTAACCTACGAATAAAGCCTTCCGCCGGGCGAAGCAAATACCCCTATGGCCTCAAGTCCATAGGGGCTTTCCTTTTCATTTTTTCGGCAATTATCTCATTCCTTTCACCATTTGCACCTTCCCGGGCCAAAATAGCGGCGATAGGTTATCCTCATTTTACGGCGCCTCTCAGATCGTTTCCGCGGAAACATGGCCTTGTCCGGGAATCAGAAAAACGATCATGGCGGCTACAAGGCATAACACTGCCGCTGAGATGAAGACCAGGGTATAGCTGTGCAGCGCCGCTTGCAAAGCGCCGGCATAAAAAGCGGCCAAGGCGGAACCGGCCTGGTGCAGGGCCATCATCCAGCCGAAGATCACGATACTCCGGTCGCCGAAAAGGTCGGCAGCCAGTTTGATGGTTGACGGTACGGTGGCAATCCAATTCAAACCGTAAACCGTCACAAAAATGATCAATATAACCCTATCCGACACCAATACCGCCGGCAGCAAAAACAGGGCCAGGCCGCGCACCAGGTAATACCAGAACAAGAGCCAGCGGTTGTCATAGCGGTCGGACAGCCAGCCTGCCGCCGTAACTCCGATGATATTAAACACACTTGCCGCCGACAGCAGCCCTGCGGCAAAGATCGCCGTTATCCCATGATCGACACAAGCGGAAACAAAATGTGTGCCGATCAAACCGACCGAAGTCGCGCCGCAGACAAAAAAGCTGGCTGACAATAACCAGAACGCTTTCGACTGCACGGCGGTTTTCAACCCCTGCCAAACCGCCTGAAAGGGATTGTCCGTAGTTTTGTCCGGCACAGTATCCCCGGCTGAAGTTCCGTACGGCACCAGTCCCACCTCCCCAGGCCCATTGCGCATAATCAGGATAATCAGCGCCAGAGAAAAGAACGCCGCGGCGACCAGAACCCATACGATCACATGCCAGTCAAACCATTCCAGAATGTTAGCGAACAGCGGGAGAAAGAGCAGCTGCCCGGCCGCCCCGGCCGCGCTGAAAATCCCCAGGATCAGGCCCCGCTGCTGTATAAACCAGCGGGTGGCGACGACCGTTCCGAATACAGTGGAAAGAAAGCCTGAGCCGATTCCGATGACAATGCCCCACAATAGTATCATCTGCCACATGTCCTGCATCCATAAAGTCAAGCCGGCTCCCGCGCCCAACAGCAACAAGGCCGAGGCGATCACGGGCCGGACTCCGTACCGTTCCATCAGAGCTGCGGCAAAGGGACCGCAAAGCCCATTAAGCAGGAGATTAATGCTTAACGCCAAGCTGATTTCCGCCCGGTTCCAGCCGAAAAATTCTTCGAAGGGAACGATCAGGACCGCCGGAGCCGAACGAATGCCGGCGGCGATGACCAAGGTTAAAAATGTAACGAAAACGATCAGTCCATAGTAATATTTAGCCGTCCGCGTATGATTCATCTCTATCACCTTTTCGTCTATGATGGGCTGCCGGACTTCCCGGTCAGACGGCAGCCAGACCGGCCGCATAGGAAAAGCCAGGCTCCGCGGCGGAACCTGGCTTCCATCATCCCGGCTATTGGGGATCTTCCTGGAACAAGGCCGTGCTGAGATAGCGTTCACCCGTATCCGGCAAAATAACAATAATCAACTTTCCTTTGTTTTCCGGGCGCTTGGCGATCTCCAGGGCGGCAAAGGCAGCCGCGCCGGAAGAAATCCCCGCCAATAAGCCCTCTTCCCTGGCTAAGCGCCGGCCGGTGAGAAAGGCTTCTTCATTTTTTACCCTAAAGATCTCATCGATTAAGCCTTTGTTCAGGACATCGGGAACAAAGCCCGCTCCAATGCCTTGGATCTTATGCGACCCGGACTGGCCGCCGGAGAGGACCGGAGAATCAAAAGGTTCAACAGCCACTATGTTTAAGGAAGGCTTGTGTTTTTTGATGACTTCCCCCACCCCGGTAATCGTGCCGCCGGTACCGACACCGCCGACCAGAATATCGATTTTCCCTGCCGTGTCGTTCCAAATCTCTGCGGCAGTTGTCGCCCGGTGAATTTCCGGGTTGGCCGGATTTTTGAATTGCTGCGGAATGAAGGAATTGGGCAGGCGCCGCCAGTTCCTCCGCTTTCAGGATCGCCCCTTTCATTCCCTGGGGACCGGGCGTAAGCACCAGCTCCGCGCCATAGGCTTTTAACAGGTTGCGCCGTTCAACGCTCATTGTTTCCGGCATGGTCAGAATCAAGCGGTATCCCCTGGCGGCCGCCACGAAAGCCAGGGCGATCCCCGTATTGCCGCTGGTCGGCTCGATGAGTACCGTCTCTTTGGTGATCAGCCCTTTGTCCTCGGCATCCTTGATCATGCTGAAGCCGATCCTGTCTTTCACACTGCCGCCGGGGTTAAAGGACTCCAGCTTGGCAACGACATCCGCCTCCAGGCCTTTGGCCACTGCGCTCAAACGCAGCAGAGGCGTTCTTCCGATCAAATCCGTCAGATTGTTGGCAATTTTAGTCATATGATATCTCCTCTCTATCAAACCGCTGGATGATTAAACGGAATTTTTCCTTATAAAGCCGCCGACGGGGAAATCGCTTCGGCTACATTCTGACCGGGGATAGCTTTTTGCTCATCCTGACCGTCGTTTTGCAAGAGCTCCCATATCTTATGGCGAATCCAGCCAAAATCTGCGGAGGAACGGACGCCGGTGCGGGGGCGCGGCAGGTTGATTTCCAGCGTTTCTTTCACGGTTCCCGGGTTGGGAGTCATAACCGTCACCCGATCCGCCAAAAAGACGGCTTCATCGATACTGTGGGTAACAAAGATAATCGTTTTGTGGGTTTCTTCCCAGATACGCAGAAGTTCGTCCTGCAGGATTTCTCTGGTCTGGGCGTCGACCGCGGCAAAGGGCTCATCCATCAACAATACTTCCGGATCGTAAGCCAAGGCTCTGGCAATGGCCACCCTCTGCTTCATCCCGCCGGAAAGCTCGTAAGGATAGCGGTTTTCAAAACTTTTCAGACCGACCAGATTAATAAATTTTTCACTGATTGGGCCGCGCTCGCTCTTGGGAATCCCTTTGATCTCCAGGCCGAACTCGACATTGTGGCGCACAGTCCGCCAGGGAAAGAGCGCATAGCCCTGCATGATGATCCCTCTATCCAGAGCCGGACCGGTAATCAGCTTGCCGTCGATATAGACTTCGCCGGAATTCGGCTTGGTAAGACCTGCGGCGATATCCAGAAAGGTGGATTTGCCGCAGCCGCTGGGACCGACAATAGCCAAAAATTCCCCGTCCCGGACTTCCAAATTAAAATCCTTCAGAGCGACAAAGTTCTCCAGCCCCTTGCCGTTTTCTTTCTTAATAAGGAAAATCCGATTAATATTACGGGCCAAAATTTTTTCACTGCTCAACATGATTCGCTCCTTTCTGATCGTGAAATAAAACAGCCTGGCCAGCGCATCTTAAACTTCCTGGACCTGCAGGGCCTGTGTCGGGCAATTAGAGACGCAGACAGGGGTGCTTACCCGGTCCTTAAGACCATAGCACAGATCGCACTTTTGCATGGTTCCGCTCTTCCCAAACTGGGGAATATCGTAAGGGCAGGCGCTTAAGCAGGCCTGGCAGCCGATACATGCATCCTCCCGCACATAGACAATGCCGTGGACCTCCTCTTTTTCGATGGCCCCCGCCGGGCAGGCTGCCAGGCAGGCCGGCTCGCTGCAATGCCGGCAGGCCGTATCGACAGGTCTGCTCTTTACTTCAGGATAAGCGCCCTGCCATTCCAGCTTGATCTTCCGCCAGCTTATCCCCTGTTCAACTTCCCTCCATATTTTGCAGGAGGTTTCGCAGCTATAGCACTGAATACATTTTTCGGGTGTGAAATTGATCCGCCCCACGGACATTCTCAATCCCCTCCTTCACTTTCCATATTGCTGTCGTTGATGCTCAGGCTTTAGCGACTTCTACCAGGGTCTGACTGCTGGGTGCGGTCACCAGCGGGTCAAAGGCTTCTTTACCGACGCTGTACATGATGTTCACATTGGCTCCGCCGTCCAAAAGGGGTGTGTCCTCCCGCCCCAGTTCCTTGCTGCCCTGCCACCAGCCATGCAGCACCATCACCGTATCCGGCCTGATGCCCGGGTAAAGCTCCGCCTTAAGTTTGATATGGCCGTGGGGCCCCCGGACAATGACCCAGTCGCCGTCGCCGATGCCGCGGGGGGCGGCAGCGTCAGGATGAATATGCAGGATCGGGTCAGGCTGCAGCTCCCGGAGAAGGGGTACGTTGCGCTGCCAGGCAGCTGTATAATTAACCGAAGTATGGTAATCCGAGAGCAACAGGGGGTATTCTGCGGTAAGCCCGGGTGTCGCCGTCAGGCTTTCCGGCGGTTCCCGCCACTCCGGCAATGGCGTGTAGCCCGCTTCCTCAAATAAAGTATTGTAGACGGCAACCTTGCCCTGGGGCAGGAACGGCGTCCGTTCCAGGCTAAAACTGGGCCGGTTGAATACTTCTTCGTACTTTTCATAAACCGGGGTCATCGGCTTGCCGAAATTAAGTCCGGCCGGATGCTTGCTCAGCTCTTCATAGGTAATGCCGTATTCTTCGAGCTGATCGTCCATGGAACGGATGATATCGCCATCCCAGAAATCTGCGCCGTATCCCAGCTTAACAGCCAGCTCAAGGAAAAATTCATAAATCGATTTATACTCACCTAAGGGTTCAACCACCTTGTGGCGGGCCATCACAAAAGGACCGGGCGCTTCAAAGGGATGGTTCGATTCATAGGGGGTGGTCGTCGGCAGAACAATATCGGCATAGGCCATATCGGCGGTGCGGGTAACGTCCAGCACCACGTAGAAATCCAGCTTCTTTAAAGCCTCGACGACCCGTCTCGGGCCGCGGTTGCTGACCGTGGGCTGGGTGCCGGGTGCGATGACCGTCCGCACCGGATAAGGCTTTTCGGTCAAAATACTTTCCAGTACCGGGTAGTAAGCGGAGGAATAGCCTTCCGCAAAAGGCTGGAAGGAAAGCGGGAATTCCGGGGCTACCAGCTTTTCCCCCAGTTCCGGCGTTAAAAGCTCCCGCAGGGTAATATCCTTCGGCTGAGGCACCTCCGGATTAAAGGGCGTGAAAATATTGCTCCCCGGCCGGTCGAGATGGCCGGTAATGGCGATCAGAATGGCTACGGCCCGGATGGCATCACTGGACGAAGGGGCGTGCTCCACTCCGTTGCCGATGTCGATGCAGGCTTTTTCAGTGGTGGCATAAAGCCTGGCGACTTCGCTGATCTGGGTGGCCGGTACGCCGGTAATATTTTCTGCCCACTCCGGTGGGTACTTTTGTACATGCTCCTTCAGCTCTTCATAACCATGGCACCAGTTTTCCACAAAATCATGATCGATCAACTCTTCCCTGACGATGACATGCAGCATGCCCAAAGCCAGCGCCGCGTCGGTGCCGGGCCGCGTCGGCACCCAGATATCGGACAGGCTGACATCCGGTTCGACCGAGGGTTTGATGGTGATGATTTTCGCGCCTCTTTGCCGCGCGGCGAGCAAAGAGCGGGGGCCGCCCATGGCTGGCCCTGAGTAAATCGGCTGCCGCGCCCAGTAAATGATTAAATCGCTGTGCTCGATATCCGGAACCGTCCGGTCCGCCACCGTATACAGAAAGCCGAAAAGACGCTGCGTGGCGCAAATCCCGCTGTGCCCGTAATTCGGGCTGCCGTGGACCGTGAGAAAACGTTTGAGATAAGCATTGTAGGTGCGGAAAGCCGGAGCGAGAATCGCCAGCGATTCCGGCCCGTATTGCTCTTTTTGTTCTTTTAATTTAGCGGCGATGAGCTCGATGGCCTCGTCCCAGGTAATCCGTTCAAATTTTCCTTCGCCTTTGGCGCCCACCCGGCGCAGAGGATATTGCAAACGGTCGGGGGAATACAGCCATTGCGCCGAAGCCTGCCCTTTGGAGCAGAGTGCGCCTTTATTATTGGGGAATTCCCGCATCCCCGCCACTCTTTCCAGCCGGCCGTTTTTGGTAAAAGCGTAGATGCCGCAGCAGTTCGGCGTCGGTCCGCACATCGCGCAAAAGGCGGAGATCACTTCTTCCCCATTTTGGGCGGCCAGGGCCTTGGCCTGTTCCAGGTTCAACCCTCTTTCATTTTCCAAAATATTTCGTTCTGCCATTTTCTCTTCCTCTGTTCCTTTGGAGTTTTTTCTATTTTTGCCGGTTAAACAAATCAGGCTTGTTCAAGTATTTTGAGGCAAATATTCTTTTAATTTTACCTGATATACGTTACGACCTCCGTTTTGCGTTCGACCGGCTCCTGCGCCGGATTGGCATCATAACCGACGATCAGAACGGCTATGGTCCGGTATCCTTGAGGGATACCGATTTGCTCTTTGATCGGCGCGCCGGTTGTGTGCTCGATGAATCTGGTCGGCGAAACCAGATAACGGGAACCGAGCCCGAGCGCGGTAGCCGCGATCGCCATGTTTTCCAGGGCGATGGCGCTGTCCTGGTCCGCGAACGGATAATCAGCCGGCGTGGAAACAATGATCGCGGTCGGCGCCTGAAACAGAGGATAGTTATGCGACGGCGCCGTCTGCAGCGTTAAGGAGCCGTCGTTTATTTGCTGAAGAATCTCTTTGTTCTGAACGACGGCAAAATGACGGTTCTGAGAATTTCTGGCGGTCGGCCCGGCAATGCCGGCGCTGAGAATCAGCTCCAGATCTTCGTCCTTGATCTGTTCCGGTTTGTAGCTTTTGGTTCCTTTTCGTTTGAGAATGGTCTCGATCACTGGATTCATGGTTTCTTCCTCCTTATTGTTAAGTAAAAGGCCATACTTTCACTATTTTGAAGCATGGCTTTCAGGTTTCTGGTCGGACAAACAATCGTCTTCCTATAGACTTACGAATACCATAAGCTTCCCCTTCTTCATACGTTTGTCAATAGTTCTTTGCAGTTTTTTTACATTTCTTAAATATTGCTCGCTGTCTCAACTCCCACTTCGCCCGTCTCCATCGCCAGCAGGTAATCTCCCCATTTGGCCGCCCATTCTCTGAGGTCCTTGACTTCCAGCGGAGCGGGAACCTTGGATTCCGTATGGTTAGCTATTTTGTTGGCCAGACTGCGGTAAACCTCGGCTTGTTTGCTGTCCGGCGCCGCCTCGATCGTCGTTTTACCCTGCAGTTCGCTCTGGGTTACCGTAACGGAGCGCGGCACATATTCCACAACCTGGGTTTTGGTGATGCTGACAAAATCGTCGATGATCTCTCTGGCGTAAGGGGCGTTGATGGAGTTGGCGATGACTCCGCCCAGCAAAGCGCCACCGGCATTGGAATACTTCTGAATGCCTTTGAACAGGTTATTAGCGGCGTAAACCGCCATAAAGTCGGCGGAGGAAACGGTGAAGACATGCTCGGCAATGCCTTCCCGGACCGGAACGGCAAAGCCGCCGCAGACGACGTCACCGAGAACGTCGTAGATGACAAAGTCCAGATCAAGCTCCTCGAAAGCCTTTTGCTGCTTGAACAGCTGCACTGCCGTAATGATTCCGCGTCCGGCACAGCCGACGCCCGGAGCCGGCCCGCCGGCTTCCACGCAATAAATCCCATTAAAACCTTCAAAAATTACTTCGCTGGCCTTCACCGCATTTTTTTCCCGCAACGTATCCAGAACTGTCGGGATATATTTTCCGCTTCGCAAGGTATTGGTCGAATCACTCTTCGGGTCGCAGCCGAACTGCATCACTTTATAACCCGCCGTCGACAAAGCCGCGCTGATATTGGAAGTCGTGGTGGATTTTCCGATGCCGCCTTTGCCGTAAATGGCAATTTGTTTAATTTTTTTAGCCATTGTGAACTTCCTCTCTTTAATGTTTATTTATTATTATTTTAAATGCCTTAACCATGGGAAAACGTTTCCAGCGGCTGGTCGTACAAAAGCTCCGCCAGCTCGATTCCTTTGCCCGGGATGCCGCAGGCATCGGCCCGGCACTGCTTGCAATGCCGAAACACGGTGAGGTACTCTTCCGCCGCTGCTCTGGCCAGGTTCAATTCCCGGCAGTCCGGCGGACACTTGTCAGCCAGCTCATGCTGGGGGATCAGCGGGATGATATTAATCATATCGGCTCCGGCTTCTTTAGTCGTTTTGGCGATTTCGCCCGTATGGTGATCGTTGATGCCCGGGATCAGGACGGTATTGATTTTTACAACGACGCCAAGTTCACTGATCTTCCTGATTCCGGCCAGCTGATTTTCGATCAGCCTGGCGGCGGCGGCAAGACCGGTCAGGTGATCTCCTTCATAGTAGATATGCGAGCATATCTGCGCCTGAATCTCCGCATCGACCGCATTGACGGTCACGGTCAGGGTCTTCACTCCGGCCTGCGCGATTTCCTCAGCCTTTTCTGCCAGAAGCAAGCCGTTTGTGCTCAGACATTTAATCAGGTCCGGATATTTGGCGTGAACCTGCCGGAAAGCTTCCAGTGCATGCGGCGTCGCCAAAGTATCGCCAGGACCGGCGATTCCCACGACCGTAATCTCCGGGCAAAGCTCCAAAGCGCGGTCAACAATTTCCAGAGCTTTTTCAGGAGTCAGGAGGGAAGCAGCGACGCCGGGTCTTTTTTCCCACTTGTTAAAGGTTCTTTTACAAAATCTGCATTGAATATTGCAGGCCGGGCTGACCGGTAGATGAACCCTGCCATACTTGGAATGCGCCTCGCCGCCCAGGCAAGGGTGCTTCTTGACCAGATGGTCGAATTGGTCGGCTTTTTTCTGCAAATGAATTGCCATATCCATCTTCTCCTCTCTCATTGAATCCGGTATAGAAAAAGGCTAAGTTTTCATCTCTTCCGGGCATCTCCCGTCAGAGACTAAACTTAGCCTCCAGTTCTTGTGGTCAACTAAGAAACAATTGCCATAGGATTTTAATATATCAACTAATCCTATAGGATTTCTTTACACTTCATAACATCCCCATCTATCTGTCAAGATTACTATTTGCTCGTTTCCTCGGGAAACCCGAGCCACATTTGATACTTTCCAGCAGAATCATGAGGTGATTTGCGTTCCGGCATCTTCCGCCCTCCTCCCTCGCAACGAGCACGTAATCGTATGTATGGTCTTTCCAGTTTTTTGACCAGCTCTTTAATATCCACTATACTTATAGGCTTACTATACTTTATAATGGGTTTTCTGTCAATATATTAGTTAATGCAGCAGAGACCTGCACCTAAAAAAAGCAGGGCCACCCGTTTGGCGGATGGCCCTGCTTTGTGCGGTAGGAATAAAACACATTTATCTTTGGTCACTGATACTGGCATCGCTGTTGTTCACAGCCAGGTCAGCTAATGGATCATAAGGAGGACCGGCGATCGTACCAACCAGCAATGCTATATCCACTGCATTTTCCGGGCTGCCCCATGAGTTACCCGATAAAACGACAACTGCTCTGTCCACAACAAATCCACGGGTATTATACACCACATTATCGATGATATACCCTGTCGTATTGGGGTTCAAATACGCCGGCTGTCTCAGAAAATAAAAAATATTATTTTGAACCGTCAAATTCTGCATATTATTCGCTTGCGTCAAGAATCCACGATTTACAACCCAGGTATCTGACGGCCCCGCTTGAGGCGGCCCATAAAAATAGTTGTTAATAAGCTTATGATTGCTTCCTCCAAGCTGAATAAACTCAACAGCATACGGATTATTGCTGGTGATCGTCAAACCATCTATGGTCACTCCGCTACCCGTGATAACGAAAGGAATTAGTGCAGCCTGCAGTTCAATCAGCGTATTAGGGTACCCTTTCAGAGTTACTCCTGCTTTATTCACCGATATTGTCGCTGTAATAGGATAAGTCCCGCCCAGAATATGAACGGTTCCTGTCGGTGATACCGCTGTGACGCCCTGTTGTATCGTTCCAAATGGACTGGCCTGTGTGCCGTCCCCGCCGACTGCCCCTGCTTGCACGTAGACTGCAAATGGATTAGGCTCGAATGTGCCGGTAGCACCGGTTTCACCGGTTGCTCCAGTCGGTCCGGTAGGGCCGGTAGGTCCGGTAGGTCCGGTAGGGCCAGTTTCGCCTGTGGCTCCAGTCGGTCCGGTAGGGCCGGTTTCGCCTGTGGCACCTGTCGGCCCGGTTTCGCCAGTCGGCCCCGTAGGGCCACCGGATTCTCCCGCAGGTCCAGTTGCACCCGTGGCGCCAGTGGGACCGGTCGGACCGCCAGGTTCTCCGGCGGGGCCAGTCGCGCCTGTTGCTCCCGTTTCTCCTGTCGGGCCTGTCGCTCCGGTCGCTCCTGTTTCCCCTGCTGTACCTGTCGCACCCGTGGCTCCCGTTTCCCCTGCTGGACCTGTCGTACCGGTGGCTCCCGTTTCTCCTGTTGGACCCGTCGTACCGGTGGCCCCTGTTTCTCCTGTTGGACCCGTCGTACCGGTGGCTCCCGTTTCCCCAGTTGAGCCTGTGGCTCCTGTTGCCCCTGTTTCTCCTGCCGGACCTGTCGTACCGGTTGCTCCCGTTTCCCCTGCTGGACCTGTCGCACCGGTCGCTCCTGTCTCCCCTGCTGGACCTGTCGCACCGGGCGCTCCCGTTTCCCCTGCTGGACCTGTCGCACCGGTTGCCCCTGTTTCTCCTGCTGGACCTGTCGCACCGGTGGCTCCCGTTTCTCCTGTTGGACCTGTCGCACCGGTGGCTCCTATTTCTCCTGCTGGGCCTGTCGTACCGGTGGCTCCCGTTTCCCCTGCTGGACCTGTCGCACCCGTGGCTCCCATTTCCCCAGTTGAACCTGTGGCTCCTGTTACCCCTGTTTCTCCTGCCGGGCCTGTCGCACCGGTGGCTCCTGTTGGCCCTGCCCCTCCATTCTGATCTAAAGGGTCAAGCTCTGCGGGCAACACACGATGAGCTGCGATCAAATTTCCCTCGTTATCTTTTCCCCAAGCCGAAATCTCAACATTTTCCAAACTGGTGGCAAATTGAAACTGAAACGCATCAAAATTGGCTGAGTAGCTCCGTGTTGCCACCTCTCCAGGTTCCAGAATGAATAATTCCAAAACATACGCTGTAGTAGCGGTTCCAGATACATAAGATCCAGATATTTGTACAGAAGCAGCTGCGGAATCATCATTTACTACTCTGACAGTAAGCACAGTAGTTGCTCTTATTCCGGAAACGGGTGGGTTTTCAATCAATCCCGTGGTTAATAGCGCCATGAATTTCATCTCCTCTTTTTTTCAAGCCTACAATCCCATATAAATAGAAAATTGCTTTGCTTCATTATCCTTGTTGAACAAAACACCAGCTTTAAAAAAACTTCAGTGTGCACTATTATATGCAACTTGTACACAATCTGTTAACACAGACAGCCTTAAGCTGCTTATCAGCCAACCCACCAGGATTGAATCACCGGGAAGCTAAAAAAGGATATGCAGGAAATAATAACGGTGAAAAGCAATATCGACCATCTGCTCGGCCTGACGGGCAGGCAGAACAATAAGGAAATGGAGCGATAGCGACATGACGCAACATGAGGTGCGAAGCGCCAACTTCGGGCCAACTTGGCCCGAAGTCGCAGGGTTTGGGGAAGGCACTCCCCAACAAGCAGTTTTGAGGTTTTACCGTAAGGGAGAATCTTCAAAACGTGCTGGTGTATATACACCGGTCCTGCTTGCCGGTTAGCGGAAAGGCTCGAAATGCTCATAAATAATAGCGTGAGAATATAATTTAGTTCCCTTCTTGACAAGTGATCAGTTGTTCACTATAATAGTGAACAACTGATCACCACATTTACTAATGGAGGTTATTATGCCAAAGAACGAAACACGGGATACAAAGGAAGTTATTTTGAGTGTTGCACTAAAATTGTTTTCTGAAAGAGGCTATGATGGAGTTGGTATCCGTGACATATCAAAAGAAATCGGAATACGGGAGAGCGCCCTTTACAAGCATTATAGCGGAAAGCAAGATATTTTTGACTCAATTCTCAAAGACATTGAGCGCCGTTACCAAGAGGAAGTTGCTACTTTTATTCCCCCTGAAAGCATGGCCAATACTCTCTCAGGAGAAAGTGATGTAAGAGAGGAATTATTTCGTATTAGCGTTACCATGTTTCAGTTCTATCTCAAAACAGAGTATGGTTCGCAACTGCGTAGAATGTTGACAATGGAACAGTATAGAACTTCGGAGGCAAGCAAGTTTTTTAGGGAATTGATAATAGACAAGGGCTTGGATTATATATCAGGCGTGTTTACTAATTTAATAAATGAGGGAGTTTATGTTGATGCTGACCCAATGGTAATGGCCTTGCAGTTTTATTCACCTTTGTATTTGCTGTTATCAAAATACGACAATCAGCCCGAAAAATATGAAGAAGCTTTATCTTTTTTACAAAGACATATGACGATATTCAATAAAATCTATTTAAGGAGCGATAAACTATGAAAGGAATTGGAATATTGGCAGCAGAGTGGTTTATAACCAGCCTGATTGTTTATGCAGGACTATCTGGCAAGCAAATATTATTCATTAATGGGCCGAGATCGGCTGTTATTACTTTAGGCGCAATCGGATTTGCAATGTGCATGATTATGCCAACAATCGGCAAATTTATCAGCAATGCACCTGCTCACCCGCTCACCATCATGGGGTACATCTTTGGGATAATCCCATTACTTACAACAGCAATACAACTATTCAAATGGAAAATCCCCATCCTTTATGACCCCAAAGTTGCGCTTTTTGTAGTTGCTGGCAGCATTGTCATAAAGTCGATTATTGGTAGATTGCACTATTGATAGTTAAATAAATAGCTGAAAAAGAGAGCGTTTTATGAATATTGAAGTGCGTTATTATTCAAAATCAGGTAATACAAAGAAAATTGCAAATGCTATTGCTAAACAAGTAGGGGTATCCGCAAAGTCAATTCATGATCCGCTACAAGGCAAAGTTGCTCCTGTTGTCCCTGCCCCTCCATTCTGATCTAAAGGATCAAGCTCTGCGGCAGCACATGATGAGCTGCGATCAAATTTCCCTCGTTATCTTTCCCCAAGCCGAAATCTCAACATTTTCCAAACTGGTGGCAAATTGAAACTGAAACGCATCAAAATTGGCTGAATAGTTCCAAAACATACGCTGTAGTAGCGGTTCCAGATACATAAGATTCAGATATTTGTACAGAAGCAGCTGCGGAAT
Source organism: Desulfitobacterium chlororespirans DSM 11544 (assembly GCF_900143285.1). Taxonomy (NCBI): domain Bacteria; kingdom Bacillati; phylum Bacillota; class Clostridia; order Eubacteriales; family Desulfitobacteriaceae; genus Desulfitobacterium; species Desulfitobacterium chlororespirans. The sequence continues at coordinate 313,973 of NZ_FRDN01000003.1, forward strand.
CATCATTTACTACTCTGACAGTAAGCACAGTAGTTGCTCTTATTCCGGAAACGGGTGGATTTTCAATCAATCCCGTGGTTAATAGCGCCATGAATTTTATCTCCTCTTTTTTCAAGCCTACAATCCCATATAATTGGAAAGTATAGAGCGCAAGCTTATGCTTTCTGACAGTGCAAAAAAACGCCGGCATTTTTGCCGGCGCCCTCTAAAACTCACATTCCAACTTCCTGAAATCGCTTTTACCTGCTCCCTCATTACGATACCATTTCATCGCCCTTAACAACGGGCGTCTCCTTTTCCCCCACTGCTTCGCTGCCCCGCACTGCTCCTTTATCGCATTTGTTGCCCCAGGCATCGATCAGCTCTTCATTCCTGTAAACACAAATGACTTCACAGTTATTGGGGCATCCCTGGCATTCCACACCCCGGGTATCAAAATGCATCTCCGTCATGCTGAAGTTGAAATCCTGCTCCTGGCCGGAGCTTTTGGCCAGCAAGGCCGCGCCTAAGGCTCCCATCAAATGAGCATGAGGGTCCACATGGATGGTTTCGCCGGTTGCTTCCTCAAAGGCTTTGATCACTCCGACATTTTTGCTGACGCCCCCCTGGAAGACGATGGGGGCTTTGGTGCGTTTGCCTTTGCCCACATTATTCAGGTAATTGGCCACTACAGCATGGCACAATCCGGCCACGATATCCTCTTTTTTATGGCCGATCTGAGCCTTGTGCACCATATCCGACTCGGCAAAAACCGTACATCTGGCCGCTATTTTGGTGGGGTTCTGGGAACGTAGGGCCATTTCGCCGAATTCTTCCACTTCCATCCCCAGCCGCTTGGCCTGGGAGGACAGGAAGGAGCCTGTGCCGGCGGCACACAAGGTATTCATGGCATAATCCACCACAATCCCGTCTTCCACCAGAATAATCTTGGAATCCTGACCACCTATTTCAAAAATAGTCCGGACATCGGGGTAGACGGACAGGGTTCCCACGGCATGGGCCGTGATTTCATTTTTGACTACCTGGGCATTGAGAAGAGCGCCGATCAAACGCCTGGCCGAACCGGTGGTGCCCACGGCCTTAACTTCAATACCCTGACTGACATGACTGACATGATTGCTGTTATTGTTGTTATTGTTGTCGTTATCGCCATTACTGCTGATATCATTGCTGAAATCATCATTGCCGTCAGCCTCTTTAATACAATCAATACCGTCGATCTGAGCTTTAAGATCGGCAATTACTGCCTTGACGGCCTCCACGGGATTCCCTTCCGTCCACAAATATTTCTCGGCCAGAATCCTGTTGTTCTGGTCGATGATCACACCTTTAGTGGAAATGGAGCCGCTGTCCACTCCTAAATAACATTTTGCCATGTGTTCCCTTCCCTTCTCATCATCAGCATGTCATGAAACGCTTCCAAACGCGTGAGCACCCCGGTTTCGGAAGTCTGAGCATCGAAACTGAAATACAGTATGGGCATTTTGTAATCATTGCTGATATTCTGCATCATGGGCATGGAATTGACTTCCGGCGTACATCCGAAAGGTTTAACATGGATGACCCCGTCATAGCCGGCTTCAGCCAGTATTTTCGCCCGGGCCACACTATCTGTGCCATCGGCGCCGATTTCATACTCCAGATAGTTTCCTGCCAACTTCAGCAAGTCACTGGATTTAGGATGATGGCGCAGCAAATAAGATACAGTGATGAAGCGGGTGACCTGGATGCCCTTTTTCGCCAGCTCCTTTTCGATGAAACAGCTGCTGAACGGTTCCATGAGGGTATAGAGCTCTCCGACGATCCCCACTCTGAGAGGATTTTCCGGTTTATTGACTTCCAGTTGGCGGAACAGGGCATCGTATTTTCGATGGAGTTTGTCCAGGCTTCGGAAGCCTTCCACAGCGGGAAGCTCCCGGAGAAATTCTTTTTGCAGCAGCTCAAAGCTGCCCTCCCGGACGGCAAAGCCGATGTTGCTCCTGATCATGTGATCCAGGGAGTCCATGGCCTCGATCATTTTAAAGGTCAGCTGAAAGTAGTAGGCGAATCGGGCAAAGGACAGTTGAGGGTTCAAGCGCTTAAAGCGGCTGAAAAAGGCTATCGGATTGACTTTTTCGTTGTCGATCAGGCTGATGAACTCAAAATCATAGCCTAGATCTCTCAAGATCTGTTCCTGAATTTCCCCATAATACCCGAACCGGCAGCCCCCACCGGACTGGACCAGGATATTCGCTCCTTGTTCCAGGGCTTCCAGGTAGTTGCCCAGGTTATATTTAAAGGGTACACAAACAAAATCCGGGCTGTATTTCGAGCCCAGTTCCAAGGTTTTTTTGGTAATGGGGGGCGGGGTAAAGACCTGAATATTATCCAGAACGTGTCTGAGCAGAAATTCGATGGCCACATGGTAATTTCCCATATGGGGAAAACTCATGATCTTTTCCTGGCTAGCCAATTTGCGCTTCCCTCCCGGTCTTTTTCCTTTCCATGATGATATCCACAAAGCTTTCAATTCTGGTCTGCAAGCCTGCTTCTCCCTGCAGTTCATCCACGATGATATTAGCCATAGGAACGCCTTTTATTTTTCTCAGGCATAATTCATTGACCAGGGAATCGGGACCACAGGGGAAGGTGGAAATGAAGATGATTCCATCGATGTTCTTCTGATAATGATCAATGGCCCCAATGAGTTCTTTGTTGAAAATCCAATAGAGGGTGTCCGAGATGAGCCTTGACTTGAGGGCGGTTTGCTTCTTGTCGGCGGCATCGGCATAAACAGGCACAATACCCAGGCTTTCCAGATGCTTGACAACCGGATAGCCCACTACCTTGTCATAGGTGTTGTAATCATGGGCGATAATGAGTATTTTCAGCTTGTCTTTGACCAGGATAAGACTCTCCTGCTTTTCGGCCAACAGCAGTTCTTTCTGCTTTTGCAGCCTTTTCCCTTTAAGATAGGCTCTTAATACCAGGACGGGGTTTTTGCCCAATTCCCTGCCCATCTTCATAAAGCCTTTGAATTCACTTTCTTGATTAGCCATATCGACGTTGTAGCTGAGCAGATTTACTTCTTTAAAGGTATTTTTGACGATATCGTAGAGGGCGTTGAACTTGGTGCATACTTCTTCTTTTCTGCCGAAACCGACGATCCTGGGTACTAAGATAAAGTCTGCTTTTCCTCTCAGGTAAGCAAGATGGCCCATATAAATCTTGGCGGAAAGGCAGCTTTCGTCGATGGAGGAATCAATGCCGTCTTTCAAAATCTTCTTATTGGTTTCCGGACTTAAGATGACCTGGCAATTCAATTCCGTAAAAAAGGTTTGCCATAGGTATTGATATTTAAAGTAGAGAAAAGCCCGGGGAATTCCTATGGTGATTTTATCTTTCAATAGTACGTCACTTCTTTCCTGGAGGTTTCCTTGAACGGGAGCGGGCCGCCAAGGGGGATAGATAACGATGGCAGCATAATTGCCAACCCTCTGGTAATTCTAACCACTTATGCCCAACTTCATAAGTCGTAAATCAATGGACAATCCTTCCCCTAAATAATCCCTTGCCGTTAGCGGCCGGCACAGGTTTCCAATTGGTTGGTTTTCACAACATTGTATTGCATTTGTACATATAATGTAATATGCTGAATATACTATAGTGAGGTGATTTCAGATGGCAAAGAGTTCAAGCCTGTATATCCGCATTGACCCAAAAATTAAAGCCGAGGTAGAGGAGATTTACGCACGATATGGCATGAGCATTACCGACGCCATAAATGTTTTCCTTTACCAGTCCCGCAACATCAATGGGCTTCCTTTCGATTTGCGCCCGTCCGCACAGGAAGCGCGTGCTCCTTTATCCCCAAGCATGAAGGGTGCCTTGAGAAAATACGCCGACCCTGCCTTAAGAGCGAAAGAAGAAGGCGCGTGGGAAAGGGCGGCGGAAAAGCATGAAGGTATTTGATACCAACGCCGTTCTGCGTTATATTTTGCAGGATGATGAGAAAATGGCGGATGTGGTTGAGGATCATCTTAAACAGGGTGACTCCTTTATTCCTACGGAGGTAATCGCGGAAGTAGTATATGTCCTAAATGGAGTGTATCAGGTACCCCGCCAGGAAATTACGGCGGTTATTTCAGGCGTCTTGATGGAAGATGTATCAGTGACCAATGCCGCAGTGATCATAAAGGGACTCGAAACCTTTGCGACAACCACGCTCGATTTTGTAGATTGCCTTATGATTGGATATCAGTATGACGGTAATATTGTTTTTACTTTTGACAAGAAGCTGAAAAAAATGCTCGAAAAACTATCTGCCGGGTAAACAAATTAATCAAAAAAGAAAGACGAAACCGTTTCCAGGCCTTGCTTGAAAACGGTTTCGTCTTTAATTGGTCATTATTTTAATCTCATGGCTTCCTTAATAGCTGCCGAAATGATGACTAAGCCTTCCGGCGCGCAGCATTGCGGCCGGCCAGCCGGCCAAAGGTGGTGCTGCGTCCGGCGGCGGCACCGGCCAGCAGATTCACATAGCTGCCGTGAAAATACCCGCCTGAGCAGTCGCCTGCCACGTACAGGCCTTCGATGACATTGCCGTCTTGATCGACGGCGTTCATGTCGGTATTGATCTTGATGCCGTCCATGGTGGCGATGAAGTATCCGCCGCACTGGCGGGTGCCGTAAAAAGGTGCGGTGCGCAGTTGGGAAAGGCGGAAGGGCTCTTTGGCAAAGTCTTGGTCCTTCTGTTGATCAAACAGCTCATTATAGCGGTCTACCGTAGCTTTGAGGTTGTCGGCGGGAATGTTCAGCTTCCCGGCCAGTTCTTCGATGGTATCGGCCTGGACGATGTATCCCTGCTTATGCAGATCGGGATTCATGACGTTCTGGATATACTCCATGGGGAAAACCGATTCCGTTCCGTTAGCATGGGGATAGAGGCGGGAGCAGCCGTGGCTCTCGAAACGTTTGATATCCTCAGGATAGTTGGCATCCCAGAGCATAGCGTAAGTATGCTCCGGCAACAGATTGAAGGCGGTATGGAGAATATGGTCATAGCTGCCCGATTCATTGGTAAAGCGGCGGCCTTTCAGGTCTACCTTCAGGAAGGGCTGGGAGCCCATCCAGAACCAGCCGGCGTCTTCCGGGCCGGTGGCGTCAGGCTTCACGCAGGCGCGGTCAAAAATCATGCCGGCGTGGGTCTCATCCATAATGCCGCCGGCCCACAGGCAGGCTCTGATCCCCTGGCCGGAACTGCCCGGAAAAGAGCGATTAACACCGGTCATCTTCAGCGTCTCGGGCTGGAGAGCCTGGAGCATTTCAGTGTTGTTGGAGTAGCCCCCGGTGCACACGATCACACCCTTGGAAGCGTTGTAGCGCACGTATTGATCGCCGCTTTTGGCAAGGATGCCGGTGACCTTGCTCCCGTCTTTCAGGAGCTTGATCATTTCTGTATCGTAGTGAACTTCAAGCCCTTTTGCCTTGTAATCCTCCAGGAGAAGAAACATCGTGAATTGGGACTGGTACTCTCTGCCTTCCCACTGGACGGAATGGCCCACATCATAAAATTCGTATTTCTCTCCGGTGGCGTGATTATCCACCTCGTGCAGGACCTTTACATCATGCTTGGCCAGGCGCTCGGTATACCAGTCGATGGCCTCACCGGAGTTATCCGCCCAAACCTTGAAAAGCCTCTGGTCGCCATAACCTTGGGAGTGCTGATACATCAGGCGTATCACGTCAAATTTATCCGGGTTATCCTTGTTGGCGATCTGCTGCTTTGAGCCGATGGCCCCGATGGTATCCCGGATGCCGGAGCCGCCGAAGTCGGCGCCGAATTTTTCGAGCAGCACGGTTTTCGCGCCTTCTTCAACGGCTGAGCAGGCGGCAAAAGTGCCCGAGGTACCGGCGCCGATGACAACCACCTCATAATCATAGGTCTTGACGATCTCGCCGTCGGCGATCTCCGGTGCTTGGCCAAGCCAGTCGTCACCTGCAGAGCCGGAAGAGCCCTGGGAGACGACAACGGCGCTGCCGCCGGCCTGGGTGATGCAGTCGGCCGCGGCCTTCATGACCGCCTTGCTGGTGATCGATGCACCGGATACGCCGTCGACCTGCACACTCTGACCGTCAAGGATCTGCGCGATCAGTGTATCCTTGGCTGCCTGGCCGATGCCTGCAGTCTCGTTGGCTAAGTCAAGAACCACATCGGTGATGGTGTTCTCGTCGAAAGTCATAGTAACGGTAACTTCGCCCATGCCCTGGGCGGTGGCAGTATACGTGCCGGGGGTGTAAGTCCCTTTGGGGGCAGAGGCAGGCGAACCGGATGAACAGCCGCTGAGGATACCGAGGGTGCTTGTGCTGACGACACCTGCTGCAGCGGCCTTTAAAAAGTCGCGGCGGGAGAAATCCTTTTTCATTTTAATCCCTCTCTTTTTCTTTGTTCACGCAATATTGGCGGCTTCAGTATACCAACTTTACAAGCCCCGAAAAAGCAGCTATACTTTTCACAAGGTGCAAGCAATTGCTTGCGTTTGGAGGGCTGACATGGATATTTTAAAGCTAAAGGCCTTTTTGGTTTGCTGTGAGGAAATGAATTATACCAAAGCTGCAGTCCGCCTTTTCATATCCCGTCAGGCACTGCGTCAGACGATCCAATCTCTGGAGACCGAGCTCGGTACGACGCTTTTCCGCAACTTGCGCAACCGTCTTTCCTTGACCGCGTCGGGAGAAGCAGTGCGGAACTATGCGGAAGAGCTGACACGCACCTATGAATCCATGCTCATGGAGGTTAATACCGTTCAGGGTAAAACCATGGGGCTTGGTATTTCCTGCTCCCTTCTGCCGTTCTTCAGTCCGGAGCTGCCCGGCTATCTGGAAGAGTTCGGAACCGCTCACCCAGAGCTGCCGCTGGAACTGTTATCCCTGACGACGGATCAGACGATTGAAAAGGTACTGTCCGGAGAGCTGACCGCCGCCATTCTGGTCATGATGGACTGCGACATTCCCGGAATCACAGCCGATACCATCTGCAGGTTCCCCTTCGGCGTGACCTTTGCCGAAACCCATCGTTTTTCCCGAAAAAAACAGATCGGCATCGAGGATCTGGCCGGTGAAAAATGCGTCGTCTGGGGTTCTCCGGAACTGATTATGAGGCCGCTGTATGACGAATTGCAAAAAGCCGGCATTCAGATCAGCGTCGAAATCATTCCTTCGGCCAAGACAGCGTTTTACCTTATGGAAAACGAAAACCGCCTGATGTTTGAATACACCTATCCCAATACAAAGCAGCTTCAGGTCGAACGGAACAGCCCCCTTGCCGGCAACGCCTTTTCATGGAGCCTGACGCTGATCCATAAACCACAGGAAAGTATCCTGCCGCTCACCCTGCTGAAGGATTTTCTTATTGCCAAATATGAACATCTCACTATTTCCCGCAACTTTATTCCTGTATCTTAGGGAAAAAGCAACCTTTGGTTGATACCCTATCTTTCATCTTATAAGGTGGTCAAAGTGGAGATTAAACAAATCTATTATTTTACGGAAGTTTCTAAATACGGGAGCTTTACCCAGGCGGCCAAAATGCTGTTTGTCACACCGCAAGCCTTAAGCAAATCAATCAATAACTTGGAGAAGGAATATAACTGCCGGCTTTTCAGCAGAGAAAACAACAACCTGATCCTCTCGGATATCGGCCGGCGCTTGCTGCCTCAAGCCAAAGCCTTGCTGGAGGATTATTATGCCTTTGACCAGCGCATCAAGCAGTTGTCGGAGATTGAAAACGGTTATTTCCGCGTGGCGATTGTGCCGGATTCGTTGAGTATCCTTGATATCAATCTGTTCAAGAAGTTCCGGGAATTATACCCGCAGCTGAATCCCGATTACCTGGAATTGCCGGACAGGGTGGTGGAAGAATATCTCGAAACAGGTCTGGTTGAGACCTGTTTCCATATCAACACGCTGCCCAACCAGGACGAATATGAATCGGTTTTGCTCTGCTCCTCCGAGCTTTGCGTTATCACACGCGGCGGCAACCATTGTCTGGACAAGAAAGATCATGTCACTTTAAAAGATCTGGCGGATAAGAAAATCGTGACCAAGGGCGAGTCATTTAAGGCCTTCGAGCTATTGGAGAAAGCAGCTCAAGCTGAAAATATCACTTTGAATTACGAAATAAAAACTGCAGATACATCGCTGGCCTTTAATATGATTGCCTCACCCGGCTATGTCGGCACAGGGCCTTACGCCATGTATGGAGTGCTGGAGCATACCGGGGATACGGCAGTCCCCTTTAGCCCTTCTTTGCCGTGGAATATCTATTTGAGCTACAAAAAGTATAAGCCGGTCTCCAAACCCGTGCAGTTATTTATAAAATACATTAAAGAAAATTACAGTATAAGCGACTGACAACTTCTGCAGGCAGAGAACAGGCGCAAGTAAATGGCCTGCTTGACGCCAATCATTTAGCGGCAATTGTGCGAAAGCGCCGCATTAAAAAACGTACTCTGTATTTAACAGAGTCCGTTTTTTGGGGCCTGTCTATTTGACAGGGAGTGGTTCCCGGGGTTATTTTTCAGCCTGTTCCAGGGCTTTATCGACAGCTTCTTTAATAGCAGCCGAAGACAGGCTTGCTCCGCTCATGGAATCCACTTCTGTGGATTGATCTGCCATGATTTTGCCGGGCAACTGGGCGATTGTGATTGGATTACTTATCCCTTGAGCGCTTGGGCAACATGCTTCGCCCCAAGACGCCATTGGTTCCTCCTTAGCCGAGTGGATTACCGCTGGTGTCTATATTGGCAAACTCTTCATAAAGATCAGTGACATGAACATCGCCCATCCAGTTGGGGTCAACTCTGCCACCTAAACAATTCTCAACCAGATGGCGCGCCGCCGCACAGCTGCACCAGATGGCCACAGGCTGATTGGTTCCGCCACCGTAAGTCTGCGAATCCCAGCCTGCGGTCGCGATGCCGGAGGCGTAGAGGCCGGAGATTGGCTGGCCTTTGGCGTCGGTGACCTGTGCAGAGCGGTTGATGCGGATACCGCCGTTGGTATTGTAGGCGTTGACTCCAGCCTTAACGGCATAGAAGGGAGGGGTCCCAAGGGGCCAGATAAACTCCGCCGGCTTGCCGAACTCGTCTTCGGCTCCGGCAGCCGCTGCATTGTAGGCCTCGACCGTCTTGACGAAATCCTCCACAACGAAGGTCCCGACATCGGCAGCTATCGCCTTGCCTAAGTCCTCGATGCTGTCAGCCTGATAAAACCAGCTCATGGACGAGAACTTTTCCAGGTCGTCTCTGACCTGCAAAGGATAATCGCTGCGCGGCATCTTTGTGGCGCTGTCATAGCCGTTCTTGCCATTTTGCCACTCTCCGGCCTCCCACTTCCGGAGGTAGGATTCATCAAAAATGGAGAAGGCCTGCGCTTGGGCCAGAATGATCTGGGAGATTGCGGTGAGGCCGAAACCCTTGATGAATGATACCGACTCATCGTAGAAGCGCACGCCATACTGATTGACAAAGATATCGCTGAACTGGAAACCCACAGCTGTGTTGAGATCGGAGTTAAAGTCACCCGGCTCGCTGTTGGTACCCATACCGGCAAAGAAGCCATCGATGGTCTGGAGCAGACTTTTGCCATGGGCGGTCTGCTCAACCATCAGATGGCCATCGCCATCTTGCCCTATGCCCAGAGGTATGATCTTGTTTACATCCTGGTTTGCGTAGAGTTTCAACAGCTCGGAGTTGTTGTTCATGCCCCCCGACGCAATCACTACTGCCTTGGCGTTGACCTGCACAACCTTGCCTTCCCCATCTTTGTACTGCAGACCGCTCACCGTGTATTCATCGTCAAGCACCAGCGCGAAAGCGCGCGCATCCAGGCGGATATCGACCCCCAACTCCTTAGCCTGGGGTGTCAGTGCTTGGATGGCCGATGCACCATGGCCGCCTTCATAAAGTGGCTGCGGGCTGCCATAGAAAGCCAGCGGTACTTTGTGCTTGGCAAACAGCCAATCGGAACAATCACCCTGCTCCAGGCACATAGTGTAGAAAAGCTGCGGATCCACCACGTAGTTACGGGCAGCGCATTCCGAAAGGCTCTTCATTCGGGCGTCTGCCGGGCTGAGGTTGGCAAAACCTCCGCCGCCTTCTGCGAAGTTCGTGTTGCCGCCCAGGAAGCCGTTCTTCTCCAGCATGATGACCCTGGATTCTGGGGAGAGCTCCTTAGACAGCATTGCTGCCACGAAGCCACCCATGCCTGAACCAATTACCACCACATCGGCGTCTTCGGTGCGATCTGGCTGAAGCGGGATGCCGATGCCATCCGGATTCGCGTATCCCGGTGCGATTCGGCTGCCGGCATTGCCATCGCCTGATACAGCCGAGCCTGCATCTCCAGTGCCTGCGCCGGCACTGCCCGTCGTTGCCGGAGAGCAGGCTGTCAGCATCGCTCCGCCGGCTGCCAGCATACCGGCAGTCAAGCTGCCTTTCAGAAATGATCTGCGGGACATCTCAATCCGATTTTCTTTTTCTGTCTTTTGCTTGTCCATTCTATAACCTCCCTTTTTATAAACAACTCCTCAGAAAGGCATGATCCATGTGTCTCTGAGGAGTTGCTTGCTACCTATATTATAAAAGTTACAATTTTCACATCAAACGAATCATTTTTGCGGACTCTCAACCATCAGTTGAGGCTAATCACATCGACAATCTCTGATTAAAGCAAAAAACGAACCCCATGAATTCTTTGCTCATGGGGTTCATCTGCCCGTGATGATAAATCACGGTTTTAATTTTCAGCTTAAATACACCTATTGCAACGAAGCTGTGCTTTGCACCGACCGGGCAAGGCACAACACATTATAGTATAAACCGATTGAGCAGAGTATCTTCCATATTTCTTCGGCCATCGATCACGGCAAGAACCCAAACCTTGTTTTCTTCAAGTTTATAAATAATCCGCCAAGGCCGGATAATCAATTCCCGATAAAGGGTAATGCCATGATATTTCAGCTCCGGAACGATTCGCCCCTGATGGGGCAGTTGCCGTAAATTGCCGCATTTTTGCCTGATCTCCGTATATATTCTTTGCGCCACCGTTATATTGTCATCAGCAAGATAAGCGATGATTTTTCTTAAATCCTGCTGGGCAGTTTGTGTCCACAGAACCTGATACATCTTATTCATGATCTTCCGCTGCATCTTCCAGCTGCGGCAGGCCTAATTCCCGGTCCATGCTCAGGAAAAACTCCTCCTGGGACAGGACTTTGCCTTTAGCAATGTCCTCTTCTCCCTGAGTCAGCAGCTTCAATAACCCAACGGCATTTTTAAGTTTCTCATAGGACTCTGTGTCCAGCAAGACGGCTCTGGCCTCACCGTTTTGAGTGATGTAGACAGGCCGGCGGGATTCGTTCACCTGATCCAGAACCTCGGCTGCATTGGCTTTTATATAGGAAATAGGTCTAATATCTTCTTTGCCATTCAAAGCTTACCACCACCTATACAAATATAGTACCAAATTCGGTCCGATGAATCAAGAATCCTATCTACTTCGCTGTCAAAAACGGATGAAAAAAGTTTTTCAGCTCTTCATTGCAGCCGCTGCTGATTCTGAAAGAATCCTGCCCAGGGGTCCTTGCCGCTGATCCTTTGCAGGGCCTCCGCCATATCGACCCCGTCGGGAGCCACCGTATCCAGCTCCTCCCAAGTGATGGGCATGGATACCTTGGCCCCTTCCCGGGCTCTCAGGGAATAAGGGGCGATGCTGGTGGCTCCTCTGCCGTTGCGAATCCAGTCGATAAAGATTTTGTCGATGCGCTTGGCTTTACGCACATTGCTTGTGTAACGATCCGGCCATTTCTGCTCCATGACCTGGGCGACGCCTTGGGCGAAATCATGAAAGACCTCCCAGGAGACGGCGGGCTGCAAGGGAACCACCACATGATACCCTTTGCCCCCGCTGGTTTTAAGATAGGAGTTCAGGGAAAGCTCGGCAAGGATGGTTTTCAGATCCCGCACACCCTGGCGCACCGTACCCAACTCCATTCCCTCGTCGGGGTCCAGGTCAAAGACCATCAGATCGGGCTTTTCCAGCTCATCAACCCGGCTCCCCCAGATGTGGAATTCCAGAGTGCCCATTTGGGCCTCGGCGATCAGCCCGGAAGGGTTCTCAATATAGAAGTAGTCTTCCGTTGTTCCGTCACTGGTGAGAATGGGGATAGTGACAACTCCCTGACTGCCGGGACCGGGATGCTTCTTATAGAAGCAGGTCTGGGCGATCCCTTTGGGACAGCGGACAATGCTGAGAACCCGGTGGCTCACATAGGGCAGCATCCGCTCCGCCACCTTAGCGTAATACCGGATCATATCCACCTTGGTGATTTCAGGATCGGTGAAGATCACCTTGTCCGGGCTGCTGATTTTGATTCCTTCGATGATCATGCTGTTGATATTGGTTTTCATGAGGCTCTTCCTTTCAGGGGCAGATGGCTGAAGCTGCAGTCCCTCATCATCCTTTTCCTCATCCGTCCTTTCCCTCCTGATCTCCCTGGGGTTCTTATCTGCCCGCAGGCCTTTAAAGCTAGCCTGCCTTAACTGATCCTCTTCGGTCCAATCGGCAAACTTAATTTCCACCACCAGTTCGGGCTCCACCCAGGTGATCCGCTCACCGGCTCTGGGCTTAGGGGCAGGTTTAAAGGGCGCCGAACTTCTCTTGATGTCCTTAAATTTTTTCTCAAGGTCCTTCATATCCCCTTCCTTTAGGCCGGTACCGGCCCGTCCGGCATAGACCAACTCCTGGCCTTCGTAAATACCCAGGAGAAGGGAGCTGATCCCCCCGATTCTCTTCTGGGAAAGGGTATAGCCGACGATGACAAATTCCTGCCGTTTATCGCATTTCAGTTTGATCCAGTCGCCGTTCCTGGTTCCGCTGTAAAGGGCATCGGCTTTTTTGCCGATAATCCCCTCCATGCCTGCTTCACAAGCCGCCCGGAAACTTTCTTCGCCCTTTCCGCTCACATGCCGGCTGTAGTGAAGGTTTTGGGGAGCATTCTCCAGCAGGGCCGCCAAGGTTTCCTTCCTGTGGATTAGGGGGTGTCTCCGAAGGTCCGCTCCATCCAGAGCCAGGAGATCAAAGAGGATATAGGTGAGGTTTTTGGCCCGGGGGTTTTTCAAATAGTTTTGCAGAGCCTGAAAATCCGTCTTGCCCTCCGGATCCGTAATGGCCATTTCCCCATCCAGAATCATGGCCCTTCCCCCGGCCCAATCAGCGAGAGAAGAGGCCACATCCTGGAACCGCTCCGTGTAATCATGGCCGTTCCTGGTCATCAACCGGACCCTGTTCCCCTCAAGATAGGCCACGATCCGATAGCCGTCATACTTCAATTCATAAAGCCAGTCCTCACCCTCGGGAAGGTGGCGGACTAATTTGGCAAGCTGCACTTCGGTACTGCTGAAGGGGTTCCGGGTGAATTTTTCTTCCTCCCCCTCTTCAATCTCCGTCATAGTGCGTCCGGTTCTGATGCTGGTGGTAAATTGGGAAATTCCGTCGGCAGTTTGCACATAGTCATCTTTTTCTTTAAGCAGCAGCCAGTTATCCTTCTTCTCCCCGGCTTTCCCTTTCATCCGTACCAGAGCCCACTTGCCTTTAAGCCTTCTTCCCTTCAGCACAAACTTCAGCATACCTTCACGGAGTCCCCCATCCACATCCACATAAGGTTCCCAGAAGCCTTCATCCCAGAGCATGACCACGCCGCCCCCGTATTCCCCTTTGGGAATGGTCCCCTCAAAATGCCTGTATTCCAAAGGATGGTCCTCCACCTGTACAGCCAGTCTCTTATCCCGGGTATTGTACGAAGGCCCCTTGGGCACTGCCCAGCTCAGCATGGCTCCATCCCATTCCAGACGAAGATCGTAGTGATCTCTGCGGGCCAGATGGTGCTGCACCACAAATCTCAGCCCCGCATGGGGCATTTCTGTGATCCCCTCCGGTTCCATGGTTCTGTCGAAATTCCTTTTTTGGTTGTACTGATTGAGTTTTGCCGTCATATTATCACGCCGGTTCCTTCATTTTTTCGCTAATGCCCTGTCAACCCTTAAAATGACACTATAATGGCGGGCAAATTTATAGCAAGATAAGGCGGGGGATTGAGGAATTAGGTGTTACAGAATACTATTGTTTCCCGTTGCAGGATAAGTATGTCCTCTTCAGGAAGGTATGGCCCGGCATGCATTCAGGCTGATTCTTTTCTTGACACTTCACATCATTTTGATAAGCTTTAATTATTCCGAGCCAGGATGCTGCTTTCAGCCCGTGTAAACCATATTCAATTATGCTAAATTCTAAACCAGGGGGGCTTTTATGAATTACAATTCCATTCCAACTGAGATTATCGATACTATCCTTGCGGAATTAAAAATCGGTTTAACTCTTGTCAACAATACGGGAAAAATTATTTATTTCAATCAGTTGGCCGGTGAATTGCTTGGCTGGGATGATAAGCTCCCCGAAAACACTATTCTCTCCTGTCACAAAAAAGAAAATCAGCCCAAAGTGATTGAGAAGCTCAATCAGCCTGCCACTATGGAATGGCACAAAGTGATTAAAACCCAAAACAGGTTTATTGAGAACGCCTATTCCCCGATTAACATACCGGATAAATTTATGGGGGCAATGATTCTTACCAAGGATGTGACGGCAAGAGAAGAAAGTTTAGAAAAGTTAAAGAAAAATGCCGAAACGGATGCCCTGACAGGGCTGTATAACCGCAATCTCTTTCATACGGTTATTCAGAGCTATATCACCGAGTCCAAGCCCTACGGGCTGATTATGCTTGACATTAGCGGTTTGAAGTACATCAATGACCATTTTGGCCATGAAGAAGGAGATCGAATCCTCCCTGAAGCTGCTGAGGCCATCCGCAGCAGCTTCAGGGATACTGATTTCGCCTTCCGCTTTGGCGGCGATGAGTTTTTGATTCTTACTTCTTATAAAGAAGCTGTTCTGAAAACCATCGCCAACAGAATAAGGAGCAAAAATAAGATTCCAACCAAGAACACTCCCGCGGTATTAAACTTAAGCTTAGGTTATGCCACTTCTTTGGAAGAAACGAATATGGAAGCGGTTTTGTCCTCAGCCGACCAACGAATGTACCGGGACAAGCAGCTGTTTTATCTGGGTGACGGGAAATACTTTAAACAATAATCAGCAGGAGCCGTTGTGTTCAGTTCATCCCCGAGGGTGGACACAGGCTTTCTTATCGTGAAGGAATAAAAAATCAACATACCCCTTGGGGGTATGTTGATTTTTTTCAACTAACTCTTTATAATAGTTTTATCAGGATAAACATCCAAAAAATCCAAGGGTAAAATACAGATGACCTGAACAAAATACGAATAAGGAGAGTGATTACAATGCAAATTTCTGAAAAAGCAGCCGAAAAGCTAAAAGAAATCATTGCCACTCAGGATAATCCCGACAGCACTCTGCTGAGAGTTGCTTTCGGGGGTTTTGGCTGAGGAGGTCCGCAATTAAGTTTAACTCTGGATGAGTTAACTCACGAAGACGATATCTCCGTCGAATCCCAGGGAATTACCGTTGTCTATGGTGCCAATTTAGAACAGTATGTTTCCGAGTCAGTCATCGACTATTCGGATAGTTCTTTTAACCGGGGCTTTTCGATTAAATCAGCAGGACTGTCTTCCTGTTAGTCAAGTTAGCCCAGGTCCGCTAAGAGAAGGAGCACATCATCACAACTGCAGGATCAGGATGCTGGAGGTTTAAGTATATTTATACTGAAACCTCTGTTTTTTATGCCGCTCAGGGTTAGACCTATTGCTCAATCACAGCTACAGGCTCAAAATCCGCAAGCTTGCAGACCTCTTTAAAATAGATCAACAGGATAAACATATCCCGCGGCTCCTCGAACTCGTCCACATGCTCGAGTTTGATTTGTTTCCCGGCAAAGAAGGTCTTAAGATCCAGGTCCTTGTTCTCTTCCTGCCCAATCAGGAGATTGTATTCGTCAACCAGCTTCTGCAGTTTGACTTGGTTTTCATCATTGACCTCAACTTCCGGAAAACGATAATTCTTAGAGTTATCCCCAAAGCAAATCATCTCCTTGAGGGTTGATTCCGTTTCCGCCGCAGCCTCTTCTTCAGGTCTTAACATAATATATCTCTTTGCCATCCTTCTATCCTTTCCGGAATTCTCCATGTTCTGGACTATCTTTTCGATATCCGAGCTGAATTCATATACTATAAATTCGCGGCCATCCGGCAGTCCCCTTCTTAAGTTTAATTGATTTTTGGCCAAGGGGTTTGCAGCCTTTTTCCCGTCTAAAGCGTATATAAGGTGAAAGAGGTGAAGGACATGGCCTATAAGTCTGCCCGGCCGGAAGACTTTGAGGTGTTCGTAACGACACATGAAAACAGACTTTACCGCACGGCGCTGGCGATTACGGGGAATATCCCCGATGCCGAGGACATTGTGCAGGAAGTGTTTCTGCGGGCTTATGAAAAGGCTCTCCAATTTGAATCGGCGGAGCATGCAAAGGCATGGCTGATCCGGGTCACCGTAAACTTAGGCAAAAGCCGTCTGCGCTCACCCTGGCACAGGCGAAGGGAGCCTTTTCTCGACTCGTATCCTGCTTCAGAACCAAAGCAATATGAATTGCTGGAGCAAATCATGGCCTTACCTTCCAAATACCGTACGGTCATCCATTTGTTCTATTATGAGGATTATTCCATTAAGGATATTTCCGAGCTGACCGGGCAAAAGGAAGCAACTGTGAGAAGCCTTCTGACCCGTGCCCGTCAGAAGCTCAAGCTTTCTATAAAGGAGGAGGATTATGAAAGCTTATAAGGACTATATGAATAACATAGATGTTTCGGACGCCTTGCACCAAAAGCTTATGTCCTGCACAGGCACAGGCACGGGCAAGGCCCGGACCCAACACCGGGCACCCCTGCTCCGGCGTTATACGGCAGCCTTTGCTTGTCTGGCTCTGGCCCTGCTCGGTGTTTTTATGCTGCCCCGCTTTATGGAGCATCCCCTGGCGCTGATGCCAGGTAATCCGGGGATTTCCCAGCCTGATGATGCCTTAAGCCAATACCCTTTGATTTTCAATAAAGCCCATGACCTCCTTGCAACATCCGATATGGCAATTCCCGGTCATTTTTGGCAGGAGCTGACCACCGACGAGCTTCATGCTGTTTTCCCAGGTCTGGCAGACATGCGGAGGATCACGGCTACCGCAAATTTCTCAAGTGACCAAAATGTGGCCTCTTTATTCAATATCGACGCCCATGTGCTGTCCCCATCCGGACTGGAGACCTATCTCCAGCTTGCTCCCGGCCAGGTGCAGCTGGACTATGTCTTTGATGTGGAGACCAAAACTTCGGATCTGCTTGGCACAGAGGTTACCGCAGGCTATTTTGAGACCCGGCCCAACAGCCGGGGGCTGAGGAACATCATCTACTTTGCCGCTTTCCAGCTGGCAGACCTGGCCTACTATGTGGAGCTGGGCGGCCCGGAAGCTGAAAAGGAAGCTCTTCAGGCTGAAATCTCAGAGCTGGTTGGCCGTCTGATTGAGGGCGGAAGGGCCGATCTTACCGTATTTCATCCCGTCATACCTGAGCTGCGGGAGGAGCGGCTCACTCTCGGGGAAGCCCGGGCCGATGCCGATTTCGGTGCTTATCTGCCGGCAGACCTCCCTGAAGGATTTGCTTTTGAGGACGCTCTGCGCTCTATCAAGCAGAATGAGGATGCTCTGTTTGTTAACTGGGCAAAGGGCATGGGCTATATCAATTGGCGGGTTTCCCTGCTGGAGGATAAGGACCAAGGGCGGATCACCTCGATTGCCCATAAAGAGAATTACGACCTATCCCTCTATCCCATTCCCCGGGCTGATTCAGTCCCTGGAGAATTGCAGGACATCGTGGATAATCCCATCTTCCTCATGGATGAACTGACACTGGATGCGGTACGGGCCAGGACTTATGAGATTGCCGATGCCGGGGATGAGCCGGGTCAGCGGATGAGCTTCAGCGTATTATATGGAGATGTCCTGGTGGAAATCGGTGTTAAAGGTGCTGCTCCGGAAGGGATATTCGAGATTCTGCAGGGGATTAAGCAAGAGATTAAGCAAGGTATTAAGCAATAAAATCTTTTTCGGCATGGTTTGCCAATAAAAGAACCGTAAAAGGGATTGACAGATCATAAACCCTCTAATATTATTAATAATGAAAAGGAGTGACATTACCTTGGACGATCCTGACTCTGAATCGGAGCCGCCTGATCCTCGATGCGATAAATTAGGCCTGCTTAGTAAACAGGTCTATGCAAGGATATTACACAATGATATGGGCAATTTTACATTGTCCTTATTGTTGTGTATTTTTTTACGGCTATAACAAAAGGTGTCAGTCCAATAAAGCGTTTCTGCCACTAACGCATCCCTTGGCAGCAGCATAACTGTTATCAAGATAAAGCAGAATTTTGGGAGGGTATTATTTTGTCGGACAGTCCTTTACTTTGGTTATTTTTACTTCAACTTATTTTTATCTTTTTTAATGCGATTTTTGCCTGTGCGGAAATTGCCGTAATTACCATGAACGATAACAAACTGGCCAAACTATCCGCTGCCGGTGACAAGCGGGCCTTGCGCCTCACCAAGCTGACTGAACAGCCCGCAGGTTTTCTGGCCACGATTCAGGTGGGTATTACTTTGGTCAATCTTCTGAGCAGTGCCGTGGCTACGGAAAACTTTTCCGACCGCCTGGTGGCCTGGTTTGCCGGGATGGGCTTTAATATTCCTACAGCCGTGATCAGCATCCTGTCTGTGGCTATCATTACAGTTTTGCTCACCTATTTCACCGTACTCCTGGGCGAACTGATTCCCAAACGCCTGGCTATGAAAAAAGCTGAACAGATTGCCCTGGGCATGTCCGGGCTTATTTATACGGTTTCAAGAATATTTACCCCTGCGGTGTGGCTTTTCACGGTATCCACCAACGGTTTATTGCGGCTCTTCGGGGTCGATCCCAACAGCGAGGATGAAGAAAACGCGGAAGAAGAAATCCGTATGATCCTGGATGCCGGCAAGCAAAAAGGAACCATTCAGCCTGACGAGCAGAATATGATTCAGAACATTTTTGAATTTGACGATATTTCCGCCGGGGAGCTTATGACCCATCGGACGGAAGTTGCTCTCCTGTGGCTTGATGAAACCAATGAACAATGGCAGCAAACCATCAATGAAAGCAGGCATTCCATCTACCCTATCTGCTCGGATAGCCCTGACAACATCCTGGGCGTTTTGTATGCCAAAGATTACTTCAGACTGAAAAACAAAGCCCGTGAGGAAGTGATGAAAAACGCCGTACAGTCGGCTTATTTCGTCCCGGAATCCGTACGGGCGGATGTTCTTTTCCGCAATATGAAAAAATCCCGGAACCACTTTGCGGTGGTGGTGGATGAATACGGCGGCATGAGCGGCATCATCACCATGAATGATTTGCTCGAACACCTGGTAGGTGACCTGGATGATGACATTTCCATGCCTGCGGAGTCTCCGCTGATTGAGCGTATTGATTCCAAAACCTGGCGCATTCAGGGCTCTGCACCACTGGACGAAGTGACAAAGCAGCTGGGTGTATTGCTTCCTGATGAAGATTACGACACCTTTGTGGGCATGGTCTTCGGGCTATTGGGCTCCATCCCCGGAGACGGCAGCACCCCGGAGCTTGAGGAATACGGGCTGGCCATCAAGATTATAAAAGTCAAAGACCGCCGGCTGGAAAGCGCGTTGGTCTGCTTGTCAGGGGCCGAATCTCCAGACACGGCCGGCGGGTGATAATCTATGCCGGATACCGGCAGGGATGAGAATTTAAATCATTGACCTATTGGAAACCCGCCGATAGGGTCCGGGAGTGAGCATTGGTGAAACAGTTTGTTGCTATAACCGGCAGGCTGAAATGGCTGGGGCTTTTAGGTTTATTGGGCTACCTGACTCCCTATGCCCACTTAAAACTTTTGAGCTTATTTTGGTTATTATGCCTTGTGGAAATTGTCTGCGATTGGTCCGCCTTAGGCCAGGCCTTGCGACAGCTTATGGGAATACCAATAACCTATCTATCCTATAAAGGAAAACTGCCCTCCAAAACAAATTACCAACTTAAAAATTCCTATATCCTGCCCTTTAAGGGACAATGGACGGTTGTAAACGGCAGTACGGAAAAAGAGCTGTCCCATTCCTGGGAAATCCCCTCCCAGCGCTACGCCTACGATTTTTTGATCTTGGATGAGGCCGGGAAGTCCTATGAGGAGGATCAGCTATCCCCTCATAGCTACTATTGCTATGGCCGGGATATTATAGCGCCCTGCGACGGTATGATCATCGATATGAAAGACGGCTATGAAGACAGCCTGGTTGACGGAAAAGGCAGCGCCGATTGCCGTGCCAAAGATATTCGGGGAAATTATATCCTGATCCAGCATCCTAACCGTGAATACAGCCTGATCGCCCATATCAGAAAGAACAGCTTTACGGTGAAAGCAGGGGATGAAGTAAAGCAAGGACAGGTGCTGGCCCAAAGCGGCAATACCGGGAATACCTCTGAGCCGCATATTCATTTTCAATTGCAGGCAGGCAAAAGCTTTTACCTGGCGGCAGGGCTGCCGGTTGGATTTACCCACATCGGCTTTCAGAAGAAAAACAGCTATTCCTTGTTTGACTCCCGCCCAACACAAATAGGTGTGGATTCCGTTGAAAACCGCACCTATATAGGACGTGGCTGGGAAGTTGAAAACCTTTGCTGAAAGAAGAGCCGGCGGGAATTCGACTTACAAGGAAAGCAAAAACTGCTCCAGCTGTTGGATATTGCAGCAGGACCAGGCTCTGGTGCAATTCTCTTCGTATTTTTTCATCAGACAGTCGGCGGCGCCCCAGAGATTCCGGCTCAAGGGATTGAGCCAGTAGAGGGCGGCCGCCGACTCCTTGATCTGGGCCAGAGCCTCATACCCTTCCGGCTTATAGCCATTGTTCTTGCCGTCTCCCAGGATGATCACCGTGGTTTTTCTGCTGAGCTGGCTTAAATGCTCCGCGGCAAACTGCTGCAGGACCTTGCCGTAATGGGAATAGCCGGTGAGGTTGAACCCCTTGAGCCTTTTCATGCTGTGGAGGGCATCGCTCCAATCCTGCCCCTGAAAATGTTCCGTGGCCTCCAGCAGCGCATCCACAAACAAAAAAGTGCGGATATGGTCATAACGGCTCTGGGTAGCGTAAACAAACAGCAGCATAAAATAGCTGAAGGGGCTGACGGAGTTGGACATATCGCAGAGAAGCCAGAGATCAGGCTTGGCCGGTTTCCGACGCACCCGTACCGGTGCCAGGGGGATGCCGCCGGTTTGCAGGGCCCGCCGGACGGTCATGTTCAGGGCTATCGTGCCCTTAGCCGCGACCCGGCGCCGCCGGCCCGGGCGGACGGCCAGGCGGCGGCCCAGCTTTTGGATCTCCTGGAACATAGGCTCAATCTGCCTCTCTTCTCCGGCCAGAAACTCAACGGTGCGAGGATTATGCTTTTTCAGCTCTTCCAGGAGAACCTGCCCGCTCATGTTTTGAATCATCTGCAGTTCGATCTGATCCTGCAGCAGACGGTTCCATTCGCTGAGGGCCTCCTGGGCCTGGGCATACTCCTCTTCCCCCAGTTCTCCCCGCCGCTGGGATTCCGCCACCCGCCGCCGGACCTCTTCCCAGCCGCTGCGTTCACGGAAAAACTCCAGAGCCCGCTCTTCGTCTTCCCAATGGGGCTCCAGGGTGATGTTCAATCCTTGCAGCACGGCATAAATCAAAGCGATGTTCTTCTTCAGCACCGCTTCGGCCAGCAGTTCCACCGGTGCTCCCCGGCCGCCGCTGCCCAGACCTTCTCCGGTGATCTCAGTGGCCTGGCGGTGGGAAAGCAGCTGGAGATGGTCGTTGCTGAGCTCCGGGTCAGGCCCATAGTAAAGCTCGGTCAGCCAGAAGGCAAATTCCGCTCCCCAGGAGGTTTTGATCATGGTGGTGTTCACCAGCTGGCAGAAGGTGTACTTGCCGAGGTTGGTTCCCAAGTGATTCAGCCCGTGCAGGCAGTCCTCAATCTCCTGAGTGCCCACCTGAACCCCCGCTCTCCGGAGCAGCCGGGTCATATCAAGCAGTAAATATTCCATCAAACCAGTCCTTCTGGTTTATTTTTTCCCTGATTTTTTCCTGGTCCTCCTTATATTTGAGCAGCAGGCCCAGGGTATTGAGGACCAGAGGAGCGGACAGCTCCCGTGCTCCCATTTGGTCAAGGATATTGACCCAGTCCAGCACCTCGCTGATGCTGGGATGCTTTTTCAGCCGTTCCAGTCTGATTTTGCGGATCAAAATGACTGCCTGGCGGCCCAGGGTTTCCTTCAGTTTCGGAAAATTCAGACGCAGGATTTCCAGCTCCCGCTGCTCACCGGGATAATCCAGATATAAATACAGACAGCGCCGCCGCAAGGCATGGCTCAGGTTGCGGGTATTATTGCTGGTGAGCAGGACGGAGGGGATGCTGGCCGCGGTGATCGTGCCTGTCTCCGGAATGGAGATCTGCCAGTCGGAGAGGATCTCCAGGAGAAAACTTTCAAATTCCTCGTCGCTTTTATCCACTTCGTCGATGAGCAGAACCGCCGGTTGGGGGCTGCGGATAGCTTTCAGCAAGGGTCTGCTCAATAGAAATTCTTCCGAATAGATGGTTTTGCTGTTAAGAGCCCAGGCATTGTCCTCCGGATTTTGTCGACCCGAGCCCTGAGGATATACCCCTTGAAAAGGTTTATCTTGAATGCCCTGTAGCCGGGTATTCTGAGATTGAATATAAAGCAGCTGCTTCTGGTAATTCCATTCATACAAAGCTTTGGCTTCGTCGATCCCTTCATAGCATTGCAGGCGGATCAGGGGCCGCTGCCCATAACGGCTCCAGGCTTTGGCCAGTTCGGTTTTTCCGGCGCCGGCCGGACCGCGGCTTGTTCAGCAGCAAGGAACACTGCAGGGCCATGAGGGTATTGTCATCGGCAATATACCCCTGCTCTTTGAGACCTTGCCGCAGCGCTTCAGAATCCATGGTTTACCCTCCCCTTTTCTTGAGTTCGCACCTAACCCTTGTCTATTTTCTCCATCCAGGAAGACAACTCCTGTACACTCTCGTGAAAACCCTCATAAAAACCCAGGCAGATAAAATTTCCCGCCTGCAGCTGAAGGTTCCTAGTAAAAAGAGAGCTTGCCGCAAGCATGCTCCCTTTTTACAAACACGATTATTTTTTCTCCAACTAATCCATCCCCATCCCTGAGGCGTTTCCTATATCCCTTCCGGGGATACCCCTGAGTATCCTCATATGTCACCCCGGATTAGGCTCATTGGCTTTTACAGGCTCTCACTAAATTATTTAAGAGAATGGTGGTCGTAACCGAGCCGACTCCCCCCGGTACGGGAGTAATCGCTTTGACCTTGTCCACCACGGCGTCATAGTCTACGTCACCGCAGATTTTGCCGTCACCGCCATCATTAATACCCACATCGATGACGATGCTGTTTTCCGCAACATATTTATCATCGATCATTCTGGCCCGGCCCATGGCCGCAATGACGATATCCGCACTTTTGGCGACTTCCGGCAGGTTCCTGGTCCTGGAATGACAGATGGTCACAGTGGCATTTTCTTGTAAGAGCATCATGCTCAGGGGCTTGCCTACGACTAAGCTTCTGCCCATCACCACGGCATTGGCGCCTTTCAGCTCAATTTCATAGTGGCGCAGGATTGCCATGACGGCGGCCGGTGTGCAGGGCAAAAGGCCGCTCATATCTCCTTCAAAAACCTTCTCCAGATTGAGAGGGCTCATGCAGTCAATGTCTTTATCCGCAGAAATAAGGTGTTTAATGACTTCTTCATCCAATTGCTGGGGCAGAGGCCGGAAAAGCATGATCCCATGCACAGAAGGGTCATCATTGACCTGAGTCATAACGGCAGTAAATTCTTCCATGCTGATATTCAGATCGAGAGGATAGGTCTTGGTGGCGATTCCTACGGTTTCACAATTCTTAATGATATTATTCTCGTAGTAAACATCATCGGGGCGGCTGCCCACCCGGATAATTCCCAGTGTCGGCGCTTTTCCTTCAGCTTGCAAGGCCGCAATTTCCTGCCGGAGGTTCTCCTTCATGGCCTGAACCACCGGCTTGGCATTAAGAATTTGGGTCACGATGATTTACCTCCCGTAATTGAATTCTGAACTTCAGCAAAAATCCGGTCGGCCTTGGCTGTATAGACCGTACAGAGATCGGCCAGCTCGGTCTCGATTCTGTGCTTGAACTCCTGATCCTTCATAATTTGGGTATTGATCAGAACATTGAGTTTGGCTCCTTCCAAAGCTGCCTTCAGGAAGGCTACACCCACGCCCACATCACTGATGGCGATCCGGGTGCCTTTCTGAGCGAATTCCTCCTGAAGATCGATTCCTTCCGCACAGCAGCGGGCGATCTCCAAAGGAACCAGGGTGGCGTTGACCAGGGCTTTCTGCAGTGTTTCCTCTTTCCGCTGAATTTCCTCTTCGGTGTTTTTAGGCATGCCATAAACCTGAGATAGGGGATAAAAGGCTGCGGCATCTTCCGCCACCAGAGACTGGAATCTGGCGATAACTTTTTCGCTTTTTTCCATTAAGATCTTAACCTCTGCTTCAACATCAGCGTACTTTTTCTTACCCACGGTCAGATTCCCGACCATTACACCCAGGGCCATGCCCATGGAACCCACATAGGCCGAGGCTCCGCCGCCTCCCGGTATAGGTTCTTTTGATGAAAGAGCCGATACAAAGTCTTTAGCGCTTGACTCAAGCATCCTGTTCATCTCCTCTCTCTAAAAATCGGTCTCATCCGCACAATTTATCTCTTTAGCTCTACCCTTTTCTATTTATCTGTAGTTAACTCTACCCTTTTTCACTATCTTTATTTAACTCTACTCTTTTCACCTATTTTATTATCTCTACCCTTTTCACTTATCTTTATTTATCTCTATCCTTTTCTCCCGGATTTTTTTATATTATCCGCACCCTTTTACCAAGATTTATAAAAACCCTCTCCCTATAACCCTGGGAACTGAGATGACAGAGTTCACCGCCATCTCAGCCTAATTTGACAATGAGCACTCCTTATAGGGGCTCATCAGAATAAGCCGGAAATCCTGCCTGTGTTATCCACATCAATGCTTTCGGCGGCCGGAACCTTGGGCAGGCCGGGCATGGTCATGATATCCCCGGTCAGGGCCACAGCAAAACCGGCCCCTGCCGATACTTTGACACTGCGGATGGATATTCTGAAACCGGTGGGGCGTCCCAGCTTTTTCTGATCATCGGACAGAGAGTACTGGGTTTTGGCCATGCAAACCGGAATATTGCGATAGCCGATGCTTTCGATGCCCTCGATATCCTTGGCGCTGGAACCGATAAAGTCCACACCATCGGCACCGTAGATTTTGGTGGCAATGGCTGTGATCTTTTCTTTAAGCCCCAGATCGATGTCATAAGCGAAGGTAAAGTTCTTGGGGCTGTCCATGAGCTTGAGAACCTCTTCAGCTAATTCTACGCCGCCGGCTCCCCCCTTTTCCCATACTTCAGAAAGGGCCACGTTGACACCCAGCTTTTTGCATTCCTCTTCAACCAGCTGGACCTCAGCCAGGGTATCGGTTGGGAAACGGTTAATGGCTACGACGGCGGGCAGTCCGAAGTTAACCGTAATGTTCTCTACATGTTTGAGCAGATTGGGGAGTCCTTCCTTGAGGGCTGCCAGGTTTTCCTGGTTCAGATCGGCTTTGGCAACGCCCCCATGAGATTTAAGAGCGCGGACGGTAGCCACGATGACCACGGCATCCGGTTCCAGACCGCTTAAGCGGCATTTGATATCGAGGAACTTCTCAGCGCCCAGGTCGGCGCCGAAGCCTGCTTCTGTGACGACATAATCGCCGAGCTTTAAGGCCATTTTGGTGGCCATAACACTGTTGCAACCATGGGCAATATTGGCGAAAGGTCCGCCATGGATAAAGGAGGGGGTATGCTCCAGGGTCTGCACGAGATTGGGCTTTAAAGCGTCTTTGAGCAGTGCCGCCACGGCTCCCTGAGCCTTCAGCTGACCGGCCGTGACCGGTTCTCCCTTGCGGTTATAGCCGATGATGATTCTCTCCACTCTTTTCTTCAGATCATCCAGGTCACTGGAGAGGCAGAGAATGGCCATAATCTCCGAAGCCACGGTGATATCGAAACCGTCTTCCCGGGGCATGCCGTTAGCTTTGCCGCCCAGGCCGTCATTGATATATCTGAGCTGACGATCGTTCATATCCATACATCTTTTCCAGGTGATGCGCCTTACATCGATGTCCAGGGCATTTCCCTGATAGATATGGTTGTCCAGCAATGCGGCGATCAAGTTGTTGGCGGCACCGATGGCATGGAGATCACCTGTGAAATGAAGGTTAATATCTTCCATAGGAACCACTTGAGCATAGCCGCCGCCGGCCGCCCCGCCTTTAACTCCAAATACAGGTCCCAGGGAGGGCTCGCGCAAAGCGATCACGACTTTTTTGCCTAAATGTGTAAGGGCATCCCCCAGACCAACGGTGGTGGTTGTTTTCCCTTCACCGGCCGGTGTGGGATTAATGGCGGTCACTAAGATCAGCTTGCCGGCGGGGGTATTCCCTTTTTCCTTCAGCAGATTGTAGTCGATTTTAGCTTTGTACTTCCCATAGGATTCTACATACTCTTCGGCGATGTTCAGTTTTTCAGCGATCTCTGCCACAGGCAGCATGGTGGATTCCTGAGCAATTTCGATATCACTTTTGAAAGCCATGTTGTTTTTCCTCCCCTTATTGTTTAGATCTGTTTATTTTGATTTTGCCAAAGCGTTATCTAATTTTCCCGGCATAAGGCGGTCTGTTTTTTCCGCGGCTGCCGGCCTCCCTTTGTACAGGGTACCCAGCCAATAGAATACACCGACAAAAAGACTGCCCCCGATAATATTGCCCAAGGTTACCGGAATAAGATTATTGACTACAAAGCTTTCCCAATTGAGATGAGCCAGCTTGGCCGCCGTGACACCCAAAACCTCGGCCTGCTCTACCCAGACGGGATTCATTTTGGCTATGATTCCTGCGGGAATATAGTACATATTGGCGATGCTGTGCTCAAAGCCGGAGGTGATAAAGAGCATAATCGGAAAAAATATGGCCAGCACCTTTCCCGCGATATCCTTGGCCGCAGCTGCCATCCAGACCGCCAGACAAACCAGCCAATTGCACATAATCCCCATTAAGAGAGCTTGGCTGAAGGTTAACCCGGTCTTGTAGACGGCGGTTTTGATGGTGAATCCGCCGAGAAGTCCTCCGGAAAAGTCCAATTGGCCGGAATAGATAATAAATATAACGATGGTCAGGGCGCCTATAAAATTGCCCAAATAGACGATGACCCAATTTCTTAGCATATCGAACCAGCGGACTTTCTTTTCAATACAGGAAATGACGATCAGGGTATTGCCTGTAAACAGTTCTGCACCGGTAATGACCACCATCATGAGACCTGTCCCGAAGATGATCCCGGCCAGCAGCTTGCCTAAACCAACAGAATCCAAGGTATGAATGGCAACGTTTGAGCCTTCTGAGGCAAAAGCGATCAAGGCGCCGGCCAGTATTGCCAGTATAAACAGTTTGTAGGCCGGAGTGCTTGCTTTCTTTTTGCCGATTGCTACATATTCCTCTGTTATTTCCTTGGGACTCAGATACATATTAGCCATCCTTTTTGCTCCTTTCTGCGAAAGATCATGCGACATCAGCCAAGTGCCTAGGGGTAACAAGAATCCGTTCTCCATCTTAAGCAAAATGGTCAGCTTTCAAGTTCAGAATAGCATTTTCCAGGCCAAGCGTCATTGTTCATAACTGACAGTCTTTTTTATAACTTTTTTATATTTTTAGACAAGTCGGACAGTTCCAATTTCTTTAACCCTTACTACTGATGGAGAAAGATTTTTTATCTATTTGGAATCTTCTCTAAAAAAGATATATAATGACTCTATCCGGTCTTTTAGATCAATGTGCTGTAAATCGTTCAGCCGACCTGGCGGGAGGGGGGGAGTAAATTGAATATCAATATGCATATTCTTTTGGACGAACTAAGGGAGCTGAACCCCAAATCTTATCTCAATGATTCCATTGACCTCACCATCCGCTCCATGGCGGGTTTTGACAAAACATCCGACGGCTTTTTAACGGACACACTGTATTTAGCCACTACAACTGCCTTGACCGCCTGGGAAGGAAAACTGCAGGATGTGAATCTGATCGCCGTCGGTTCTTTTGAGCTTGATTTTGCCCAACGCAACCGGTGCAATATTATTTGTTTCGATGATTCCCTGTCACCCGTTGAGATCGCCGGCCATATCTTCAGAATTCAAAAGAAATACGATGATTGGAACAATGCCCTGCTCTCAGCACTGATCGCCAAGAAACCCACGAAACACCTCTTCGCCATTGCCCTGGGAGAGATTCATAATCCCATGATGTTGCTCGGGCCCCTCAATACACTAATCCTGGCTGCCGGCGACATCCCGGCAAGCTGTACCGATACCCTGTGGCGGGAACTGCTTAACGAGGGTTATCTTTCCTATGAACACCCCTTATACAGTGAGCTCCTGAAAATGGCTGAGAAAAAACCTTCTGAGCAGCCTTTTATCGTCAAATTCCCTATGCATGATTACACTTATCTTATCGCCAATCTGTTTCAATCGGGAAAACGCTGTGGGGCTCTGCATCTGATTGAAGTCAATCAACCTTTTTCCTTGGGGCAGATAACCCTTGTGGCCCATTTCCGGAGTATCCTTGAACAGGCTATCAAAACTATTCCGGATCTCCAGATTCTCTCCTCCAATGCCAACGGCTTTGTTTATCAGCTGCTGAATCACATCTATGTCAAAGAAAGCATTATCATCAATTCCCTCCAGGCCAAAGGGTGGAAGGTGTTTGATGAATTTCTTTGCTTAAATTTAATGCAGAATAAGATGCAGAGGGATGATACTTTACTGAATATTATTGTCCAGGAGCTGACCAGAGTTTTCCCTGCCGCTATCATTCTGAATTACAAAGACGGGGTGGTCATGATCCTGCGTCATGCTGATTTTCCCTTTGACCGGGAAGATTTGCAGGCCAGGCTGGCCTCCTTCGTCAAGAAGTTTTTCTTAACCATCGGGGTCAGTTCGGTCTTCTACGATTTCAAAAACTTGAAAAGACATTATGATGAATGCAGTCTGGCTATCAAATATGGTCTGGCACAAGATCCCACTCTGGCCCTTCATTTCTTTGATGATCATGTCTTCCGGCACCTCAGCCGATTCATCTTCGTTGAGAATGGCAAGAACCAATTTATCCATACCAAGGTTGAGCTGCTCCATCATTATGATTTAAAAAATAATACGGAGCTGGTCAAAACCCTGCTCACTTATTTTCAGTTCGGCCAAAGCAAATCCCTGGCCGCGGAAAAGATGCACCTCCATCGGAACACCCTGACTTACCGGCTGAACAGCATCAACAATCTCGTCGGTATCGACTGCAGCAGCCGCAATCTGCAGGAGGAGGAAATCTTTCACATCATGCTGTCCTGCAAATTCCTTGAATATATACCGTGAATTTGAACCCTTGACAACATCTTGTACACTTTGTTACAATATGAATAAGCTAAATTAAGGAAGTCTGTGTTCACCAACCCAAACAAAAACCTTTTGTAAATATCTACAAAAAAAGCCCGGTTCTTTGTAATTTTCTACAAAGACTGGGCTTTTGTTTTGGCATCTGATTTCTGGGTTATTCCATTATGCTAAAGAATTTTTGTTCCTCTGGGTGGATAATAAAAAGTGGAGGGTCTTGTTAAACGCAACGTCGGCAAAGGAGCCGTCAGACGCAGAACCCTGTCCGTCGGATTGCCCTGGATTTCCCTGAGCTGCAAGGCTCCGGTGACACAAGCCTGCACGCAATAAGGTACATTCCCTTTATCCAGCCGCTCATGGCAAAGCTGACACTTGCCGGCTTTGCCGGTCTGAGGATTAATTTGGGGAGCGCCGAAAGGGCAGGAGGCCACACAGGACTTGCAGGAACCGCACTTATCCGGAAAGTGAAGGACGATACCGTCCCGCCGTTTGGCATAAGCTCCGTTGGGACAGACCCGCAGGCATTCAGGATTGGCACAGTGATTGCAGGCTGTGGAGAGAAAAAAGCGGGAAATCTGACCCCGGTCATAATTTACATCCTCCACCTGCCGCAATTTCCGCCAGGTCAGGGAAGGAGGCAGGCGGTTATGGTTGGCGCAGGCTTTGATGCACGCTCCGCACCCCAGACATCGGTTCACATCCAAAAAGAAACCCAATTGTTTAGCCATGTCTTCCCTCCTCAAGAGGTGGTTTTTCTGATTCCGACAAAGGTCTCGTTCAAAGCTAATCCATAAGCCCCTGTAGCATATTTGCCCATATCGGTCAATTCGCCAAGGTTGAGCAGATTCAGGTGGGGAGATTTTAGGTTGGGCCGGTTCTCCTGATAAATCACGATAACTCCCTCTCCTATGCCCAGGTCCGGCTCGATGATGACCGGGAAACTCCCGCCCCGATTCCATAAGATGGCCTTGTCTCCTCTGTTCAGGTTATAAGCTTCAGCGGTTTTAGGATGGAGCCGGGCTTTCAAAAAGGAGTTGCTCTCTTCGGAATAGAGATAGACCTGGGAGTTCAACCCGGATAAATGATGAGGGGTCAGCAAGCGCAGTGGAGTTTCCGGGGGGGCTTGGCGTGGCGGCCGGTAAACAGGCAAAGGGGGATGGCCCCATTCCTGAGCTTTCTCCGAATAAAATTCATACTTACCCGAGGGCGTTTGGAATTGCCGTCCCTGCCAGGCGGTCCCGGAATAGTTTACCCGCCTGGGGCCTTTAAGCAGTTCCTCAGCCGAGTCAATTCCCAGTATGGCCAGCATCTCCGGCCCGATGGCGCCGAGAACCCACTCCTTTTCCGATCCTTCTGTGGGAAAGGCCGAGCTGCCCGGGGAGCTTTGATTAAGGCGTTTGGACAGATCCCAGGCAATCTGCAGATCGGAGCGGGCTTCGCCCACCGGCTCCACGGCCGGTTCATTGATCCCAATATAGTAATGCCAGTAGCTGGCATGCAGGTCCCAATGCTCATAATGGGTGGTCACAGGGAGAAAGAGGTCGGCCGCAGCGGAGGAACGGGTGTGAAAGAGGTCACTAACCACGATAAGCTCCAAGGTTTCGCTGAGTTTTTGCCAGTCGGCATGATTGCCATCCTGCTGGTAAGGGTTGCGACTGGCGATCCAGAGCATTTTCACCGGAGGATCGGCTCCTAAGGCCAGCTGGGCAAATTGATTGATATCCAGCTCCCGGTCCTGGGCATGGCCGCATTGGGAATGGGCTAAAGGCCCGGCAAAACGCCAGGTTTCAAAATGCCCGTACTGAACCCCTCCGCCGGGCCGGCCGATATTCCCGGTCAGGGCTCCTAAGGCGTCGATGGCTCTCAGATTCTGTCCTCCGTTGGTATAGCGCTGCAGTCCAAAGCCCGCCCAGATGCAGGCCGGTTTTACCGCCCCATACTCCAGGGCCAGTTCCTTCATGGTCTCCAGGGAAACCCCCGTCACTGCCGAGCATTCCCGGAGATCGATCTCCTCCTTCAGGTAATCGATAAATTGCTCATGTCCCAGAGCATAGTCCGGCAGCTCTGGGTCTGTGAGCTGATACTTCACGATGAGTTTGGCCAGGCCTAAGGCCAGGAGTCCGTCCGTCCCCGGATTCACCCGCACAAATTGATGAACCCGGGCAGCCGTGGCTGAAAAATGGGTATCCAGACAAATGACTTTGGCTCCCTGATCCATAGCCCGAAAGATCACCGGCATTTGGTGAGCGGCATTCCAGGCGGGGTTGGCCCCCCAGATCCAGATGAGCTTAGCCTTCTCCATCTCCAGAGGATCGGAGCAAAAGAAGGCTCCGAAATCGAAAACCTGAGCCTCCACCCCTGCCGACCAGCAAGGGGAGCCCACGGCCCGGGTGGTGGGGCCAAGCCCGGTCAGAAAAGCCTCCAGGGCATTATGAAGGATTCCGAAGTTGCCGGAGTATTTATTATGAGCAAGGGGCAGGGTTGTTCCATACTTATCTTTAAGGTCAAGAATCTTCCGGCTGATGGTTTCCAGCGCTTCATCCCAGGTGATCCGTTCCCACTGTCCCGAAAAGCGTTTGCGCTGGCGCAGGGGATAGCGGATCCGCTGGGGGCTGTAGACTTTATGAATTTCGTCCATAACTTTGGGGCAAAGCTTGCCCCGGGTATAGGGATGGGCAGGATTGCCCTCGATGGCTACCAGCCGGCCATGGCGGGTGGTGCTGATCATGCTGCAAGTGTCATAACAGTTCCGGGGACAGATATGATAATGCAAGTTATCCATTTTAAATCCCCCCTGCAATCCTCACTGGTTCATTGGTTACCCTTATCTTCGCTAAAGAAGAGGTTTTCCCTGCTTAAAAAATACGGCAATAGTATGTTTCCATTTTTTAAATATATACTTTTATCATGCCTTTCACACCCTGACCGCAGGCTTGAAAAACACCCCGGACTCCTCAGCGAACATGAAGGAATCCGGGGGTGTCCCTACTTCTTACATCAAGGCCGTGATATGCATTCCTACCGCACTGACATAGAAGAGTCCTCTGCCCAGGAGCTCGCCCACCACACCGCAGGTGAGGGCCAGAACAATGAGCTGGGATTGGGGATTATCCTGCTTGCTGATGAGATTGAGGATAAGAAGGATGGGGAGAATCCAGCCTACCGCCGCCCTCAGCCAGAAGACGGGGCTGCTTAAGAGAGCTTGGGCTGTAGCTGCTCCCTCTGGGGTAACTTTTAAACCGGAGAAGTAAAAGAGATAAAGGATGGCACTGCCCATAACACTGCCTAAGGCAATGCCGAGGAGCTGCTTCATCTCTCCCCCAGACAATGCTTTGCGGCCTAAGACTGCCGTGACGAGAGTCCCTAAGATCATGCCCGTCATCAGGAAGAAAATGACCGGTCCCAAGTTGTTCCAGGCGGGAACCCGGGGCAGGGTGTAAATCAAGGCACTGCTGATGATCCCCAGGAAGCCTAAGGCCGAAGTGAGAGCTAAAACTCCGGTGAGCTTGCCTCCAGGTCTCCTGGAGAGAAGGGCCAGATAGGCCCAAGCCCCAAAGGTAAAGACGAAGAGGAGAATTTCCCGGCTTAACCAGGAGGTGCCCAGATGGGTTAAGGCCCGGTAAGCAGCCAAGGGATGCCCTAAGTGGAAAAGGGAGGCGATCATGGCCACGGCCAGGAGCACTCCTGAGACCAGGACGGAGCCTTGGATAAATTTTTGATACTCGGGGCCGGCCTGTACAGCCTGTTTACCCCGTTTCCTTTCCAGCAGCCAGAGACAGAAAATGATTCCCACGGATGTTTGACCGAGAACGGTAAAGAGCACTAATGGCCATTCCCAATGTCCCATTATACATCCCTCCTTATTTGCTTCCCTTGTTTCGGGCCGATAAACCGTATGGACGGATGGGTGACTGCCGGATCAGGCATTCCCGGCAAGGTGGTCAGAACTCCGGTCTTCAAATCCAGTTCATCCGTCATCTCCACCACCTGCAAAGCCTGGGGAACACAGGCCGCCACACAGGCCGTCTCTTGCCCCTGATCCAGGCGCTGATAACAAAAGTTGCATTTCTCTACTTTTTTCACAACGGTATTGAATTGGGGGCGGTCATAAGGGCAGGCCATGGTACAGAGCTTGCAGCCGATACAGCGCTCCTGATCATGGATGACAATGCCGTCCTCCCGTTTGGTATAAGCCCTGACCGGGCAGACCCTCAGGCATTCCGGGTCCTGGCAATGGTTGCAGGCCACGGAGATAAACATCCGGGTGGGCAGGGAAAAATCCTTTTCCCGCAGCTGATAGACCTGACGCCAACGGACTGAGGCATCGCTTTGGTATTCATTCTTGCAGGCCATCTCACAGCCTCTGCAGCCGATACATTTTTCTGAATTATGCAGGAAACCTAATTGCTTACTCATGTTTTATCCCCTCCTTACGCCTTTTCAATGGCCACAAAATTATCATGGAAGGCAATGCCGTCCATCCCGGTGGCCAGTTTGCCCATATCTGCGGGAATGGCCTTCACGGTAAAGTTCACATTGAAGGGAGAGTCCTTATACCAGGCCTCATAGCTGACGATCACATCCGGTGAGGTGGTTCTGGTCAGATGAGCCTTAATTGTGATTTCACCTAAGTCATTGTAGACCCGGACCTGATCTCCTTCGGTGATGCCGTGCCGGGCAGCCAGCACGGGATGAATCTCCAGAAGGGGCTCCGGATTGGCAGCCATCATCCAGTCCAGGTTCTGGAATTGGGAGTGGATGCCATGTTGGGGATGAGGTGTCATAAAGCGAATGGGATATTGGGTGGGAGCCTTCATTTCCTCCACCCAGATGGGGATAGCAGGCAGGCCATTCTGGGCGGCGCGCTCACTGTGGACTTCAAATTTCCCGGATGGAGTACGGAACTTACCATCGGCCCAGGCTGCCGGCGAGAATTTAGCTTTGCGGGGTCCAGCCAATAATTCCTTATAATCGCTGATTCCCAGCATGTTATAGACTCCGTCATTAAATTCCTTAGCCGTCCATTCTTCGGGATCACCCTCAGTGGGGTAGGTGCAGGAGCCGGGCTCCAGAGCATTCATGGCCTTGGACAGGGCCATGGCGATTTCCACATCGCTCTTGGACTCGTACATGGGATCGATAGCCCGCTGATTGACCCCGACCCAGTGATGCCAGTAGCTGGCCATGACATCCCAGTCCTCAAAATGGGTGGTGGCGGGCAGGACGATATCCGACAGCTCCACCGTCTTGTTGAAGAAGGAGTCTACAGTAACCACAAGCTCCATGGAGTTAAACATTTTGATAATATCGTTGGTATCGGGATCCTGGGACACAGGATTCCGGGCGGCAATCCAGAGCATTTTTACCGGGGGATCCGTCAGAGCCTGAACATCGGCGGCAAAATTGTTCATATTGACAGAGCGGTCCGTATAAGTGCCGTTAGGTCCTGCCATCCCTACCGAGCCTTCCGGAGCAGGCATGACCATGGCATGATAGTTAAACCCCCAGGTCTCCAGATGAGCATAGTTGATTCCGCCGCCGGACTTGCCGATATTGCCGGTCATCAGGCCTAAGGCGTCGATGATGCGGACATTCTGCCCGCCGTTGGTGTGGCGTTGCATACCGTAGCCCACCCAGATGGAGGCCGGTTTGGCAGTGGCGTATTCATGGGCAAGCTGGATGATGATATCCTTGGGAATGCCGGTCTTTTCCGCGGCCCAATCCAGGGTGATGTTGTTGCGCACATACTCCGCCCATTCTTCAAAGCCGATGCTGTTGGCCTGGATATAATCCCGATCCACCAAATCGTGATCCAGTATATAGCGGGCCATGCCGAGGGCCAGAGCCCCGTCGGTACTGGTATTGATCTGGATATAGAGATCCGCCTTGGAGGCTGTGGAGGTCAGAACGGGATCAATAACCACCAGTTTGGCTCCTCTCTCCTGAGCCTGGGTGATGAAGGGCAGGCTGTGCACTCCCGTCCAGGCGCAGTTGGAGCCCCAAAGAATGATGGTGTTGGCATTGACAAAATCCTCAGGATCATTGTTGACGATGGTCCCAAAATCATAGGTTTGGGAATCGATGCCCGCCGGCCAGCAGGGAGTTCCGACGGCTCTGGTGGTGTAGCCGATGCTGGACATGGTTCCTTCAATACCGTAGTGGGTAATGCCAAAGTTGCCGGAGTACTTATTCATACAGATGGGCAAAGTGGAGCCGTAACGCTTTTTCAGATCAAGAACCTTCTCGGCAATGGTATTCATAGCTTCATCCCAGCTGATCCGCTCCCAGTTCCCTGAACCCCGGGGGGTTTGCTTCATGGGGTATTTAATCCGGTCCGGGCTGTAGACACGGCGGGTATAGTTATAGCCTTTGAGACAGAGTTTACCGTTGGTATAGGTGCTCTTGGGATCTCCCTCTACTTTTTTGAGCACCCCGTCTTCTACATACGAGATCTGGGCACAGGTGTCATAACAGTTGCGGGGACAGACATTGCGGAATGTCTTAACTCCGGCTTCAGCCCCGGCAGCCTTGGCAAAATCCGATTTAGCCAGCATGTTAAAGCCGAACAACCCGGCCCCGGCGGTGACTGCAGCGGTTCCGCCAATAAATTGGCGACGTGTGATTTTCATAGTAGACCTCCTTTTTTGTGCAACTCCATGGGTGGGGTAATTTTTAAGATGGAACAGGCTTTACCGTTTTTAGGATCATCTCACCCAGGGCAAGAAACAGGGGTTCTCTGGCGTGGGTGAAAAGGCCTGTCACAAAACGGGGGAGCCAAATTGTCAGATGTTCCTGGTAAAAGGCATTGTAGTTTTTTAGATAGATTTCGGCTTCTCCGGGTTGGTTTTTCTGAAACCCTTCCCAGGCCTTGGCGAGAAGGTAGGCGGCAAACTCGAGCTCCGTAGCAATGTAATCGTCAGGCTCTTTGCTTGCTCCTGCCAAGGCTAACCCTTCCGAGCGATACCACCGGCGAACGTCCAAGGTGGATTTTTGCATAACCAGGCGTTCCCCATGGCGATGGACGGACTCATAAGGGGGAACGGTTGGAGATTGAGGCCCTACAAACAGCCGGTTGAATTCATACCCCAGACTTTTTTTCTCTTTTACTTTTTGGGCCTGAAGCAGTTGACTCAGAATCTCTTCTTCCTCAGCCAATACCCCTTCCTTTTCCTCCAGCCACTGAGCATAGGCTTCAGACAACTTGGTCAGAGTCCGCTGGAAATTCTCCCCACCTGCTGAGAAAACCCCGCTTAGAGCCATCAGCGTGGCGATGCGGGCTTGAAGATGAAGTGTTTGCGCAGACCCTTCAGGTGAGCAGACGAGCTCTGCCATAAGCATCCCTCCTTTGGTTTTGGTACGTCGTGAATTTTTTCTTTTTCCTAGCTTCACTTTACTTGTTCGGCATTATAAAACTTCATGAAAATCTTCCGCTTCCTTTGTAATAAAAAACAAAACCCTTGCACCCCATGTGGTGCAAAGGTTTGTCAGGATTTTCAAAGTTTTTAGACTCTTCCGGCCTGGGTCTCTATTTCTTTTTAGTTGTGACAAATACCATAAACGTGGCAAAGGCAACCGCAAATGTTATTCCTGCCAGAGGGACTTCAGCCGGCCGATTTTTAAGGCGATAAATAAATTCATCCGGGTTTCCAGGCTGTTCAGATCCCGATCCAGGACCTCGGCAGCCTTTTTCAAACGATAACGCAGGGTATTGGGATGGAGAAACAACCGGTCTCCCGCCAGATTCAAATCTCCGTCCGAAGCCAGATAAGCCAGCAGAGTTTCCTCCAGGTGCAGATTGTTCTCCTGGTCGAATTTAAGCAGAGGCCCCAGGACTTCGTTGCGAAAATCCTCCAGCTCCTGCTGCTCAAGATTGAGCAAAAGCCGCATCACCCCCAAATCCTGAAACAGGATTACCCGCTCCTGGAGGTTAAACAATTGCCCCAGCTCCAAAGCGGACTTAGCCTCTTGAAAGCTGCGGTGGATAAAGCGGGTGGAGGGATAAAGATTGCCCACCCCAAACATCATGGACCGCTCTTCATCCAGGTTTTCCAGTAGGATTAAAAGAGGACTGAGAAGTTTTTTGGCGGTGGCTTCCCATTGGCTGAGGGGTATCATCCCTTCCAAAGGATAAAGAAGTACGATCTGATCATTGCGTTCCAGGAAAATGGTCCGGGGCTGGTTGCGCAAGGCCGTGGACACGGTATCCAGAAGTTCCTGAAAAGCCAGCTGGTCTATGGAGTCCGGGTCATAGCCGGGGATCTCCCCAACGACCACCAGGTGGGGTTTGGTTAGATCCATTCCCCAAAGCTTGCCCCGTGATTGCACAACTTCCAGAGAGTCAAAATTATTATAGAGAAGATCAA
This sequence comes from Desulfitobacterium chlororespirans DSM 11544, assembly GCF_900143285.1. Lineage (NCBI taxonomy): Bacteria > Bacillati > Bacillota > Clostridia > Eubacteriales > Desulfitobacteriaceae > Desulfitobacterium > Desulfitobacterium chlororespirans. The sequence continues at coordinate 352,056 of NZ_FRDN01000003.1, forward strand.
AAAGGAAATCCCGATAATGCTGCCGCTCCGTGTCCTCTACGGATTGGGCTTTGGCCAGCTCAAAGTAAAGCAGGACCGCCGTCTTATAGAGGAAGAGTCTCCCCACCGGATCCAGCTCCCCTTGCCCGATTCCCAAGCCAATATATCCCAGCACCCCCTGATGACCTGCCAAAGGATACCAGCTTAAAGGGAGGTCTTTATACTGGGAGTCGTTCCATTTCCCTATGCCCAAGGGAGTCTCCAGCAGTAAATCCATGGATTTGAAATGGGAGAGCTTCGGCGTTACAAAGGAAACAGGGTGAAAGGGGAAGCGCTCCCCTCCTTCCCAGGACAAGACCTTAAAGTGTTTATCCAAAAGAAAGAGATCGACTCCCAGAGTTTTTTTGAGCTCAGCAAGAATGCTCAACCCGTATCCCTGGGTAATCTGCTCGGTTAAATTCCTGGTGAACGCTTCGCAAGCGCCCAGGATTCTCCCTTTTTCCCGCTCCATCCAGTCCGCGGCCTGGGTACAGAAGTCCTCCCAAGTCCCGGAGAGCAGGCACAGGAAACTGCCCTGTGTGCGGGGCGTCTTTTCTTCACCTTCCGCTATACGAAGGCGAAGGTATTTTCCCTGATCCTCCAGGTGCACATGACTGCCGGCTAAGGGCAAGCTCAGGGACTTGCCCGGGAGTCCGTTGCTCCCGCCCTCGGGGAGCCCGCTCTCCTGACTGCTGAAAGATAAAGTCTGGATAGACAGGGCCAGTATCTCTTCCTGAAAAAGGGGATCTTCACGAAGAGGCTCCAGCTTCTGCTGTTCAAGAAAACGCCCCAGGGTCACTGCCTCAGGCAAACTATGGTCCAAGCTGCTCACCTTCCTACGAGACATTCTAACCTTATTTTATCATCCTTAGTAAGCAGCCACTATAAATTTCACTTATAAAGCGGGTAATGCCCAGTGAAATTATATTTAACATTTTTAAAAAAACAAGAATCAGTTAGGACCGCTTCAATATTTATGATTAAGATGCCTGAAGATAGTCACCCCGGCAACATACTGAAAAACAAAAAACCCCGCCAAATATAAAATTATCAGTTCAGCATTCTTAATCACTTCCAATTTTCCCAGTATGGAAAAAAGCACTACAGAAACACTGATCACCGCCAGCCCCAGCAAATAAGCATATCTTCCCGATTTATCCCTCAATCTTTCTTTACGCTCATCACCCAGTTCGATCTTCTCATTTTCCAACCGCTCAGCATATCTGCTTCTGTTTTGGGGCGCAGTCCAATAAAAATATTTAATGATCATAGTCGCTCCGGGAACGATTAAACCACCGGCAAATCCAATTAGTAGGCTATCCAATCTCGTATCCAGCATCAGAGCTGTAGACAGACACAAAACACCGCCTAGTATAAAGAGCATTCCTGCCCAAAGATTACTTTTTTTCATTCTCTTTTCTCCTTTCATAGATAAAAATCTCTTCTATGGGCTTTTCAAAGAAATCTGCTATAGCAAAGGCCAGCTCTAAAGACGGATTATATTTTCCGTTTTCGATTGAACTGACCGTTTGCCTGGAAACACGAATGGCCTTGGCAAACTCTTCCTGATTCAGCCCCCGCTCCCTTCTCAACTGCTCTACTTTATTTTCCAAGCAAGCACCCCCAATGCAATGACAAGGTTCCTTTACATTTTTATTGTAATTCAATTCCATCTTGTTTGTCAAGGTTCCTTTACATTTGTTCTTAAGCCCCCAAAAACCAATGCAAAGGGGCGGCCTTTATTCTCTTGCATTGTATTTACGATGCGCTTTGTGATATGTTGAATATGCTAAAGCAAAGGAGTTGATGGTTATGGCAGACACAACTATAAGTATTCGTTTGGATGTTGAATTAAAAAAACAGGCTGAGCAGCTTTTCTCTGAGCTCGGAATGAACATGACGACGGCCTTCAATATTTTCCTGCGTCAGGCCGTGCGTCAGCAGAGAATTCCCTTTGACATTGCTCTGGAGAATCCGAATGCCGAGACGATTGCTGCCATGGAAGAAGCTGAGCTTATCAGTCGTGACCCTTCGGTTAAAGGCTATACTGATGTCGACCAGATGATGAAGGAGCTTTTGGCCGATGTATGAAGTGAAGTCGACCAGTCGCTTTAAGCGTGATCTGAAATATATCTAGCGCAGAGGCTATGATATGCGCCTGCTTACGGCAGTCATTCAAACACTGGCTTCAGGAAAACCACTTTCTGAAAAGCATAAGGATCATGCATTGAACGGCGTTTGGTCAAAGCATCGGGAGTGCTACGTCACACCGGGCTGGTTGCTCATTTATAAAGTTGAGGATGACATACTCGTTTTGACTCTCACCCGCACCGGAACCCACAGCGACTTGTTCGGATAAGGCAATCGCAGACAATGGTTATAAGAGGGGCTTCGTATGTTCAAAGCATTAGCAAAGAGATAGGCGCTGTCCCAAGGGGCAGTGCCTATCTCTTTGCTTCCGTATCGGTTTGGGGTATGGTTCAATAAGTTTACTCCTCCCATTTCACCAGCCTGGGATTAGGGTCAAGAATGGACTCATACTGCTCTTTCCAACCATAGCGGGCTTCCGGATCCAATTCCATATAGCGCTGATATTTAGCCATGCGGTTCTTGGGATCGGCCCAGCCCAAGTGTTTTAGTCGTAATGACGATAGTTTGTAGGGAAGGGTGGTTATGCTTTTCGGGAAACGGCCGCAATGCTGGGCAACCTCATTCCACTCGGCAACAAAGCCCGGCCGATAGCGCAGCAAAAAGGGCCGGTAGGTGGAGTGGGCATTCCAATACTCATCTTCCCGGTAATGGTCCTCATCCCAAAAATCATAAAGCCGGAAATACCATACATCTGTGTCAGGATCCTCGATCAACATCCTGACCTCCTGCCTGAACCTGTTCTCAAACACTTCATCGGCATCAAGGTTTAATATCCATTCCGGGTTAGTTGCCACAGTTGCCTGCCATTGCTGCTTTCTCAGCTCTACCTCATTGGCAAATTTAGAAGCGGAATTCCCAATGATCTGAAGGGGAATTCCTTGAAGTATGCTCAGGCACAGCTCTATGCTGTTATCCGTGCTTCCGTCATCGATGATCACCGCAGCATCAATATAGTGCCGGTGCTCCCGGAGCACCCTTGCTAAATCTTTGTTTGCTTCATTCTTCATGACCATGGACAAGGTCAGTTTCGGTTTATGCTGCTTTTGAACGACACAGCTCCTCTGCTGCGGCAGTTTCTCCCCTTTACAAACGGCCTTAAATTCCTCTACCCCTGCCATTGATGATTCCCGGTAAATATGGTAAGCCGGATAATGGGTGTCCACCCATAAGCTTAGGCCTAAGGCATTGGCTCTTACACAAAAATGCCTGTCTTCTCCCCATAGGGTCAGGTTTTTTATCTCGCTGAAACTGATTCCTGCCTGCAAAGCTTTGCTGCTCATCAAGGTACAGGCTCCCAGTCCCCCCACCTCATAGACCCCGGGTATTCTCAGCTGATCGATAAACCCCTGCATTCTTATATCCAGATCTTTCTGGCTTAATTTTTCTCCCCTTTGCCGAGGGGACATATCGTAGTGATCATAGAGCCATACATTGGGAAGCTCCTGACGCTCCGGATACCAGGAGGTCCAGAAGATTTCCGAAATAATATCTTTGCCGGCGCCCACAAGGTGCCGGAGGGTAGCCGGATGCAGGATTAAGTCCGAATCAACCAGAAACAGATGATCATACCCCCACTCAAGGGCTTTTTCAATCATTAAATTTTTGTATCCGGCTACTTTCTGAATCAGGTGATCCCGCCAATGGTGGGTGATATCGTCGCATACATAGTCCCCCGGCCTTTTCTCCCCCTTGTCCCCTTTGATCAGGGTAGTCAATCCCTTCTCTTTAAAATTCAGCAGCAATCGGCTGGATTCTTCGCACTCGTTATCATCAACAAAGATATAGCTCAATTCCAGATCTCCCTGCTCGAGGCCGCTCAGGGAATCCAGGAATTCTTTCAGTATATGGGGGTTTTGCCGTATAGGACTGCCAATCAATACTCTTTTTTTCTCCATAACCTTCTCCCGTTATCAACTTATTAAGCACACTGCTTCTTAACATATTACGTCCCATTGGCAAGTCATGTGATTAATTCTGCCACCTTCGCTACACACGAAGGGCTACAAACAAAGCTCAAAACCATGTCCGTATTGCGGGGAAAGCCCTTGACAGATTCTATGGTAAATATGCCGCTGACACTGCCGCCGCCTAAATCTATAAATCAAACTTCAGCCCTGTTTTTCAGGGCATTTTTTCTTGCCAAAATCACTGCCTATAGTGGGATGCTCCACCTTATCAACCCTTGTCGTCCCTGCTTGTTCGACAGAAAATCATAATGCGAAAGTCTCATCGCATAAGTGCGATTGATGCAACAAAAAATCTGGTTGAAAGAAGGACCTTTGGTTACGCGAAGACCCCCACTGTCGGTCGGTGGGACAGTTTAGGAGTAATCCCTTTGATCGCCGGAACCGACCTTTAACATGGCACACATTTTGCAATACAAAAGAGCAGGCAAAAATTCATCTTCAAAACATCATGATTGGAGGAAAACCCATGGCTACATTACATTGGAACGAAAACGCCGCCCCCGCTGTGACCGAGCTGGCGGACGGCACCAAAGTCTACCGTACGAATGCCTGGTCTCCCCCGGGCTGTCACGGGGTGGGCTGCGGCCTGCGTATTTTCGTCAAAAATGGCGAGCTTCAGAAAGTGGAAGGCGATCCGGATCACCCCATCACCAAAGGCCGTCTTTGCGTCCGCTGCCTGACCATGAAGGAATATTTCTATCATCCTGACCGGATCAAGTATCCCATGAAGCGTGTCGGCCAGCGCGGGGAGAATAAGTGGGAGCGCATTACCTGGGACGAGGCCTACGACATCATCGTGGAAAAATACCATGACTGTGTGGAACAATGGGGCGTCAATTCCGTCTCCGTCTGGTCCGGCACCGGTCGGGAAGCCTGCCGCTACCAGACTCCCCTCTGCCTGGACGTTTTCGGCAGCAAGACTATCGTCCATCCCAACAGCGGCTGGTCCTGCCTGGTTCCCCGCATGGCGGTGATGAGCTGGATGCTGGGCAGCGCTTACGTGGAATATGACTACGCCAACGGTCTGCCTCTGCGTTATGATGATCCGCGCTGGGAACCTCCCAAGTACATGCTGATCTGGGGCCGGGACCCGCTGCGCTGCAATGCGGACGGTCTTTGGGGCCACTCTATGATCGAGCTTATGAAGCGGGGCACCAAGCTGATCTCTGTGGATCCCCGGGCCAACTGGCTGGCCACCCGGGCGGAATACCATCTCCAGCTCCGTCCCGGCACCGACGCTGCTTTAGCCCTGGCACTGCTCCACGCTGTCATCAAAACCGGTCAATACGACAAGGAATTTGTGGAGAAATGGTGTTATGGCTTTGAGGAGCTGGCGGAGAGAGCCAACCAGTATCCTCCGGAATGGGCCGAGGAGATCACCGGTGTGGCGGCGGCAGATATTTACGCCGTAGCCCAGTGCCTGGTGGAGAAACCTTCTAGTGCCTGCATCGGTCTGGCTATCGACCAAAACCCCAATTGCATCCAGATCGGACATGCTCTCTACAGTATTTTCGCCATTACCGGCAACCTGGATATTCCCGGCGGTTTGTTTATGGGGCAGCCCACCTTTTTTGCCGGGGATGTGAACAACGATGCCAGTCAGGAGACTGCCGAAGCAGAAGAAGAGTTTGAAGGGATCGGCTACAAAGAATTTCCCGCTATCCCCATGATCGTCAATACCACTCATCCCGACTGCACCCTGGATACTTTGGAGACCGGCAGACCCTATCCGATCAAGTTTGCTTTTATCCAAAGCACTAACTTCCTGGCTTCCTCGATTGTAGTTCAGCCCAAGCGGTGGTATGAGGCCATGCGCAAACTGGACTTTATTGTAGCGTCCGATATTTTCATGAATCCGACCATTGCCGGTCTGGCGGATCTAGTGCTGCCTATCTCCACTTCCCTGGAACACGACGGCATCGTTATGAACAGCATGGCTTCCCAGCCCGGCCAGTACGGCGCCCTGGTCAAAATCATCGAGGATTTTGGGGAAACCAAAAGCGATCTGGAAATCCTCCTGGATCTGCATCACCGCCTGCATCCGGACAGCCAAGACCCCAGATGGAAGGATACGGACAGCTATCTCAGCCATGATATGGCCCCCGTGCCCGGCGTGGATGTCTCCTTTCCTGAACTGAAGGAACGGGTCATTGCCCAATATGAGCTGGAATACCGCAAATATGAAAAAGGCCTGCTGCGTCCCGACGGTCAGCCGGGGGTCAATACCCCCACCGGCCTGATTGAACTGTACAGCACCATGCTGGAGGCCCTGGGTGAGGACCCCCTTCCCTATTATATGGAGCCTAAGTTCAGTGCCGCTTCCAGGCCGGATCTAGCTGAGGACTATCCCATGATCATGACGACCGGTGCCCGGCGCTTTACCTCCTTTCACTCTGAGCACCGCCAGATCAAGACTCTGCGGGAAATTCACCCCTGGCCCACGGCGGAGATCCATCCCAAAACCGCTGCTGCCAAAGGAATCAGCGAAGGCTCCTGGATCTATGTGGAAAACCCCTGGAACAAGGCCAAGCTGTATGCCCACCTAACCCCTATCGTCAAAGAAAATGTGGTCTCCATCGATCATGGCTGGTGGTATCCGGAAAGAGGTGCGGAAAAAATGTTTGATGTCTGGGAATGCAATATTAACAACCTCATCCCCAATAAAGAAAACGGCAAACTGGGTTTCGGCACCCACTTCAAGAGCATGCCCTGCACTATCTACCGGGCTGATTAAGGAAAGGAGAGGGAGATTGACCATTGATTATCATCGGCGAAAAAATTAATGGCACTATTCCCAGCGTCAAGCAGGCCATTGCGGCAAAAAATAAGGAATTTATCCATGATCTTGCCCTGAAGCAAGGACAGGCCGGCGCAGCTTATCTTGATGTGTGTGCGGGCACTGCTCCCGAACTTGAAGCGGAAACACTGGCCTGGCTGATCGACATTGTCCAGCAGGCAACCGATACCCCTATTTCTATTGACAGCCCTAACCCCCATGCCATTGCAGCGGTTTTTAACTGCGTTAAGCGTCCGGGGCTGATCAACTCAGTGTCTCTGGAGGGAGATAAATGCGAGGTCATTTTTCCCTTGATTGAAGGGACGCCATGGCAGGTCGTGGCGTTAACCTGTGATAACGACGGCATCCCTAAAGATGTCCTCAGCCGGGTAAGGATCGCCGTAGCCATGGTTGAAAAAGCTCAGGCTTATGCTATCACCCCGGACAGAATTCATATCGACCCCTTGGTGACCGCCTTGCCGGCGGACAATCAGTCCCTGTTAAACTTCGCGGCGGCAGCCCGGCAAGTCAGGGAGCTTTACCCGGATATTAACGTAACTTCGGGTCTGAGCAATATTTCCTTTGGGTTGCCTCTCAGGAAAATCATCAACCAAAACTTCCTGGCCCTTGGGATGTTTGCGGGAATGAATTCGGCCATCTTAGATCCTTTAAATAGAGATATTATCGCTACGATCCTGGCTGTGGAGGCCTTGCTGGGACACGATCGCCACTGCCGCAACTATGCCAATGCTTATCGTCAGAACACGATCGGGCCAGTAAAAGGAGCGGCTGATTGAAGGGCCGGTTCTGATTGACATTTTGATGACATTTTGGTGCGTTTGGGAGGGAAATGTATGATTGATTTGCAAAAGTTTACTCAATCGATTGGGGATTTGGATGAAACTACGGTAATCAAGACTCTGCAAGAATTTGTGGCTGCCAACCCCACGGAAGAAGAAGCCCAGGCTCTCGTCATTGCCTGTCAGAAGGGTATGGCCATCGTGGGGGACCTGTATGAACAGAATGAGTATTATGTGGGGGATCTGATCTTTTCAGGGGAGATTTTATCCTCGGCACTGAATATCTTGAAACCCGTTTTAGGAACAGCCAACAGAGCTAAGGCCAGTTCGATTGTCTTAGGCACTGTGGAAGGGGATCTCCATGACATCGGCAAAAATATTTTTAAAGGGATGGCGGAAGCGGCAGGCTTTGAAGTTTATGACTTGGGCATCGATCAGCCGCCCAGTGCTTTTGTCCGGAAGGTCAGTGAGGTTAAACCGGAGATTGTGGGGATGAGCGGTGTTCTGACCCTGGCCTTGGATTCCATGAAGAAGGTCGTGAATGCCCTTGAGCAAGCCGGGTTGCGCAAGGATCTGAAAGTAATCATCGGGGGCAATCCGGTTACGGAGATTGCCTGCAGGCATATTGGCGCCGACGCCTTCACTGTTAATGCGGCGGAAGGGGTAAAGATCTGCAAGGGCTGGACAGAATCACTTTAAAGGGAGATGAGAAAAATGGCACAATACGGACTGTTGATTGACAATGAATACTGCACCGGCTGCCATAGTTGTGAAGTGGCCTGCAAAAATGAAAAAATGCTGCCGTTGGGTCAGTGGGGCATCAAGCTTCTGGAGCTGGGTCCCTGGAAGCTGATGGACGACAAGCATTGGGAACACCGTTACATCCCTGTTCCTACCCAATACTGCGATCTCTGCAAGGACCGGGTGGCCGGCGGGGGGCAGCCTTCCTGCGTGCTGCACTGCCTGGCCAGCGCCATGGAATACGGTCCCCTGGAAGAGCTGACCGCGAAAATGGCCGGTAAAGGCCGCCAGGTCTCGCTCTTCGTTCCTTGAGCAATTATGCTACCCATCACTTGTTGAATGGACCTGAAAGGAGTCGCTTAACATGTCGGACATTAAAACCACCATCAAGACCCTGGGTTTCTGCGGCCCTTGCACCGCTTCCGATCCGGCGGAAATCGATGTGAAAGACGGAAAAATCCTGCGCACACGTCCTTTTCATTATACCGATCATGCTCCCAAGGAGGGACTTAACGCCTGGACGATCAAAGCCCGGGGCAAGGAATTCCGGGCCAAGGAGAAATCGGAAATTTCCCCCTTTGCCCTGGCCTATAAGCAGCGGGTCTATTCCCCCAACCGCATTTTGTACCCGCTGAAACGGGTGGATTTCGACCCCAAGGGGGAAAGAAACATTCAAAACCGGGGCAAATCCAAATATGTGCGGATTTCCTGGGATGAAGCCACCGATATCATTGCCGGGGAAGTGCTGCGCATCAAAGAAAAATACGGCATGAATTCCATCTTCGTTCAATCCGACGGGCATCATGCGGTCAAGACCATCCACGGCCCCCGGGGAACCCAAGGCGCCCTGCTGGATAGTTTAGGGGGTTATACCCTGCAGGCCCGCAACCCGGACAGCTGGGAAGGCTGGTATTGGGGGGCCAAGCATATCTGGGGCCAGGACCCTGTAGGACAGGGCAATCAAAACAATCTGTTTCTGGATGTAGCCCGCCACTCGGATATGGTCCTCTTCTGGGGCTGTGATGTGGTGACTACCCCCTGGGGCTGGGGCGGGCACTTTCCCAGCCGCTACTGCTTCTTCCTCCGGGATATTGGGGTGCGCCAGGTGTATATTTGCCCGGATGTCAACTACGGCTGCGCAGTTCACGGCGATAAGTGGATTCCGATTCTGCCCAACACCGATTCAGCCCTGCAATTAGCTATTGCCCACACCTGGCTTAAGGGGGGTCTTTATGATCAGGAGTATATCGCCACCCACGCCGTAGGCTTTGAATTCTTTGCCGATCAGGTCATGGGACGGGACGACGGCATCGAAAAAACCCCGGAATGGGCGGAAACCGTGTGCGGCGTTCCGGCCCGGACCATTAAGGCCCTGGCCCGTTCCTGGGCCAGACAGAATACGTCCATTGCCCACTGCAACGGCGGCTCCTTTATCCGCTCCACCTATTCCCATGAACCGGCGCGGTTGGAAGTAGCCCTGCTGGGCATGCAGGCCCTGGGCAAACCGGGCCGCAACCAGCTGAAGATGATGGAATACCAGCTGTTCAGCCTGGATTCCCAGATGCCTGCTCCCCGGGCGCAATTCATTCCTGATCTGGTCTCCATTCTCTTCCCCTATGCCGCCGATACCCGGGAATCCTTGGTTACGGAAACCCTGGTCCCGGAAGCCCTGGCCGGGGATTATTCCCGGGAAAACCCCCTGACCTGGTATGGCTGCACCTGTGCGGGAGTTCCCGTGGAAGATCAATTCCGCAAAATTGAGTACCCGGCTCCGGGCTGCGAACGCATCCACATGGTCTGGACCGACTCACCCAAATGGACTTCTTCCTGGAACGGCGGCTTTAAATTTATAGACGCTCTCCACAGCGAGCACATTGAATGTGTGGTGGCTCAGCATATTTGGATGGAAGATGATTGTCTGCTGGCCGATATTATTCTCCCGGTCAATACGAAGTTTGAGGAGTATGATATCAATTGCGACATCACCTCCGGCAATTACAATATGCTGCTCATCGAAGAGCAATCCATCCCTCCTTTGGGTGAGTCCAAGAGCGATTACGAATGCGCCATGGCCGTGGCCGCCAAGCTGGGAGTGCTTCAGGAGCTGACCGGCGGTGAATCCATTGAGGATAAGGTCAAAAAAGGCTTTATGAATTCCGGTGTCCAGGACTATATCAGCTTTGAAGAGTTCAAGGAGCAGAAGTGCTACGTGGTCCCGGCAGCGGCAGACTGGGAAGAGGATGTAGCGGGCTTTTATGCCTTTTACACGGATCCGGAGAGTTTCCCTCTCAGCACGCCCAGCGGCAAGCTGGAGTACTATTCCCAGCGCCTGGCGGAATCCTTCCCCGAGGACACGGAGCGGGGACCCTATCCCAAGTGGATCGAAAAAGGGGAGACCCATCCCGATGAACGCTTAAGTACCCCCAGGTCTGAAAGCTATCCCTTCCTCCTGGTGTCCAACCATCCCCACTGGCGGCTTCATTCCCAAATGGACGACTGTGCCTGGTTCCGGGAGATCAAGACCTGCAAAGTCAAAGGCCCCGACAGCTACGCTTATGAGCCGGTCTGGATTAACCCTGTGGATGCCCAAAGGCTTAACATTAAAGAGGGAGATATCGTGAAGCTTTTCAATGAAGGCGGCTGGGTGCTTGGCGGAGCTTACATCACGGAGCGCATCCGACCCCAGGTGGTTCTCCAGGACCACGGCGCCAGGATCGACCCTATCGTGCTGGGAGAAAGCGACCGGGGCGGCTCTAACAATCTCATCGCCCCCAAAAAAATCACTTCTAAAAATTGTGCCGGGGAAGTCACCAGCGGTTACTTAGTGGGGATCGAAAAGGTGGATGTCTTTGAACTGGCCCGCCAATACCCGGAAGCCTTCTCCCGCAAGTATGATCCAGAGACCGGTGTAATCGTCGACGCCTGGCTGGCAGAATAAGGAGGCCTGACATGAAAGTATTTATCGTGGATATGGAACGTTGCAATGGCTGCTATGGCTGCCAGATTGCCTGCAAGGACGAGCATGTGGGCAATGCCTGGCTGCCCTACGCTCTGCCCCAGCCCAATACGGGCCAGTTCTGGATGCGGGTTAAAGAAAAGGACCACGGACAGGTGCCTAAAGTGACGGTGGAATATACTCCCTGGCCTTGTATGCACTGCGACAAACCGGCTTGCCTGGAAGCGGTACCGGAAGCGGGCTATAAACGGGAAGACGGTCTGGTCATTCTTGATCCGGAAAAAATCAAAGGCAGAAAAGAAATTGTCCGGGCCTGCCCTTATCAGGCCATCTTCTGGAATGACGAGCTGGATGTTGCCCAGAAATGCACCGGCTGCGCCCACCTGGTGGATGAGGGGAAGCTCCCCCACTGTGTGGATCTGTGCGCCACCGGAGGCCTGCGTTTTGGAGAGGAGGAAGAGTTTGCCGAGGAGATTGCCAGAGCGGAGACCATGCTGCCGGAAAAGGGCTGCCGGCCCCGGGTCTATTATCTTAATCTGCCCAGGCTTTTTCTGGCCGGTGAAGTGTGGGACCCCCAAGCCAACGAGATTATTGAAGGAGCCACGGTCAGCCTGAGCTTCCCCGGAGGTGAAAGCCTGAGAACTGTCACGGATGATTTCGGGGATTTTTGGTTCAGGAAGCTGGCGGCGGGGGTGTATTCCTTAAAAATTGAAGCCGCAGGGTATGAGCCTGTGGAGAAGAGCGCCATCAGCTTGAAGGAAAGCCTGAATCTGGGGGATTTCCCGCTGCAGAAGCGGAAAGCCCTGTAAGCCGGGAGTCCTATAGGAGCGGCTCCCCAAACTATAAGAATAAAAGGAGTAAAAAATCATGAATGAAATGAACCGCGTTACCCGCTATGGCATCGTCTTTGCCATCATGTTCATGAACTTTTTTATCCCCACCCATGGAATTGTGGCGACAACCTTCGCCGCCATGGCCGAATCCTATCCTAACGTTTCCGCCTCTGCCCTTACTTATGTTACCGCCGTTGTCAATGTGGCCCAAGTTGTCGCCTCCATCGGTGCCGGGGTTCTGATCGGGCGCAAGCTGAAATACAAAACGGCAGGCATCATCTCTCTGCTTCTCTTTACGGTGGCCGGCGGCTTCCCCTTCCTGATGGGAGACGGCCTTTCCTTTGGAACCCTGTTGGCCAGCCGCTGCCTGTTTGGTCTGGGGCTGGGCGCTTTCTCTCCCATTGTCAATTCCACCATTGCCTACCTCTTTGACAAGGAAAACACCCGGGCTTTCATGATGGGAGCTAAAGACGTCTTTTTCAGCCTCGGCGCCACCATCGGCAACATTATCGCCGGGATTCTCTGCCTGATCAGCTGGCAAACCACCTATGTCTTTTATCTTTTCGGGATTATCCCCTTGGTTTTCTTCGTGATCTTCTACAAAGAACCTGAATTCGTCCAGGAAGCCCAAAAGGAAAAAATCAAGATCCCCAAGACTGCTTTTTATTACCTCTTTCTCCTCCTCGTGGTGATGCTTCTCACTCAGTTCTGCTGGAATTATATTGCCTTTATTCTTACGGATATGGGCTATTCCAGCGCCGTCATCGGAACGATTGTCACCTGCTTTACTGTGGGAGCGGTCTTGGGGGGTGTCGCGTATGGTTTCTGCTATCGTTTCTTCAAGAACTATATTCTTTTTGTGGCCATGATCATGGTTTCCCTCAGTTTTATGATTATTTATGGGGCCAGCTCCTCTGTTTCCACCTCCCTCTTGTTTGTTTTCGGCATCGGCTTTTTTCTCTCCGGCTTTGCCAGCGTTATGTTCACGGCGGGCATCCCCATGAGCCTGTCCCTGACCGTGCCGGCCTCGGCCATTGCCGCGGCAATGGGGCTGTTCTTCGCCTTTCAGAACTTCGGCAGCTTCCTGGCTTCGCCGGTGGGCCAGCTCTTCTTCAAGATTGTGGGCGAAGATGCGCCTATGAACACGATTTTTCTCTTCGGGCTGGTGGTGGCGCTGCTCTTTACGGTTATCGTCTTCATCACCAGCACACGGGACGCTAAATTGGCCAAAGACCAAAAGCAAGAGCTGAATTCCCTGTGAAATTTATTAGGAGAAATCTGTTAGGATACTACCAGGCAGCGGCCGGCCCCAAGGCAGCCGCTGCCCAATGAAGGGAGGAATTCGCTTGGCTTCACTATCCTTGGTTCAGGAAACCCAGCAAAATCTCTGGGATGCGACAAATTTCCGGGAACCCCAAAAAGTACCGGTGGGTATGGAATTTACTTACTGGCCCTTTGCCTACGCCGGTGTAACCTATCAAGAGGTTGCTCACGATCCCCGGCTCACTGCCCAAAGCTATCTGCGTTTCTTGGATGATATCCACCTTGACTACACCTGGGGAATGGCATCCCTGCCCAATCCCTACAAAGCGTTTCAGGCTCTTGGTTCCCATTCTTTTTACCTGGCCAATGATCAGACCACAGTGGCACACAACCAGACAGCTGACGTCTATATGAAAGATGACGAATATGATGAATTCTGCAAAGATCCCTATTATTATATTAATGAGATTTTACTGAAAAGGAAGCTGCCCAAGCTTGACCAAGAGCGCAAAGAAGATGCCTATGAGGCCCTTCGTCAAGGCATGCTGGAATTCCGGCAGTTTGACCTGACCAACGAATTGATCTTGCAGGGATTGGCTGCAAGATCCGTCTATACCCTGGTCAATGTTCCTCTCGTTTTCAACTCTCCTCTAAAGCTTCTTTTCGACAAAGTCAGAGGAATGAAAGACACTCTGATTGACTTACGCCGACGGCCCGATCAGGTCAGAGCGGCTTGTGCCCAACTCCTGGCAGCAGATAAGGCGGCACTTCCCCTGAAGCCTGAAGATCTGGCCAGGATGCCGGGGCTTAAGGTGGGACTGACCGGGTATCATGTGGAGTGTTTCCTGAGCGGAAAGCAATTCGATGAATTCTTCATGAAGCCCTTTTTGGAAGTATACGAACCTTATATGCAGGCCGGCCTGAAGTTCTTCCTCAAAGGTGAAGGCAAGTTCCTCAATACCATCGAAAGGTACCGACAAACACCCAAGGGCAGCATGATTATTATGCTGGAGGAAGATGATCCTTTCGAGGTCCACAAACTGGTGGGTGACTGGTGCACACTGGCCACGGGTATAAGCGCCAGCCTTTTAAAGTACGGAACCAAGCAGCAGTGCATCGATTATGTCAAAAAGTGCTACGATACCTTTGCCCCGGGCGGCGGATTTATCTTCATGCAGGACAGACCCCTTCTCAGTGCCAATGATGCCAACCCGGAGAATATTATTGCCGTTTATGAATTCGCCAACGAATATGGAAAAAAATAAGAAGGGATGGGATATCCGTGGCTGCAGAAAAGTATACCGTCGCCGAATTATTTGCCCTGCTGCAAGCTGATGATTCCTGGGAAAAGCACCCAGACAAAAGAGCGCAATGGATAGAAGGTTTTAAAATGTCGCTAAACGTTTGGTATTGTTAGCAATAGGGGCAGGCTTTTGCTGTAAAACAACGAACCGGCAGACTGCTGAATCCATGTCGGCCGGTTCGTTGCTCTGTTTAATCTGATTTAAAGCAATGGAGGTATATGCCCTCACACTATTCTTGGTAGGCCATTCACAACTTAAGGTCGGAAAAGGTTGTCTTTTCCGATATATCTAAAAAAGGGGCGAATCATGATGAACTTAGCTGTGCAAAGTGATGAGGAACTGTTGGCGGCTTATGCGGCAATATTATCACGACTGAAAGAACTGATCAAAGAAGACCTGATGGTAATAATAACCGACAACACCCATATTCTATATTTTTATCCCGGATACAAACTGAATGGGTCCCATATGCAGCTGGTCGGCCTCGAATTACCTGCGGACGATGATCTGGGCCGGTGTGTCAGAACCGGAGAATCCAATACGGAGTTGCGCCCCAAAGAAGCCTTTGGTGTTCCTTTCTTGGCCATGACCACCCCCATTCAAAACAGCCGGGGGGAAATAATCGGCTGTGTATCGATTGGGCGGAGTATGGAAAAAGAGGCCAATCTGGAGGAAGCATCACAAAGCCTGGCTGCCAGCCTCCAGGAGGTGAATGCCGGCCTGGAGGAGATCGCCTCCGGTTCCCAGATACTTTCGTCTAAAATTAACAGCGTGGTACGCTCGGCCAATGACTCTGCGGTAAAAATTAAAGAAGTCAATCAGGTCATCCGTGCCATTGCCGATGTATCCGCCCATTCCAACCTGCTGGGTTTAAACGCCGCCATTGAAGCCGCCCGCGCCGGAGAGCAAGGGCGGGGCTTCGCCGTTGTGGCGGAGGAGATGCGGACCCTTGCTGCTCAAAGCAAAGATTCGGCGAAAATGGTTACAGAAATACTCACCCAGATGAAGGATTCCATCGAGAGCATCCTTTGGGAAGTTGATCAAATCAACGGTATTGCCGGAAATCAAGCGGCCTCTACCCAAGAGATTACAGCGGCCCTGGAGGAAATAAGCGACAATTCTCAAGCTTTAGTAGAACACGCTAAGATTAAGATCGAGAAGCACTGAGGCCGCTCCTATGCTTAGGCCAGATTATATCGTTTAATCTTGCGGTAGACTGTTGATTTGCTTACCCCTAATATTTCAGCCACTAAGGGAATGTCGTGATTGAATTCTTTCAGCACTTTTTCCAGCATGACTTTCTCCACTTGATGAATGGTGCCATAAGCCTCCGCTTTTTCAGTATCCATTGCCTCTCCCGGCGCAAAGGAGGGCGGAGATGACTGGAGGACAATATTGGGGATATGTTCCGGCAGGAGAACCTTGCTGTTCCGGCTTTTGGCTATGGTCATCATATATAGGATGACATTCTCCAGTTGCCGCACGTTGCCTGGCCAATCGTATTCCTCCAGGATCCGGAGGGCTTCATGGGAAATAGACAGTGCTTCCGGATTGTTTTGCCCGCAGCTGTCCATAAAATAAGAGACAAACAGCTTGATATCCCCTTTGCGGTCCCGTAAGGGCGGGATATTGATGGGAAACATGGAGATTCTGTAGAAGAGGTCGGGACGAAACTGGCCGCTCTCCATCAGATCCTTAAGGTTGCGGTTGGTGGCCGTGATCAAATTGAATTCAATCTGATGGGAGACATGATCACCGATCCGCGTGACCTGCTTATCCTGGAGAACGCGCAATAGAACCGCTTGCAGTTCATAGGGCATATCGCCGATTTCATCCAAAAATAAGGTACCCCCATCAGCCATTTCGATTTTTCCCTTGCGCCCTTTCCTGTCGCCGCCGGTAAAAGAGCCGGAAGCATAGCCAAACAATTCACTGCTGATCAGCTCACGAGGAATTGCCGCACAGTTGATGGCCACAAAGGGCCCTTTTCGATCCTGACAGTTGTGAATGGCCTTGGCAAACAATTCTTTGCCGGTACCGCTTTCCCCGGTCAGCAGAATATTGCCATTGGAGTTGGCGAAGCACACAGCCTGATCAATGGCGTTGCGGAAAGCATAGCTCTCGCCAATCAAGCTGTTGAAACAATCGGCAGACGGTAAGTATTTGCCCGGAGCCGCAGTTTGGCCGGACTCTTGGGCATTGGCAAAAAGCAGAATCGAACAGGACCTGCCCGCCGCTTCAAAAGGCCTGATCTGAACAGAATAAAGCCCGGTGGTCGGCGGGGAACCAATCACTTCGCTGATGATCCCTTGTGCCTGAGTTTGGATAAGAGGAAGGAGTTGGGAATTGGCGGGAAGATACCTTCTGATATTGCCGGCTTGACCATCGGTGGGCAGGGTCGGAAAAAAGCGGCGGCCCGCCGGATTAATGCCCATGATCATTCCTGCCGGGTCAACGACAATAATGGGCGGATCGCTGGTCAGGTCGGGGCAAGGGATTTCTTCCCGGGCAACAAGAACGGCTCTCTCCGCAGGGGGGCGGATACTGGTCTGAATCCGGTGTGCCAATAACAGCACTTGAGTCAGGATGGTGGACACTTTCTCCGCAGCATCCTTTTCCCAGGGAATTCCCGTTTCCCGATAAGCCAGGGTAATAATGGCATCGAGATTGCCCTTAGCGTCAAAAATCGGGGCGGAAGCACTGTTGATATTGAGATCGCTCTCCAAATAATGCTCGGGCCCCAGCAATACTGCCGGACACATGGAACGTTTACAGAGCAGGTGGGACGTCAGGCCGCTCTTGCGGATTTCTCTGGGTTCATTGCTAAAAAGAAACTCCTGAACAAAATAAGACTCGATACCGCTTGCTGTCTTTTGAAAAAAGAAAGTTCCCTGCCGGTCGTGAATGTTCATAAAGATGGGAATCTTATTGAAATCCCCGAGATCATGAATGGTGGGAAAGACAATCTGGGCAAAGGGCATGAGATTTTCGTTTCTCAGCATATCCTCCTCTGGATCATGGGTCTTATCTGATGGCCGTAAGCCCAGCTTGTAGGATTCGATCCAAATTTTTTTGATCTCGGTGCGCGGATATTCAGAGGTCATTACGGCATCGAGGTCTCCGTCCAGCAGGGACTTCTTACAGCGAACGGTAGCCTCCCAACGGTCTTTGGTCATCGGCCGGTTGTCCACATCCCACAGAGGCGCTTGCTGAAAATTGGGAACGATCATTTGGTTCAATACGTCATCGAATTTTTTTAGATTAAACGACTTCGCTTGCATAAGTTTCCCTCCCAAAGCAATTTGAGGTCAGATACTGATTTAGCCAGGAGCACTGTTCCTTGTGAATAAAAATTTTTGATCAATATCATTCTACCATTTTTCGATAGGAATCACATGACATAAATCCCAGATTCATTGAACCTGTCGGCAGCATGCCATCTGCAGCATATGAGAAGCATGTGAGGCCGCTCACTAACTTGCGAAGGAGGATTACTCAATGAACTCTCAACCCAACAAGACATTAGGACCCCTTGTGGCCATCATGTCGATGTTCATCTTTATCCCGGATTTCTTCATCATCTCAAGCATTCTCAGCAAAATCTCCGAATCTTATCCCCACATTTCCATGGCCGGTATTACCTATTTGCTCACCTCGGTCAGTCTGGCCCAGATGGCCGGGGCCCTGGTAACGGGGGTGGTGCTGGGGCGCAGGCTTTCCTTCCGGGGGCTGTCCCTCATTGCCATTGGGATCTACGTGATCTTCGGGGGAATGCCTTTCTTCTTCTCTATGTCTTTCGGGGCGCTGATGTTTACCCGGGTTGTCTTTGGCTTGGGTCTGGGCTGCTGGCTTCCCATCTGCCAGTCCTATATTGCCAAAATGTACGACGATGAAGCTAAGCGGGCCGATATCCTCGGTCTTGGCATGGCCCTCTTCAATGTGGGGCTGATCGTCGGCATTATGGCCGGAGGTATCCTGGGCGCATTGAATTGGCGTTATACCTTCGCCTTTTATCTCCTCGGCAGTATTTCCTTTGTTTTAGTAGCCCTCTTTATGAAAGAACCGGTCAATGAAGCGGCAGGCCAAAAAGCAAAGCTGCACATCCCCAAGGAAGCTTTCGGAATTATGGGCTTTTTCGTATTGGCTCAGTTGATCTTTGGGGTGTTTTCTTCTTATATCAGTTATGTGGTAGCGGAAATCCAAGGTACACCCATTCTGGCCAGCACCATGATGACCGCCTTCAGCATCGCCTGCATTGTGATCGCTCTCTGCTTCGGCCCATTGTACCGCCTGGTCAAGCAGTATATCCTCCTGCTTGCTTCAGCCCTTGTGGTCATCAGCTATGCCCTGCTTTATCTTGGCGGCCTTTCCGCTTCTATTCCCTTGTTATTTTTAGGGGCGGTGTGCTGCGGGCTGGCTACGAACATGTGCAGCACGGGGGTTGCTATGATGTTAAGCATCGCGGTGCCCCAGGCTGCTGTCGCCGCTGCCATGAGTGCCTCTATCATTTGTATGAATGTGGGAACCTTTCTCACCAGCCCTTTTCTGCAAATCATCTCCATAGCTGCCGGTGAGGGCGCTCCCGCCTATACAGCCTATCTGGCCGCCCTTCTGCTGGCCGTCGTCCTCCTGATCGTCGCGGTTCCTTTCAGCACCAAACTCAGACGGGCTGCCAAAGCCAAGGAAACTACGCCCGCTGCTTAAAGGTCTTTAAAAAGCAGAAACTTTCATTCAAGTAAAGAATAGACAAGGAGAAAAAATCGCCTTGTCTATTCTCTGTTTTTAGCCTTTGTTTTTAGTCCTTATTCTCGGCCTTTGACTCCGGCTCTTTCTCCAACTCCGTTTTGCATTTGATGCATTTCTTGCTTATGGCGGGATTAAGGGCACCGCATTGGGGGCATTTCACCGGTTTTTGAGCACTGGGTGGTCTAAAACACATTGTCTAATTCCTCCTCGTGATTATTATAAAAAATTTGTCATTCTATGTAATAATGCAAATTTCATGCCACCCAGGCCTTTCAGATTATCGGAAGGCTCAGTTGTTTCAAGTCATCAGGAAATGCCTCTTTTCACTGTATTCTAAAGCTAAAGGATTACAAGCTATGCCCCTGTGAGCTATCCAGCTTTCTCATTCTATCTCATTGCTGCAACAGCCTTTTCGCATAGTGAAAAACCTATGGGCTGAATGTTAACATATTACGTCCCATTGAGGGAATCATGTGATTAATTTGCTCCCTTCCTACTGGAAACGAAGGATTTTGTTGACATTTGTCGAATATTGCGAATCACTAGGATTTTTAACAGAGAAAAATATAGGGGGGACAAGCAGATGAAATGGGTGGAAAATATAAAAACCGTTTACAAGTTGGGGATTCTTGTCATCATTGCCTTCTTTTCCTTAGGTTCCGTCGGATTTACAGGCTATTACGATCTGAAAATTGCCAATGATAATTTGCAGACAATGTATGAAGAGCGCTTAATCCCGGTAAAGATCGCCTACGATACCCGTTCCGATATCCGGGCTATGAACGGCTTCCTTTTGGAATCAATGCTGACCGCTGATCGGGGCAAAAATCAAACCCTTCTGGACTCTATTCAGGAAAAAGGGCAGGGAATTGAAGATAAGCTCAGCCAACTGGAGGACCTGAGCCTGGATCCGCAAAGCCAAGAGTTGTTTCTGAAGATTAAAGCCTCCCATAAACAATACGACCAAACCAAAAATCAGATCGTTGCCTTTGCCAGGGCAAATCTCAATGACAAGGCCTATAACCTCTATGAAACCTCCGGTGGTCATCTGTCAGACCAATTAGTGGAAGATATGCGGGCTCTGGGAGAATACTACGCCGGCCTTTCCCTCCAGGCCAGTCTGGACTATGAAGCAAGCTTTAAACATACTTTGTGGTTTATGGGAGCCATTGTTGCCGCCGCCCTCTTCTTGCTGGCAGGAAGCGGCTATATCATCGCTTCTTCCATAACCAAACCCCTGGGGACAATGGTCGAAGTCTGCAATGATTTTGCTGCCGGAGATTTCCGGGATAAACAGCGGAGAAGCGGTGCCGGTAGAGAGGATGAGATTGGCCTGTTGTACCAGGCCTTAGCCGCCATGCAGAATAATCTCCGTCCTTTGATCAAAGGAATCTCCACCTCCGCGGAACAGGTAGCGGCCTCCAGCCAGGAGCTTACGGCCAGTTCGGAGCAATCCGCCCAGGCGGCAGGGCAAGTGGCCGCCTCCATTTCCCAGATCGCCTTAGGAGCCGAACAGCAATTGGCAGCTGCCAATGAAACGGCTGCCGTCGTCGGGCAAATGACCCTGAACATGCAGGAAATCGCCGCCAAAGCCAATCAGGTGACCTCCCAGTCCAGCCATGCCAATGACCAGGCCAATCAAGGCATCACCACTGTGGAAAAGGCGGTAGCCCAGATGACTCAAATCGAGGGCACAGTCAATTCCTCTGCCGATGTGGTCGCCAAGCTGGGCAGACGGTCTCAGGAAATCGGGGAGATTGTGGACACCATTTCCGGAATTGCGGCCCAGACCAATCTTCTGGCCCTCAACGCCGCTATCGAAGCGGCCCGGGCCGGAGAGCAAGGCCGGGGCTTTGCCGTAGTGGCCGATGAAGTTCGCAAGCTTGCCGAGCAGTCCCAAGAAGCGGCCCGGCAAATCGCCCTCCTGATCAGCGAGATTCAAGCCGATACTGAACAAGCCGTTGCGGCCATGAATCACGGAACCCGGGAAGTCAAAGCAGGGACGGAGGCGGTGGATGCCGCAGGCCAGTCCTTCCGGGAGATCGCCCACCTGGTAACCCAGGTCTCAGGCCAATTGCAGGAGATCGCCACAGGTCTTCAGGCCATGGATTCCGACGGCCGGCAAATCTTCAGCTCTGTGCAAAGCATCGACCAAATCAGCAATACTACGGCATCCGAAACTCAGACCGTCTCCGCTGCCACTGAGGAACAACTGGCCTCCATGGAGGAGATCGCCTCTTCCAGCCAATCCTTATCCGAACTCGCTCAAAATCTGCAAAATGAGATCGCCAGATTTAAATACTAGACTTTTAAAACTTGGCTGCAGCTCATGATTAACTTGCACCCTTATACAGCAAAAGACAGATGCCACACCGCAAAATGTGGTATCTGTCTTTCTAACTTCCTGCCCCAAATATACGTCCAAAACAGTGAAATCAAGTCAGGCTTTCGCTTCTTTTTTCCTTCCAGGCATGGTCATAGCTAAGATCATGGACAGCAGGGTAATGATAATAAACGCGGTAAACAGGACATGCATGGAACTGTTTAAGGAGAGGGTTATTTGCTCCGCCGCAAGGGCGGTATGGGATAGGTCAGGCTGATAAAGGTTGCCCGGATTGATCCCTTCTATGCCTTGCTGGGTAAAATATTTAGTAATATACAGGTTAAAAATAGTCCCGAACACACTGATGCCGATGGTCTGGCCCAGAGTTCTGAGCAAGGAATTGGTTCCGACCGCGGCTCCTCTTTGGCTGTACTCTGCCGAATCCTGAACGATGATGGTTAAGGCCGCACTGGCTCCGCCGAAGCCGATCCCCATAATAAAGCCATAGGCGAGAATGATGGGCAGGGGAGTATTTATTCCCAGCGTGAACAGCAGCAGGGTACTGAGCAGCAGCACCGCATTGGAGGCCAGAATAACATTCTTCCCTCCATACCGGACCAACAGCTTGCCCAGGATAAAGGAGACGATCAACCAGGACACCGACATGGGCAGCATGGCTAAACCGGCGGCTGTGGGACGGTATCCCAAAATATTCTGCAAGTAAATGGGCAGATAAACATTGACGCCCATGAGCACGGCATAGATCAGGAAGGAAATCAGATTGACCAGGATCGTCGTTCTGGTAAAGATCGCAAAAGGAATGATGGGTTCCGCCGCTTTTTTCTCGATTTTATAAAATGCATAAAGCAGAAAGAACGTCAACAGGAGCAGCCCGGCCACCCATAAAGAGGGATAGGGTGAAGCGCTCCGATCGAATAAAAAGATGCTTAAGAAGACCACGATGGCTAAGGATAGGGTAAGCGTCCCGGCATAATCGATGCTGGGGTTCTTCTTGGCAAAGGTTTCCTTCAAGGAGCTTTGCAGCAGAATGACTGACAGCAGCCCAAAGGGAATATTGATAAAAAAGATCCAGTGCCAGGAAAGCACATCGATTAAAAATCCGCCGAAAAACGGACCGACAAGACTGGCGATTCCCCATACCGTGCTTAAGGCCCCCTGTATCTTTGCTCTTTCCGCCAGTGAAAAAACATCGCCGATGATGGTAAAGGAAACCGTAAATATAGCGCCCGCTCCCAGCCCCTGAATGGCACGAAAGACAATCAGCATAACCATACTCTGGGCTAATCCGCATAAAAAGCTGCCCGCCAAAAATATGATAATGCCGACGGAGAGGATGTTTTTCCTGCCGTACAAATCGGCAAGTTTGCCATAAGCCGGTGTCGATAAGGCCGACGTTAATAAATACACCGAAAAAACCAGGCTGATGAATTCAAATCCCTGCAAATCCTTGGCGATAGTGGGCGTAGCCATCGTAACAATCGTTCCCTCAACCGCCGCTAAAAACATAGACAGCATAAGGGATATAATCAAAGGTGTTTTTTTTATACTCATAATCTTGTGTTCCTATCTTTTTATCATGTCTCAGTGGCCGGAACCACCATGGGGATTAAGGCCGTTCTCATTATATGAGCGGTTCACACCCCTGTCAAGGAATAACTTGTCGAGGCCCTTAAAAACAAATAAGGTGTCCTGAGCAGTCTGTCCCAGATTGAATGCATGTTCAATCTGGGCAGACAAGTCCTGACTCCCTATAGATAAGCTATTTAGTACTCTGTAACACCTAATTCTTCACATTTCCGGGCAATGCAAGTTTTAAGTGTTACAGAGTACTCGTTTTAACCCGCAGATATCACAGGATTTTGTCAATCAATCCATAGTCCTGGGCCTGCCCAGCCGTCATATAATAATCTCTCTCCATATCCTTTTGGATTTTTTCCAGAGGCTGGCCTGTAAGCCTGCTATAGGTCTCATTCAGCTTCTCCTTGGTTTTGATCAGCCAGTCACTATGGATTTTTATATCGGTGGTCTGTCCCTGGAGCCCGCCGGATAGTGACGGCTGATGAATCAGCACTTCACTGTTTGCCAAGGCAAAGCGTTTGCCTTTCGCCCCTGCTGCCAGCAGCAAGGAGGCGGCACTCCCCGATTGGCCTATGCTGATGGTGGAAACATCGCATTTGATATAGTTCATCGTATCCATAATGGCCAATCCGTCCGTTACGGAACCACCGGGGCTGTTAATGTAGAAATGGATATCCTTATCACAGTCGGCAGATTCCAGAAAAAGCATTTGGGCGATAATCAAGCTTGCTGATTCATTGGTTACCATGCCATTAAGCATGACGACGCGGTCATTCAGCAGTCTGGAAAAAATATCACAAGAGCGTTCCCCGCGGGATGTTTGTTCGATTACCATAGGTACAAGATGGTTCATATTAACCTCCATAGACTGTTTACGCAGCCCTATTCATAATTGTATTGCCAGAGCCGAATTGGATAACCTTATTGATTTTTCTTCCTCCGTACATTTTCCGGTATTTCCCGGGTGCCAGTCCATAGATCCTCATAAAGGCTCGCGTAAAGGATTCCTGAGAAGCATACTGATATTTCAGGGCGATATCAATGATGGGCTGCTCTGTCCCAACAAGCTCCTCGGCAGCCTTCTCCATCCGCCTCCTGGTTATATATCTGGTGACGGATTCGCCTGTTACTTTGTGAAAAAGCCTGTGATAGTAGTATTTCGACAGGTAGGCTTTCCGGGCAAGATCCTCAAGGTCAATCCTGTCATCCAGATTTTCTTCAATATAGTCAAGGGAATCATACACTTTGGAGCGATAATCCATATGCTTTCTCCTTTCCCAAGAATCTGTCATCATTATATACTCTAACGGCAATTCGTTCTTGATAATTTTTGCTTAAGTAAAGAGCGTACCGCCAATGTTCAAACCAGGCTGAACATTGGGCGATACGCTCTTCTTTTCCAGGCAAGCCCGATAACGTCTAAGGGTGGGGTCTCCAAGCAGGGAGGGCACGTCAGGATATGTGTCCTAACGATCCACTCCGCCGCTGACAATACTGTAATAAGCCCGGGAGGTAAAAACATACACCAGCACATAAAACAAGGTGAACACCAGATAGCAGCCTACCGTTACGGCAGCGAGCAGACTTGTATTGGTCAGACTGAACAGCGCCATCAGCTTGGAAATCATGGGAAAGGCAAAGGTTATATGAACGCCCGCGGCAGCCAGGGGCAGAAAGAACACCGTCAGCACCTGGGAATTGATGCTCTTGCGAATTTCCCTTCTCGTCATGCCTACTTTCTGCATGATGTCAAAGCGGGCCTGATCCTCATAGCCTTCGCTGATCTGCTTATAATACATAATCAACACCGCTCCCAGAATAAAGACGATCCCCAGCAAAACCCCAAGGAAAAGCAATCCCCCATACAGAGCATAGAAATCGGCCCGCTTCTGGGCAACAGCCTGGATACTTGCTGCCGGAAACTGGGGATCTTCCAGCTGCATCCGGCTGACCGACTCCGCAATATCCTCTCTCAGGGTGATCTGCATCTCCTCAGGAAGGTTCAAATCAAACCCGTAATAATGATACAGGCTGGAAGCCCTGTCTCCGTAGATCTCCTTCTGTTTCTCAAAAACAGCGTCCAGGGAGGCCAGTTCCGGGACAACGATAAAGAAGGAAGAAACAGCCTGCATAGAATCCATGCCGTTATCCACAAACTTCGGTACCGTCTTCTTGATCTCCAGGGTGCCGGCCCCTTCCACCCCAAGTCTGTCATAGGCATAATCCCCCTTGCTGGAGTACAGAAGAATCTCGTTTTGGCCCAGAGTTTCTCCGGCTCCCGTCAGCCGGTTATAGTCCTCCAGGGGAATGATCAACAACTGCCGGAGGTTGGCTGAATCCTCATTCCGCAGGGTCTGACCCTGTTCGCGCTTGAAGCTCATCTGCTCCCCTTCCAGATATCCGGTCACACCCAGATAGCGGTAGCTGAGACTATTTTCTGGCTGGATGCCCCTCTTTTCCAGGGCTTTGTCCACAGCCCCGGTCAGGGCAGCGATATAAGCCGGTTCGATGGAGTGGAGCTCCACCTCCACCTGCCGGGGATACCGGGAACGCAGACTGTCCTCCGCTCCTATATACAGACAGACCGTGGTCGACAGCATCACCAGCACCATGGTGGAGAGGATGCAGATGGAAGCCAGCCCGGCCCCGTTGCGTTTCATGCGATAAACCATGGAGGAAACGGAAACAAAATGACTGGTCTTGTAATAGTACTTCTTGTTTTTCTGGAGAAGCCGGCAGAAGACCACGGAACCGGCGATAAACAGCAGGTAAGTCCCTATGATCACCATCACCACCGCCACAAAGAACCAGAGCATAGCCGCCAAAGGCTGCTGAATGGTGAGGGCCAGATAGTAGGCTCCGGCCAGAATGATCACTCCCGGCAAAGCCAAGGCCCAATTAGCCTTGGGAGGCTTCTCCCCCACCGTGTCGCTGCGCAGCAGCTCCACCGGTTTAGCGACATGAATCTGCCGCAGCCCATTGAGCAGAATCAGCAAAAAAATGACGGCAAAGAGGAGAGCGGCCCCTAAGAGGGATGGCCAGTCCACGGAAAATCCGGATTGGATGGCGCTCTTGAGCACATGAGCCAGGGACAGCTCGGCAACCTTGGCAAAGAGAATGCCGCAGAACAAGCCCCCGGCCACAGATACAGTTCCGATCACAATGCTCTCCCAGGTAAGAATCCGGGCCAGGTTCCATTTGCCCATGCCGAGAATATTATAAAGGCCAAACTCTTTTTTCCGTTTCCGAATCAAAAAAGAGTTCGTATAAAACAGGAAGATCACTGAAAATATCCCCATAACACCCCGTCCGAAGGTCAGGATCATCTGCAGGGAATCTCCGCCGGGCATGGCACCCACCCCAGGATTGACCGCTAAAAAAGAGATGATGTAAAACATCATGACCATACCTACGCAGGTCAGGATATAAGGCAGGTAGAGTTTGCGGTTTTTGGCCATGGCGGTCAGGGCCAGTCTGAGATAAAGTCCCCGTGTCATGGTCTGTCGCCCCCTGTCGCCAGCAGGGTAAGGGTATCGGATATCTTCTGATACAACGCCTCATTGCTGCTGTTCCCCCGGTAAATCTGGTGAAATACCTCCCCATCTTTAATAAACAGCACCCGGCCGGCATGACTGGCCGCCTTGACCGAGTGGGTCACCATCAAAAGGGTCTGCCCCTCCCGGTTGATCTCCCCAAACAGGCGGAGCAGTTCATCAGTGGCTTTGGAATCCAGAGCTCCGGTGGGTTCATCCGCCAGGATCAGCCGGGGATTGGTAATCAGGGCCCGGGCTACCGCCGCTCTCTGCTTCTGTCCCCCCGATACCTCATAGGGATATTTGGCAAGCAGCTCCACAATCCCCAGCTTCCTGGCAATAGGTGTGAGCCGTGCTTTCATTTCCGGGTAGGACTTGCCGGCCAGGACCAGGGGCAGGAAAATATTATCTTCAAGAGAAAAGGTGTCCAGCAGATTAAAGTCCTGAAACACAAAGCCTAAATTATCCCGGCGGAAGGCGGCAATGTCAGACTCTTTGATCTTGCTCAGATTGTGCCCGTCGAGAATGACCGTGCCGCCGGTAGGCTTGTCCAGAGCAGCCAGAATATTAAGCAGAGTGGTTTTGCCGGAACCCGACTCCCCCATAATAGCTACATACTCTCCCTTTTCCACGCTGAAGGACACACTGGCCAAGGCCTGAATCTTCTGGCTCCCAAAGCGGGTGGTATATACTTTTTCTAAATGATTAACTTCTAAAATAGTCATTAACTTCTTCTCCGTTCTCTTTAACTTCAATCATTTTAGCTTCAGTCATTCTTAACTCGAGTCATTCCTAACTCAGTCATTTTTAACCGAAAGCAACGATGCCACTCTATTAGTTTACGCAAAACAGGGAAATATCCGCCATGGCTTTGGCTTACATTTCCCCGTTTAACCTTACCTTTTTGCAAGGTTGCTTATTCTATTGCCAATTCAGCGCTTTGCAGATCGAGCCGGATCTCCGTGCCCCTGCCGGCAGCAGAACCGGCGGTGATCTCATGGCCCAGATTGCGGCAGATACGGCGGCAGAGATAGAGCCCTATGCCGCTGGCTTTCTTGTCTGTGCGCCCGTTAAAGCCGGTATAGCCCTTTTCAAAAATGCGGGGCAGGTCTTCCGGGGCGATACCCATGCCGGTATCCCGGATGCACAGGATTTTCGGCCCTGCCAAAACAATGGCGATGGTCCCGGACCGGGTGTATTTAAGAGCGTTGGACAGGATCTGCTCGATGACGAACAGGAGCCATTTTTCATCGGTCAAAACCCGGCAGTTCAGGGGTTCATACTCCAGCCGGATCTTGCGGCGGATAAACTGAGACGCATATTTGCGCACCGCCTGTTTGACGATGCCGTCCAAATCATACTCCCGGATCAGATAATCCGTGGCGGGGGCCTCCAGCCGCAGATAACAGAGGACCATTTCCACATAGTGTTCAATGCGCTGAAGCTCCTCCCTCAGCTCCCGGTTGTGAGGAGTGTCCTCTACTTCCCCTTGCAGAAGAAGCCCCATGGCGGCGATAGGCGTCTTGATCTGATGGGCCCACACCGTATAGTATTCTACAAGATCTGTATACCGCTGCCGCATTTGGTCGGTCAGCTGCAGCTTATCTTCATAAAGAACCCGGATGACAGCCTGATAATCTTCTTCCAGAGGTCCCCAAGGCTGGGGAAGGCCGGCAGCGGTCACCGTGATTTCCCGGCGCAGGGCCTCCAGCCGTTTATGCCTTTCAAAAAAAGCCCTGTAATCCAGAACCACCAGGATCACGCCCAGAAAAACACAGAGCACCGCCCCGTAACCCACTGCCTCCACCGGCAACTCATAAAGGGCAAACACCCCGGCGAAGATGAGGCAGAAGGCCAGAAACGCCCCTATTGCCTTGCGCTGCCATTTCAGGTAAGAAAAAAACAAGCCCATAACCGCTCCTTACTCTTTGCTCCATCAGACACACCCGTCAAACAAATCCATCAGTTACTCTATCAACACAATCAGATAACCCTCATTCCACCAGATAGCCCAACCCTTTCCTGGTGAGGATAAAATCCTTCAACCCTGCGGCCTCCAGCTTTTTGCGCAGGCGGGTCATGTTGACGGTCAGGGTATTTTCGTCCACAAAACTGTCCGTTTCCCACAGCCGCTGCATCAGGGTATCCCGGCTGACCACCCTGCCCTTGTTCTCCATCAGGGCCTGGAGGATACGGTAATCGTTTTTCGTCAGTTCGATATGCTGTCCCTGATAGGTCAGGCTGGCGTCGGCGGTATTCAGCAAAGCTCCGCGATGTTCCAGGATCTTGACCTGTCCGGCGAAGTGATAGGTCCGGCGCAGAATGGCCTGGATTTTGGCCGTGAGCACATTCAGGTCAAAGGGCTTGGCGATAAAGTCGTCTCCCCCCATGTTCATGGCCATGACGATATTCATGTTGTCCCCTGCGGAGGAAATGAACATAATGGGGACCTGAGACACTTTGCGGATCTCCCCGCACCAGTGGTAACCGTTATAAAAAGGCAGGGCAATGTCCAGCAGCACCAGCTGGGGGTCCAGTGCAGCGAACTCAGCCAGGACATTCCGGAAATCCTCCACACAGCGGGCTTCCAGACCCCAGGACTGGATATGCTTGCGGATGGCCTCCGCAATGGTGGCATCGTCTTCGACAATCAGAATTTTATACAAACTATCCCCTTCTTACACATACAGGTGATTACATCTACAGGTGATTGGCATGAATGGTTTAAAGCGCTGTGTTTATCATAACGCTTCCAGATTGGAAAGGCAAAAAGCCGCCGGCCCTTTTCTGGCCCCTACTCTAAAATCTTAATTGCATCAAGCCAATCCTGTACCTGCTGCTCCTCAACATCGCTTGTCACAGCCAATCCCGGCAACAACTTCGCATCAGGGCATTCCTGAGCTATATTGATCTCTATTTGTCCAAATCCTCCGCCGCCATGGGTGCAAAAGGGAATAACCGTTTTCCCTTTCAAATCAACGCTGCGCAAGAAACTCAGGATCGGCGGTGCAAAAGACTTGAACCAATTGGGGGTTCCGATAAAAATATAGTCATAATCATCGATGGGCTCATTTCCAGACAATAGCTTGGGACAGTATCCCCTTTCCATTTCACTTCTTGCTTCTTTAGTTGCGCCATTGTAAGTAAATGAATACGATCTTTCCGGGATCAACTCCCTGATATCTCCATCGGTAATAATAGCTATATCTTCTGCTAAACTCTTTGTGGCACCCGAATAAGAGTAGTATACAATCAATAGTTTACTCATTCATAATCCCTCCCGGATCCTGCTTATTGGGTAGTTTATGCTGGTCTTGTTCTATCTTAAGGGCCATAGCTTATGGTGTCCAGCACATTGCTGATTTAACTCTCATTTGCTATAGTTACTAAGTAAATGAGAAGTGGGGAGATCATTATGAAATATGAACCTAAAATCGAAAAAGAAATCATGTGTCCCATCGAATACGGCCTTGATGTCTTCGGCGGGAAGTGGAAAGCGAGAATTTTATGTGTACTTTCTACAAACACAGTGATTCGCTATAATGCCATCAGAAAAGAACTGGGCAATATTACCGATGCGGTCCTTGCCGCTATGCTTAAAGAGCTTATTGCCGATGAATTAATTGAACGGACACAATATAACGAAATTCCTCCCAAAGTAGAGTATGCACTGACAGACAAGGGGCGCTCAGTGTTGCCGATTCTTCAGAACATCTGCCAATGGTCACGACAGCAGACCAAAGATGAATTGGAGAAAAAACTTCCCCCCTGTAAAACTTGCGACCAGCTTAAAAAATAGTTACTATTAAATTTATTAGTCACTCATAAAATTCCTAATATATTGAGCGTTCATAGTGGGTTTGTTATACTCCAGTCATGGTCAAACCCCTAAAAATTAACGCCAATGGAGGAATGGAACATGAGTGTAAAAGCATATCTTGAAATCACTATGGTGATTAAGGAAGCTGATCGCCCGGCGGCCGGAAAAATCTATGCTGACTACCGGCAGCCTTTCTTGCGCCAGATCAAAGGCGCTCTTACCAAAGACCTGCTTATCCGTGAGGAAGATGTACAAGTTCTGCATGGCTTTGACAGCGTAGAAAATGCCCAAGCCTACTTAACCAGTGATATGTTCAAAAATGATGTTTTCGTTGGTCTTAAACCCCTGTGGAGTGCCGACCCTGATGTAAAAATTTATACTGTTGCTTAACCAAGCGCCATCGCCACAACAAGGCAATAAGGTCATGGGCGGTTCTGAATTATTCAGAACCGTCGTTTTTTATTTGAAAAATGGAGTACGATGCTTTTATACTTAATATAAGGTCAATCATCAAGTACTATGGATATATGTGAGGTGTTTCATATAAGTCATTTACAAGTTGAAATACAGATGGGGACCCAGCCTTGCCCAGACAATTATTATTGGAAACAATTAATTACTCTGTTTGCCGTGGTCGGTATAAAATTTGAAATCCATTGTTGGCAAGAAGAAACGGCAGAGATTAAAGCCGGACTAAAGTTTGGTAGAGAGAAAATAACGGATTGGGAGTTTGGTACCATTATTGAAGGTGTCATTGACGACAAGTTTATTGACATGCTTCATCATACAGCAAAACCGGCCGATACTGAGATATACAATAAAATGACGCCTTACTTTTCCATATTCCTTGCCAATGGATTTTTTTCTGAACACTATGGAACAGAAATCCACATAGTATCCAAGCCTGCCGATGCTAGCCGTTTTACAATGCTGCTGGAACAGCTGAAAAGCCACTCTATGGTTATTCATGAATTTTAAAAAGGAGCTTTTGAGATGGATTATCGCCTTGAAACCATTGATTGGAGCCTTCGTTTTGCCGTCAAAAGGGAAACCGTTAAAACTGCCGATGCCTTTAAAACTGTTCCACAGTTATGGGCAAAGGCACACTCCAATGGATTTCTCCAGCAATTGATTGATATGTCCTGGGAAAACCCCAAGTGCCAGCTTGAAGGAGTGCTTGGTATTTTTGGTAAAGAAGCGTCGCTTAAGGATGAAACCTTTGATTTACTGATGGGGTGCAGATACGATGGTGAAATCCCATACAACATGGAAGAACTGATTCTTCCTCCCTGTGTATATGCCGTTTTTGCCAATGATCTTGTCAATGCCTGGCAACGCTTATCTACAGAATGGCTTCCTGCCTCCGGCTATGAGCTGGCAAGTCAGCCATGTATAGAAAATTATTTAGCTCCTGGAGCCGCAGTTGAGCGGGAACTATGGGTACCTGTCCTGGCCAGGTAGCCAATATCCAATTGCTCTCCTCGAACAAAAAGCCTGCCTCTCGACGTTAAACGTTTTGCGGCAGGCTAATTTTTCTTTAGCAGGACTGGATACGTTTGCGGACGGCCTCCGCAATGGTGGCATCGTCTTCGACAATCAGAATTTTATACCAGCGCTCCCCTTCTTAGGCATACAGGTGATGGGAATGAGTAGTTTGAATGTTCCTTGCTCAACGTTTTAAACCGTAAATTTGCTGAGACTTACCTGCAGACTTTCCGCCATGGCAGCCAGGTTCTGACTGGAAGCGGCGATTTCCTCGATGGATGCTGTCTGCTCTTCGGTGGCGGCAGATACTGTTTGGGAGGTGTCCATATTCTCTTTGGTAATGCTCTCCAGACTGCGGACGGCTTGAACGATGCCCTGGCTCCCTTGGGCCAGCTGCTGGATGGCGGTTGAAATCTCTGCGACCTGGCTTGATACCATGCTCATCAGAGTATCGATAGCTTCAAAAGCGCCCCCGGCGGTATTGACCACTTCTATTCCCGATTGAATATCTTCACTGCTTAATTCAATCGCCGTCACCGCCTCCGTAATATGGGACTGATTCAGAGTGATACGCTGGGCAATCTGCTTCGCTGCGGCCTGAGACTGTTCGGCCAGTTTGCGCACTTCTTCGGCCACTACGGCAAATCCCCGGCCCTGCTCCCCCGCTCTGGCGGCTTCAATAGCCGCATTCAAAGCCAGCAGATTGGTTTGTTCCGCTATTCCCGAAATCACATCATTGATTTCACTGATTTCCTGGGAACTGACAGCCAGGCGGTCCACGGCGCTCTGAACCTTCACAGAGACTTCGCCTATATTCTTCATTTGTTCCACAGCCCGCAGCGCCGATTTCTGTCCTTGAGAAGAAGCCGTCGCCGCTTCCTTTGTTTGTTGGGCAACTCTGTTGCTGTTGACCGCCAATTGTTCTATGGTGGCTGAGCTTTCTTCGACGGAGGCGGTTATTTCATCCACGCTTTTTTCCTGATTTTCCGCCCCCAAGGCTAAATTGGTTATGGTGTTGGCCACTTCACTGGCCGCTTTGGCCTGCTGCTCCGCACCTGTGGTCAGTTCCTGAGAGGACGCGGCCACCTGTTCGGCCAGATCGCCGGCAGTGTTTACCAAGTCCCGCAGACTCCCCAGCATGGTGTTCAGGGCGTCCCCTACAAGGCCCACTTCATCTCTGCTCTTGACTTCCACATCTTTTACGGCCAGATTTCCTTTGGCCACTTCCTGAATTTTAACCACTAACTGGTTGAGGGGGCCGACGATAGTGCGGGTGAATCCATAAGCGGCAACGATCCCGATCAGAAAGAAGGCAAAGGAACAGATAATCAGAATTTTTCTCAGATTATCGACCCCAGCCATAACTTCCTTCTGTGGAGCAGTTACGGCTAATGACCAGGTTGTTCCCTCCACAGGAGCGTATCCTGTATATTTTTTTATCCCTCCGTAAGTATATGAACCCACACCGCCTTCCCCAGCGACCATTTTCTTTTGCAATGCTGCAAAATCAGCCAGTCCGGGGTTTTTTTCAGCATTCTTGAAAATATTGTCCATGGTCTTAACCTTTTCAAGGTCCGCATTGGCAATGGCCGTCCCCTGACCGTTGATCACGAAAATAGCTCTGGATCCGCCCAGTTCTATAGACTGGGTAAACCTGGACAGCTCATAGCCGTCACGGGTGGCAATTAAAGCGCCGATGATTTGGCTGTCATGTTTGACGGGGACCGCATAAGCAGTAATTACGGAGTCGTCAACCTTGCTTGTTTTGGGATCGGAGGCTACGGCTTTGCCGGCTATGGCTTCCTTGAAGTAGTCCTGATCGGCGATATTGACCCCGGCCACTCCCTGACCATTGATTAAGTTTCCTGCTAAGTCCGCAATCCCCAAATCTATATATCCTGCCCGTTGGATTTCACTTTTCAAAACCCTTACTTTTTCTTCCGCGGGCACTTCCGGGTCCTTAATCGCCTCCAGGTTGGCGAGGAGTTCCAATAAACCAAGCTGTCTTTCCAGGTCATTCTTCAGTTCCAGCGCCGTCTCCCGGGAAACTATCTCCAACGATTGATTGACCTCTTTGAGTACCGCTTGAGAAGAAAAATGATTGCTGACGAACCCAAGGCTTCCACAAACGATGATGAGAAGAATACTGATCAAGAACACAAATTTTGTAGCCAGACTTTTCAACACCTGATCTCTCCCTTTTGGTTACTTGCATAACCTTATTCTGAGCAATTATTTACACTGTAATTGCGGCTATTCTTTATAAAGTTGCAATAATCGTGCCAATCCAAGAAATTCCCATTATTTAAGGGTAGAAGTCCCCTCCATCGAGGTAAATCAGTCCTAAATTGTGACAAAATTTTCATGTTGCGACATTTTCCTTATGTTTAATGATCAAGAAAAACCGAGGCGAGCCTCGGTTTTTCTTGATCATTAATGAATGGTAAATCAAAGAACACTTATATCAAACTCTTTTATTTTCCTATACAGAGTATTTCGGCCTATTCCTAACAGCCGCGCTGCCGGAGCAATTTTCCCCTGAGTCTGAGCAAGGGCAGCTAAAATCGTTTGTTTAGTTTGCTGATCGAGAAGGGATGGACTCTCTATCCTTTTGGAGTCAGGGGTTTGCCTGAGCTCC
Source organism: Desulfitobacterium chlororespirans DSM 11544 (assembly GCF_900143285.1). Taxonomy (NCBI): domain Bacteria; kingdom Bacillati; phylum Bacillota; class Clostridia; order Eubacteriales; family Desulfitobacteriaceae; genus Desulfitobacterium; species Desulfitobacterium chlororespirans. Next base: position 387,009 of record NZ_FRDN01000003.1, read on the forward strand.
CAGGGTAAATCGTCAACCGTTAAGACATGAGAATCGGCCATGGCAATCATGCTTTCGATGCAGTTTTCCAATTCGCGGACATTTCCCGGCCAGGAGTAGGCGTAAAGGTAGGGATAGACATTGTCCTCGATTCCGAAACAGGCAAACTGATTCAGAGTGCAGGATTTTTGAATAAAGTAGGGAACCAGGTCCCTAATGTCCTCCAGCCGTTCCCGAAGGGGCGGAAGTTCAATCGTGATAACTTTGAGCCGGTAGTACAGATCCAAACGGAACATCTTGGCCTCGACCAAAGATTTTAAATCTTTATGGGTGGCGGCAATGATCCGAACATTTACCTTGTGTGGTTTTGTCCCTCCGATTCGGGTGACTTCCTTTTCTTGAAGTACGCGGAGCAGAGCAACTTGTGCCGTCAAAGGCATGTCGCCAATCTCGTCCAGGAAAATCGTTCCCTGGTGAGCTAATTCAAATTTGCCCGGTTGACCGCCCCGGCGCGAACCGGTAAAAGCTCCGTCAGCATAACCAAATAATTCACTCTCCAAAAGAGAACTGGGCAGTGCTGCGCAGTTAAGAGCTACAAAGGGACCCTCTCTGAAGGAGCTGAAGTCATGGATCATACGGGCAACAATTTCCTTTCCGGTCCCGCTTTCCCCTTGAATAAGAAGAGAAGAGGGAGCGGCCGCCGCCTTATAAACACGCTCCATAACCTGTTGAGAGCTGGGACTGCTCCCAACCCAAACAGGACCCGCGGTTTGCGGCTCAGTGAGCTGCACCGTTCCAAATGCTCCGAGGAAGTCTCCCGACTCATCGGCAACCCGCCGCCAGGATGAGACGATCTCATGACCGGACTGATTTTTCAAATGAAGATCCAGCGCTTGATTATTAACCATCCAGCCTTTGGGAGCACTGAATACCTCTGCAACAGGCTTGCCAATAATATCGTTGCGCTGGCGTCCGATCAGGGATGCCCCACTGGGGCTGATATTGGTAACTATGCCAAACCGGTCTATGGAAATGAATCCTTCCTTAAGCAGATCGATAGCCAGCTTTGCCCCTTCACGATAGAATTTAAGCTGACGCTCAATATCTAAGGTGCGCAAATTTTGCTCTATCAGCCTTGCCCCTAAAATGGCAATCCCGATGATCTGCTCCTGATGATTTCCCGTTTCACCGCTTATATCGATAAACCCAACAATTTCTCCCCGTAGATCATGAATAGGCGCCGCCCAACAGGACATGAAATGATTTTCCTGGACAAAGTGCTCACAGCCGGAGACTATGATGGGACAATCCTCAGTGAGTGCTGTTCCTATGGCATTAGTCCCTTTGATATCTTCCCGCCAATTCGCCCCGGGAGAAAGATGAATCTTTTGCGCTTTGGTCAGAAACGGACCATCTCCCAATGCTTCTAAAATGAAGCCTTTTTTTTCACCTAATAAGACAGTGTAGTTGGCACTTTGCAACAGCTTGCCCAGGTGGGGCAGCACAGATTCAGCGGCGCGGATGATATCTTCCTGAGCGTCCTTTAATTCACGTAATTGAGAGGTAGTTAAGATCATATTTTGAGAGATTTCAGTATGATTGACATTGTAGCCTACGCTCCGTTGCCAGGAACGGTAGATCATTGGAGCGATTCCGTTCTCAATAAGTTCGCCTTTGAGAAATTTTCGCCAATGGACATTCATAAGTGAACCCTCTCCTAAAATAAAATATTCAAACAAATCCGAAAAGTACAACTATATAATTAGAATAGCACATCCCAGCAACTGGAACAACCTTGTCGCTAAATAACCCTGTGTGCCAATATAGAGCACTTGTCGATGCTCAATGTGCAGGAATGGAGCAGAAATTTTATAAATTACCAGCCCAACAGCACTCTCACGCCAAAGAGGCAAGCATACATTTCTGAATATTAAGCCTATTCAATATATTCCCTTCCCCTCCGCTTCGGATGGCATGTAAATTGCATTGTAGTAAGTCAACTATCCCGAAAGGGAACTAAAATGCAAGGAGGATACACTATGTCTATCGTGCATCAAGTCTATGGCTATTACATGCCAACCGTCAATCTTATGGGGGCGGGTGCCGCCAAGGAGGCTGGAAAACAGGCAAAAATCCTGGGAGGCAAAACAGCTCTTCTAGTGACAGATGCTTTCCTTAATCAGAGCGGACTGGCCCAACAGGTCGCGGAGATTATTGAAGCTGAGGGCGTAAAGGTTGTCATCTATCCTGGAGCGGAACCCAATCCTACCGATAAAAATGTTCATGATGGCGTGGCCGTGTTTGAAAAAGAAAACTGCAATATGATTGTATCACTGGGAGGAGGGTCTGCTCACGACTGTGCCAAAGGTGTGGGTTTGGTTGCCGGAAACGGCGGCAATATCCGTGATTTTGAAGGAGTGGATAAATCCGCAAAACCCATGGTACCGATGATTGCTGTCAACACTACGGCAGGAACAGCCAGTGAGATGACCCGGTTCTGTATTATTACCGATACAGACCGCCATATTAAAATGGCTATTGTGGACTGGCATGCTACCCCCAACGTCTCCATCAATGACCCCTTATTGATGATTGGAAAGCCTGCCCCTCTGACCGCCGCCACCGGTATGGATGCCCTGACTCACGCTGTTGAAGCCTACGTCTCCACTGCCGCTACCCCTATTACTGATTCAGCTGCCTTGATGGCGATTAAGCTCATCAGCAAGTACCTTCGCCGTGCTGTTGCCAACGGCCAGGATTTTGAAGCCCGGAACCAAATGGCCTATGCCCAATTCCTGGCCGGTATGGCCTTTAACAATGCCAGCTTAGGTTATGTTCACGCTATGGCTCATCAGTTAGGCGGCTTCTATAATCTGCCCCATGGTGTTTGCAACGCCATCCTTTTACCTCGTGTATCCCGCTTTAATCTGATTGGAAACCTTGAGCGCTTCGTAGACATTGCCGAAGCTCTGGGTGAGGAAGTAAAGAATTTATCAGCCAGGGATGCCGCAGAAAAGGCTTTGACGGCAATGACAGCCTTATCCCAGGACATCAGCATACCCAGCGGACTCACTGAGCTGGGCGTAAAAGAAGAGGATCTGCAAACCATGGCCGTCAATGCCATGAAAGATGCCTGCAGTCTGACCAACCCGCGCCTAGCCAAGCTGGAAGATATTATCCAGATTTATAAGAACTCTTTATAAATCCACCTTCGGTAACCAATCTTCAGTGACTAATAAATAAGGAAAACAGCGGGGCTTGATGCCGCCGCTGTTTTCCTCTTTAGGCAGTTTCCTTGATTATCGATAAGGCCGCTTATTTTCTGTAAGTCCAACCAAATAGTCAATACTGGTGTTATAAAATTTTGCGAGCTTAATCATAACATTTAGAGGAACATCACGCTCTCCTCGCTCATATTTGGAGTACAAAGATTGATCGCATCTTAAGTACTTCGCTACTTGCTGCTGGGTTAGATCATGATCTTCACGAATATCACGTATTCTTAATCGCATCAGCATCACCAAAGCAAGTATATATTAGGACGATAAGTCCTATTGATTTTTAGGACCATTTGTCCTAAAATAATTTAAAAGCCTTAAAATAGTATGGGGAGGAGATACGTATTGCTTACTATCGGCATTTGCGACGACAGATCCTTATGTCGCCAGCTATTACAGGCCTTCATTCGTTTATATGAAGAAGAAACTGGGATTATATTTGATATCCACCAGTTTGACAGTGGTGAAGCGCTTCTCAACGAACTTAACAGGCATGCTCTGGTTCTTGACCTCCTTTTTCTTGATAACAGCATGAAAAACCTAACCGGCCTCGAAACCGCTCAACGAATACGACAGTCCGATTCCATGCCAACATGCGGCATCGTGTTTGTAACCGCTGATGATGAGCATGAGCAATTCATGACGGCCCAGCCTCTCCACGTGATAAGCAAGCCGGCTACCCGGGAGTGTATCAATACTATATTAGATAAGGTTCTGGCTGAAAGGGGTCATTGTGATAGGATACTATAAAAGCCAGCGGAAGAGCTTATCAATCAAGCTTCCCGCTGGCTTTTGCCGGTATAAGCAGGTATTTAACTAAAGCAGAATTCCATCTGTCCGGCTCACAGTTTCTCCTTCATTCCTTTCGTTAAAAAGTCCACGACCTTATCTCTATACACTTCATAGGTCTCCGGATCCTTGGCTGCGAATTCTTTCAGTTCATAAGACAGCACCCGGAAATTCTGCACCATACTTTCATATAAAAAAGCGATGCGATTAGCCTTAGCCTTGTGATAGGCGGCATCAAGTTTATTGCCCATTCTCTCTATAGCCTTGGCAGAAGTACTCTGTCTTTGACCTTCCAGATCCATGTTCAACTTTTCAATTTTTGCCGCATCCTTTGCCTTCTCCCTGCTTAACTCCTCGTTCTTCTCCTTCAGGCCATCCCGCTCCTTGGTCAGGTGGGTAACCCGACTATCCCGATCCTCCACGGTTTTCTGGAGCTCTGCATTTGCCTGTAAGGCCTGGTCCCGTTCCGCAGCCGCCTGCTTCCGCTCCTGGATTGCCTTTTCCAGCTCGCGGGTGGTCATGCTCTCCAGATCCAGCTCCTCCATAAGCTGGAACCGTTCCTCTTCCGGAACACCCAGAAGAAGGAGGGCCTGAGTATAGTTCAGATTAGGGGACCCCTGTTTTTGAATTTGGTCCTCAGAGGTGGCAGAAATAGAATTAAGAGCACCGGCCTTCGGAGAAACCGCACTGGCAGGAGGGCTCTGCTGACTCCCATAGGCATCGAAGATACGCATCAACTTCTGAGCCCTTCTGTCTGTGTAGCTTACGGACTCCTCCAGCCACTTCAGCCATTCCCCGTGGGGAAGCAGCTCCTTGGCTTCCTTCAGACGGCGGCCGACCTCAATGGCACCGGCCAGAAGAATTTTCCCGGTCTGTTGTTTAATCATGTTAATTTCAGTTGCGATTAAGAGCGGCGTCCGCTCTGTGGTCAAATCATCCATATGCTGCAGATCCTTTCTTTAGTTGTTTTACTTTCAGCATATGGAACCATGCCCCCAGGGGTGAAAAGCCTCCTTAATACAGGTTGTCCCAAATACGACGGCGCGGTCGTATTTGGGACAAACCCAGATTGCAATTATCTCCTCAAGTTTCTTGATGCTGCCTTTATCGGTTTACATACTATAAAAAAGTTGTGTGACGGACTCGGCATCAGTGTTCGGGACTTTTTTGACAGTGAGCTGTTTTCTAATCCAGAGCAGCAAATCAAGTAGGGTATATGAAAACCAAAAATTTCTTAAACCTCGGCATAGCGAAATGTTTTCAAGGCCAGCAGCAGCGCTGCCATCGCCACTAACGATGTCAGGCCCATATAGGCAAAATAGTCGGCCCATGCTAAATCAAAAGCACTGCGCAAACCATTGACCAACCATTGAAAAGGATTCCATCTGTTGATGGCTTGAATGAATGCCGGAGCATTATTCAAGGAGTAAAAGGCGCTGCTGCTCAACAAGAGAGGCATAGTAACAAGGTTTGTCAGAAGACTGACATTGTTCTCTGTCCGGCTCAGACTGGCAATGACAAAGCTAAAGAAAACATAACTGAGAGTTGCCACCAAAATGATGGGCACCATCGCCAGGATGGATGGCAGGGAGACATTCAGTTTAAATACCAAGACTCCCGACAGCAATACAAGCAGTGCACACAGGAAAGAAACCAAAGTCCAGGCGCCTGATAGGCCGCATACATATTGCCAAAGGGGCAGGGGCGTCACCCGCAGCAGATGATAGACACCTCTCCGGCGTTGTGCCAGGATGGCAAAAGAGGTGGTCGTGAAAGCGTAAAACAAAATACTGACAGCCATCATCCCGGTTACGATGCTCTGGGGATATTCCGGGGATTTTATCAGCATTCCTAACCCAACCATGCCCCCGATGGGCAGTAAAATCGACCATAGCAGTAAAAAGGGATCCCGGCTTGCCGATTTGAAGGTAAGGCTGAATAATGTTTTCATAGTTGTGTCTCCTTTCCTGGCACAGTATCCGTCAACTCAAGATACAAATCATCAAGATTTTCCGCATGATACTGCTCTAAAAGACGATCCGGCCGGCCTTGAACGATGATTCGCCCGTCGTGCATCAAAATGATCCGGTTGGCGATACGGGATACTTCCTCCATATCATGAGAAGAAAAAAGCACAGTCACTTTGTTTTTCGCCAGTTGCTGAATCATCGTTCTTATTTCCTGCCGGGCACGGGGATCAAGCCCTGAGGCCGGTTCGTCAAGTATGATTAAATCCGGCTTGTGGATCGTCGTGACAGCAATCGCCAGCCTTTTTTGTTGCCCGCCGGACAAACGGGAGGCCAGGGTTTTTCTGGCCTCCTGCAAATTGCATTCTGCCAATTTTGCGTCTATTTGCTTCTTATCAAGCTTTACATGATACAATGCCGCAAACAGCCGCAAATTTTCTTCGGCTGTATAACCCTCAAAAAAAGGGGTGGCTTGAAGCTGAACACCCACATGGGCCCGGTAATCATCTCTCCAGCGCGTGATCTTCCCGGCATCGGTTGGCAATATTCCCAGGAGCATGGCCAGGGTGGTTGATTTGTCGGCCCCGTTTGTGCCGATCAGAGCGAGAATTTCACCCTGCTGAATCTCCATGTCAATCCCTTTCACAACTTCGCGGTTGCGAAAGCGTTTGCGTAGACCTTTCGCCTCAATTAAATTCATAAACATAACCTCCTCTTATATAATGTTGTTTATTCAACATTGAATATATTAGTATTTTTTTCTCCCCCGGTGACGAGGGAGAGGTTTTAATTCTCAGCATCTAAAAGTTCCAGCGCCTTATCAACAAAGTCCTGCTGCTGCTTGATCAGGGAAAGCATGTTATCCATCACCAGCATGACCATGGGCGGAATGTTATGATCCATGGCTGCGTCTTTGGCCGCCAGGCCTTGCTTTACGGCATCATACTCTTCTTGTAATGTGTTGCGTTGCTGTTGCAGGGCTTTCCGACATTCATCCTTTCCCAGCTTCTCATAAAAGGATAGTCCGGAATAAAGGGTTGAGGGATAAAGTACGGAAGACGTTTTGAGTGCATCTTTAATGAGTTCCTGAAGATAGGTTTTTCCGGCCTCAGTCATTGTATAAACCGCCTTTTGACGGTGCCCTGTCTGTTCTATGCTGGTAACGGCAACATAGCCTTCTTGCTCCATTTTTTTCAGCGCATGATAGATAGAACCAATCAACACACCGCCCCAGCGTTCCGCATCTGTCAGCTGCAATGCCTGCTGAATATCGTAGCCGGACATTGGCTGAACGTCCAACATGCCAAGTACAAGTAGCCGTGTCAATTCTTCACCCCCATTACTCAACATTGAGTATTTTATCATGAGTAAATGACTTTGTCCAGCTTTTGGTCTCTCATGCCAAATTCACATTATTTGTCTGTTGACTGCCTATCCTTGTCTAAAGGATGATATTGACCTGATTGCGCCCCTTGGATTTGGATAAATACAGGGCTTGATCGGCCCGCTTCAGCACCTCGGCAAAGTCCTCATCGGTTTCTTTGAAAAAGGAAAATCCGATGGAGAGGGTGATCCCGATCTCCTCCCCCTCGGCAGCCAGGATTTTCAGATCGGACACCTTGTCCAGGATTCTCTCCCCAAAGACCAAGGCGTTTTTCTCCTGGAGCCCGTAGAAGATCACCACGAACTCATCCCCGCCCCAGCGGATAATTTTATCCGAACTCCGGATCATCCCGCTGATAGCCTTGACGACCTCGATCAAAACCAGATCCCCCACAGAATGCCCATACTGATCATTGATGCTCTTAAAGGAATCCAGGTCATAGATCATAATCCCGGGACTGTAGCCGCTGGCCTGATACTCCTTAAAGGCCGCATTCAGCTCCTGAGTCCCGCTCCTGCGGTTGCCGGCCTTGGTCAGGGGATCCTGGTTCATCTCCGATTCCAGGAGTTTTCTCGATTTCCGATAGTGCCTCTTCTCAATCAGCACCATCAGGAAAAAGCTGAGGATAAGAATAGCTACAAACAGCAGAACCAAAAGCAGGGTAAGCCGGGACGCCAGGGACTGGCTTTTTTCATTGGTCTCATTGATATAGGCTTGAATATCATCCTGGTAGACTCCCATGGCGATGACCCAGTCATAATCTTTATAGAGTTTGGCATAGGTCAGCTTCAGGGAGACCTTTTCACTGTTCAGTTCCTTAAAATAGTACTCAAAATACAGCTCCCCATCCTTTTTTATCCCCTCAAGCTCGGTCAAATAAGGCTGGTTGCCTTTAATATCCCTCATCTCCGTGGAGAGATAAGTGCCCTCCGTTTCCAGCAGATTGGGATGAACCCTCCTGATAGCATAATCGGGCCCCCCTTCGTAATTGAGGATCTCATTGACCCAGATGTAGGTGTTGCCTTCAAAGGTTGAGTTCCTGATAATATCGGCTATTTCTGTCTTAATCAGCTCTTCCATGTAGGTTTTGCTGACACCAAAAAGAATGTTTTTCTCCCCATGGGTCAGGACTTTATAGGCGCACAGACCGGGAACTACCTGCTCAAGAGTGCTCTCCCAGGTGGATCCCGCCAGATTCTGAGAATCATAAATGACCTTGTCTCCCTTGGTATCCCATACTATGACAGGCATAAAGCTATAATCCGGGTTATCCCTGAAAAAGGAAATCAGGAACTCTTTGAATTCAGCGTCGGCAAGGCCCATTTTCAGATCGATAGCGATCGCCGTTCTGTTCACAAATTTCTCCATGGCTTTCGCCCTGGCCTCTCTTCGATGATCAATCATGGCGATCAGGTTATCCACGGTGTTGGCCAGAAAGCTCTTTTTTAAACTGTAGACCGTTTTCTGAGTCTCGCCAATGTAAATATCGCTGATTTTATCCAGAGAAAGCAAATAGAACAGGATCATCACGGCACACAAAATGCTGCCGATTATAATTGTGGTCAAGGTATATTTGCGATTAATAACCTACATCCCCATTTCCCAGCGTCTCAAGATCGCAAGTGTATTACAGTTCATTGTAAACCAAGGGCACCTTTCTGTCCAACAATCACCGCCGCCGGGCTCTCAGTTCAAAGATTTCTCCGCGCTACCTTGCCGGTTTATATTTTTTTCATAATATTTTAAAACTAAGGCATCCACCTTTTGATTTTGCAGCAAAAACTCCTTGTCTTGAATGAGCGGTACACCTCTTCGCCACGCTTTATCAGCAAGCTTATTGAGCTTCGTCCTTTCTCTTTCTAGCTTTTCATTCAGAAGAGCATTTTTCATGGTAGGCCTCCCCCACTTCCCCATAGAGTTACAGTCAATTAACGATATATCGTTAGTATATGTCATCAACCTATTAATTTCAACGATATTCCGTTAACTATCTGTCATATTAATTGCTATCCTGTGAATTATAAGGATAGCGTTTTCTTTTTTGGGGTGATAGCATGAATATTTCCCAGGCGGTGATTCGCCGTCTTGAAGAACTGTGCCGTGAAAGACATTTGAGCATCAATGCGCTTAGCAATGTTTCAGGCATTACCCAATCCACTGTCAATGATATTATGAGCGGCAAAACCTATAACGCCGGCATAGGTACCATCAAAAAGTTGTGTGACGGACTCGGTATCAGTGTCCGGGACTTTTTTGACAGTGAACTGTTTTCTGATTTGGAGCAGGAAATCAAATGAGGTATGTGAAAACCAGCGGAAAATCTCCCCGCTGGTTTTTTGCCGCTTATGAGTCGTTACATCATTTGTTTTTCTTCCATACATTTCTTCAAATTATCCAGCACCCCCATCATTCGCCAGAACATCCTAATGTTTGATAATAACCTCGCAGCATGCTCTTGAGAGAAAGTTATAGCATATCGAGATCAATTAAAGCAACGGGAATCTCAAACCCCTTCATCTTATATTGGAACATCCGCTTCAGATTTCCGTCGCAAGTGGCAAAAAAGAACTGCTGTATCGCTGCCACTTCTTCATCTCCTTTTCTGCTCTTCGCCAGCTGATACTTAATAAGATCGACAAAAGAAACCAGATTAATATCGTCCATGCTATTTGTGATATCATCAACAAAGTAACATCGGAAACTACCCGTCTCCCTGCGTAGGAATGCATTACCGAGTAAATACGAAATCATAAACGCGCCCAACTGCCCATCGCTGATTAAATTCATAATTGGATTTTTACTTTCATCGGTGAAAGCCAATTTAGTTTCTGTCGCTCTTGCCCCATTACCTTGTAGCTGAAATCCGTCAAGGGTAGAATGCTTGACCAACTTACTAAAAATGCGAAATAAATAGGGGGCAACACCCTGTACCTCATCATTTTTCATCTGGTTTAGTTTTTTGCGAAGCATTTCTGCCCTTCCCTTGACTAGGCTTTGTAACGCCATCTTTTCGCGGGTTTGTTCATCCAGCGTACGATTCTGGTTCCGCTTTTCCTCAAGATCTTTTGATAGTTCAACCAAAAGTCGGTTCCCCTTACGTAATCGTAGAGATACAATTTTCCCTCGTACATCCAGTTCATCAAATACAAACATAGCCGGAACCTTCTGTGCAAGCGGAGAAATAGCCTCCCTTACTATCTGCGGTTCAGTGTCAACCTGCTCTACGCCTGGATAGCCGAGGAAGGTCAGCAGAGCATTAATTTTCTCCGCTTGCTTTTGAACCGAGTCTGTATCTATACCCACAAATCCGTCATAGGTTTCAAGGGTATCCATGTCGGCAAACTGCTCCGGAAGCAGCTCTAACGCTGCGATCAGCCTAAAAAAGCTCTCCGTCACAGCTAAGATTTTCTGATTCAGCCCTAGTTCATCACTTAGTCTTGCTTCCGCTGCCTTCAAGATTTCCCTTAGGTCTTTGTTTAATAGAGTCCGAAAATCGTCCCAACGTTGTTTTTCCTCTTTAAGCTGTTGTTCCAGTGTCAGTTTTTTCACATCGTGAGCTTTGACATAATTCTCAGCCTCCAAAGCCAGATGTTCCGCCGGCGCAGATGCAAAAGGCTCTTCAGCACCACACAATGGGCATTTTTGATAATCTTTGCGGTACTCAACCATTTGCGCCCGGACACCTACCAACCGTGAAAATGCAATCAGCAATTCATCACCCTTTTGCGAATCTTCAAAGCTGGCTTCGGTCCCACGCCAAATATCATTTAAGCTGCAATAATCTCCCCAGCGCTTCTGCCATTCTGCCGGTGTCAGTTCCGCGTTCTCCAACCCCGAAGCAAACTCTCCAACCTGTTCCAACGTCTGATCATTTAGCTTCTGAAGTTGTTCCACTATTTTCTTCTTCTTTTCCTCCAAAGCACGCTGCGTATTTGGTTCATAGAGTTCTTTTCGGATGGCCTGCTGAATCTCTGCTTTATATGCTGCAAACTGCTCCTTTATCATCAACTTACGTCTCGATCGTATGAGCTCACTCAACCAGTCAGCGACAGCACGATATCCTCCAGCTATAAGTTCCTGAAGCTGTGCTTCCTGTTCTTCCTGACTCAGTTGATCCACATCCAGCCGTTCATCCGGATAGCTCACCCGTTGTACATAAGCCGGAATCTGCCCAGCCTCTTTTAACTTTTGCTGCTCTTTTTCCAGCTCTATGATCTTGTCTTCAGAAACTCTCTTACTGCTCAAATCATTTATTTCTTCATTCAGTTGGCTACGTATCTGTTCCAGGTTCACAAGCACTTGCTTTGCTTCAGAATGTTCGAGCGTGAAATCCTCAAATTCCGCCGTCATATCCTTGCGGCTCTTACTGCGGAACTCTTCTGCTTTTTGAGAATTACAAATAAAATATTTATAAAAAAGATCCGCAAATGGCCTGTCTCCGGAATCAAAACACTCTTTGAGCCAGTCTTGAGCGGCTTCTGCATCCAGTGTGTCTCCCGCATATGTGATGGATAAAGATGTGTGCGTTGAGCCAAGCTCATTGTTTAGTGTGCTTCGCCGGAGAGTCGATTCCTTACCATCTTTTTCAAAAGTCAGCTCAACCCAGGTTTCTTCGTTACTTCCGCAATCCTTATAGCGCAACAGGCCAAGACTTTGTGCTACCTGCCGATCACCCTTGGTACGCGTGTCATAAGGTCTGTATAAATGTTGTATATTTCCAGTAAAGCACCATTCTACAGCGTCCATAATGGACGTTTTGCCTTTGCCGTTACCTCCGGTAATCAACACCAATGGCGCTACTTCCTCATTTTCAGTGATAAATGTAAATTTTCTGTCTTTATAAATGCGAAACATATGAATATGAAGCGCCTTAATCCTCAGCATAGCTCAGCCACTCCCTTACTGCCGACAGGTCTTTCTCTGTAAAAGTTTGTTCACTGACACGTGCTTCATAAAGAAACATCAACTCACCGCCTACAGGAAGTATCTGAGCAAGCTCGGATTCAGATCCCGCTGCAATTCTATCCTGTATCAGCTGCTCGAAATAGAACGGCAGCATAGATCGATCTGACTCGGCCACATCACCATTTTCTACTGAGACAAACAGCTTGCGCGAAATATCCGTACTCTTTTCCTCTGCGATAGCAGCCGCACAACGTACCGTCACAGTATCAGAAAGCAAGATTTGCATGACGTTGTATTTTAGCGGATACTTACTCTGCCCTTCTCGGTCAGGCAAGCTACCGAAGTTTATAAAACTTAGAATCCGCTCATCCCATTCTCTACACAAAGCTCTTATCTCATCATTTTCTTTCCCGCTCTCTCTGATATCCAACACTAGCAGCATCTCACAAGGAATGTCTGATTCGTTGCATAATAAGTAAATCTCTCTAAGTTCCTCCGGAACTGCTCCATCTTCGGTGCAAAATTCCTCCATAGTCAGGCTCTTAATACCATCCGTATCCGTTTTAATCAGCGGCTGGTAACCATTTTGTGTAAAATAGGTGCGCCACGCCTCCTGTCCATTCATGATAAACCTCCATATTTGCATTGTTTCGAGAAGATGTGCTCCTCGCAATTTTCCTCGGTTGCCCATTCTCCTTTATCAATACCAATGCACTCCATGCACTCTACCGTAAACTGCTCAGGAGAAATTAATGTAACGTCCAGCCTTAGCGGGGCAATGTTCCCAGTATCAATCGAATAATCACCAACTCCGCGTATATTATTACTTCTGAGATACCATTTTCTCGGTCGCTCGCGCCAGGCACGTACTCTTGCCTGAACATATCCAATCTTTTTCCTTGGACGATCATTGCCAATAGATCCCATAATGATACTGCGTTCTGAACAGTCCTTCTGGTCATAAAAAGAAAATGCAATATACTCTCTGATTTCAGATAACCAGCATTCTCCAAAGGTCGCTTGCTTCAAATTAAGTTTAATCTTCCAAATGTTATGGTAAAAGGTCATAATTTTTTCTTTACAAATATACAGTTCTTTACGCAATGCACTCGCTCCGTCACCGCCATTTGGTACATTCCGATCTGTACTAACCGTATTTAGTAATTGGATAACACCATCACTGCTCTCCAAATTACTCTTTACCCACTCATTGGTGGAAGCATACAACAGGTTCAAACGGATCCGATTATGAGGTGTTAAGGGTTCGTCAACAAACTCACAGTACGCCTCATCCACGAAGCTCTGTATCACGACGCTAACTGACGGCTCTAAAGCAAGTAAATCTTCCAATTTAGCAAGAAAATCTGCGCGCTTGACCTTACGGTGTTTTAACAATTCCCGATTATCCGCCGGCTGATCAGGTTCATTATAGCGTTCTTGAATCAATTTGACCGCCAGGGCAATTAGCAAATCTTTCCGATCATCCTCATTCTCAATCGGACAACACTCTATTCTAATGCTCTCATCAAGCCTCTCCCCTAACTCTTTCCGATAATCACCGATGTTTTTGCTCACTTCGTTCATCTGATATATTCTTAGAAAATCGCTTAACTCTTCAGGTTGATAGAATGACTTAAATAGATTATTTTCTCTTTCCTCCTTTGTACCTGCCATAATACATCTTGTAACTTCCTCCTTAATCTCATCATCTGTCCCTTGAAATTCTCTCCGTTCCTCCGTAAGGTTCAAATATTGCTTAGCCATCTCTTCATCAGGCTTAGTCTTAGCATCTGCATGGAAGCCCAGCACTGGAATAATCTCTCCGCCATAACCATATCGCTTCAACTTAATGTACTGATAATAAAGCTCCCTGGTAATAGTTTTAATATCTAAATCTGTCTTCGGTGTATATTTGGATTGAATAATACGGACACTGTTGCTCGTTACTGAGCAGACATCTTCAATGAATTCAGAGCAAATATACTCCGTTTCCTCTCTGATTAACTCTTCAATAGCCAACAGATCCTGAAACAAAAAGCCTCGCACCCCTGCAGCAGCATCCCTCCGGCCTTCACCAATGTGCATATTCAGTAAATAACTATCCAGATCTACAGTTGCCACTTCCTTCTTACCTCATTTCCGTTGATAAATGAACAATCATATCCGACCGTGTCAAATTCAAGGTCATTTCTTAAGATATACTAAACTCTTTCTTCTTTGCTACTTCCTGGTAACTTCGCCACGAACCGACAATAATCCTGTTGTTTTTTGAATATTATGATTACGCAAACAAAAAGGACCGCCAATATCACCCGAACAGCGATCTCATTACTAAATATATGGCAATTCAATGGTCACTCAAGCAGAATACCAGAATCATGGATACGTCTTACTCTCCTCCCTTAACTAAGGCACTGAAAGGACGGCCTTGGGCCGCCCCTCCCTATCTTGGATTCCCATAAATAAAATATTTTGATCACCGAATTGTCTTCAGGCATCTGTAGCAGGCCCACTCACCCGTTTCCGGCAATCCGCCAATTTCCCGCCCGGGACTGTTCTTCCCAAAGCCGGGCATAGAGGCCCTTCCCAGCCAGGAGTTCCTCATGGGTGCCTTGCTCCTTTACCCTGCCTTTATCCAGCACCACGATCTGATCTGCATTGCATACGGACTGCAGCCTATGGGCGATGACGATCACTGTTTTCTCTGCCACCAGGGCGCTGATAGCCTGCTGAATAAGCACTTCGTTTTCCGGATCCAGTGAGGCTGTGGCTTCGTCCAGCAGAACGATGGGGGCGTTTTTCAAAAGGGCCCGGGCGATGGCAATGCGCTGCTTTTCTCCTCCGGAGAGGGTGGAGCCCCCCTCCCCCACCATGGTTTCATATCCTTCGGGCAGAGCAGATATGAAGTCGTGGCAAGCCGCCGCTTTGGCTGCCTCCATGATCTCCTCCAGTGCTGCCCCCGGCCTCCCCATGCGGATATTGGCTTCCACCGTATCATGAAACAGATACACATCCTGAAAGACGATGCTGATCCGGGAGAGCAGCTCATCCGAGGTCATCTGCCCCAAGGGCATGCCGCCCAGGGTGATCTCCCCCTTTCCCGCATCCCAGAAGCGGGCGGCCAAGCGGGTGATAGTGGACTTTCCTGAGCCTGAAGGTCCTACCAGGGCCGTAATGCTTTTTTCGGGGAAACTCAGGGAGATGTCATGGAGCACCTCCTGATGGCCATAGGAAAAAGAAACATTGTTGAACTCTATGTCCAGGTTCTCCGGTGCCGTGCCCCGGACAGGCTCCGGCAGAGGCTCCTCTTTTGTCAACTCCTGTATGCGCACCGCCGACCGGTTGGTCCGGGCAAAATCCGCAATAAAACCAAACAAAATCATCACCGGCTCATAAATGTTCAGGGAGAGGAGCAGAAAGACGATGTAATAGAAGGGGGACAGCTGACCTTTGGTGAGCAGCCATATCCCCAAGAGCATAATCACAGCGCTCCCGCAATTGAGGATAAAACGACCCAGCATGCCTACAGGAGCCGCCGCCAGCTCCATGCCTACGGAATGCCTGTGTTGTTTGGCGAAGGAGTTCTTCAGGGACTGAAACTGTTCCCCCGCCATATTGAAGGCCCGCAGGGTCTGAATTCCCCCTACATACTCCAGTATTCCCGAGGCGGCCCCTTGCTGAGCCGCCATCAGCTCGCCGCTGATCCCCCCCATTTTCCGATAGCTGATCAAGGCAAAGGGCAGGGCCAGAGGAATCACCAGCACCAACCCCAGCATCATGCGCCAATCAAAAGCGGACAGGACGATCAATGCCAGAGAGAGACGCACCAGGATGACGGACAGCTGAGGAATGAGACCGGAAGCCAGCTGCTCAACCTCCGTATAATCCCGCAGCAGAACCGTGGAAAGATCCCCGGCATCCCGCCGCCCGAAGAAGCCCATGGGCAATCTTCTTAAGCGCTCCCCCATAGCGATCCGGGCATTCCTGGTGGTGCCTGCAAAGCCGGTGCAAAGATCGATATAGGTCTTGCGCCGTACAAAATAATATAGGAGCAGCTGGGCCAGCAGGACGCCGCACAGCATCCACAGCCGGTTGGCAGGCAAAGGAGAGCCCGGTTCCGCCACCGGTATCAGCAGCATGTAGATCGCCAGCAGCATCACCCCATAGGGAAGCGAAGCCACAAAGCTGTCGATAAAATTCCAGAGGGTCATCCTTAGATACTTCCCCGTTTCACCAAAGGTAATCGTGCGGAACCAGGTTTGGAAACTGTTCATGCCGACACTCCTCCTTTCCCAATCCGCCAGCGGTCCTTCCGCTCATTGGCGGCCACCATATCACCGTACTGGGGGCAGGATCTCAGCAGCTCCGTATGGGTGCCCTCTCCTACCAGTTCTCCCTTTTCCAGAACCAGAATGCGGTTGGCATTTTCCACGGTCCTGAGCCGGTGAGCGATAATCAGCACTGTTTTATTTTCAGCAAGCCTGGCAAAGGCCCGCTGAATCTTCCCTTCATTTTCTGCATCCGCATAAGCGGTGGCCTCATCCAGAACCACGATGGGTGTATCCTTGAGGAAGACCCGGGCGATGGCCAGCCGCTGCTTCTCCCCGCCGGAAAGATAGGAGTCCTTTTCGCCGAGCACCGTGTCATAGCCTTTGGGCAGTTCCCTAATCACCTCATGGATGCCTGCGTTTTTCGCCGCCTGCTCCACTGCTTCACGGGTCGCCTCCCGGTTGCCCATGCGGATGTTGTTTTCCACCGTATCATGAAACAAAAAGGAATCCTGAAACACATAGGACACCAGATTCATCAGCCGGTGATGGGGAATATCCCCAATATCCACACCGCCGATTCTGATACTCCCCCGCTGAGGCTCATAGAACCGGAGCAGAAGCTGAGCAAGGGTGGATTTTCCGCCCCCGGAAGGGCCGACAATGCCGGTGATACTTCCCTGAGGCAGATGGAAGGAAATATCTTTTAGGGCCTGGGGTCCCTCTTCCGTATAAGTGAAGGATACTTCCGCAAAGGCAAGATCATAAGCCGCGGGACTCCCCGCCCCCTTTTCCGCCAGCTCCGGCTGCTGCAAAATCCGGTCAATACGGGATACTCCTTCCGTAATGCGGCGGCTGTGCACAACCATCTGCATCATATTTTCCAGGGGCTCCTTGAGCCCGCTCCCCACCAAAAAGAACAGCAGCAGCAGGGGCAAAAAATCCAGATAGGTGGAAGCCCCGGCCAGCAGCACCAGACCGGCAGGAAGCAGAAACAGCAGCTGGGCCCCGAAGAAAGCATAATAGGCTCCCATGCTGGAGGCAAAGTGATAGGCGGTGCGCTCCACGGTGCCCACATAGGCGGATACATCCCCCTCATACCGGGCAAAAGCGTTTAAGGTGCGGTTGAATATTTTGATGACCGGCATGCCATGGATGTATTCCACAATGGTGCCTTCCATTTTTTCCTTGGCATTGTGCATATCCACCTGAGTTTGAGCGCCCTGAGGATTTTTCAGGCCTCCGGAGAGAAGAGAGACGGATACAAAGATGGGAATGAGGGTGACCAGGGCCAGCCGCCAGTCCATGACAAACAGGAAGATCAGAGTGAAGAGAGGTGTGGCCACCGCCGCCGCCAGATCGGCGATATGATGAGCGACAAACACTTCAATCTGCTCCGCATCGTCGGAGATGACCTTTTTTATGGCCCCTTGGGTGGTTCCGGTAAAGTAACCGGAGGGAATCCGGGCCAGCTTTTCCATGAGTTTTAAACGCAGCTCATAAATAATATCGTAAGCCGCGCCGTGAGCAAGGGCTGAAGATAGAAAAGCGCAGACCCCGTATACCAGGGCGGCGGCAAAGGTATAACCCACCAAAGTGTAAATTTTTCCGGCATTCATGGCTGAGGTCAGGGTATAATGAGCCAGGAGCTCCCGGCTCACCCCATAGATGGTGAAAAAAGGAACAAGACGCGCCGCCGAGGCCAGGACCGACAGCAGGCAAGCGGCCAGGAGCTTGTTTTTTTTAGCTCCGGCCAGCTCCATAAGCCGGGCAAGCCCTGTTTTCTCTTGCTCTTTTGGCTTTTTTGATGATCTGCCCATACTCATACCTCTCTTTCACTACATTAGAATTTGCTCGTTGCCTAAAATTTGCACGCAGAATTAACTGGGTCCGGTTCACTGAACTGTATTCCACAGGCTTGGCGCTGCCCCTGATCAGATGCGAGTTAGCTTAGGCTAACTCAAAGCCTTTAAAGAAACCCGCCTGGGCCGCTCCTTATTACCCTGGATGGTAACAAAGCGAAGCCGCGGGTTGCTTAAACCATTAAACATTCTCTGCAAAGATATAGGAAAATAAAAGGCCGTATATGCCCTCCAAAGTCCGGGGCAGGGCGTCTGCATGGAGGGAATCCTGATGGAACAGCGACAGAGCCATGATCTTAATGAGATTGGCCACAAGCTTTAAGTCAATATCCGGCCGCACCCCTTCCATGTGCTCGAACAGACCGGTCATGATCATGGCCTCGGCCTGGGGATCAACAAGACAATATTCCGGGGGCAGGGCTGCTTTCAGCTTGGCTTCATCCTCCGCCGTCAGGTATTGATAAATGCTGTCCCCGCTAAAAATTATCTTTTTCAAAAAATCTTTTCCCTCACTGGAGGTCATCTTTTCCCTGCCGTCAAGTATGTCCATAAAAAATTGTTTGGACTGATCCCGTTGGTACTTGATAATTTCGTAAACGAACATCTCCTTGGAGAGAAAAAAATTATAGAAGGTGCTCTTCCCCAGCCCCACTGCTTTGGTGACCTTCTCAACAGAGGCATGGGTCATGCCCTGTTCCTTAATAAGGGCAAATCCCGCTTCCAGCATCTTTACCCTTGCTTCTTCCCGTTCCTGCAGGGCAAATATCTTGGGCGACATAGATTATCCTCCTTCCCGAATACTTAACAAAAATAAGCGACCATTATATAAGTAATGGTCGCTTAAATCATATAGCACCTTTTACTCCTTTGTCAAGAGAAATCCGCGAAAAAAACCTTCCCATGAATACTTTCCCTTCACTTACCATAAATCAAGCTTTCTTCAAATGGAAAGGCAGTCGGGTCAAGCCTCAAACACTACAAAGCAGCAGAAGACGGCAGGGCCCGCTCGACGGTCACCTGCTTCTTGATACAGACGCCATCCTCCCGGCAGAAAAAAGCTTCCAGATACTCGGCCTCCCGGTCATAGATCGCCCGGGTCCTGAGCACCTTGCCGCTGTTGTCCCTCTTCTTGGTCTCAACGATCCAATAGGCGGTCTCCTCTTCAGTGATAATCCTGTCCGGCACTTCTTCGGGGTGATATTCCCCACGGGAGACTACAGTGCTGTCTGCTCCCATCTGCAGAATCACGATCTCTTCCGGCGGATACATCATACGGATGGAGAGCTGTATAGAGATGCTGTCCTTGACGGTTGTACCATTTTCCGTCATGGTGTAATCGGCTTTCATGGTCTGAGTAAAAGCCCCGCCCTCACTCTGCTCTCCCCCGGAAGACATGCCGCTGCCGGAGGTAACATAAACCCGGCCGTCGGCACTCTGATACATGGAATTGAAATAATAGGTCCGCCCGGAGCCCACAGGCACATAGATCGTACCTTCCAGCTCGACGCTGTTCCCTCCGTCGCTGCTGTGCAGGCTGGTATGGCCGTCGCTGATTCCTTCATCAGAGCCGGTGGTTAAATAGCCCTCCCCCTCTTCGCTGTCAGGAACCCGCAGAGAATAGTAGGCTATGCCCTCCACGCCCGGAAAGTCATACTCTTCCCTTTCCACCTGATGGCCGCTCACCCCATCAGTCAGGATCTGCTTAGTCAATTCAGCATAGAGCCGCCCCTGATACTTCTCCCCGGCACCGTCAGGCACAATCTCGCCACCCGGTCCACCCGGTAAACTACGAACATTATCTTCAACATATCCTGCAAAATCGAACAGATCCAAATACTCCGTGGTCACAAACACCCCGACCAGCCTGTCTTCATAGCCTCCGGCGCTTCCCTCTTCCTTGGCCAGCTGGCACCCGGTCAGGAAGCATCCTATGAACATCAGCAGGCAGAGCCCCATGAACCCCTCTTTAATCCTCATCCTCTTCCTCCAGCTTTCCATCGAATTTCAAAATATCTCCCACATCGCACTCCAGATGCCAGCAGATCTTATTGATGGTGCCAAAACGCACCCCTTTGGCCTTGCCGCTGCGCAGAATGGACAGATTCGCTTCCGTAATCCCCACCAGAGCGCACAGCTCCTTCGAGGTCATGCCCCGGGCCTTCAATACATCCTCCAGATGAACCTGTATCCCCATTCCGCACCTCTCAGATAAACATGTCGTTATCGTCCTTAAGCCCCTTATTTTCCTCGATAAACCGGGCAACCAGCAGGACGGCCAGCACAAAAGCCAGGGAGAATACAGGAATCTGCACCGAACTGTTGATCACCAGCAGTTTTTGAGCCAAAAGAAGCTGCAGCAGATTAAAGGCTATGCTGCTCAGCACTGTAGCCGCCAAAGCGGTACCGCACAGCCGGGCTAACCGGTCGGCCCCTTTCACACTTTCTGCAGAATAACGATCCGCTCCCATGTCCTCCAGCAGCCGGAGGGCGGCGAAGGTCACCATAACATTAAAAAGATAAGGCAGGGCGTTCACCGCAAACTGGAGAGCCAGAAAAACATAGCTCACTCCCAACAAATGCTCATTACCGTTGTTGCCCGCCTGCAAGGCTGCCAGGGAATGAAGAAGCTCCCGGAAAGAGGCGCCGAAAATCAAATAGACAAAAACCACGGTCAACAGGCTCAGCAAAACCATCATATAGTGCTGAAGTCTGACCGTACTGCTCTCAAAGCAAAGACGCAGCAGCCGCAAAACGAAATAGCCGCACACCAGGGAATACACCGTGCCCCCCAGTACCGCTTTACCCACAGCCAGCCCGGCCCCCCCTGAGCCTCCCAGGGCTCCGCCGAAAAGGGAACCGATCATCCCCGGATTCGTCATAAAGTACAGCACGGGGAACAAAACAACGCTCAAGAGCGCCAGCAATCCGTCTTCCCGCTGCAGCTCCCGCTTCCTGCTCAGAAGGAACAGGCTCAGAAGAGGCAAAAGCGCGGCGGCCCCATAAATCATCAACGCCGCTGCATTCCCAGCCCCTCCGGAAAGAGAAAGCATCCGCAACAGAAGACCCAGCTGTTCAAAAGGAAAAGCCATGGCCGCTGTAAACCCGGAGGAAAAGGAGGTCTGCAGAATGTTGAACAGAATACAGATCGCCCCTTCTATCCCCAGCACCATCCCCAATACCTTGTGTTTCATACCCACCTCTAAAATAATTATTATTCAACGATAATTATTTGTATTATAAACCGACAAATTATTGTTTGTCAATAATTTCTCCTCTCTCACTTACAAAGCAGCTTCATCATCCGGCACAACCTACTGCCGACAAACAACAGGACACGCTAAGCGGCATACCGCCTCATCGTGTCCTGTTGTCATACCCAGACCTATGATTGTTTTATTTTACAGTGACGATCTCACTGTTAGCGAAGGCATATTCAGAAATTTCATTGCCCAGGCCGGGAAGTTCAGGAATGCTGTACTCTCCGTTGACCGGCTGATAATCGTAGATAGAAAGCTGCTTATTCCAGGAGCTCAGGTTGAACACATGATGCTCATGGATGACAAAATTGGGAATGACCGCTTCCAGATGGAGGGCCGCAGCCGTGGAAAGAGGGCTGGCGCAGACGTGAGCCTGGACGCCGATATCATAAGTGTGAGCCATATCGCAGATCTTCTTGCCTTCTGTGATGCCGCCGCAATTGCCCAGATCCGGCTGAATCAATTGCAGGGACTGATCTTCAAAGTAAGGCGCGTACTGCCATCTGGAGTAAATCCGCTCCCCGCTGGCGATGGGCATTTCCAGCTTGTCGGCGATATATCTGGCTGTCTTGGGATTGGGAGTGTTGGGCTCTTCAAAATAAAAGATATTGTATTTCTGAACGGCCCGTCCCAACTGAACGGCACTCTGAGCATCCGGGAAGGAGTGGTTTTCCATGATAATGTCCACATTAGGGCCTACAGCCTCTCTTACCGCCGCCACACGGGACTCCACCAGATTCACATAATAGGGTTTGAGCAGACCGGTTCTTTCTTCCTCGGTAAACTGCTCCCCTTTCTCATTAAACTGAAAAAAATCCACCTTGACGCAGTCATAGCCTTCAGCAACGGCTTTCTTGGCATTGTTATAATAATGCTCAGGGGAGGTAGCCGCTATCGTGCCTTCTCCCCAGCCGAACTGCAGCTGGCTGGCATAAGTTCTCAGCTTATCGCGCTTCTTGCCGCCCAGCAGCTTATAGACAGGGACCTTAAAGTATTTCCCTTTGATATCCCAGAGAGCGATATCCAGAGCGCTCATGCCGGCAAAGGTGATGGGACCGCCATTCTGCCCCCAGAAGGTTCTCTTATACATGATTTCCCAGATCACTTCATTATCCAGGGGATCCCTACCGATGAGCATAGCCGCCAAATCCTTGACCATGCCAAAAGCCGCCGGCGCACCGGTGCAATAAGCGATAGCCGCCTCACCGTCTCCGTAGATTCCTTCATCCGTATAGATCCGGCAAAGTACAGGCCTCCAGGGTGTTGATGCCGTCGCAACACCATTCACCATCATCACGTCAATTTTAGTAATTTTCATCGCCATTTCCTCCAGTCATTTTATTATTTTTATAGAAAGTCAGGTGAAGTGAGCTAATTGTCCTTCAATGCCTTACTTCACTGTCACAATCTCCGCTTGGGCCAAAGCCGCTTCGGAAAGCTCCTGACCAATACCAGGAAGCTCGGGAACTTCAAAATAACCATTCTGCGGTTGATAGTCATATTTGCACAGACCAATATTTTCAGGCAGCAAAGCAGCCGCATGGTGTTCATGAATCACGAAATTGGGGATAACCGCTTCCAACTGCAGGGCTGCCGCGGTAGCAATGGGACCGCCGCAGATATGCATCTGCACACCGCAGTCATAAACATTGGCCATATCGCAGATTTTTTTACCTTCCGTAAGTCCGCCGCAATTGCCCAGATCCGGTTGGATGATGTGCAGGGAACGATCTTCGAAGAAAGGCCTGTAGCCCCAGCGGCTGTAGATTCTCTCCCCGCTGGCCACGGGAATTTTTACACTACTGGCAATTTCCTTCATCGATCCGGCATTCAAAGGATGAACAGGCTCTTCATAGTAGAAGCAGCGGAATTGCTCCAGCTCTCTGCCCAGTTGAATTGCCGTATTGGTATCGGTCAAGGAGTGCAGCTCAATGATGATATCCAGACCAGGGCCGCCGGCTTCCCGGATCGCGGCCACTCTATCCACAGCAACTTTGAGCTGATCATATTCCAGCAGTCCATAATTGCTCCAGCCCATCCACTGGCCTTTCAAGTCAAAGCCCACCGGGTCAACTTTGATGCAGGTATAGCCTTCCGCCATGGCTTTACGGGCCGCCTCTGCATATTCCTCAGGCCTGACGAGAGCTGCACTCTTCGTCCCCCAGTCAAATTGGATCTGGCTGGCATAAGCCCGAAGCTTGTCGTTGGTTTTTCCGCCCAGCAATTTATAGACAGGCACACCTAAAGCTTTGCCCTTAATATCCCAAAGAGCAATATCAATGGCGCTGATAGCTGCAAAGATCACGGTGCCGCCGCCCATTCCCCAGAAGGTCATCCGGAAAATCTTTTCCCAGATTTGCTCATTATTGAAAGGATCCATGCCGATGATCAATTTACCAAAGTCACGAGCCATACCGAATTGGGCAAATTCAGCATTGCCATAAGCCAGCCCTATTTCACCGTATCCGGAAATCCCCTCATCGGTATTGATCCGGACAACCGTAGGATTCCAGGGGGTCCCCTCCACGGCAGGACGGCCGTTCGTTAACTTAATCACATCAACACTGGTTATTTTCATCTTGCTTTCCTCCCTGATTTAATATTTTTATAGATAGTAGAAAATTGGCTTGCTGCACAAGGAGACACTGTCCCAGTAATCTACCGGGACAGTACATCACACTTTTATAAAGAGATTACTTGGCAACCCCGGTTGCAGTTTTTCCATTCGAATGGCTCTCGTCTTTCTTGATCTTCAGGGTAATGACCAAGAAGAAAGAAACTGCGGCACAAAGGAGCTGAAATACCAGGACACCGGTGCTTCCGAAAGAGGAAACCTTAATATAACCAATGATCAGATTGCCAGCAAACCCTGCAAAGCTGGATAAAGAGTTAATAAGGGCCAAGCCGATGGCCAGTGCCTCTCCGGAAAGATAAAGGGAGGGAATCGCCCAGTAAGGACCATAGAAGGCATAATTGCCGATCCCGGTCAAGGCCAGTGCCACAAGTTTGACGGTAATGCTGTCGGAGAAGGCAATGACACCCAGAGCCGCCGCAAAGATTAGCATAGGAATTCCGGCGTGCCAAATCCGTTCATTGGTTCGGTCGGAATGAGGCCCCCACCAGAGCATGAAGAGCGCTCCCAGGATTCCGGGCATCATCATAATCCAACCCACAGTGGTGTTGCTGAAGCTCGTGGAAAATTCTTTAACCAAAGTTGGTGTCCAGAAGGCGAACGTCTGAGCAGTAACTTGAATGAACATATAGATGAAGCCCAATCTCCAAATCGTCGAATATTTAAAGACATCCTTAAGCTTGAAGTGTTCGGTTTCTGTTTTGTTGGCTAACTCCCCTGCCAATTCGCCTTTAACCCAGGCTTTTTCTTCGGCGTTGAGCCAGTTGGCCTCATCCGGGCTGTTCTTCAGATAACCCCAGGTCAAAAAGGCACCGGCTACAGCCAGGAGACCTTCGATCATAAATACCCATCTCCAGCCGTCATGACCAAGCCAATGGACATTCGCCATAATCTGAGTGGCAAAGGGAGCACCAATGGAGTTGGCGATGGGAGCCGCCAGAAAGAACATCGAAATAATTCCCGCACGGTATCTGGAAGGGAAAAAGAAGGTAAAGTAGTACATCATCCCGGGAAAAAAGCCGGCTTCCATAATACCTAATAAAATACGAAGAATAGCGACATGGGTAAAGTTTTGTGCCCAAAACATACCACAGGTGACAAGTCCCCAGGTGAACATGATCCGGCCCAGCCAAAGTCTGGCTCCCGTACGGTGCATCAGCATATTGCTGGGAATTTCAAAAAAGAAATAGCCGACAAAAAACATAGCGGTCAAAGAACCAAAAGCTTCCGGTGAGATACTTAAGGCTTTATTCATATCCAAAGCAGCATAACCCAGGTTGCCTCTGTCAATAATGTTGATGATGTACAGAATAATGGATAAGGGAATAATGTGCCTGATGATTTTCGCCATAGCGCTTTTTTCTACAGCCGAAGGATTAACAACGCTCATAAATTTGCCTCCTAGTATAAAGATAGGGTCTTTACAAGTCAGTTCAGCCTAGGGATTTCTGCGTAACTAACTGTTCATAGCGTCTTCCAGAATTAGTTTTGTCACCTCATTTCCGGTTTAATCCAAATAACTTAGTGCACTTTTTAATAAAGTTATTTACTCTTTCCCTAAGAGCCTGGATTAAATACCTTACCCCCTTTACAATCTGATCGCTCTGATCGCTTTTTCGGACTCTGTCTGCTGTACGCCCGACTGTTGTTTGTTGTACGTTGTACGTTGTTGGTTGTTCGCTATCTAGTGCATATATTACATCAATCTTGTTTTCTTTGCAAGGAATTAATTTATTTTTTTTGAATATTTAATGTTAGATATATTGGAATACTTTAAACCATCTGTATTCTCCCATAAGAACTAAAAAGAGCTGCTGTTCCGCGAACAGCAGCTCTCTCGATCTCAGACCTTATCTGGATTTCTTCCTTAAGCAAACCAGCTTGAATCATGTTTAATATAGATTTTTTTGCATCCTTCAAAGTCTTTTTCTTTAATATAGTTATAAATAAGCATATGTTCAAACCGCTTGTACTCAAGCACCGTCCCGCCTTTTTCAAAATAATTATAGGCAAAATGGTTATAGGCCCTTTCAAACCTGGCCAGAATATAGCGATGAATCGATTCACGGGCCAGATTAAAACAGTTGATATACAGTGTATTATGAGACATTTTGAAGATCTGATAATGAAAATCCAGATCGGCGTTGACACTATCCATAAAATATTCTTTATCAAAGCTCTGATCCGTATAGCTTTCCGTTAACCTTTTGCAGAGCTCATCGCATTCTTCCGCCAGTTTTTTCAGAACGGCAAGTTCCTTTTCCGTGCCTTTCTCAATGGCCAGCCGAACTGCTTCAATCTCAAACAACCTTCTGAATTCCCTGATATCGTTTTCATCCTCAGGCTGTAAGGTAAATTCAGTCACTTCACTGATATATTTTCGAAAGTCAAAGCTTAAGACGAAGGTTCCTTCCCCCACCCTTGTCTCGACTATGCCCAGGATATTGAGCTTCTGCAAGGCGCCCCGAACCGTCAGCCGGTTCACGCCAAAGTATTCAGCCAGCTCATTCTCCGACGGCAGCTTATCTCCAATCTGCCATTTACCCGAGATAATTCCTTCTTTAAGGGCATTGTAGACCTGTTCTGTGAGAGGCAATCTCTTGAGCTTTCTTTTTGTATTAAAACCCTTCTCCATAAAGCTTTCAATCGTTCCCTTTTCCCTAATATTTGAACACCCCAAAAAACGCCGGCATCAACATTTAGTATGGCCAGCAGACACTTATACAGTTCATTATATCATATATTGTCAGTATTTATAATCTCAAAATTGCTATTACTATCATTTTTTTCCTGCTCCTCCCCATTATCCCCTCTAGGTCAGGGACACCTGCTTCTTCCTGAAAATAAGCTGCAAAAGAAGGATGAGCAGCAGATTAACCACAATAAAAACGCCATAAGCCGTCAGATAGGTTCCGGTTACATCGACCATAAAACCTACCAATGAATAACCAATGGCACCGCCAAGGGACATCATCAGGGTTAAGGTTGAGAATATTTTCGCATAATCCCTCAAACCAAAAAGCTCCGCCACCCAGATCGGAATGGGTATGGTAAGAATCGGATTGCCCAGTCCGATTAAGATCGTCAATAAATAAGCTTTGGCCGGACTTCCATCCACCAAAAAGGCCGAGGCTAAAGCCAACCCACACACACTGAACAAAAACCAATTGGTCGCAGTGATCCCAAAGCGGTCGATGATGGCCCCCGTCAAAAGCTTGCCGATGATCAAGGTTCCCCCGAACAGTGAAAACACTACCGCCGTAAACATGGGCTCATAACCTATGGAAATCAAAAAAGAGGGGAGATGATTATTGATAGGGCTGATCATGATTCCCACAGCAAGCGCCGTGACCACCAATCCCCAATATCTTATGGTCCTCAGAGTTTCCGCAAAGGTCAGCCCTTTAACCTGGCCAGCCGCTTTCTGATCAGGGCAGGTCGCATAACCGTACGGCTGCAACCCTTTTTCCCCAGGCTCATTTCTAATCAGCAGGAAGGTCACACTGACAAGGGCGGCAATCAACAGGCCATAAAATGTAAAGGCCTTCGCCAAGCCAAACCCTTCAATCCAATAAGCCACGATAGGAGGGAAAATCATACTCCCGATCCCGGACCCCATAGCGCTGAGACTGATAGCGAGTCCTCTCTTGGTGCTGAACCAGCGGGTAATCAAGAGGGTGGCAGGAACCAGGCCTCCGCCGCCGGAACCGATGCCCACCAGCAACGCGGCGACATAACACTGCGGCAATGTTCTGCACAGCGAAAAGAAGAAAACCCCCGGCCACGCACAAACCAAAGATAAACATAGCCTTCCGGGTACTGTATCTCTGATAGATTCTGCCGCTGAACATTAAAATCAGAGTACTGCCGACGCTGATCATGGACATTACCGTGGAAACCTGGGTTTTCGTCAGCTCCAGCTCCTCAGCCAGAGGTGTGACAAAGATCGAAAAAACGTTAAGCGCCAGGCCAACACAGCACAATACCATGATCATACAGCCCAGAATAATCAACCAGCCGTAATGAAGTTTTTTTTGAGGCTCATTCATGCTGTACTTGCCAACATGTACCCTAAGGTGATACACCAGCAGATTAAAGTTAAGGCCATAAAGATCCATTTGGGTTTTTGCTTTCTTTTTTTCGTCAGGACCAGGGTAATTATTCCGAAGACAATAAAGCCGGTCAGGGCAAGATTGGCCAACGTCATTCAAACTCCTCCATTATTTAAATATGCTGTCATTTGGGCTCCTTGGGATCAATCATATGAAGGTAGATACGCTTGCATTTCTCAACATCCTTTTCCTTGATGGCATGATAAATATCGTCATGCTCAAGAATCTGAAAATACTCTTCTACCGTTCCTCCCTCTTCTATATACTCCTGATAGTGCCTTTCTAAAATAAGCAGAATATAGTGATTAATTAATTCCCGAGCCAGATTAAAACTGTTGATGTACACAGAATTGTGGGACATTTTGCAGATCTGAAAATGGAAATTCAGATCCGTGTTGACATATTCAACATAAGTATCTTTGTCAAAGCTTTTATCCTTGTAACTGGCATTCAGTTTTAGACCGATCACCCGGCATTCATCCGCCAATCTTTTCAGCTCGGTCAGCTCTTCCTCGGTACCTCTTTCAATGGCCAATCTGGCGCATTCGATTTCCAGCAATTTGCGGAAGTCCCGAATTTCATTCTCCTTTTCAGGCTGCATGGCAAACTCAGCCACTTCGCGGACATACTTCCTGAGATTGAAATTCAAGACGTAGGTCCCTTCCCCTACCCTTGTCTCCACGATTCCCAAAATATTAAGCTTTTGGAGAGCACCGCGCACGGTCAGACGATTCACGCCGAAAATCTCGGCCAATTCGTTTTCCGACGGCAGTTTATCCCCGACCTGCCATCTTCCGGAAGAGATTCCTTCTTTAATCTCCTGATAGACCTGTTCCGTAAGGGGCAGCCGTTTAATTTTTGTCCCTGTATCCAAAGCTTTATCCAATACTTTTTCTGTAATTTCCGCCATCCTTCCAACCTGCCTTTAACCCTTTATTGAAATCAGACTGCTAGCTAGCGAACAGTCACCAACTATCTGTATCTTACCACAAATGTGAACTTAATAAAATGCAGGAAAGACTCATTTTCTAATATAAAAAGGGCACGAGGCAAGTAGCTTTTCTGCTCACCTCGTACCCTGATCAAAAACAAGTAGAACCAAGTTTCCCCTTGCCACAAAACTGTTTTTTAACTGGGATAGTTTTGGCGGGAACGCGTAGGAGTCGAACCTACCTCGGCCGGATCACCCACCCGATAACGGATTTGAAGTCCGCAGGATCCACCGGAATCCATTCGCCCCCCTGATTTCTTCTATCATACTATCTTTTACCAGGTTCATTCCATCTTGAGTTTATAGCCGGCAAAGTCCGAATTACGACCTTACCTGACAACACCTTATAAGGAGACTCTCTCAGCTACTGACGCTCTTAGAAGACGTCAGGTGAAATAACCTTTGGCTCAGATAAGGCAACGTGATTATCAATACTACTCCCAAGCCCAGAAGAACGAGCACGGCAAGCCACTCTATTCCTCCGCCCTGATGATAGAACTGTGTCCCCGACGCAGGCAATTCCTGCCCACCGTACACAAAATTATAACGAAGAGCAAAAACCCCCAGCAAGCTGCACAGCCCTGCTATTCCCATGGAATGGGGAGATTGTTTTAAAGAAAGCAGAATCAGAGGCACGACGATACCCACCACGATTTGCACAGCCCAGAAGGTAAAGGCCTTTTCACCGGCCAGAAGATTCATTACCGTCAGCTCTCCCAGACCACTCAGGAAGTAAACCGTCAGCAAATGGAAGAAGACAAGGCAGATTTCCAAGACCACGAACCATACTTTTAAGCTGTGGAGAGCACTTTCATAAGCCGCTCCGGCAACTCCCCCTTGAATGAAGGCTTTTTTGGTAAGACTGATAAGGCTTAAAGCGGCGACACAGCCGGATACCAAAAACAGAACCGGCAGCAACGCAGAGTTCCAAAGAGGTCTACCAGGCACAACGGCTAAAAGAAATCCTGTATAGGACCCCAGGCTGATGGCCAAAACAACACCAATTTTACCCCAAATCTTCGCATTTTTCTCCTGGTCCTTCCACAAAAACCAAATATAAGGCATACAGACAAGCCCGTAGAACAACAAAATGAAAGAACCCCAGGACATAAGAGAAGAGGGATTGACATTAAGGAATAAATAGAGGGCTCTGAAGGGCCGCCCCAGATCCGCGACTAAGGCGAGCAGCCCTGGAACCAAGACTGCCACGGCCGCGAGGGCCGCCGGTTTAGCCAAAGGTTTGACAGCCTGCCAACCAAAAACCGTACTCAAGGCTGAGATGAGAAACAAGCCTGCACTCAGCCCTGCCAGAAAGAAGTAAAGCACGATGAGAGGACCGAAAGCAGCGTGATGCTGAATCTCATAGACAAATGAAAAATCCATGCTACTTCCTCCTTTCCAAATCGTTGAGGCTTATGCTATCAAAGGCCTCATCCAGGCCGATGTAGAAAACGCTGGGCCGGGTGCCCAAGTCTGAGCGCAAAGCCTGAGCGGGATGTTCGGCAAGCAGGCGGTTAATTTCACTGTCGGGATGATTTAAATCGCCAAAAATACGGGCATGAGCAATGCAGTTGGAGATGCAGGCCGGCATCAGCCCTGCCTTAATCCGCCCGATACACAGATCGCATTTTTCCGCCATACCTGTCTCTTTATTCAGGAAACGGGCATCATAAGGGCAAGCCGCAATGCAGTAGCGGCAGCCAATGCATTTGTCAGGATCAACGACAATGACCCCGCCTTCATCCTTATGGGTCGCTTTGACCGGACATACGGTTTGACAAGGAGCATCCTGGCATTGATTGCACAGGCGGGGAAGTTTCACCCTCGTCACATTGGGGTAAATCCCTTTATCTCCCTCAACAACCCAGGAGCGATAGGCCCCTTCCGGCACATTATTCTCCATTTTACAGCTGACAGTACAGGAATGGCATCCGACACAGCGGCGCAAGTCGATGACCATACCATAGCGCGGTTCCAAATTAGCACTCAACGCAGATTCCTCCTCTGCTGAAATAATTTTTCATATCCTGATCATCGTCATGGAGCCAAATCTCCAGGGTCCTGATGGCCTGAGCATAAAAACCTTGTTCCAAAGTTCTCAGGGCTTCGGCCATACCGGGAATCCACATCAAGAGATGGTCGGCCATGAACTCCTTTTGAATCTCCAGCCATCTTTCGGCCTTGTCCTGCCGGGCTTCTTTTCTGGCCTCATGTTCCTGCCGGCATAAATAAGTCATATAGGCTAATTCGAACCCCACATGATCGGCCAAGGGGATATTCTTAAGCGGGGAAAACATCTCCAGACCATAGGGATCAAACCCGGTCAGCTCATAGTGCTGCTTGATCTGGACAGTCAGGGAAGTATTTAGTTTTCCGAAGGACGGTTTGGGCTTCGGCTGATAGCCGCGCAGGGCTGATTCATAAGGAGGAACATATTTCCCGGACATGGGCACAAAAAAACAGTCATAGTAATCCTAGCGAAGCCTCTCCAGTGTTGCCTGTGCTTCTTCAGGAATCTTTATGCCTTTCTGATCCATAAAACCCTCGCCTGAGTTGGCGAGTTTCTGAATGGTGAGCCATTTTTCCAGGGTTGGTTCCTCCAGGAGGAGACTGGAGAAAAAGGCATAGGAATGAAAACGATCCCTTGTCCAGTTTATTGCATCTTGCATTTTCATCCCCCACTATACTTTAAGGATTTTAAAGGCACCGCCATTGCGGCTGGTTCCTCCGGTGGACATTTCACTGAAGCCGAAGATACCATTTTTAACTTTAGGATCGATCAGGCTGATTCCCCCCAGAAAGACTCCTTGCCCTGAGCCGGGAACAGCTGAAATTTCCTTTTCCCCTAACGTGTGTTTTTTCGCACCATACTCCCAGTGACCATAGCCATAGGCTATACCCACTGAACCTCTGGCGATTCCCTGTCTCACCTGCAGGATTCCCTCGGCTTCCCCACCTGTAGCGGAAACCAGTCTTACTTTGTCACCGGATACAAGGCCCAACTGCTCAGCATCTTCCGGATTGATCTCTATCTTATTGGCTTGATTCAATTCCCTTAAAATCGAGTTTTCCAGCATGGACACACTTCTGAATTTGGCTTTATAGGAAGCCGCTTTAAAGGGCCATTCCGATTCGGGGAAAAGCTGATCAAGGGAGGTGCCGTCCGCTAAAATCTCCGGATTATAGACAAGGGTTCCGGAGTGGAAGTATTGACCCGTGAAGGAGTTTTTGGCTAAAGCCATCTTCTCCCCATACAGGTTAAAACACCCTTCCTGGGGATACTTGGTGCGATCTCCTGCATAGCCTTGGCCAAATTCTTCGAACCGTCCTCCACGGGAAAGGATAAAGGCTGCTTTGCGGTATTCTTCTGTTTTTAAGCAGTCTTTCCAGTTCTGCATACAGCTTGCCAGATCCTGAATCTTCATTTCCTCATCGGTAAGATCGGGAACCGGTTGACCATCAAAGGCCACATTGGCAACCCCCCGCAGGAAGTAATCTTCCGGCGTGTTCAAGGGGTACGTCTTTCCATCCATGTCCTTTATGGCATTCTCACCAAAGCCCGGCAACCCTATGGCTTTGGCCACATCAATAATATAATTTTCATAGCAGGCATGGCGGTTATCGCTGAGCTTAGCTGTCAAGGGTTCCACAACCGGCCAACGCAGAGAGGTTACCTTTTCCGAAGTATTGCCCTCACTATTGGCAAGTCCCCAACTTTCATAAGGGGTGGTATCCGGTATGATGTAATCCGCTAATGCTGTCGTTTCACCCATAAAAGCATCCATGGCAATGATCAGGGGTACTCTTGCCACTTTTTTCAGCTCATCCATAATCTCCTGCCGCCCAGCCGCAGGAGTGGTCATCAGCGGATTAGCCATCCAAACCATTAAGATCTTGGTTTGGTAGGGATAACTATTGATCACGGAGAAAAAGGC
Source organism: Desulfitobacterium chlororespirans DSM 11544 (assembly GCF_900143285.1). NCBI lineage: Bacteria > Bacillati > Bacillota > Clostridia > Eubacteriales > Desulfitobacteriaceae > Desulfitobacterium > Desulfitobacterium chlororespirans. The sequence goes on from NZ_FRDN01000003.1 coordinate 420,368, forward strand.
CTGATTGTCCGAAGCGCTGCCAATGGGATGCCAGGGTAATTTGGAGGGATAGGGGTTCTCCCCTTTAGCAATCTTTTGCTTGTATTCAGGCGTCTTCTCATAAGGAACGCCGGTCCGGCTGATCAGAATGCCTTTCCCCTTAATATTCGGTGCATTGGCCACTGTACCCAGGTCATAACGAGGGCCTTTGGCTAAGGATTTATAAGCCACACGGCGTTCCAACATACCACCCTTTAAATTATGGCAGCCCACCATGGTCGCCAGGACGTGCATGGCATTGGCAATATCATAGCCATTGGCAGAGGCCGTATTGCCTGTTCCATCTACTGCCACTTTCGTGCCATGGGCTGTAAACTCTCTGGCAATGTCCATGATGGTCTCTTCAGGCACTTTGCATATTTGGGAATAGTCGGCAATTCCTTGACTGAAGACACTTTCTTTTAAAATGGCGAAAGCCGTTTTAACCCGTATGGACCCGCCGGACTTAGCCTGCACCTTTCCGTCAAAGGCCAGATCGGCTTTGGACACTTGATTATAGATAGCCGGCTGGTTCGTTTCCGGATCGATGACCATAAAATAATCCACGGTTTTCGTCGGATCGGTGCTGGGGGGTACTTCCAAGCCTAAATCCTCCGCCCGCAAAAGTTTACGGTTGTTGGGATGATTTTCATCCACGATCACCAGATGGGAGGCGTTGCACCAGCTGGCAAATCCTTTGCCCTTGGCAGCATTTAGGTGGGGGGAACTTAAATAATCTTCATTATAGCGCTGATTGTCTATAATCCAGTGCAGCATTCCCATGATAAAGGCTGAATCCGTGGTCGGTTTGATGGGAATCCATTTGGTATTTTTACCCACAGGGGAAATGGCGCCACCACACATAACCGGATCGACGATGACCACTTTAAGTTTTCCTTCACCAGTTTGCTTGGCGACCTGCCTGGCAATAGTAGACATCGGTTTGCCACTATGACCGGGAAAGGCCCCGATATAAAGAATAAACTCGGCATGATTGACATCCGGTCTCATGCCTTGACCGGTTGACAGTACCTGACCCGCAGGTATTTTGGAGCCACCTCAGGTGTAGCCATGGCCAAAATTATTGGGAGTACCAAAAGCACCGGTAAAACGTCCGGCAAAGGCAGTACGCCCATCTCCTCTTCCTCCGAAGTGGACCAGTTGAAATGATTTGGGCCCTAATTCGGGATTCGCCGGATCCATGGGGGTAAGAGGATCATGAACATCCTTGATCCCCTCAATGGGCGTTGTTTCGCCCAGATGGGCAAAGGGAGTTCCTCCCTCCACCGTTTCCTTGACCGCTTCTTCCCAAGTGATGGGCTGCCATTTGGCTTCTCCCCGCTTATCTGCGCGTTTGAGAGGCACTAAAATCCGGTTGGGATCATGATGAGCTGTCAAAGTGGCATTGCCCCTGGCACATAAAGCTGCTCTTCCCTCATTCCCCATGTCCCGATATGTGCTGAAAGACAGATAGGAATCCAGGAGAGAGGTCTCCATGGCAAGATGGGGCTGAGCGCTGGAGGGGTTATAAGGATTGCCCATCACCCGGGTCGCCAGCCCTGTCTCCTTATTGATTTTCACCCTGTTGCCACATGAACTGTAGCAACCCAGACAAGCACTGTTTCGCATTAGAATATTGGGGTTGACTTCCACCTTCCCCGACGTTACATCAATTCTTGCCTCTACCTCCTGACTGCCGGTCTTTTTGGGTATAAACCCGGGAGGCTGTTCGGCCATGATCATTCTGTCATAGCCAAGGCCGCTTGCTGTGACCATACCCGCAGCTGCTGTCAGCTTGATAAAATCACGACGCTTCATAGCTAAATCATCCCTTCTGCATAAATAATTAAGAAAGCATTCATTAGTAATGCAAAAAGCTTGCCAACTCCTAATTAGCGGTAATAATCACAAGTGTAAGCCTCGCCATTCTTTAAAAACAGCAAAATGACCCGGTCAAAATGACTGCATTTGTCATTTTGACCGGGTCACTCTCATTTTATCTCATTTCATGGCAGGGGCTCAATCCCATATTCCTTGACCTTGCGATATAAGGTTTTAAGGCCGATCTTCAATTCCTGAGCCGCTTTTGTTTTATTCCCTCCTGCCATTTTCAGTACCCTGAGAATATGCTGACGTTCACAGTTCTCCAGAGAAAGATCGGCGTCTCCCCAGCCGGGAGTCTCTTCCTCCAGCCCTTTTTTAGGAACGGGTGTCCGCTTCCCCATTTGAGGCTGAAATAAATGCTCCGCTTCGATGGTTGAACCGTAGGAAAGCAAGCAGCCCCGTTCAAGAATATTGGCCAATTCTCTGACATTGCCCGGAAAATCATAGTTTAACAGCACTCTGAGAGCCTCCGGGCTCAGAACTTTAGGATTATTTTGCGGGCATTTTTTGGCCAGAAGGTAGTCTGCCAGCAAAGGAATATCCTCTTTGCGATTTCGTAGAGGAGGCACTTCGATTTGCACCACATTTAAGCGGTGATACAAATCCTCCCGAAAACGCCCGGCAGCAACTTCCTGTTCCAATCTCTTATTGGTAGCGGCCACTACTCTCAGTTTGACTTTACGGGACCGGGTGGCTCCCACCCGGAAATATTCACCATATTCCAGCAGCCTGAGCAATTTAGCCTGAATATCCAAATCCATCTCGGCAATCTCATCCAGAAAAAGAGTTCCCCCGTCAGCTATTTCAATCAAACCCATTTTGACCCCTGCCGCTCCTGTAAACGCCCCCTTTTCATGGCCAAATAATTCACTCTCCACAAGTTGGTTCGGTAAAGCCGCACAATTCAAAGCCTGAAACGGCTTATCCTTTCTGGCACTCCAAAAATGCAGGGAGCGGGCGATGAGCTCTTTGCCGCTGCCGCTTTCTCCCAGCACCAGAATGGTAGCTTCACTGTCCTTCACCTTTTCCACCATTTGCATAAGTCTTTTTATTTCCGGACTTTGGCCGATAATCGGCTCGCTTCCGGTTTGACGTCTTAAGGCTTCGGAAAGCCCTGCCGCTTGTTCGGCCAGGCGTTTTTTTTCATAAGCCTGGGTCAGCGTGAATTCCAGTTTGGTTGTGTTGCAGGGTTTGGTGAGATAATCGTAAGCACCCTGCTTGATGGATTGAATGGCGGTTTCCAGGCTGCCATGCCCTGTCAGTACCACAACTTCCACAAAGGGATCGGCCTCTTTGACCTGGGTTAATAAGGAGAGCCCTTCGCCGTCGGGAAGGCGCTGATCCAAAAGAATCACATCATAACTGACCTTACCCAGCCAATCCAGAGCCTGTTCAATAGTATGAGCCAAATCAATCTGGATCTTTTTCCTGGTCAGCCTTTGCTTCAGGAGTGTCGCAAAATCCACTTCATCCTCAACGATCAGCAGTTTCATCTTATTGCACCTCTTTTGTATGCGGCAGTTTGACCGTCACTGTAGTCCCCTCACCCAGCCTGCTGTCCATGACAATCGTACCCCCGGCCTGTTTGATTAAGCCATAGCTTACAGCAAGCCCTAAGCCGGTTCCAAGTCCGGGGGGCTTGGTGGTAAAGAAAGGTTCAAAAACCCGTTTCAAATCCTCGCTGCTGATGCCTTCCCCATTATCCATCACTTGCAGACAGATGCAGTCCGCCTCATTTTGCGTCACTAACTTCAAGGCACCGCCCTGCTTCATAGCCTGAGCCGCATTGCAAAGAAGATTAAAAATGACCTGTTGAATCCCCGGCCCATCCCCCCAAATCAGCGGAACAGCCTCATCCAAGTCATACTGGACCTGGACTTGGTTTTTTTGCAGCATATAATGATTCAATTCCAAAGCTTTTTGCACAAGCTCATTCAAGTTATAAAAGTCATAGGCATTATTCTGGTTTCTCTCCTGACGAGAAAAATCCAATAAATTCTGGGTTATCTGGGAGCACCGGTCCGCCTGTCTGGCTATCAAATCCAGATATCTGTCGATATCCTGATCTTTCTCCCCTTGAGCAGAGTTCATCCTTTGCAGTTCATAGCGCAATTCCTCGACGGAAAGACCGATGGTGGCCATAGGATTATTAATTTCGTGAGCTATGCCTGCCGCCAATAACCCTACCGATGCCATTTTATCCGCCTGGCGCAAGGCACTTTCCAGCTCCCGCTTCTTTTTCAGTTCTTCACTCAGTTCATTAAAGGCTGTCAACACTTCACCTATCTCATCCTGGCTTTGCACAGGCAGCACAAACCCCGCTTCTCCGGAGGTAATCCGCTTAACGCCTTTCTTTAAAATATCCAGCTGCCGGAGAAAATAGATGACAAAAAACAAACTTATCCCCAGAACAAGGAGCATCAGAATCACTGTGCTTAAGCCAAAGGTATTTCGCAAATGGATATAGGAGGAAAAGGCTTTGGTCTCCGGCTGTTCATAGATAACCGCCCAATCTGTTCCGCTCACTTGCGCATAAGCGCCAACCACCTTTTCACCCGTATAGGACACATAGGTGCGGACCAAAGGATTTTCCCTGGTCAGCTCTTCTTCTTCCTCCGACAGCAAAGGAAGACTGGCCTGCACATTCCGGTTGGAGAGTACCTGGCTGAAATCCTCATGTCCAATTAAATGCCCTTCCTGATCCACCAGAAACAGCCACGCTCCGGAAGTTCCCGCTACTTTAGATAAAAGATCCACGACACTGCGCAAACTGATATCTGCCACAACTGCACCCTTAACGTCATTGCCCTGCAGAATAATGGGAATGGCCAATTGAAAATAAGGCTGGCCATGCTGATCTAACAGCACCGGCCCGATATAAGTTTGATAATTCTTAATGGTTTTAAAGATGTTCTCCACATCTTTTTCCTGGCTTGCCCCGCTCTTCCCAATATCGAATCGGGATACTCCGGTAATTTCATAACCTTTTCCATCAAGCAAACTCATTCTCTCAACATAAGGAAGATTGGTCAGACAGCTGTAGAGCAGGCGCTCCTGCTCCCCGGTGTCACTGCTTATCAGCACAGTACCGTTCGCTTCCGCCAGAACAGTTATCACCCGCTCTGCTTCTTCCAGCAGGAAATTTATCTCTTTGACAACCCGGGAGGTCCCATAAGAATGCTGATTCCTTACAGATTCCCAAAGATAATCCTTGGCACGCATCAAGTTAGATCCGCCCAGGAAAAGCAGCGGAATAAGGGACATAATAATACTGAACGCCAGGAGTTTAAAGGCAATGCTTTGGAAACGCCTGGCATGCTTAGACATATTCATCAATGGCGATCATCCTTCAACTTAAGCATTGTTTTTCAGCGAATGAATTCTGACGCACAAGCAAAACCTGCCGGATCAATCCCAGCTTTAAAAACCTCTGCCACCTTGGTATTGATGATAAAATCAACACGGGCCGGTGCTTCCACAGGAATTATCCCCGGGTCCTGGCCTTGCAGAATCTTAGCGGCTATTCTGGAAGCCTGAATTCCCTGTTCTCTATAATCCATCCCATAGGAGGCCAGGAATCCCTTTTTCGTCTGATTGGCGCTCACTCCAAAGGCCGGGAGCCGCTTTTCCTGGATAAGAGGGCTGATGGAATCCGTCACCGACTCCATCAAAAGACTGCACAGCAGCATCACCCCATCGACCTCTCCAGGCAGGATTCCATTGATGGCCTTTAATGTTTCAGCCTCATTCTTAACCCCCACCGGTATCACCGTCATGTCAAGCTGGGCTGCCACCCGATTCAGAAAATCCATGGTGGGCTCCACCGGCGTGATCGTCTCGTCATAGAGTACCATAATTTTTTGAACATCGGGCAGTAAGCGTTTAAAATACTCCAAACGCTTACCCGATAATTGTAAATAATAGTTATCCACCCCTGTTATCTTTCCTCCAGGATGAGTATAGCTATCCACAAGGCCAAGTTCTTCAGCGAAACCCACCCCAATAAAGACGATGGGAATCTGACTGTCTGCCGCAGCCTTTTGAAGGGCAAGGGTCTCTCTTTCTCCCGTGCCAATCAATAGATCGGGGCTTTGCCGGACCAATTCTTGGGCAAGCTTCGGAAGATCCTCCATTCGATCTTGGGCGCTGACTATTTCAAACTGAATATTAACGTTTTCTTCATAGCCGTATTTTTTCAATCCCTCGATTACCCCGTTAACCTTATTAGTGCGCAGATCGGACCCCATTAAGATGCCAACTGTTTTGAGCGGGTTTTCCTGAGGAAAAACATTCTGGTGGCTATAGCCGAGCAGCGTAAAGCATAAAACAAAAAGCAAGGCAAATAAGACGGCTTTGTTTAAGCTCAATCTATAGTTACCGAATTTCATCTGATGTTCCTCCTCTAAATTTATCAGTGAGTTCTTTCACTTCTGGATTACTTATTTTATCATAACGCGAAAAACTTGTTTATACCAGGGTCAGGAAAGATGTAGCAATAAATTCTGCTGATTCGATTTTTCACAAAAAAACATTAATTTTCCATAAAATCCTTATATCGCAAGGGTTTTAAAAGATAACTGTCGAATTGTAAGTGCATGGAAATACCCATCTCATTAAAAAATCTAGAAAAGGAGACCTATTTGATTGGAAAAACCATTAATTGAAATCCGCAACCTTCGCAAAGAATACATTATGGGCGAAGAAGTTGTTGTGGCTTTAAAAAGAATAAACTTTTCCATAAATCGCGGGGAACTGTGCTGCATATTCGGCGCTTCGGGTTCTGGCAAGAGCACGCTTTTAAACCAATTGGCAGGGATGGAAAAACCTTCTAAGGGGGGCGTAAAAATAGGCGGCGTTCCCATTTCGCATTTAAATGAAGATCAGCTTGCCGAATTCAGGCAAAAATATATCGGTTTTGTCTTTCAGTCTTATAATTTGCTTCCTATGCTAACCGCCACAGAAAATGTGGCTCTGCCCCTGATGTTTCGGGGTGTGCCGGAAGGAAAACGCAATGCCATGGCCCAAAGCATGCTGCAAAAGGTTGGACTTGGGCATCGATTGCATCACTATCCCGGACAAATGTCGGGCGGACAACAGCAGCGGGTGGGAATTGCCAGAGCTTTTGTCACAAAACCCGCGGTTGTTTTTGCCGATGAGCCTACCGGGAATCTGGATACAAAAACAACCAAAGAAGTTATGACTATGATCAAAAATTTTGCGGGAACTTTTAAACAAACCATCATCCTGGTCACCCATGATCCGGAAATGACAGTTTATGCCGACCGGATTGTGAAACTGGTAGATGGCGAGATTGTCAGCAATGAAATAAAAAAACAAACCGTTTAACCGGAACTAAGGAGTCGAATTATGAAGAACATTTTGCAAAAATCACGTTACATAATGATTATTCTTTTGGCTATGATTTTGGTCGTTTCCCCCTTGATGACTACTGCAGCATTAGGGGACGATGCCACCGCTATCAAAAGCAACCTGGTTATAACCGAATATAAGGTCACGAATACTTCTGGAAACATCCTATCAGTAATACGCCAGGGTGATTCAGTAAACCTGGAAATTACGGTAAAAAATCCGGGCATTAAGACATCACTAATATCGGATTCTGCGCATATTGAAGTGTCCCGGTTAGTTGATAACTTTTCAGGGAATGGTCATCCTGCAATTACAATAACCTCTCAAGGCGATGAGCCCCTTGCCATGACTATCAAATTCTCTGGCATCAAGTATGCCGGGGGCGGTAAAACCTTTAAGTTCATGGTTGGCTACAAGGATTTATCTGTAGACTATGACATCACAGACCTATCTATAAAGGAATGCGCTGATCAGGAAAACAAACCTGGCGACGATTACAAAGTAACCCCCTCCCTGCTGATAACCAGTTCTCTCAACCAGGAAACCTTGAAACCCAATCAGCTCATGGATCTGACCATCAACATTGAAAACCTCAGTGACTTGAGCCTTCATGATGTGGTTGTGTCACTCACTCCTTCATCGTCTATTTACCTTGTGTCTGGCAAAAATACCTTCTCTTTAAATACCATTGACGGAAGAAAAACCAGCTCTTTTACCGTGAAAATCAAAACGGGGATTGACCTTCCTCCGGTGTCGCAAAATATTGGCGTGGATCTCAAATATACTTATGACAACGGAAGTGAGATTGTCCAAGGTACCACCAGCGAAAAAATCAGCCTCATCAGCGAAATCGGTGAATCTTCCGGGCCAATCCTCTTCATCAGCGGCGTTCAAACGGAAGAAGCACTGAAAAGTAACAGCGAGAGGGATGTGACGATTCAAATCATCAATATGGGGGATACAACCGCTTCTGATATCACGGTTTTACTCAGTCCATCGGACTCCATTTATTTCCCGGATGGCAAAAGCTCTTTTTTATTAAAAGACATCAAGGGCAACACGGAAGAACGCTTTACCGTGAGAATAAAGGCAGCAGGTGAGGTAGCCTCGACGCTGCAAAGCATTGGCGTCGAGGTAAAATATTCATATACCAGCGGCAGCAGCATTATCGAGGACACGGCCACCGGCAAAATTGCCATTGTGACCGCCGGCAAATCCCCTGCGCCCATTCTGTTCATCAGTGGCCTCCAAACCAAGGACATCCTGAAAGGCGATGAAGAGAAGGAAATTACCCTGCAAATAGCCAACATGGGGGAAACAACCGCTTCCGATATCACCGTTTCCCTCAATCCGTCGGACTCCATTTATCTCCCGGATGGCCAAAGTTCCTTTTTCTTAAAAAGTATTAAGGGCTACACGGAAGAAAGCATCACCGTCAAAGTAAAGGCCGCCAGTGAGCCGTCCTCATCCCTGCAAACCCTCGGTGTCGACACCAGCTATTCCTATGACAGCGGCGGCGGTATGGTACCGAGTACGGCTTCCGGCAAAGTGGTGGTGGTGACCGAAAGCCATAAGGAGGCCGACGCCTCGGTTCCCTATCTCATTGTCAGCAATTATTCTTATGGAGGTTCTCCGGTAGCAGCCAATACAGCCTTTAAGCTATCCATGGATTTTTACAATACCAGCTCTAGCTTGAGCATTGAAAACATCGTTGTAACCTTGGAAACAGGCGAGAATTTTTCTGTAGCCAGTTCCTCCAACACCTTTTACTATGAATCTCTGGGGGCGGGACAAACCCTTACACAGGAATTGGATTTGCAGGCGCTGCTTGTCGCCAACTCCGGTCAAACCAGTATATCGGGTGCTAAAACCGTAGAAGTCGGTTTTAAATATGAGTATAGCACCGGCAGTAAACGCGCCACCAACACGATGAGCGAAAAGTTGTCCATCCCCATTTACCTGCCGGATCGTTTTGAACTGGCGCAGCCCCAATTACCTGATTTCGTCGCTGTCGGGCAGGAGTCGGTTATTACTTTAAGCTATGTGAATAAAGGGAAAAACTCTATATCGAATGTGGAGGCGGCGATTGAGGATATTACAGGAGAAATGGAGACGCCTGCCAAGGTGCAGCAGCTTGGCAATATTGAGGCGGGAAAGAGCAGCACCATCGGTTTTGCTTTTATGCCGTTGCAGCCAGGGGAACTGTCCTTCACCATCAAAATTACTTATGAAGACGCTAATTTAGAACCTGTCATCAAGGAATTTCCCGTGCTGGTCTCAGCTTTTGATGCGCCTCCCCCCATGAATATGGGCATGCCGGAAATGGCGCCTGAACAGGAAGGCAAAATCCCGCTCCCTTGGCTGATTGGCGCAGCCATTATCTTACTGGCGGGCACAGGAATTGCCATAATGCGTATCAAGAAAGCCCGGGCACAAAAGAAAATAAACTCGATCGACTTTTCCTGGGAAGAAGACGCGCCCGCCCAAGACCTGCCGCTGACGGAGGATAAAACCGACGGCACCGCACCAAGCACAGATGCGCCTTCCAAATCAGAGGTATAGAGGATGACTTGGAAAGATATTTTAAAAATGTGCCTGCGCAATTTGCGCCGCCGCAAATCCAGAACCTTATTAACCGTGCTGGGGGTACTGATCGGGTGCTGCAGCATTGTCATTATGGTATCCATCGGCATCGGCACTAAAGTCTCCCAGGAAGAAATGCTGGCGGAAATGGGAGATTTGACAATTATCACCGTTATGGTGCCCAATATGGGCAACGATCAAAATAAACTGGATGACGCCGGCATCAGAACGATTGCTCAGATACCCAATGTCATCGCCGTATCGCCGAAAATCTCTCCCGACGAACTGTTCAACGATATTTACTTTAAGATCTACGCCGGAATTGGCGACAGATATATCAACGATTGGCTCCCGGTGGCGGCCTATGACAGCTCCAGCCTGGAAAAGTTGGGATTCAAGCTTGTGGATGGAGCATACCCCGCCACTACTAAGGGGGTGCTGGTCGGCGAAATGTTTGCTTACAATTTCCGGGATTCCTATCGGCCGGAAGGAAGCAATCGGGTTGACCGTTACGCCAATATTGATTTTAATAATTTCGATATGGACCAACTCAAGAACAATATGCCGGACCCCTACTTCAACCCGCTCACGTCCTCTCTGACTCTGGTCCTGGAAAAGGAAGGCATCGCCAAGTACAGCATCCCCCTTGAAGTAACCGGACGCGTCAAAGAAGATTACAACAAAGGTTATGAAACCAGCGAAGGTGTCTTGCTGGACCTGGCTTTTCTGGAACAGATCTTAAAGGATTCCGGTGCGGCAAAAAACACGACCGAAAAGAAAAGCTATCAAAATGCTCTTGTTAAGGTAGACCACATTTCCAAAGTCGCCGAAGTGGAAAAGGAAATCAAGCGGCTTGGCTTTGATACCCGATCTATGGAAAGCATCCGTGAACCCATGGAAAAAGAAGCGCGGCAAAAACAGCTGATGCTGGGGGGACTGGGGGCTATTTCATTGTTCGTGGCCGCTATTGGGATTACTAATACGATGATTATGTCCATCTCTGAGCGGACCAAGGAAATCGGCATTATGAAAGCATTGGGCTGCTATGTAAAGGATATTCGTATCATTTTTCTTACGGAATCCGGTATTATTGGCCTCTTGGGAGGAGTTGTCGGTAATATCGTCAGTTTGATCATTTCACTGGTCATGAATTTTGTTTCGGAAGGTGCCGGCGGCAGCAAAATATCCATTATACCCCTCTGGCTTATCGGCTTTGCCGTTGTCTTTTCAATTTTTATCGGAGTGGGCTCCGGGTACTATCCTGCCAACAAAGCCGTGAAAATATCGGCGCTGGAAGCAATTAAAAGCGATTGATTCCCCCAACCATTCAGCTAGAGCTCAAATCAATTTAAAGAATAACGAGCGGACAGCCACTTACTGCTATCCGCTCGTTATTCTTTATCTGTTGTTTTTATCCGTTGTTTTTCTTTTCTATCTGTTATTTTTTTATCTATTGCCCTCAATCCGTTCCATTCTCATTCCTGCTCAGCTCTTAGCCAGCTCCAGCAATTCCTCCAGATTCTTCTTGCCGAAAACGACTTTTTCATCATTGACCACAATAGCCGGTACGCTCATAATCGCGTACTTGTTTTTAAAATCAGGGTAATGAGCCACATCGATCATCTCCGCCTCGATCAGGAGATTTTTCAAGGCCATCAACTGAGTCAGGGTCACCACATCCGGGCAGAGAGTGCAGGAAAGCGAGACCCCGATTTTGAAGTTGACTTTCCTGTTCACTCCCCGGATTTTGGCCAGAGTCTCTTCCCCTACCGCCTGGCCAGGTCCTGCCGCATTATACAGGGCCAGAATAAAAGAGTTGATTTCGTGGCCGCCGGGTATGCCGTGAAACTGCACTCCCGTATAGGCCCCGTCCGGTCCCAGCACCGCCACGGCAGGGAAAAGGGTGATATTGGCTTCTTTCTCTCTGACCGCGTCCTCACCCCGGTTCAGGAACTCAACCTCCACCTTATCAGTCAGTCCGGCAAACTCGGACAGAAAGCTCCGCAGTTCCTCGCTGAACTCGCTGCCCCCCTCCAGAAAGGCCAGCAACCCAATCCGGTTTTCCAGCCGTTCCAGAATAGGCACCAGCTGTTCCTTAAGGGAGTCGTCCAATAACGAAGATCCCTGCCGGGTGACTGGAGTTTTCTCCTCATCACCCAGCTCGCCTGGTTCACCTAGCCCCAGCCGTTCCTTCTTCCCTACCAGATATTTCTCAGCGCTGGTGGCCGCGATGGCGCCGTCCGCTACGGCAGTAACCAGCTGCCGCAGCTCCTTGGGACGGATATCCCCTGCGGCATAGACCCCCTCCACATTGGTGCCCATGCTCTCATCGGTGGGAATATAGCTCCGCTCATCGATTCCGACCTCCTGAGCATATTCGGCGCTTTGCGGAATGTATCCCACGAAAACAAACACCCCAAAAGTCTGCTTCTGATCCGTTACATCATACCGCCATGTTTCGCCGCTCCGGTTATTCACGAATTCAGCGTAGCGCAGAACCGTATCCCCGCCCGCTTCCCGAAGCTCGGTGTTGAACTTCACCTCGATCTTCGGGTGGGCCAGAACTCTTTCGGAGATAGTTTGGGGGCAGGAAAATCCATCCCCCCGGACGATCATGGTGACTTTTCTGGCATAGCGGGTCAGGAAAATCCCTTCCTCTGCCGCAGCCAGCCCTCCACCGATCACGAAAACATCCATCCCTGTGAAAAACTCACCGTCACAGGTTGCACAATAGCCAATACCCCGTCCTCTGAATTCCTCTTCCCCAATAAAGCCCAGTTTTCTGGGCACAGACCCGGTGGCAATGATCACAGCCAAAGCCTCATATTCCCCTTCAGCCGTCCGGATTTTCTTAATATCCCCAGCTAAATCTACGGACTCCACCGCCGCCTGCCGAAATTTCACACCGAATTTTTCCGCCTGCCTGCGCATGGTCTGGCTGAGCTCTTCCCCTGAAATATTCAGGATGCCCGGATAATTCTCCACCTCGGAGGTGATTTTGATCTGCCCTCCGGCCCGGTCCCGGTCAATCACAAGGGTTTTAAGCTTCGAACGCCCGGCATAAATGCCCGCAGCCATCCCCGCACTGCCGGAACCGATAATAATCAGATCATAGAGTTCTTTCATAGAGCTTACAGCTTCCCTACCAGATCCAGGCTGGGTTTAAGGGTTTCTGCACCGGGCCGCCATTTTGCCGGGCAAACCTGATCCCCATGCTCCGCAACGAACTGAGCAGCCTGCACCTTGCGCAGCAATTCCGCTGCCTCACGGCCGATATTGTTGCTGTTGACTTCATAGGCTACGATCTTTCCTTCAGGATTGACCACAAAGCTGCCCCGCAGAGCTAAGCCCTCCTCTTCAATATAAACCTCAAAGTCCTTGGCCAGCTTGGCGGTTGGGTCAGCCAGCATCGGATAGCGGATTTTTCTGATGGTGTCGGAGGCATCATGCCAAGCCTTATGCACAAAATGGGTATCGGTGGACACGGAGTAAATCTCCACACCGATTTTCTTGAATTCATCATATTGATCGGCCAGATCCCCCAGCTCTGTGGGGCAAACAAAAGTAAAATCAGCAGGGTAGAATACGAAAACCGACCATTTGCCCAGCAAATCCGCTTTGGTTACCTCCTTGAAAGCACCCTCCACAAAAGCCTGCACCTTGAACTCGTTTACTTCTTTACCGATAAGTGACATAATAATTTCCCCCTTATCATTATTTTTTTATTGTGATCGGCAAAATGCCGGATCTATCTTCTCTTCTTTTGCTCATCTTCAATGATAATTATAATCTTTATAAATAAGTAATTATATTATATATTGTATCTATTTGCCTGGGAAAATCAAGTACTTTTTAGTCAATTTGCCAAATTTTTTTCCTACATTTATTTGTGAGACCTCTTCCTCCAAAGCCCGGCCGCTCCCCCATCTTAAGCTTTCCGGCCGGAAGTGAAAAAAAGACGGTTTTGCTTTGTGGGAAAAAGCAAACATCCATCCTTTTTTCGGCATATTATGCAATATCAAGATAAAGGGGTAATTCTTAATGTTCAATTCCACTCAAAAAAGCGCTGCCCAGACCGCCCATGAAACCGCCTTTGAGCTAAGCTTAGTCAAAGATGAAAGAATCGGCGATGTTCTTTTTCTCATTGCTTCTATTATCGCCTTAATCTCCACTTACCAGGCTGAGGAAGCCATCATCATCGAGGAATTCAGCCGGACACCTCAGCCGGATCGTTCTGCCCGCACGATCGCCGCGTCAAGCTGGACATTTTTGATCGGCAGCATCCTTATAGCTTATGTAGCCATCGTCAGATACCAGGAAATCGCAGCCTCTGCCCCTGATGCATCACCTTTAATGTTAAAGGGAAGTTGGTTCACTGCTATAGGGGATATCGTCAGCGTCATCGGCTTTGGTCTGTCCGCCCTGGGCGACCAGATGAAAGCCCATGCATCTTCCCAAGAACCAACCATAGCCCGTTAGCTGGAGCCATTGATTCCGGGACCCGTACCCCGTTCCAGGGTCCTCTGATCAATTGTGTAATAATTTAAAGCCTCTTCATCGATCTCCACACCTAAGCCCGGGCCCCGGGGTACCTGGATAAGGCCCCTTTGGACTGTTATCTCCGGCCGAATCACATCTCTGGCAAAATAACGCCGGGATGAAGATAAGTCTCCGGGGATGTAGTTGTCTTTTAGGCTGGCTAAATGGACATGGAGAATTTTTGATATTCCGCTTTCCATCATACTGCCGATCCAATAATGGATCTTATGCTTACGGCAGATCTCAATCATTTCTTTAACATAGGCCAGACCGCCTACGCGGCCCACCTTGAGATTGACAGCCTGACAAGCTCCTGACTCAGCAGCCTGGAGCAGATCCGCTTTGGTCTGGATACTTTCATCCAGACATAGGGGGGTTAGCATTTGTTCCTGGAGCCTTTGATAAGCGCCTGGATCTCCGGACGCCAAGGGTTCTTCAAGACACAGCAATCCCAGCTGATCAATTTTTCTCAGCTCGGGGAGCTGTTCTGCATGGAAACTTCGGTTCGCATCAGCCAATAGCATTAAATCAGGGTATTTTTCACGGACCCTCTGCAATTTGGCAAAACCGTCCCCAGGCTTGATTTTGATTTTAAACCGCACATACCCTTCTTGGAGATAGTCTTCGATTTGCCTGAGCAAGGTGGCCGGCTCCAGATCTCCCAGGACCATGCCCCCATAAATCCTCTCCTGGGTCTCTTCATCAAATACAGAGTCCATAATCGACTGCTGCTGCCGGCGGGCGAACCCGTCCAGAAGAGCGTTCTCTACTCCGGCCACAGCCATGGGATAACCCAAATCCGGCCAGGAGTGAATGGCAAAGGGGTGGGATATCTCTCCCTCCAGGAGTTGGGGAAGCAAGCGTTGAAGCAGGACTTCCTTGGCGCGGGGCAGGGTCTCCCCAGTATAAAAAGGCCCCTGGAAAGCAACCACCTCGCCAAACCCGAAATGGCCCAACTCATCCGTTACCTTAATCACCAGAGTCTCCCGCTGATGAAACAGAGCTTGGGAGGATTTAAAGCTGAACTTCATGGGCATGCGCAAATGGAACACTTCAATTTTCTCAATCCGCATAGGCCAGCTCTGCCAAATTCTTTTTCAGTATTTTGCCCGTGGCATTTCTCGGCAGCGACCGTAAATGCACTATTTTTCGGGGCAATTTATACCTGGCCAGTTTCCCGGCCAGATAATCCATGAGCTCCTCATCCCCCAAGGAGGAAACTACAAACAATACCGGTACCTGTCCCCACTTTTCATCCTTCATCCCGACAATGGCACATTCTGATATCTCAGGATGGGCATACAAAACCTGCTCAATTTCCTGAGGATAGATGTTTTCTCCTCCAGAGATAAGGATATCTCTGCGCCGATCCAGGATGTAGAGATACCCCTCCTCATCCACATAGCCCATATCCTGGGTGTTAAGGAACCCCTCCACCGCCTCTTTCCCCAGATACCCGTCCATAACCATGGGACTTTGAATGGATACTTCTCCGATTCCCTCCCCATCCGGATTAACAATGCGGAGAGTGACCCCCGGCAAGGGCAAGCCCACCGAATCCAGCTTGGCAGGGTTTTCCGCGACGCAAAAGGTCGTGCATTGACTGGTGGTCTCCGTCATGCCGTAGGATTTATAGATGGGAATCCTTTTCTCCAGGCAAATTTCCACCAAGGATTTAGGAATGAATTCCCCGCTCACCAAAACCACCCGCAAACGATGTTGGCGGATGCGGTTGACAATCCTCATCAACAGGGTGGGAACCAGGGAGAGCATCGTCAGCGAACCCTCTTCGATCCATTTTATGATCTGCTCTTCAGCGAATTTTCCCAGCAGGGTGACTCGGGTGCCATTATACAAGCTGCGCATTAAAATGGCTAAACCGCCGATATGATACATGGGGAGGACGAGCAGCCAGTTATCTTCTTCCCTGACTCCCAGAACTTGCCGGGAGGCCTGCACATGAGCATCCAACTGCTTCCCGCGCAGGGGCACCGACTTATAGTCACCGCTGGTTGCACTGGTATCCATAATCACCGCAATCTTCTCCGGGGCCTCTTCTTCCCGGCAGCGTGCCTGTTCATCATAGTCACCGGCCAGCACCCTTGCCAAGGGAATAAACGTATCATCGTCGGAAAAAGCCACCCGGATGTTTAATGTGTTTAACTTCTTTGCTCTTTCCTCCGCAGTCAAGCGGGTATTCATCATGAATACCTCGATCTGCAAAGCCTGCAGGGCCAAAAAAAACAGGGCCACGTCCACCGAATTAGGAGCGTAAAGAGCAACTCTGTCTTCGGCTTTGACAAAGGGATAGATCCGACCGGCCAGGTCGGTGACACGACGGTCCACTTCCTGAAAGGACAGTTCATTCAAAAACAGCTTATGGGGTTTTTCCAAAGCCTGCTTTTTAAGCCAGTTGACCACCATTGCTTTCCCCCGCCCTTCCTTAGTTCAGTAAAATTCGTTGGAATTCTTAAGGAAACTTGGGAAACTGCTGAAAATCAGGGCTTCGTTTCTCCTGATAAGCGTCCCGTCCCTCTTTCGCCTCATCCGTTGTATAGTACAAAAGGGTGGCATCCCCGGCTAATTGCTGCAGGCCGGCTAACCCATCCGTATCGGCATTGAAAGCCGCCTTGAGGAAACGCAACGCTGTGGGGGAATGCTGGAGAATTTCCCTGGCCCAGGTTACCGTTTCTTCTTCCAGCTGCTCGAAGGGCACCACCTTATTCACCAAGCCCATGGCCAAAGCTTCCTGGGCCGTATATTGGCGGCATAAATACCAGATCTCCCGGGCTTTTTTGTGTCCGACAATGCGGGCCAGATAGCCGGCCCCATAACCGGCGTCAAAGGACCCCACTCTCGGTCCTGTCTGACCGAAGCGGGTATTTTCCGAGGCAATACTTAAATCGCAAACAAGATGCAGAACATGACCGCCGCCGATGGCATAGCCATTGACCATCGCAATGACGGGTTTGGGAATGACCCGGATTAAGCGCTGGAGATCCAAAACATTAAGCCGGGGGATCTGATCCTCACCCACATACCCCCCATGGCCCCGTACCCGCTGGTCCCCTCCGGAACAAAAAGCCTCTTGATCCTGACCCTGACCATGATTGGCCCCCGTCAAAATAATGACGCCAATCCGGCTGTCTTCCCGGGCAACTATAAAGGCATCCATCAATTCCTTAACCGTTTTGGGCCGGAAGGCATTGCGGACCTCCGGCCGGTTGATAGTGATTTTGGCCATCCCTTCATAGGTCTCATAGATAATGTCTTCATACTGAGCGGCAGCCGTTTCCCAGGCAAATTTCATAATCATACCTCCAATCAAACTTTTTCACACCTTCAGGACTAAAAGTACCAGACCAAAAACACCAGACCAAAAGCATCACCTTAAGGCTTGGTTAACTCCCCCCAAAAATTCCGGACTATTTTCTCAAAAGCGGCGGGATTTTCAAGATGAGCATTATGTCCCGCCCCCGGGATCATCTCCCTCCTTATCCCTGGGTTTAAATCCACGATCTCCCGTCCAATTTCCCTATACTTCTCATCCTGTTCCCCATGGATGTACAGGATCGGCATGGGCAAAGCCGGGATCTGCTCCCTTAAACAGGGAAACACTCCCTGCCCGCTTCCCAGCAGAGTATTGGCCAGGGCATGGGGCGCATTCTCCAGACGCCTTGCCCTGATCTTAGCGCGGATTTCCGGAGGCAAGCGGGTTTGGGAGGCAAACAGAGGGAGGCTGGACCAGTGCTCAGCAAACCACTCGATGCCCTTTTCCAGAATCTCTCGGGCCAGCCAGGCATCCTGTTCTCTCCGCAGAGCCCGCTGCTCCTCATCCCCCATCCCATAAGCTGAACTCTCCAGAATCAGCCCCTGAACCTCCCGGGGATAAGCGGCACCGTAAGCCAAGGCAATACGCCCACCCAGAGAATAGCCCAGCAAGGAATACCTTGTGCAGCCTAACCCTGCAACCAGCTCATGGAGCTGCCCCAGCAGCACGGGCAAGCTATAGGGTTCCAGGGAAGAAGGTTTGGCGCTGCGGCCATGCCCGAGCAAATCCACCAGGACCATTTGACAGTCCTGGAGCTGAATAAATTCCCAGGTGCCGGAATTTTCCGCAAAACCATGCAAACAGACCAGAGTCGGCCCGGAGCCCTTTACCTCCGTATAATACCGGCAGTCCTCAATCGTAGTGAACACCTTTGTTTTCCTCACTTATCCTTTAATCAAGATTCGTCAACCGATCATGCAGCTCTTTGCTCAGCCGGGCATCGATTTTGACATTCAGCACCTTGACCCCACTTAAAGTCAGGGCTTCCTGAAAATTCTGCTCAAAGCTTTCATAATCAACCGGTTCATAATAAGTCAGATCATACAGGGTCTTAAGCCCGCTGAAATCCATACCGTGAGGGGTCATAAACAACAGTTCAAAATACTTATTTTCACTTTGGGGCAAATACTTAAAAATAGCACCGCCATTATTATTGAGGAGGACGATAATTAAATTCAGTCCATGGTTTTTCCCGATCAACAGGCCGTTTAAATCATGAAAGAAAGCTAAATCCCCTGTCAGCAGCACCGTAGGATGGCCGCTGGTGGCAACTCCCAAAGCAGTGGAGACCGTACCGTCGATGCCATTGGCTCCCCGGTTGCCTAAGACTTTAATCCTTTGCTGACGCGCCTCCAGAAAGTAATCCACATCGCGGATAGCCATACTATTGGCGACAAAGAGACGGCTCCCCTCAGGAAGACTGTCCTGCAGCCTTTGCACCAGTTTCCCTTCAAACAGCTCCTCCTCATCCTGAGCGAGATTGAGCCGCCGCCGCATGCGGGTTTGATAATGCCGCCACCGTCCCGGGTAGTCATCATTGGTATTGTAAACCTTAATAGACTGAGCAAAAGCCTTGGGTGACGCAATAAGATACCGGCTGATCGACAGGGAGGGCTCCCGGTATTGAAAGTGATCATTGACCTGAAAATACAGAACATCCTGATGCATGGCCGTGAAATTCTGCAACCGTTTGGAAACGGGAGTCTGACCAAAATGAATGATAAATTCAGGCTTTAATTCCATCTTAACCGCATCACTTTTTAGAAAGGCATCATAGCAATCCATGATCAGGGGATGGTCATCATTGCGAAAATTGGCGAGAGGATCAGCCAGCAGGGGTGCCTTTAAACGCTCTGCCAGCTCCAGGACCTCTCTGTGATAATCTGCGTAAGGATCACCGCCGCAGATAATGATCCCCTTTTTATCCTGGAAAACCGAACTGTCCATAGTCACCGAACTATCCATAGTCAGCCTCTTTTCCCCTGTTTTCCAGGCAAAAGGATAGTCCAAGCGACCCGCCGTAAAATCCACCTCATCCAAATCAGGGCTTAACGGTTCACGCAAAGGGATATTGATATGAGCTACCCCATATCCCCGATCCAGAGAACTTACATAAGCTTTGCGCATCACCCCGCGCACATACCGATACATGCCTTCCCTTTCTTCAGGAAGAGCCAGCTCTTCAAAGTACTTGGCGTAATCATGATAAAACTTGATTTGATCGATGGTTTGAGGAGCCCCCACCTGACGCAATTCGGGGGGCCGATCCGCCGTTAAGGCGATTAAGGGGACATGGGAATGCTTTGCCTCGACGATAGCCGGGAAGTAATGGGCCACCGCCGAACCGGAGGAACACACCAGCACAACGGGGCGCTCTTTTTCCTTAGCTATGCCTAAGGCGAAAAATCCTGCCGACCGTTCATCGATACTGACATAGACCTGAAAGCCGTATTCGCAAAACAGCACGGAGAGAGGAGTGGAACGGGAACCGGGACTAATGACCGCTTCACGCACACCGAGCTGGTATAATTCGTCAACCAGGGCCGCAATATAATTTGTCATCCTTGTTCCCCTTTATTACAGACTTTCCAGGATGGTTTGGGCTTTATGGGCCGTCTCTGCATATTCCTCCGCACATTCTGAGTTGGCGACGATCCCACAGCCTGTATAGGCATAAACTGTCCTTCCCTCAATGAGGGCCGAGCGGATTCCGGCCACAAAGGTGCCATCTCCATCTTCGTTCATGATACCCAGCGGTGCGGCATATAACCCCCGCTCATGCTTTTCCGAGCGGGCGATGATGGCCAAAGCCTCCGCCACCGGATATCCGCCTAAGGCCGGTGTAGGATGCAGGCGTGCAACCCAAGCGGTTAAAGAGCTATTCTCCTTGACCTTCGCTGCCAGAGGAGTCTTCAGGTGATACAAATTCTTAAGCTGCAACGTCGTTGTCTCTCCGATCAGGACTTCATCGCTGTAGGTGTTCATGACCTTGGCTATGTAATCCAGGACTATTTGATGCTCATGACGGTTTTTAGGATCGTTGAGAAGGGCCGTTTTCCCTTGCTCATCCCCTTCATCAGCATTCCGTGCCCTGGTACCCGCCAAAGCATAGCTCATGATTTGCCCTTTTTCCTTCCTCGCTACTATTTCCGGCGTTGCGCCTAGGAAGATCTTTCCCTCCTTGCCATAGGCAAAAATGAAGGAATGGGGATTTTTCTCCATAAGGTTTTTTAACACACCGGTAATAGACACCATGGTTTTACACTGAATTTTTATCTCCCGGGAAATCACCACTTTCTGTACTTTCCCGGCCAGAACTTTTTGTTTTGCACACTCGAATAATTCCTGCCATTCCTGATAGTCATCAGCAAGAACCTCATAATCATGTCGATGGGGAGCAAACTCTTTGGGGGGAATAGCGGAAATATCGGCTGTCTCATGGGCGTAATAAAGCTTTTGCCCGGCCTTTTCTTCAACCAGATAGTATTGGAAGGCGATGGTCTCATTGCCCAGCCCCGACCATTTCGGATCTTTAAGGGTGGGAAAGAAAGTTCTGGTGGAAAAGACATATGGATATCCCCGGTAACTCTCTCCCGGCTCAAAGGTTTTTAAACGCCTGGCCCCCATAATAAGCTGTTGCTGGAAAGGATGATAAAACAACACCCTCTCCTCATCTTCAAAGCTCTGCCAAAAAGCAAAGCTGTCTTTTAAGGCTGCTTCCTTCACTTGGTAGTTCAAACTTATCTCCCCGTTCAAATCCGCTTAAATCAAATAATGAACTAAAGTTCATTTCTTCATCTTGGATATTACTCTCATCCCTATTTATTGTCAATAAAAAAAACACCCCCCATAGTGTTTTAAGTAGTAAATGCCAAAGCCTGAGGAAAATTGACTTTCCTCAGGCTTTCCTTTTCAGTGAATTATTTCAGACCGCCTGATAATCGCTGGTTACCTTTCCTTCTATGCAGTCCTGTAAAACTGCTTCAACCCTTACTACGTCGTAGAGAAGAATATCCACAGGCATGCCCTGGAACGTAATCCATCCGCCGCCATTGATCCATGGCCCCCATTGGCCTGGGGGAATCATGGCTAACACCCCCTAGAATAACTCAGGGAAAATATCCTTGGGCAGCTCATCCCCATAATGAACATAGCTCAGGGTGAGTCCCTGAGGAGTTACCGTAACTCCCCCTCGTTTCCGGTCAAGGGAAATCAGTATATCCGGAATCTCCTCCGGCTGAATACGGTTTTTCCCCACATAAACCAAGGTCCCGGCAATAATACGCACCATATTATAAAGGAAGCCATCGCCGATGCAGGTAATCCGGAGATGGCCCTGATTCTCCGCCACTTGACATAGATAGAGGGTTCGTTCAAAGGTTTTGCTGGTTCCCCCTGCCGCTGAAAAAGCTTTAAAATTATGCCGTCCTACCAGATACTGAGCTCCTTGCTGCATCCTTTGCCAATCCAGCCTGACGGGTTCATGCAGAGAGTACAGCCGGGTAAAGACATCGGCTACCGGATGGTTATCGATCCGGTAGTCATAGCGCTTCCACTTAGCGGAGAAACGGGCATGAAAATTTTCAGTTGCTTCCTGGGCCGCCAGGATGCGGATATCCCGGGGGAGCAGACTATTAAAAGCCTTGGGAATCTTATCCACGGGGATCCGGACCCCGGTCCGGAAATTTACCACCTGACCGGCGGCATGAACCCCTGTATCTGTTCGTCCGGCTGTATTGAGGGTTACTTCTTCTTCCACCAGCTTAGCCCACACCGTCTCCAAAGTACCTTGAATAGTGGGGCCGTGGAATTCCGGCTGGCGTTGAAACCCATGGTAATGGGTCCCGTCATAAGCAACCTTCAGACAAATATTCCTCTTATCATCCATCTGGAAGCTATCCTTTCTATCTTTAATATAGCATGGCCTTTCTTTCCCATATTAAAACTCCCGTTCAACACCGTCAAGACACCGTTGAACCCCCAAGTTCCCCCGCCTCCCCATTGCCCCAGAAAAAACGACCATTCGCCCTGGAGAGAACTTTTTCTCCAAAGTTTGTGCCCCGGATAACTTCCCGGAAAGCTCCTTTAATCTCGGCCCGCCGCCCTTTCATTCTTATTCCGTTTTCTTCCTTTCCTCCCTTTGATACAATGCAATAAACATTTTCATCTTTATAAACTATTGAGGATGGTATGAGAGAAGGAGGACTACCTATGGAAGAAAAGAATCTTGAGGCTTTGTTGGAAGAGGATAGACAGTTCATCCCCAGTGAGGAATTCCACAAAAACGCACTTATTCAAAGCGCGGATATCTATGAACAAGGTCAAAGTCTCGGCTTTTGGGAGGAACAAGCTAAACAACTCTCCTGGTTGAGCCCTTGGGAAAAAACCCTGGAGTGGAACCCTCCCTTCGCCCAGTGGTTTGTCGGTGGGAAACTCAACGCCTCCGCCAACTGTCTGGATCGCCACCTCCATAATTGGCATCGCAACAAAGCCGCTATTATCTTCGAAGGAGAAAATGGGGACAGCCAGGTTCTTACCTACCAGGATCTCCATCGTGAAGTCTCAAAATTCGCTAATGTCCTCAAAGCCAATGGGGTGAACAAAGGTGATCGGGTCACCATCTATCTGCCGATGATTCCGGAAGCCGTGATTTCCATGCTGGCTTGCGCCCGGCTTGGGGCTCCTCACAGTGTGGTCTTCGGAGGCTTCAGTTCGGAGGCCTTGCGGGATCGGGTCATCGATGCCCAGGCTAAAGTCGTCATTACTTCCGATGGCAGCTTTCGCCGGGGCAACACCATCCCCTTGAAAGATAACACCGATATCGCTTTGGACGGCGTGGACTGCGTGGAACATGTTTTTGTTATTCAACGAACCAAGCAAACCGTGCAAATGAAAGAGAATCGGGACCTTTGGTATCATGAAGAAATGGCCAAGGCCTCCCCGGTGTGTCCGGCGGAGCCCATGGATGCAGAGGATATGCTCTTTATCCTCTACACCAGCGGTACTACAGGGAAACCCAAGGGAGTAGTCCACACCACGGGGGGCTATATGGTGGGGGTATCCACTACCCATCGTTGGGTCTTTGATCTCAAGGAAGAGGATGTTTACTGGTGCACCGCGGATGTGGGCTGGATTACCGGTCACTCTTATATTGTTTACGGCCCCTTGGCTAATGGAGCCACTGTCCTTATGTATGAGGGAAGTCCTGATTATCCGAACCGGGATCGGTTCTGGGAAATCGTCGAGAAATATAAAGTCACTATTCTCTACACCGCACCCACGGCCATCCGGACCTTTATGAAATGGGGCCCCCAATATCCCCAAAGCCGGGATTTATCCAGCCTGCGCTTATTGGGCTCCGTGGGAGAGCCCATCAATCCGGAAGCCTGGATGTGGTATTACAAATACATTGGCGGAGAACGGTGCCCCATCGTGGATACCTGGTGGCAAACCGAGACAGGTATGATTATGATGACCCCTCTGCCGGGAATTACTTCCTTAAAGCCCGGTTCCTGTACCGTACCTTTCCCGGGAGTCAGAATCGAAGTGGTGGACAGCGCCGGCCATCCCGTCCCCAAAGGTAGCGGCGGCTACCTGGCTATCAAGGAGCCTTGGCCTGCTATGCTGCGCAATATCTACGGGGATCCGGCACGCTTCGAGCGGACGTACTTCGGCAACTGGCCGGGAGTCTACTTCCCCGGTGATGGCGCCAAGTGGGATAAGGACGGGTATTTCTGGATACTGGGCCGGGTGGATGATGTCATCAACGTTTCCGGCCACCGGATCGGCACCATGGAAGTGGAAAGCGCTTTAGTGGATCACCCCTCTGTTGCCGAGGCTGCCGTTATCGGTAAAAACCATGAAGTTAAAGGGCAGGCCCTGGCCTGTTTCGTCACCTTAAAGGAAGGCATCGAAATCACTCCCGATCTGGAGAACGAGTTAAAGAAACATGTGGCGAAGAAGATCGGAGCTCTGGCCCGGCCGGATGATATCTTCTTTACCGCCGAACTGCCCAAGACCCGCAGCGGTAAGATCATGCGCCGCCTCCTCAGAGACATTGCCGAGGGACGTGCTATCGGTGATACCACCACTTTGGCCGACGCCTCTGTGGTCAATACCCTCAAAGCCAATTACCAGGAGTAAGTCAACCCCATAGTGAGGAGCCTCTCACTACTATGAGGCCAGGGATTCCCCTGGCCTTTCTTTAACCATCATCTCCAGCATTCCAAGCCGTCATCTTCCCTAGTGTATATTATAAGCCCTCGTAAATGTATATTTCTGTAAATATAAATTTTACAGCCCTGCAGCCATCTTAAATGAACCCTGTCAAAGATGACCAAAGCCATAATTTCATAATTACTGTCAATTCTGATCGGATTTTCTTGATCCCCAATGTTTCCCAAAGGAAAGGAGCGAGATTATGAATAAAACCACGCGCGGGTGGACTGTAACCTTTGCCGGCACAGGTATCAACCTTGCCCTGGGAGTGCTCTATACCTGGAGTGTTTTCGCCGCTGCCTTGACTGAGCAATTAGCCTGGTCAAAAACTGCCGCCTCCCTGCCCTATACGGTGGCCTGTGCGGTATTTGCTCTGATGATGGTTCCCGGAGGCCGCCTCCAGGACCGTTTCGGCCCCCGCTGGGTGGCTACGGCAGGAGGTATCTTCGCTGGAGGAGGACTTATCCTAAGCAGCTTGACGGATTCTCTCTTCATCCTCACTTTAACCTTCGGAGTCATCGCCGGAATTGGGATCGGCCTTGGCTATTCGGCAGCAACTCCTGCCGCTGTAAAATGGTTCCCTCCCCAAAAGAAGGGCCTGATCTCAGGCATCGTCGTCGCCGGTTTTGGGCTGGCCTCCCTCTACATCGCTCCCCTGACCAATTTTCTCATCGGCAATCTCGGTGTCAAAAGCGCCTTCCGCATTGAGGGATTTATTTTCCTCTTTGCCATTGTCGCTCTCTCCCAAGTATTAGCAGTTCCCCGCTCTACCGCCACCCCCACCGCTCCCTCCGCGCCGGCCTCTCCCCAAGCCGCCACTTCCCTCAATGCTCCCCCATCTTCTCCGCCTGCAGCAAAAGGGGATTTCAGCTGGCAGGAGATGCTTAAGGACCCCCGCTTCTATCTCCTTTGGATTATGTTCGCTGCCGGTGCTACTGCAGGACTTATGATCATCGGACAGCTCTCCACCATCACTAAGCTCCAGACCGGGATCTCCTGGGGTTTTGCCATGGTCGCTTTGTTGGCCATCTTTAACGCCGGAGGCCGGGTGTTGGCCGGCTGGCTCTCGGACCGAATCGGTAGAAGCTGGACCATGCGCATCTTTTTCAGCCTGCAAGGTCTTAATATGCTGGCCTTTACCTTCTACAGCAGCCCCGCTCTCATCGCCCTGGGGGCCATTATGACCGGTTTGAGCTATGGTTCCCTCCTTTCCCTTTTCCCCTCAGCCACTTATGACTTTTTCGGCACCAAAAACGGCGGTGTCAACTACGGGCTGATCTTTACCGCCTGGGGTGTAGGTGGAGTCTTCGGCCCTCTGATGGCAGGAGCAGTGGTGGATCTGACCAACAGTTACTTCTATGCTTATTTAATCGCTGCCGCTCTCTGTCTGATCGCCGCTTTCCTGACCATCTTCTTAAAAGGCAATCCCCTGGAAGCGGAAAAAGCATAGTCAAGACTACAAGCCAGACTTTGCGGGGCCGGAGTTTAGTTGTATGGCGGTCAGAATACGCCGACAAACCGACAAAGCGTAAACATTGACTGCACCTTAACTTAATAAATATGGCGGTTAAGCTTAACGTAAAGGCCACTGGCTACCAGAGGTCTTTACGTTTTTTTATGCTCTTCAAAAGTGCTAAGGTCCGGATAAAGATACTCTTCTTTATGCCTTATTTATGAAAGCCTGATTTATCAAAATAACATTTGAGTTTTTTGGAATAATAAAAGTCTGTAGATAAGTTAAGTACTGGTTTCTCTCCTGAAATCAGTCTCCATCAAATTGAA
The DNA here is from genome assembly GCF_900143285.1 of Desulfitobacterium chlororespirans DSM 11544. Lineage (NCBI taxonomy): Bacteria > Bacillati > Bacillota > Clostridia > Eubacteriales > Desulfitobacteriaceae > Desulfitobacterium > Desulfitobacterium chlororespirans. The sequence goes on from NZ_FRDN01000003.1 coordinate 447,093, forward strand.
CCAAAGGAGGGTATTAACTATGGCTCTAAATCGACGGGATTTTCTTAAGAAGGCATCCTTAGGCGCTGCCGTAATGGCCGGTTCCGGCTTCTTAGTTGGCTGTAACACCACCAATGTCACTCCCCCTGCCGCAACTCCTGACAAATGGGATATGGAGACAGACGTGGTCGTTGTCGGAGCAGGCAACGGCGGCTTAAGTGCGGGTGCCGCTGCTGCGGAAGAGGGAAAAAAGGTCATCATCTGCGAAATCAGTGGTTTCATCGGCGGTGGTTCCATTTATTCCGGCGGCGGGCTCCACACCTGGGGCACCAAAACCTGGGAGGAATACAAAGCTTACACGGAAGACTTGCACGACCCGGTCTTGGCTAAAACCTATGTGGAAACCTTCAGACAAACCTACATTCCCTGGCTGCAAAAAATCGGCATTCCCATCACCCCAGCCGGCGGGGATCGGGGTTATCTCAAGGACTACACCATGGGTTCCAGTGAGCAAGGCTATCTCAGGCAAAAAGCCTACTTCGATGCTTTGCAAAAATTCATCGAAGGCAAAGGCGGCCAAATCTCAACCAACACCCGGGTTCGTCAATTGGTTATCGACGAAAACGGTGCCGTTAACGGGGTTTACGCTCAGAAAAAGGGAGAGAATCCGATCTTTATTAAAGCCGGTGCTGTGGTCTTGGCTGCCGGAGGCTTCCAAGCCAACAAAGGCCTGACCTCCCAATACATAGGTCCCAATGGGGACACCGTCCGCACGATGGGAACTCCCTACAATACCGGAAGCGGCATGCTCATGGCTCAAGGTGTGGGAGCATTGACCGGAGGCAGCTTCTCCACCTTCTCCGGAACTTTGATCGGTCTTTCACCCAATCCTCAAACCGAAGAAAAGCCTGAGGAGTATGAAAAAGCCCGGGGCGGCGATCCGCAAACTCTTCCCGGTATCGGCAATGGCCGCCCACCGGCGCCAGGCTGGGTCTCCTTCCTTTTCCCAGAGGATACCACCGGCATTTTAGTCAATCTTCAAGGCAAGCGCTTTATGGATGAGACCTCACCCATCGATGCCAAGTATCCCCGGGTTCCCCAAACCATTATCAAGCAAAAACGCGGCATGGCTCTTATGATCGCCGACCAGGCCATCTTTGACAAAAACAAAAGCTCAGACGCCATTCTGAAAATGAATGAAAGTCAGGGCGTCAAGGTGATCAAAGGCAATACTCTGGATGAATTGGCCACGAAATTGCAGGATGCCTATGGTGTCTATAAAGGAACCTTGATCAAAACCATTAACGACTATAACACAGCTATTGGTAACGGTAGCGCGGCTCAGTTGGATGTTCCCAGAGTAGGAGGGCATTTTAAAGTTGCTGCCGGCCCCTTCTATGCCTTTCCCACAGGTGTCGCCATCTACCACACCTTTGGCGGTCTGGTTATCAACGAAAAGGCTCAGGTTCTCGATCTGCAGCGGCAGCCCATCGCGAATCTCTATGCCGCACCTCCTACTGCCGCCATGTTCCGGGAACCTTATGCAGGCGGAATCGCCTCGGCAGGAACCTTTGGCTATATTGCCGGTAAAGTGATTGCCAAAGGCTCAGTCTGATTCGCTCTAGTAACAGATAAGGTAACAAAAAATCCAAGCCGGTGTGCTTCTAACCAAAAGAGGTATCTTGCCTGATACACTTCTCTGTCAATAGAAAACAGGGCTTATCAGTTTTTGCTGATAATGCCCTGTTTTTTAGGCATCCAATACCTCTCTGCCGGAATTGGATTTCCCATTGAGCTTCGTATAGAGGGTCCTGCGATTGATTCCCAGCTGTTGGGCAGCCATACTTTGGTTCCCATCCACCAGCTCCAGGACATACTCGATGACCCTTCTCTCGGCCAATTCCAGCAAACCTTGGCGATGGGAGGTCGTCTGGACTGCCTCTGCCACTAATTTTTCCACAGTTCTTTTCCTATAAGCTTGCTGTATGCCCGAAGATAGATGCTCCAGCATGAGAGTCTCCCCATCCTCCAGCATAATGATCGCCCGCTCCATAGCATGCTCCAGTTCCCGGACATTGCCCCGCCAATAATATCTCTGCAGCGCATCGACGAACACTGGATCCATATTAATCTTACCCCGATCGTATTTTAGGGCAAGCTTCTTAATAAAATACTCGGCCAAAGCTGCAATGTCTTCCTTGCGCTGCCTTAAGGCCGGCAGTTCAATAATAAAGGTACTGATCCGGTAGAATAAATCCTCACGGAATAAACCATCATCGGCATGCTGCAGCAGATCGATCTTGGTGGCCGCCACGATGCGGACATCCACTTGGATTTCCTTGGTGCTGCCGATCTTCTGCACTTTCCCAGTGGAGAGCACACGCAGGAGTTTGATTTGATCCTTAAGGGGCATGCTTTCGATCTCATCCAGGAAGAGGGTTCCTCCTGAAGCCGCTTCTACCTTACCGATTCTGCCTCCCTTCAGAGCACCGGTAAAAGAGCCTTCTTCGTAACCGAACAACTCACTTTCCACCAGCTCCCCGGGGAGGGCCCCGCAGTTAATCGCCACGAAAGGTCCGTTGCAGCGAGGACTGGCACTATGCATGGCTTGAGCAAACATTTCCTTACCCGTGCCGCTCTCGCCATGAATCATAACCGGTACCGAAGTCCTGGCTACATTGGCGGCAACCTTTTTAGCTTCCTTAACGAGGACACTTTCCCCAATAATCTGATCAAAGGTAAACAACCCTTTGCCTTCCCCTTCCGGAGATGGGAAAATTCCAGGCTTTCTGCCCTCCAGCCTATCCTTAAGCAAAATAAGCTTATAATGTTTTTCATTATCCACCTGAATTTCTGCACAAGTAACTGCAGCTTCTTGCTTATCCCTAAAACCTGCTCCGACACCCAACCTTGCCAGCTGCTTGTTCAATTCTCCCTCTATATTGTTCTTGCGCCTAATCTTCAATAGTTCCAAAATTTTATTGTTATAAAGCTGAACCGTATCCCGCTCATCCACAAAGGCAACTCCGTGGGGCATACAATCAATAATCTTTTGCATATGCTTCTCATACCCATTGGTCAAGGGCAGGTACAAGCTGTCAAAAGCCTGGGCGATAAAGCTGATCATACTATAAGCATGAATGCAAAATCGGGGATCTTCAAATCCTAAACCCAAAGCTCCGATGACTTCATTCTTTTCATTATGAATCGGCGCCGAAACACCATGATTCTGAGTGTAGTTTTGACTGTACCGATAAGGGTGAACCAGCAGGATGGGCTGATTATAAAGTTTCGCAAGGCAACTGGCGGTGGTGCCTACGGTTTTCTCATTGCAATGTCCCAAGGAAGCATGACCGGACATTCCACCACTGCGAAACAGATGATAGTTTAAACCATCAACAGTATTAAGGTATAGAGTAAGACCATCCTGCTCCACGAGTTCCACGATCCGTTCAAAAAAGAACCCGTACTTGTTTAGCATTTCCTGCAATTTTTTATATTCTTTTCCTGAGGGATTGACCGGATGGGAGTCCGTTCCATAGGGATCGATCCCATAGCTTCTGCTCCGCTCCCATGATTCAATCACTTCGATGGGAATCATTTGCTTGTTAACCTTTTCCCCCGCTAAAAAGCGCTTCCACTCATCCTTAATCTTTGGGAAATATGCAGGATCAACGCCTTCCGCCCTCACTAACTTCAAGCAATCGCGCAACCTCATCTTTCTTCACTCCCCCCAGGCATCCTCTTTTCTACCTTCGCATAGTTTCCTGGCCCTATAACGGTTGTACCGCTCCTTATATTTCTTGATACCAGGTTATGAACTTCAAACAAAGAATAGCTATTTCTTTCACATGAACGCAGATATGCTTTAATTATACTAAATAGGACAATTAAGAACAAGAAGGGGGTAATAGGGCTATATTTTGAGTAAAAAATAAGCACTTATTCTAAAGTGGATAAAAAATCTCAAGCCAATTCATGGGGTGTTGACTGTTTTGAGCCGGAAGTCCTTGATAACACGAGCACAATTCAACTCTTTACTGTGCTGGCACGCTTTTTGCATTATAAAAGCCATATCACATCTCCTTCACGCCTGGGAAAAGACAAAAAAAATGCCAGGCGGATATGAAGAGATAATGCAAAAGAAAGCTCAAATAACAAGGAGGAAGAATTAACAATGAACAGAAGGGATTTTCTCAAAAAAGCTTCTTTAGGCGCTGCCGTAGTCGCAGGCTCCGGCTTCTTAGTAGGCTGCAACACCACCGATGCCACTGCTCCCGCTTCAGCCCCGGAGAAATGGGATATGGAGACCGATGTGGCTATCGTCGGCTCAGGTAATGGTGGATTAAGCGCCGGATGCGCTGTGGTCGAAGAAGGAAAAAAAGCCGTCATTTGCGAAATCGCCGGTTTTATCGGCGGCGGCTCCATCTATTCCGGCGGTGGTATCCATTGCTGGGGAGTTAATACCTGGGAAGAATATCGAAAGCATTTTGAAGACTTGCATGATCCAGTTCTCGGCAAGACCTATGTTGAAACCTTCAGACAGAGCTATATTCCCTGGCTCCAAAAGAATGGTTTCCCCATCACCCCTGCCGGCGGCACTCGCGGCCATAGCAAAGACTGGCTTATGGGCTCCGGTGAACCAGGTTATCTCAAGCAAAAATCCTATTTTGATGCTCTCCACAAATTCTTTGAAAGCAAAGGCGGCCAGGTTTTATTAAGCACCCGTGTCATGCGTCTGGTCATCGATGAAGCCGGTGAAGTCTGTGGGGTTCATGCCCTGAAAAATGACGGAACCCAGCTCTTTATCAAAGCCGGCGCCGTCATCCTCGCCGCCGGCGGCTTCCAGGCCAATAAAGGGCTCACTGCCCGCTATATGGGTCCCTACGGTGATTCTATCCGTACCATGGGTGTTCCTTACAACACAGGCAGCGGCATGCTCATGGCTCAAGGAGTCGGCGCTTTGACCGGCGGAAGCTTCTCCACCTTCTCCGGAACCCTCATCGGAATTTCTCCTAATCCTCAAACTGAGGAAAACCCTGCAGCCTGGGAAAAAGCCCGTGGCGGCGATCCTCAAAGCCTGCCTGGTATCGGTGATGGCCGCCCCCCCGCTATAGGTTGGGTCTCCTTCCTCTTCCCTGAAGACACAACAGGGTTATTGGTAAACCTTGAAGGAAAGCGTTTTATTGATGAATCCTCCCCAATCGATGCCAAATACCCAAGAGTTCCCCAATCCATCATCAAACAAAAACGTGGCATGGCCCTCATGATCGGTGACCAGGCTATCTATGATGCCAACAAGAGCTCTGAATCCATTATGAAAATGAATGAAGTCCAAGGCTGCCTGACGGTCAAAGGCGATACTCTCGAAGAATTGGCTGTTAAGCTGCAGGAAACCTATGGATTCTATAAAGGGGCATTCCTGAAAACCATCAGTGAATATAACAAAGCCATTGACAATGGAACGGCTGACCAGCTGGATGTTCCCCGTGTAGCCGGACACCATAAAATAGCCCAAGGACCTTTCTATGCCTTTCCGACGGGAACCTGCGCCTATCACACCTTCGGCGGTTTGGTCATTAACGAAAAAGCTCAAGTCCTCGATGTGCAAAGACAACCCATTAAAAACCTCTACGCAGCTCCCCCTACTGCAGCCATGTTCAAGGAGCCTTATGGCGGTGGTGTAGCTGCTGCAGGAACCTTCGGATATATTGCCGCCAAAGTCATCACCAAAGGGTCTGTGTAACTCAGCTCTTGACAGTAAAGCCAGGTCGATTCATGACCTGGCTTTTTTTACACTATTCCGACAAAATGCAGCAGGAAAATCCTGCTAAAAATAGAAGTAATAATCAACTGAAAAGTAAATGAGACATAGAAGGAGTTGGCGAGTTGTTTACGATACCAATTGTCTATGAGGATAATCATTTACTGGTCGTTGATAAACCACCCCATATCCTATCCCAGAAAGACAGCACCGGGGATATGGATATGCTCACCCTGCTCAAGCAGGATATCAAAATACGTTATAATAAGCCCGGCAATGTCTATTTAGGTCTGGTCCACCGTCTTGATCGCCCGGTGGGCGGAGTCATGATCTTTGCCAAGACTTCAAAATCGGCAGCGAGACTTTCCGAGCAAATCAGAAATCGGGAGTTTACCAAAACCTATTTAGCACTTATCCAAGGGCAGCCGGCGAAACCAAAAAGCACCTTAATTCACTATTTGGTCAAGGACGAAAAGTCAAATAAGGTATCCGCAGTGAAGAAAGGCGCACAAGGGGCAAAAGAGGCTATTTTAGACTATGAGGTAGTGCATAGCCAGGCTGACCTCAGCCTGGTGAAAGTCAATTTGCGCACAGGCAGACCTCATCAAATCCGGGTGCAATTTGCCCATCTGGGCCATCCTCTTTATGGAGATTATAAATACGGCAAGATAGTAAAGGCTTCTAAAACAGCCCTGATGAGACCACACCTTGGCCTTTGGTCTTATGAGATTTCTTGCCTGCACCCCATATCCAAGCGGCAAATGCATTTTAAGAGTTATCCCCATCAACACAAGCCCTGGAATCAATTTGAGCTGGATTTGTCATGACCAAAACAGCGGCACATCTTAAGCTCAGGATGGGAACACAAGCACCGTCCCTAGAATTTCTACTCTTAAGAAAGAAATATCTTTTCATAATCCAAATAAAGAAGGAAAGTTATAAACTGGTGTCGAAATACACAAATCGACAAATTATCTTGGTTGCGGGAGGAACTTTATGTCAGGCGAAATGAGCTGGGCGCCCTATGAGGAGGCCATTAAAAAAATCAGGTCGGTCATCGGAACTCGCATAAAAGGTAATGAGTCTAACGAAATCTCCGAAATTCATGTTCTGGCCAATTCAGAGCGTAACCCCAAACAAATCGTACGGGATGTCGAATCCGTACTGGCCGCTCAATTCGGCATAGAAATCGATCATAAAATAGTGAGTGTCGTGCAGCTGGAGCAGCAAGAAGATGAAGCAAGCTCTTCTCTCCATTTCCCCCCGAAAAGAACACAGATCCGCCCTAAACTCATCAGCATATCCTTACATACAAACAATATGATGGCCGAGGTGAAGGTGGAGCTCTCGATGGGAGATGAGACCTATGAAGGAATTGCTTCAGGCACCTCCACGACTTATAACAGACTGCGTCTTTTTGTGGATGCTACAGTCAATGCCTTATCAGGTTCCCTCATGGAAAAGCTTTTCTTTGCCACGGAAGATGTTATGATCACCCGTTTAGGAAAATATCAGGTGGCACAGGTCATCATCTGCTTGATGACCCCCCTGGGTGAACAGAACTTGGTTGGTTGCGCACTGGTCAAAAATGATGAGCGGGAAGCTATCGTCAAAGCGACCTTAGATGCCGTCAATCGAAAACTATGGTTCTATTAAATAAATTTGATTTTAAGCTATGTTGATTTTGACCGGCTTAACACCTACAGATTAGAATTTGTGAAATCGTTCTTTCCTAGTTGAGCGAAGCGGAAAAGAGCGAAGCGGTTACACCTTGATCTTTAATATAGATTAAAAGGGGGTCTACCGCATGAGCAAACTCTATAAAATCATTACTGTTCTTGTAACGCTTGTTCTCGCAGGCGGCGCAAGCTACAAGATCTAATCTAGGTTAAAGCCGGTCATTCAAGATGAGGAGAGCATGTTAAAAGAAAACTTCAAATTCTGCAGCTATTTTAACTTCATAGTTTTTTGTGCAACCCTCATTCTGATATGGAGCCTGTTAAGCACTCATTGGGAAATAGGCATGCTGTCCCAATTTCTGGTTTTTGCAGTATTAACCGTTGCCAGTGAGTGCTTGCCTGTAGCTCTGCCTAAGGGTGGCTATGTTACAGTAAGTTGTGCCGTCTTTGTCGCAGCAGCCATCTTATTTCCCATGGGAGTTATACTTCCCATAGCAACCTGTGGAGCACTGATTCTCTTTGGCAAAGCGGCTGAAGATCAGCCTTTATGGAAACGTTTTTTTAATGCCTCACAATTTATCATCTCCTTGGCCATGGCTAAAACTGTCCTTATTCAAGCCGGACTCACCGATTTTGCGGTGGATATAAGACATTTACCCATCTATCTCCTTGCCGCCTTTACGTACATGCTCTCCAATGTGACACTTGTCTCCATTGCCTTAGGAAAAATCAGCGAAAAATCCCCTTGGGCTATTTGGAAGGGCAATATCCGCTGGTCTGTGCCCAACTTTCTGGCCCTTGCTCCTCTGGGAGTCCTTATGGCCATGATTTATGTACGTTATGGCCCTTTAGGACTGATCATGCTTTCCGTACCCCTGCTGCTTGCCCGCCACTCCTTCCAGCTCTACATCGATATGCGGAAAAACTATCTTAACACGGTTACCGCCCTCGTCCAAGCTTTGGAGGCTAAAGATTCCTATACCAGCGGCCATTCCAGCCGTGTTGCCGAATGGTCTATTAAATTAGCTGAAGAAATGAACTTGCCGGAGGACCGGGTGGAGTTTATCAAGTACGCCGGAATTTTGCATGATGTAGGGAAAATCGGAGTCAGTGAAACTATTCTCAATAAAAAAGGCAAACTGGATGATGCGGAATGGAAATTTATCTGCAATCACCCCGTAATCGGTCAAAACATTATTCAGAGCATTGATTTTCTCTTTGATGTAGGATCTGCAGTGCGCTTTCATCATGAACGCTTCGATGGTGCAGGTTATCCCGACGGTATTAAGGGCAAGGATATTCCCCAGGAAAGTCGGATTATTGCTGTGGCCGATACTTATGACGCCATGACCTCAAGCAGAAGCTACCGGCAATCCCTTTCTTCCTCGGAAGCTATTGCCGAATTGCGGCGGGTTGCCGGAAGCCAATTGGACCCGGAAGTTGTCGAAGCCTTTTGCCGGGTTATTCAGAAGGAAAACCAGACAGAAAAACCTTCGCCCATAACAGACATGCCAATAGCCAACTAAGCGTTAGGGGGGAACGAGATGCTGCTTGAATCAATTATTTTGGCCATCCTGATCGGCCTTTTAGTTGGAGGAAAACTTAGTTCTTTATTTGATGTAAACCCTAAACGACTGGAGCTCTTATTTTTAGGAGCTCTTTTTCAACTTTTTGCCTTTTGGTCGGTCAAACTCCATCTTGGGTGGGAAAATCACTGGACTATACCTTTTTCTCACTCACTATCTTATTTATTGCTGATCGGCTTTACATTGAAAAATCGGTCCTATGGAGGCTTCTCTCTGGTTTCTCTGGGAATTGCCTTCAATGGGGTGGTCATTGTTCTTAATAGCGGACTAATGCCGGTTGACCCTGCTTATCTTCCTGAAGCAAGCCGACAACTTCTCCAAGCCGGAACAGGCACCCATGGAATCCTTACCGATTCAACGCGTTTAAACATACTGGCAGATATCTTGTTTATAAATATCCCGGTTTTGGGAAAGCAGCTCTTTAGTCTGGGGGATATTCTTATCGACCTGGGCATGGGGATCTTTATTATCATGCAGATGCGCCGATCGGAGAATAGGCCACAATAAAAAAAGATGACCTTGTCTTACAGCAAAAGTAGGATAAGGTCATCTTTTTTATTGACTTTCCCTAAGCTTTCCTAATCCAAAAGGTGGCAGGCCACCCAATGCCCCGGAGAAATCTCTTGCAGCTCCGGTGCTGTTTCTTTGCAGACAGGCATTTCCTTAAAACATCGGGAACAGAAGCGGCAGCCGGCGGGGGGGTTAATGGGGCTGGGCACATCCCCTTCCAAAATAATCCGCTGTTTTTTCTTCTCCGGATCAATGATCGGTATAGCGGAAAGCAAAGCCTGGGTATAAGGATGCAAAGGATTGGCGTACAGCTCCTTTTTGAGGGCTATTTCCACCAATTTCCCCAGATACATGACACCTACCCGGTCGCTGATATGCTTCACTACATTCAAACCATGGGCAATGAAAAGATAGGTCAGCCCGAATTCATCCTTCAGATCAGCCAAAAGATTGAGGACTTGGGCTTGAATGGACACATCCAAGGCCGAAACCGGCTCATCACAGACAATAAGCTTGGGCTCTACAGCCAAAGCCCGGGCAATTCCTACCCGCTGGCGCTGGCCTCCGGAAAATTCGTGGGGGTAGCGGTTTCTCTGATGCTGGGCCAGACCGACACAGTTCAAAAGGTAAGTGACACGTTCCTCCACTTTGTTGGCTGGCAATAACTTATTGATCACAATCGGCTCAGCAATGATATCCCCTACGGTCATCCGGGGATTTAAGGAAGCGTAAGGATCCTGGAAAATCATCTGAATATCCTTGCAATAGGCCCGGCGCTGGCTTTCCTTAAGCTTGGTGAGATCCTTGCCCTCAAAAATCATGTTGCCCTTTGTGGGGCTATAGAGGTTAACAATAATTTTACCCAGAGTGGTTTTCCCGCAACCGGATTCTCCCACCAAACCAAAAGCCTCTCCTTTATGAATGGTAAACGAGACATCGTCCACTGCCTTCAGCAAACTGCTGGATTTGCCGAGAAAATTGCTTACTACCGGAAAGTGCTTGGAGAGATTTTGAATTTCCATTAAAACGCTCATTGGACAGCCAATCCCCCTTCCTCAGCTTCTTCCTCAGCTTCTTCCTGAGCTTCTTCGTATAAAAAGCAGCGCACTTTGTGCCCGTCGATCTCCAGAAGTTCCGGGATTTCCCTGGTGCAGCGTTCCATAGATCGGTCACAGCGATCAGAAAAAGAGCATCCGGAAGGCATATTTAAAGGATTAGGCACCATGCCCTTGATCATATACAAGCGCTCCTCGCTGTCATCATCGATCTGAGGGATGGAATTGAGCAGCCCTACCGTATAGGGGTGGAGAGGGTTTTTAAATAACGTCTTCACATCAGCCTCTTCCACGATTTTTCCGCAATACATGACGATGACCCGGTCTGCTGCTTCCGAAACAACACCCAGGTCATGGGTGATCAGCAAAACCGCCATATTGAATTTTTCCCGCATATGATAAAGGAGATCGAGAATCTGAGCCTGAATGGTGACATCGAGAGCTGTGGTCGGTTCGTCGGCGATCAGTAGCTGGGGCTCACAGGACAAGGCCATGGCGATCATGACTCTCTGACGCATTCCCCCGCTCATTTGGTGGGGATAATCATCAGCACGTCGGGCCGCCGAGGGTATGCCCACCATGTCCAGCAACTCAATGGTTCTGGCCAGAGCCTCTTTTTTGCTGATCTTTTTATGGATCATCAGGCTTTCCATAATCTGATCCTTAATCCTTTGGACTGGATTCAAAGAGGTCATGGGTTCCTGAAAGATCATGGAGATTTTGTTGCCCCGAATATCCTGCAGCTCCTTCTTGTTCATCCGGGTCAGGTTTTGGGAGTCAAACAGAATATCTCCGCCGGCAATTTTGCCGGGGTTCTGTAGAAGCCCCATAATGGACAGGGAGGTCACGCTTTTACCGGAGCCCGATTCCCCGACAATAGCCAGAATTTCACCTTTATCTACTGAAAAACTGATGTCATCAACGGCTCTCACCGTACCGCGTTTCAGTTTAAATTCCGTTTTTAAATTGTTTACTTCCAATAACATTGTACTCATACCCCTATTTTATTCTGGATTTTGGATCAAGAGCATCACGAAGCCCGTCACCCAGTAAATTAAAGGCCAAAACCGTAATCGTGATGGCAATGCCCGGGAAAATCAAGGTATAGGGTGCGGTAAAAATGAAACCTCTGGCCCTTCCTAACATATCTCCCCATTCAGCAAAGGGCGGTTGGACACCCAGGCCTAAAAAGCCAAGGGCCGCAGTATCCAGCACAGCCGTGGAAATTCCCAAGGTGGCCCGCACGACGATGAGGGATACGATATTGGGCAGGATATGCTTGAAGATAATACGACTGTCCCTGTTGCCAATCACCTTGGCCGCCTGCACATAGTCACTCTCTTTGATAGAAAGAATACTGCCCCGGACGATGCGGGCATACTCCGGAATGGACACCAATCCAATGGCTATGACCGCTTTATCCAGGCCCTTACCCAGAGCGGCCATGAAAGCAATGGCCAACAGGATGGAGGGGATAGCCAGGATCATATCCATGAATCTCATGATGATCGTATCTGTTCTGCCGCCGCGATAGCCGGCGATGGCTCCCAGGACAACACCGACGGTGAGTGAGATGGAAACTGCCGCAACTCCGACAAAGAGAGAAATCTTCGTTCCATCCATGACTCTGCTGAACATGTCTCTGCCCAACTGGTCGGTGCCGAACCAGTGCTCGGCATTAGGATGAGTAAAGCTTTTGGACATATCGGAATAGTTGGGGTCATAGGGCAAAACCTGGATGCCCAGAAGGTTGCCCACCCAGACCACGAGAGAGATAAGAACCAGCATGATGATGATACATAAGCCGACCACTGCGGCCTTATTCTGCTTGAGTGTATCCCACATTTCCTTCAGCTGCGACTCCGGTTTTTCCACGTATTCAGCAGCCTGCAGAGTGTTATCTGAGCTTGAAACATTGGTATTTTTCATACAAGCTACCTCCTACTTGGAATATTTAATACGTGGATCTAAAAAGGCATAGATCACGTCGACCAGCAAATTCATCATTACAAAAACCGTGGCAATCAGCAGTACAACTCCCTGCACCACCGGAAAATCAGACTTAAGGATGCAGGCTACGGTATAGGAACCGATACCCGGCCAGGAGAAGACGGTTTCTGTCAGCACTGCTCCGCCGAGCAGACTCCCCAATTGGAGACCGATCACTGTAACGATAGGTATCAGACCATTGCGGAAAGCATGCTTTCGTATAACCTTCCCCTCAGATACCCCCTTAGCTCTTGCAGTGCGGATATAATCCTGCTGCAGGGTGTCCAGCATGCTGGAACGGGTCATGCGGGTAATGATGGCCATGGAGTACATGGCAAGGGCCATACCCGGTAAGATCAAATGCTGGAAAGCATCGGCAAAAGCCTCCAGGTCTCCGGCAATCAGACTGTCGATAAGATAAAATCCTGTAACACTCATCGGCCTCAGCAGCGGATCAATCCTGCCGCTGGAAGGAAGCCAATGGAGAGTCCCGGAAAAAAGAATAATCAGCAGGATTCCCAACCAAAAGATGGGCATGGATACCCCCACCAGGGCCAGGAACATACCTGCATTATCAAACAAGGAGTTCTTTTTCACCGCGGAAATAATACCAATAATGATTCCGAATACAGAAGCAATAATAATAGCGAACAAGGCCAATTCAATAGTGGCCGGAAAACGGGACATAATTTCCTCAATGACCGGTGCCTTAGTATAATAGGATGTTCCAAAGTTGCCTTGCAGAGCACCTGTAATAAAATGAAGATATTGAAGGGGAATGGGGTCGTTTAAGCCGTTGGCCTGCCTCCAAACATCCACTGTCTCCTGAGTCGCATGCTGCCCTAGGACAATGGGTGCAGGATCGGGTGAAAAAACACGCATTATCAGGAACACAATAATGGATACACCTATCAATACTGGAATTAACATTAAGATTCGTTTAATGATATATTTTAGCATCTCCAACACCCTTCGGCTCTAAAGATTATAGAAAATCCGGCTTTGCTTAAAAACACCAGGGGGATTAGTTCAGTGTGAAAAAGCAAAACCGGGAACCGGTAAAGATACCGGTTCTCGGCAGCCTACTTTTTGCTATTGTTTGGATACTCCGGCAAATGGAGTAACACCGGTTACATGATATAAGAAGTTTTGAACATTGGGTCTGTACGCAGCGAGGGTCTGAGCATGGGAAATAGGGAGCCATGCTGCGTCTGCAGCTGCGATCTTTTCCAGTTCGGTATAAATCTTATCGCGCTCCGGGCCTGCAGGAGCTTTAATACCTTCTTTAATCAGGTTGTTAAATTCAGGGTTAGCATAGCGGGCTACGTTCATGGTCGGGTCTTCATGAGCCAGCAGATACATAAAGTTGTCCGGATCTCCGTTATCTCCGATCCAACCATAGAAACAGATATCATAATCTCCTGCCTTAACTTTCTCTTTATAGGTGGTCCAGTCAAAGGAGTCGATGGTCGCGGTTACACCAACTTTAGAAAGGTAACCTTGAATTGCTTCAGCCAAGGCCTGACCGGTAGCAGCATTATAAGGTCTGGGGTTGGTATAGGTGATGATATGAACATTTGTTATGCCGGCAGCCTTGAGGGCTTCCGCAGATGCAGCAGGGTCATAGGCAGCTTGAGTGATGCTCTTGTCATACCCTTCCATAAAGGTAGGCAGAATGGAGGTTGCCGTCTCGGAATAACCTTGATAGAGGCTGTCAACTAATTCCGGAACATTAATAGCTTGAGAAACAGCTTTGCGGGCTTTAGCATCATTAAAAGGTGCTCTTGAAGTGTTATAAGCCATGTAATTGACATTCATGCCGGGAGCTTGGAAGACTTTATTCCCTGCACCGGTGATTTGCTCAACGACTGTAGCATCGATGCCATCGATCATATCGGCTTCGCCATTATTTAAGGCAACCACACGGGCTGAGTTATCTTTGATGAATTTGAAGATGACATTCTTGGTCAACGCTTTTTCGCCCCAGTATTCATCATTGCGAACCAGCACAATGTTTTCATCCTTAGCCCAGCTTACAAATTTGTATGGGCCTGTGCCTACAGGATCTTGGTTCACGTTGTTATTTTTCTCCTGTAAAGCCTTAGGGCTGACCATAGGAGCACTCATAACCATAGCCAGGTTATTGAGGAAAGGAGTACTGGGATCTGTTAAGTTAATTTTAACAGTGTTGGTATCCACAACTTCTACATTTTTTACCGATCCATAAACAAAGGAACCATACGCCATATCAGGAGTGGCCTGAGGCGGAATTTGACGGTCGATATTGAACTTCACAGCTTCGGCATTGAAGTCTGTTCCGTCATGGAACTTGACGCCCTCTTGAAGATAGAAAGTGTACGAAAGGCCATCTTCACTTACATCCCACTTTTTAGCCAAAGAAGGTTCAACCTTTGTTGAATCCTTATTGTACTGCAGGAGGCCTTCATAAATATTGATCATGACCTTTGCCGATTCTCCATCATCGACAAGGGCTGGGTCCAGTCCTCTGGGCTCGGCACCCTGAGCATAGATTAATGTTTCTTTTGCTTTGTCCACTTTTTCTCCTGAGTCAGGGCTCCCTGTACTTTTGCTGCCTCCACCGCAACCGGCGATAGAAACGCTGACCAAAAGCGCCGTCAAGGCAAGGGCAATAAACCGTTTTCCTTTTTTCAACTTTCTTCTCCCCTTTGTTATATATTAGTTAACCTTATTTTATTCTATCACTCAATAGGATTCTGTCAATAATCTAAATCTTTTCTAGATTATAAAACTTTTAGGCAGATCTAAGGAATATTCAGTTAAGATATGATATTTCTTAAGTATTTGAAAAAACAGGTGCAGATCTCAGGAATTATCAGCGCTTCTTGGTACGATTTAAATTCTTCTAAGAACAAATCGGCTGGGCCAGGTTATGCTGGACATGGAAAATCTCCCGCAAAGGTGAACTTTGCGGGAGATTGGTAAAATAACCTGAACAGAATGAGCAATTTGTTTCTCCTAATGGTTAAGCTGTTCCGCCTGGGGAATCAGGACCTTATACATTTCCGGGGGAATACTGGTTTCCCAATGTCCCGTGAACTTTGCCAACCCAACCACCATAAACCAGACCACGATAAGGGCAATAGCCGTCCTTTTGGGGTCGAAGGCCAGTCTTTTCCCACCGGATGAAGGTGAACTGAATGCTAAGGTTCCTTTAACTGGACAACTTTTGACACAGTTCAGACACCCGGAGCACTCCGGTGACCAAATATCTTTTGCTTCAGCTACTTTGAGTTGATTAGGGCAGACAGCCGTACATTTTTGGCAGGAGATGCATGTATCCCCATTTCTACGGATCTTCCAAGGGCTGAAGATACTGAGCAAGCTCATCAGCGCACCATAGGGACAAAGATATCTGCACCAGAAGTTCTGGATAACTACCGAAAGCAAAGCAAGAACTGCAATAACGGTCATGCCCGTCACGGTAAGGTTTTTAAAAAAATCCAGCATTTTAACATCAGCGATCATATTATAAGGAGTCTGCAGAAAACCATAGGCACTGGGGCCATCCATGAAGATCAGGATAAAGACCAGGAAAAAGCTGAGAAGAATATATTTCAGAGAACGCAAAGGGTAATCCAGCCAACGGGGCGGAACAAAATTCCTGCCCCAAAGCTTCCGGCCGACGATAGCCAATCCCTCGGATAAGGTGCCAATGGGACAGATCCAAGAGCAGAAGCTTCGTTTGAATACAAGGGAAAGGGCCATAGCCAAGAGTAGGATGACAAGTCCCGCAGGATGGATAATATCAAATATCCCTGTGTACAGCCAGGATTTCAGAGCCACCAAGGCACTGATGGGCAGAAAAGCTTCTACTCCGGCCGGACGGTGAACCAGCAAGGTGGCATTAGGATCGGCATAAGAGTTGACAAAGCGAATAAATTGAATGCCGATCAGCAAAATAATCAACCCAAATAAAAACTGCACCGCCCTCCGCTTCAGGGGTGCCCGGTCTTGATTGAGCAGATTCAATCTGCTTTTTTCCTCTTTTTTAATATTCATACCGTCCATCCTTCTTGCACCATCTTTACTCATCTTTTTGGCATACATCTTATTTTACTTAAAAATTCCCCATCAGAGTGTGATTACAATCACTTAATAGTGTTTCAGCAGAGGCTGGAAAACGACTCGGGTCGGATAACTGTCTTGTATCCGTACTGCTCAAACCTAAAACTCTGGACAACCTGCTTGTAAGACTTTCCGGGCTTTTTGGAAAAAAATAATAGAACGGGAACTCAAAAAGCCAGGCTTTCAATACAGCCTGGCTCTTCTCACAGAAACCAAAAACCCCCTAATCTTTCACTAGAATCTAGAGTCCCCACACACCGTCATATACTTCTTTAGCCTCCCTGGTCAGAGGAAAGACATCCCTTTTGTTAATGTGTTCCAGAGAAAATTTTCTGTTCAAAGCTGCAAAATGCTTTAGCCCAAAGCTAAGGCGATTTAGATAAGAATACACGCCAACGGCCCCTAAGGAAAATGTATCAGCCTTATCGCCATAAATCCCTCTTAATTCCGGAAGGTCCAGGAATATCTCCTCAATACTCGTCCCATACTTAGTATAGGCTTTTGGCACTACCCCGGATTTAATCAATTCCCCAATTTTTTGGGCGCTCATGGCAGCAGCCATTGCCCCCCGGCAGATGCCGGCGATGGAAATATAAGGCGCTCCGAGGGCAAGGGCTTTGTAAACCTGGTCCTCCATGACCAGCCCGCCGGTTATGGCCACCTTAGGAAGATCCAGCCCTTCGGCTTGCAGTTTTTGTAATATCCTGACCAGGATACTTTCCATGCATACGGTAGGCAGGCACCATTCATTCATCATTTTACAAGGACTATAACCGGAGCCGCCTCCTGCACCATCGAAAGTAACCATATCTACACCACAAGTCACTGCCAAGCGTAAAACACGTTCCAAATCCTCCGGATCAAAGCCGGCCATTTTGAAATAGACATTCTTCATACCCAAACTACGCAGATAGTCAATGCGTTCTACCAAATAGGATTCCTTCCACATGGGCAAACGACCGTAGGAATAGAAGGCTGGCGAAGCTTTTCGCTCATAAGCCTCTCGAACTGTCGGATCTGTAGGGTCCGGATGTACCAAAAAACCCTTTTCCTGATGTTTTAAAGCTTCTTCGATAGTCTTTATGCGCACCGCCGGTTGTGTTCCTTTGGCTGATTGACCAAACTTAAATTCAATCGCTTCCGCACCACATTCTTTGATAGCATACTCCGCAACACCCTGTTGGTCATCATCATAATTATTCTGCAAGATAATCTGGCCATATCCGTGGTAATATTGCTGAAACGCTCCCAAAAATTTCTTTAACTTGGGAGCATGAACTACTTTACCGTTTTCATAACGCAGCTGTGGATCCTTACTAACCGCACCTTCGCCGATAACTGTCAGCACGCCCGCCATTGCCGCCCCGCCATAGTAATCCTGCCAATTCAATTTGATCAGAGCAGGAAGCACCATCGGCAACTTCAGCTTTACCGGGTTTCTTTTGCCAATAGTTGTTTCTAAATTCACATGATATACATTGGCTTTATCCGCATCCTCCGGAGCTCCCATGGCCCCAAAAACCCGGCCATTAATATTAAAATGAGAATAGTCAAGAGGATAGTTCTTTTCCGAGGCGATTTGGTTATCTCCTGTTGTATTGGGATAGACAGCGTCCATTCCCAATACTGCCGACAGACCAATTTCACATGTACCTATACAATCCGCAGTACACATGGCACACATCCCGGAAAAGGAACAGAGATGTGATGGATCTCTCATTTTAGTTTGATTGAACACGGAGCTTAATACAGGACTAAAAGACATAATATTCTCCCTGCTTTCTTTGTTATATTATTATTTATGATGGTTAATCCGCTAAATTTTGGTTTTTATCAATAGCTAAACTGGAATTCTTCGGATTCCTTACACCGTGAGGAGCAACCTTGAGTTTTCTCTCAACCCATTTGATATAAATTTCACAAGAGAAGGGGAATTTCTAATTTCTTTATTTTTTAATCCGCTTTTAAAATATCATTGATAATATCTTCCATCTTTGGATACTAGCAAAAATTTATCACCGTAAGGTAACTTTGTCAAGCTAAAGTTCAATAATTTTATATAACTAACCTTACCTTTTAACCTATAGTTTGCGCAACCTATGGTTTACGCACGCCAAAGAGGACGACCGGCATCTGCCGGTCGCCCTCTTTGGTTATTTATGACTGTCTCACTGAGACAGCCCCTTTTTGTTATACCAGTTCAATAAGAACCATTTCCGCAGCGTCTCCGCGGCGAGGCCCGACCTTAATGATCCGGGTATATCCACCTTGGCGCTCAGCATACTTTGGAGCAATTTCTGTAAACAGTTTAGTGACCACATCTTCTTCCAACAGATAAGACAGTGCATTTCTGCGTGCAGCGAGATCCCCTTGCTTGCCGAGAGTAATCATCTTCTCAGCAATCGCGTTAACCTCTTTGGCACGGGCTTCTGTGGTTTGGATGCGCTCGTGTTTTAAAAGGGAGGTAGCCAGGTTGCGAAGCATGGAGCCTCTGTGACCTGTGTTTCTTCCCAATTTACGGTAAGCCAATGTTGTTCCCCTCCTTTTGCACCGAATTAGTCATCGGCTTTGCGGAACCCCAAGCCGAGCTCTTTTAACTTAGACTCCACTTCTTCCAAGGATTTACGACCGAGGTTGCGCACCTTGATCATATCCTCTTCCGTCTTCTGGGTCAGTTCTTCTACTGAGTTAATGCCGGCCCGTTTCAGACAATTGTATGAGCGGACTGAGAGGTCAAGATCTTCAATCGTCATCTCCAGGATTTTGTCTTTCGCTTCTTCTTCTTTCTCAACCATGATCTCAACATTGTTGAGCTTATCGGTGAGGCCGATAAAGAGACGCAAGTGCTCACTGAGAATTTTCGCAGCCAGGCTGGTCGCTTCTTCCGGTGTGATACTGCCGTTGGACCAGACCTCCAGGGTGAGCTTGTCATAGTCTGTGACCATGCCGACACGAGTATCTTCAACGGTATAATTGACCTTATAGATGGGTGCGAAAATGGAGTCGATGGGAATGATTCCGATGGCTTGGTCTGGCTTTTTGTTCTTATCAGCCGAAACATAGCCCCGTCCTCTTTCGGCAGTCATCTCCATGAAAAGACGACCATCCTTATCCAAAGTCGCGATCTTCAAGTCCGGATTGAGTATCTCAATATCGGCATCAGTGATGATGTCGCCGGCCTTGATGACTCCTTCTCCTTCGGCTTCCAGACGGAGAACTTTGGGTTCATCCGTATGTCCTTTTAATGCAAGGCTCTTCAGGTTGAGAATAATGTCTGTAACATCTTCCAAAACCCCTGGTACAGTAGAAAACTCGTGGAGTACCCCTTCGATCTTTACTGATGTGACTGCCGTCCCCGGAAGAGAGGAGAGAAGAATTCTTCTCAGGGAGTTACCTAAGGTAATCCCATATCCTCTTTCGAGAGGCTCAACGACAAATTTAGCGTAGGAATTATCGTCTGTACGTTCGACACATTCAATCTTGGGCTTCTCGATTTCTAACATCGGAATGCACCTTCTTTCTCGGGAACTTGATATCAACAAGCCATCCTAAGCTCATGATTAGGGTTAACGGGAGTATTTTTCAACGATGAGATGTTCTTGGATGGGCATTTGAATATCTTCTCGATCAGGTAGTGCGATGATTGTTCCGGTTGCAGCATTAGCATCCAAGCTCATCCATTTCGGTGGAGTCCGGTCCAAAGAGGACAGGATTTCCTTCAGGCGTGGTGAAGCTTTGCTGGCTTCTTTGACACCAACGATGTCCCCCACACGAACGAGGAAAGAAGGAATATCAACACGGCGGCCATTCACGGTAAAGTGACCATGACGCACCAGTTGGCGAGCTTCCGGACGGGATGTAGCAAATCCCAGTTGGAATACTACATTGTCAAGGCGACGCTCCAAGAGACGAAGCAGGTTTTCACCCACGATCCCTTTTTGGCGGTTGGCCTTATCATAGTAACTGCGGAATTGTTTTTCCTGAACGCCATAGATCCGACGGACTTTTTGTTTTTCACGCAACTGAATACCATATTCAGTTGGCTTCTTGCCACGGCTTTGGCCGTGCTGACCAGGGGCATAGGCACGACGATCGATCGCGCATTTGCCTGTATAACAACGATCTCCCTTAAGGAAAAGCTTCATACCTTCCCGGCGGCATAAACGACAAACAGGGCCTGTATATCTTGCCATGATGACACCTCCTTATACCCTTCTACGTTTCGGAGGCCGACAACCATTATGCGGAATCGGCGTCACGTCTTTAATCATATTAACTTCCAAGCCGGCAGCTTGAAGAGCACGGATAGCAGCCTCACGGCCGGCACCCGGTCCCTTAACAAAGCATTCAACTTCTTTCAGTCCATGTTCCATGGCCGCTTTGGCAGCCGTTTCGGCAGCCATTTGGGCAGCATAAGGAGTGCTCTTACGAGATCCTTTGAAGCCGAGGGCTCCCGCACTGGACCAAGAGATCACATTGCCTTTTGTATCGGTAATGGTGACCATACTATTGTTAAATGTGGACTTAATATGGGCAACGCCAGTAGCGATGTTTTTACGCTCACGGCGTTTTGTGCGTACAACTTTACGCGCCATCTCGGTAATCCCCCCTTAATTACTTTTTACGTTTTGCGCCAACAGTCTTGATCGGACCTTTACGGGTACGAGCATTCGTCTTGGTACGTTGACCCCGTACAGGAAGCCCACGACGATGACGTAATCCACGGTAGCAGCCGATTTCCATCAAGCGCTTAATATTAAGGGATACTTCCCGACGCAAGTCACCTTCAACTTTAATTTCTTTATCGATAACTTCCCGGAGGCGGTTCACTTCCTCTTCGGATAAGTCACGAATACGGGTTTCCGGGTTGACGCCGGTTCTGGCGAGGATCTTTTGTGCGGTGGGAAGCCCAATACCATAGATATAGGTCAGGCCCACTTCAACACGTTTTTCCCGCGGTAAATCTACTCCAGCGATACGTGCCATCTAAACTTTACACCCCCATAAGCTGTTACACCATTGGGACAGACATCCCATGGCTGTTACATTCATTCCAATAAACAAACCATCCGCAACAAACTCTAGTTATGCAAGGTGACAGCTCCCGCTACATTGGATCTAGCTCTAGAACCAATCAGCCGCGCAACGGTGGGCTTAATGTCTTATCCTTGCCTTTGTTTGTGTTTCGGGTTTTCACATATCACCATGACTTTGCCATGGCGCTTAATGACCTTGCATTTTTCACAGATTTTTTTCACAGAAGGCCTTACTTTCACCGTAATCCCCTCCCTTTGGTCCTTACTTAAACCGATACACGATCCGCCCGCGAGATAAGTCATAGGGAGAAAGCTCCACAGTGACCCGGTCTCCCGGCAGAATACGTATAAAATTCATGCGAATCTTCCCGGATACATGTGCCAATACCTTATGCCCATTGGATAATTCCACTAAAAACATGGCATTGGGCAGTGGTTCCAGGACTTTTCCTTCAACTTCAATAACGTCTTCTTTTGACATGTTCAGCCCTCCTCCGGCACTCTATCGGGTGTACTTAACTCCGAGTTAATATCTCAGGGCCATTTTCTGTAATGGCTACTGTGTGTTCGAAATGGGCAGATGCTTTACCATCCTTCGTCACGACAGTCCAATGGTCACTCAGTACTTTGACTTCATAAGTTCCTAAGTTAACCATGGGTTCGATAGCCAAAACCATCCCGATTTCGAGTCGTGGCCCTCGGCCTGGCTTACCGTAGTTAGGGATCTGCGGATCCTCATGCATTGCCCGACCAATTCCATGGCCGACATAGTCTCGTACAACAGATAGGCCATGGGCCTCTACATGGGTTTGTACGGCGTGGGATATATCCTGAAGGCGGTTGCCTTTAATGGCTTGGGGTATACCCTTCATTAAAGATTCTTCCGTAACCCGCAGCAGCAGCTGCAGCTCTTCGGAAATTTCGCCTACAGGTAAGGTAATTGCTGCATCTCCCACATAGCCATCAAAGATCGCACCACAGTCAATACTGATAATATCTCCAGATTTCAGGGTCCTTAAACCGGGGAAACCATGAACCACTTGTTCATTGACGGAAGTGCAGAGAGAGGAGGGAAATCCGTTGTACCCTTTGAAGGCAGGAACAGCACCGCATTTACGGATATAGTCCTCAGCGATTCGATCCAACTCCCCCGTGGTGATTCCCGGCCTAACGTTTTCACGCATCAGCTGGAGAGTGTCAGCCACAATCTTCCCCGCTTTGCGCATCACGGCAATCTGAGAAGGATTTTTCAACTCAATCATGCTTATGCTCCATAGCGTCCACAATATCCTGCAACACCTGGGCAATATCCTGGTCCCCGTTGATCTCCTTCAGCAGGCCCTTTTCCCGATAGTAATCGATAAGGGGCTGAGTTTGATCATTATAGACCTGCAACCGGTTCTTGGCGGTTTCCAAAGTGTCATCGCTGCGTTGATAAAGCTCTCCACCGCATTTATCGCAAACCGCTTCTGCTGCGGGTGGATTGAAAACCATATGGTAGGTCCCTCCACACTGCCGGCAAATCCGGCGGCCTGTCAGGCGCTCAAGGAGTTTTGCTTCAGGAACTTCGATATTGATCACGCCGTCAAGATTCATCTTGAGCTGAGTGAGAATCTTGTCTAAAGCGTCCGCCTGAGCGACTGTCCGTGGAAAACCATCCAACAAGAATCCTTTGCTGCAATCGGGTTCTGCCAATCGCTCAGCAACGATCCCGATGGTTACCTCGTCAGGGACGAGAGAACCGGCATCCATATATTCCTTAGCTTTCATTCCCAGGGCAGTTCCTGCTTTAATCGCAGCCCGGAACATATCCCCGGTAGAAATATGAGGGATGTGATACCGTGTAATTAAATCGGCAGCTTGTGTTCCTTTGCCTGCCCCAGGGGGCCCCATGAGGATTGCTCTCATCAGGTAGTCCTCCTTACTTCATGAACCCTTGGTAGTGCCGCTGCATCAGCATGGACTCCAACTGTTTCATGGTTTCCAGCGCAACGCTCACTACAATCAGCAATGAGGTTCCGCCCAGAGTGATGTTGGGAATTCCAGTCAGCCCGATGACTAAACTCGGAAGAACCGCAATCATGGCGAGGAAGGTTCCCCCGGCTAAAGTAAGCCGGCTTAAAATTTTGGAAAGATAGTCAGAGGTAGCACGGCCTGGACGAAGTCCAGGAATGAACCCGCCATACTTCTTCAGGTTATCTGCCACATCCACCGGATTAAAGCTGACGGCTGTGTAGAAGTAAGTGAAGAAGATGATCAGCATCGCATACACGATCAGGTAAGGGATCGAAGTCAGCGAGCCGTTCATGACAAACCACGTGTTAACAAATCGTACATAGGCGGAGGCTGGGTCCATCCAGGTGGCGATAGTGCTCGGGAAAGCGAGCAAGCTAATCGCAAAAATGATGGGAATAACCCCGGCTTGGTTGACTTTCATAGGGATATGGGAGGATTGACCTCCATAAACGCGGCGCCCAACCACACGCTTAGCGTACTGAACCTGGACTCTGCGTTGACCTTCCTGAATAAAGACAACTCCGGCAATGATGCCCAGACCAATCACGATAAGTCCAAGTACGGAGAAAACATGGATCTCTCCAACACTGAGGAGTCCGGCGATACGTTTAATCGCATCCGGTACTCCGGCCACGATCCCGGCGAAGATGATCAACGAGATCCCGTTACCGATCCCACTCTCAGTGATTCGTTCTCCCAGCCACATCAGGAACGCTGTTCCGGCGGTGAGGATCAAAGCCACTAAGAGATAGATAGCCCATTCCATGCCCGGCTTGGGAATGATGAGGGCACCACGCAATCCAAAGGTCATACCAAAACCTTGGATGAAGCCAAGGATGACGGTTCCATAACGGGTATACTGGGTGATTTTCTTCCGTCCGAATTCCCCTTCTTTAGCAAGACGCTCCAGGGAGGGGATGACGATGGTCAAAAGCTGAAGAATAATCGATGCCGTAATATAAGGGGTGATACTCAGCGCAAAGACCGAGAATCTCCTAAAGGATCCACCGGAGAAGGTATCTAAGAAATCATACAAAGTTCCCGATCCCAGGATATTCGACAAAATGTCATGGTTGATGAAGGGAATCGGGATATGAGCACCGATACGGAAAATAAGAAACATGAGTAAGGTGAATCCGATTTTTGTCCTGATTTCTGGCAATTTCCAGGCATTTTTCAGGGAATCGACAATCATCTTATTCCACCTCGACTTTTCCACCGGCAGCTACAATCTTCTCTGCCGCGGTTTGGCTGACTTTGTCCACCTGGACTGTCAAAGCTTTGGTCAGTTCTCCTGTTCCCAGTATCTTTACGCCATCTTTAATCGTTTTGATGAGGCCTACTTCAAAGAGGCTCTCATAACCGACTACCGCGCCATTTTCAAAGCGTTCTTCCAAATCACGGACATTCAAGACAACATATTCTTTCTTGAAGATGTTCGTAAAACCGCGTTTGGGCATCCGGCGGGAAAGAGGCTGTTGGCCGCCTTCGAAGCCGGGACGTACGCCGCCGCCGGCACGGGCTTTTTGACCCTTATGGCCTTTACCGGAAGTTTTTCCGGTTCCGGAGCCAATTCCACGGCCTAAACGCTTAGGAGCTTTCGTTGAACCTTGTGCAGGCTTAAGTTCATGCAATTTCATGCTCGTCAACACCTCCTTTTATTCTGCGACGTTTGCCACCGCAACCAAGTGCGCGCATTTGCGAATCATCCCTTGGATACTGGGGGTATCGTCATGAACTACACTGGAGCCCATTTTTCCTAAGCCAAGAGACTTAAGGACTTTGCGTTGGTTTTCTGAATACCCGATGGGGCTTTTTACGAGTGTTACTTTAATTTTCACTGCCAACCCTCCTAACCCAGAATTTCTTCTACGGTTTTACCGCGGAGTTTAGCAACGTCTTCCGCCCGTTTCAAAGATTTTAAGGCAGCCATCGTAGCATTCACCATGTTGTGAGGATTCGCCGATCCCAAGGATTTGGTGAGAATATCGGATACACCGGCAGCTTCAAGAACGGCACGGACTGCTCCGCCGGCGATAACTCCAGTACCTTTTGTTGCAGGCTTGAGCAAAACGCTTCCCGCTCCGTAGTTTCCTAAGATTGCATGGGGAATGGTCGTGCCGATCAAGGGTACCGATACCATATTCTTTTTAGCATCTTCCATGCCTTTGCGAATGGCTTCAGGTACCTCTCCGGCTTTACCGAGTCCAGCTCCCACATTGCCTTGGCCGTCTCCGACGACGACCAGGGCGCTGAAGCTGAAGCGGCGTCCCCCTTTGACAACTTTTGCCACGCGGGCAATATGAACGACTTTTTCAGTCAACTCTAACTTACTCGCATCGATTTTCGCCAATGATTTTCCCTCCTTTACCGTGTCTTAGAACTCCAGACCGGCTTCACGAGCTGCTTCTGCAACAGCCGCGATCCGTCCGTGGTAAATGTTTCCGCCACGATCGAAAACCACTTTGGAAACACCCTTTTCCAGTGCTCGTTTGGCAACCAGTTCGCCGACTTTTTTGGCGCCTTCAACATTGCCTCCGGCCAGCTCGGCAGCTTTAAACTCGGAGTCTAAAGATGAAGCGGTTGCTAAAGTCACGCCAAGCTCATCATTAATCACTTGGGCATAAATATGATTGAGACTCCGGAATACAGCCAAACGGGGACGTTCTGCTGTGCCGAAAACGCCCTTCCGGACTCGCTTATGCTTCTTCATGCGAATTGCTTTGCGGTCAATTTGCGTGATCAAAGGAAACTCACTCCTTTCATTTATGCAAGAGTTTTTGCCCTTGCCTTACGTCTTACTTTTTACCGCCTTTTTTAGCACCGGTCTTACCGGCTTTACGACGGACGACTTCGTTTTCATACTTGATTCCTTTGCCTTTGTAAGGCTCAGGTGGACGTTCCTTGCGAATCTCGGCGGCAAAATCACCGACCAGTTCTTTGTCCATGCCTTTAACAATGATTTTGTTCTGGGCAGGGACTTCCACTTCGATTCCCTCGAAGGGAATCAATTCCACGGGATGGGATTTACCGACTGAGAGAACGAGCTTGTTCCCCTGCTTCGCAGCACGGTATCCTACCCCTACCATATCCAGGCTCTTGCTGAAACCCTTCGTAACACCTTCAACCATGTTGGCAACCAGTGTACGGGTTAAACCATGCAAGGAGCGGCTGAGAGGTTGATCGTCAGGACGAGTCACGACGATTTGTTGTTCTTCCACGGCAATGTTGATCAGTGAATGCATTTCTTTCGTTAAAGTTCCCTTAGGTCCTTTAACAGTCACAACATTGCCCTCTATGTTGACGTCGACGCCACCAGGGATACTAATGGGCCGCTTGCCAATTCTGGACATTCTCTGCACCTCCGTAGTGTGTGATTACCAAATGTAGCAGAGCACTTCTCCGCCAAGACCTTCTTGACGAGCCCGCTTGTCGGTCATAAGGCCTTTGGATGTGGAAAGTATCGCCACGCCCAGGCCGCCGAGAACCTTCGGTACTTCATCTTTTTTCGCATAGACGCGCAGTCCGGGACGGCTGATCCGCTTCAGTCCGGTAATGACACGCTCACGATTTTGGCCGTATTTCAGATAACAACGGATCACTCCTTGTTTGTTATCGGAAATATATTCAACATCTTTGATGAAACCCTCTTCTTTAAGGATTTCAGCAATCGCTTTCTTGACATTGGAAGCAGGTACTTCAACTTTATCATGATAAACCATGCCTGCATTACGAATGCGGGTCAAGAAATCTGCAATTGGATCTGACATTGCCACTTGAGTCTTCCCCCTTCCTTACGCCTTACCAACTGGCCTTCTTCACGCCAGGAAGCTCGCCTTTGTAAGCTAACTCCCTGAAGCAAATCCTGCATATTCCGAACTTGCGGATATACGCATGGGGACGGCCGCAGAGTTTGCAACGGTTATGGTGACGAACTGCATATTTCGGTTGACGTGCATTGCGCACGATCATAGACTTTTTAGCCACGCTCTAGGACCCTCCTTTTTCTACTTGCGGAACGGCATTCCCAGCATTCCGAGTAATTCACGAGCTTCCTCATCGGTTTTCGCCGTTGTAACGAAAATAATATCCATACCACGGACCTTATCGATCTTATCGTATTCGATTTCCGGGAAGATGAGTTGCTCTTTAATACCGAGCGTATAGTTACCACGTCCGTCAAATGCCTTATCGGATACACCGTGGAAGTCACGAACACGAGGTAATGCTACGTTCATTAAACGATCAACGAACTCATACATGCGGTCGCCCCGCAAGGTCACTTTCGTGCCGATGGGCATTCCCGTACGGAGTTTGAAAGCGGCGATGGATTTCTTCGCCCGGGTTACGACAGGTTTTTGTCCGGTGATTTTGCTCAGATCGCCGACGGCAGCGTCGATAGCTTTTGAGTTTTGGATGGCTTCCCCAACGCCCACATTGATAACCACTTTTTCGAGCTTGGGAATTTGCATCACATTTTTATAGTTGAACTTCTGCTGTAATGCAGGAGCTATTTCATTGCTGAACTTATCTTTTAGACGAGCCAACTAAGGTCCCTCCCTTCTCGATTATTTTTTGTCGGGCAGGTTCACACCGCATTTTTTGCAAACACGGACTTTTCCAGCCTCAGTTTCCTTCACGCTGACCCGGGTCACTTTGTTGCACTCGGTGCAATACAGCATGACATTTGAGCTGGCGATAGGTGCTTCTTTCTCAAAGATCCCACCTTGGGGCATGCTTTGACTGGGTTTGGTGTGACGCTTGACAATGTTGACTTTCTCAATAACCACACGACCCTTTTTCGGGAACACTTCCAGGACTTTGCCTTTCTTGCCGGCATCTTTGCCTGTAATGACCATAACCATATCGCCTTTTTTGACGTGCATCTTTTGCTTTACAGCAGCCACTTCATTCACCTCCACTGGTATGGGGTCTTAGATTACTTCCGGTGCGAGAGAGATGATTTTCATAAAATCCTTATCACGCAATTCCCGGGCAACGGGTCCGAAAATACGAGTTCCCCGCGGGCTTCTATCATCTTTAATTACAACGGCAGCATTTTCGCTGAAACGGATATAAGTGCCGTCTTTACGTTTAATTTCTTTCTTGGTGCGAACAACAACCGCTTTGACGACATCTCCCTTTTTGACAACGCCGCCAGGTGTTGCTTCTTTAACAGAAGCGACGATTATATCTCCAATCGATGCATAGCGGCGCATTGAACCGCCAAGCACCTTGATGCACATCAGTTCTTTAGCTCCAGAATTGTCTCCGACTCTGAGGCGAGTTTGAACTTGGATCATCTGTTGACCCTCCTTCCGCATTAAAAGTTCAGTCTTAGAGAGCCACAGCTCTTTCTGTGATCTCTATGAGGCGCCAGCGTTTGTCCTTGCTGAGAGGACGAGTCTCCATGATGACAACGGTATCGCCGGTCTTGGCTTCGTTGTTTTCATCATGAGCCTTAAATTTCTTGGTTTGAGTAATGGTTCTATGGTAAAGGGGATGGCGGACTTTCATCTCGACGGCAACAACGACCGTTTTATCCATCTTGTCGCTTACGACTTTGCCCATTCTGACTTTGCGTTGGGTTCTTTCCATGTTAAAAAGTCTCCTTTCCAACCTTAAGCACGGTTAATTTTTAGTTCGCGCTCACGGAGAATGGTCTTGCCACGGGCAATCCCTTTCCTGACTTCCCGGATTCTGGCAGGATTGTCCAGTTGTCCGGTGGCCAGTTGGAAACGCAAATTGAACAATTCCGTTTTGTATCCATCAATCTCCTTGAGGAGCTCTTCATCGGTCATATCACGGAAATCTTTAGTTTTCATTTGCGTCACCTCCTTCTAATTCCTCGCGGCGTACAATCTTACACTTAACCGGAAGTTTATGCATAGCAAGGCGAAGCGCTTCTTTAGCAATCTCTTCAGGCACGCCAGCCAATTCAAACATCACACGACCGGGTTTGACGACGGCTACCCAATACTCCGGGGAACCTTTACCACTACCCATACGGGTTTCAGCCGGTTTCGCCGTAATCGGCTTATCCGGGAAAATCTTAATCCAAACTTTACCGCCCCGTTTGATGTAACGAGTCATCGCAATACGGGCTGCTTCAATTTGGCGATTGGTAATCCATGCTGGCTCCAAAGCCACTAATCCATACTCGCCGAAGGTAATCGTGTTACCGCGAGTTGCTTTTCCGTGCATCCGGCCACGATGTTGTTTCCGGTGCTTTACTCTGGTTGGGACTAGCATTTATTTTCCTCCTTCCACCTGAGCGACCTTCTTGGCGGGAAGAACCTCTCCTTTATATATCCAGACTTTTACGCCAATCTTTCCATAGGTGGTATTTGCTTCAGCAAATCCATAATCAATGTCGGCACGGAGGGTATGAAGGGGAACTTTCCCTTCGCTGTACCACTCGGTCCGCGCAATTTCCGCACCGCCCAAACGGCCGCTGCAGGAGATCTTAATACCTTGACCGCCTTGACGCATGGTGCGTTGAACGGTTTGTTTCATAGCCCGGCGGAAAGATACACGTTTCTCCAATTGTTGAGCAATGCTCTCGGCAACCAGCTGTGCGTCAAACTCCGGTTTTTTAATTTCCACGATGTTGACGGCCACTTGTTTACCTGTCATAGCTTCTAATTGTTTGCGGAGATTTTCTACCTCGGTACCACCGCGGCCGATCACGATTCCCGGCTTAGCCGCATGAATCGAAACCTTAACCCGATTCGCTGCCCGTTCAATCTCAACCTTAGGAACACCTGCTTGATGTAATTTCTTCTTCACAAATTTGCGAACCTTCAAATCTTCATGAAGGAGTTCCAGGTAGTTTTTATCTGCAAACCAGCGGCCTTCCCAGTCACGGATAATTCCGACCCGGAGGCCTTTCGGATTTACTTTTTGACCCACGTTTTAACCCTCCTTCTTTTCAACCACAACCACGGTGATGTGACTGGTCCGTTTCCGGATCTGATCCGCACGTCCCATGGCTCGAGGTTTAATGCGCTTCAAAGTCGGTCCTTCATCCACGTAGATTTCTTTAACAATCAAAGCGTCTGTATCCATCTCGTAGTTGTGTTCTGCATTGGCTACTGCCGATTGAAGAACTTTGGTTACAGGCTCTGTAGCCCCTTTAGGGGTGAATTGAAGAATCGCGAGAGCGTCACTGACATTCTTGCCGCGAATGAGATCGACGACTTGGCGCACCTTACGAGGAGAGATCCGCACGTATCTTGCAATTGCTTTTGCTTGTTGCATTTCTTTTACTCCTCCTTTTAGCGCAGGCCGCTGGACTTTTCACTGCCAGCATGCCCTTTGTAGGTGCGTGTAGGAGCAAACTCACCGAGTTTGTGTCCTACCATATCTTCGGTAATATAGATGGGAATGTGTTTCCGGCCCTCATGAACCGCAATGGTGTGTCCCACCATTTGCGGGAATATTGTTGAACTTCTGGACCAAGTCTTCAGGACGCGCTTCTCATTGGCGGCATTCATTTTTTCCACACGTGCGAGCAAGCGTCCTTCTACATAAGGCCCTTTTTTCAGAGATCGACTCATTTAATTGGCCTCCTTTCGATTACTTCTTGCCACGTCGTTTCACGATGAAGCGGTTAGAAGGATGTTTCTTCTTACGGGTCTTCGCTCCAAGGGCAGGTTTACCCCAAGGTGTAACCGGGTTGCGGCCGATTGGGTTACGGCCTTCACCACCGCCGTGTGGGTGATCGTTGGGGTTCATAACCGCACCACGAACTGTGGGGCGGATGCCTAACCAGCGTGAACGACCTGCTTTACCGATGTTGATGTTCTCATGTTCCAGATTGCCCACTTGGCCGATAGTGGCCCGGCAGTCGATATGAACCATGCGCATTTCACCGGAAGGAAGTCTCAAGGTCGCATACTTTCCTTCTTTAGCCATGAGCTGAGCCGAACCGCCCGCAGAGCGGACCAGTTGAGCCCCTTTGCCAGGCTTCATTTCGATATTATGGAGCAGGGTACCCACAGGAATGTTTTTAATCGGCAGAGCATTCCCTACTTTAATGTCGGCATCCGGTCCGGATACGACCATTTGTCCCACTTGCAGGCCGTTAGGAGCCAGAATATAAGCTTTATGACCATCCAAGTAGTGGAGCAGGGCAATATTCGCGGAACGGTTAGGGTCATATTCAATAGCAGCGACTTTCGCCGGCACACTATCCTTATTGCGTTTGAAGTCAATCAAACGATATTTCCGTTTATGTCCGCCGCCTTGGTGACGCACAGTCAGTTTACCTTGATTGTTGCGGCCGGCTTTGCTTTTTAACGGTGCGAGCAAAGAACGCTCCGGTGTTGTTTTCGTAATTTCTTCAAAAGTCGACACTGTCATTTGACGACGACCAGGAGAATACGGTTTAAATCCTTTAACTGGCATGGGTTTCCCTCCTTTGCATCAAGCTTACAGGCCAGCAAAGCCTTCAATGCGATCTCCAGCTTTAAGCGTAACAATCGCCTTTTTACGGTCTGCTGTTCTACCTACGTGTTTTCCGACACGTTTCTTTTTACCATCGACGTTGATAGTACGAACATCAACGACTTTAACTTTAAACATCTTTTCCACAGCTGCTTTGATCTCAATCTTGTTGGCCGCTGTGTCTACCCAGAAGGAGTACTTGTTTTCCTCAATAAGTCCAACAGACTTCTCGGAAATCACTGGACGTTTGAGTACATCACGAGCATCGCGCATTACGCTAACACCTCCTCCGTTTTCGTTACCGCTGCTTTGGTCATGACGATGACATCGGAATTGAGAAGATCGTAAATATTCATGCCTTCTACTGCAGTGGTTTTGATCCCAGCAATATTGCGGGCAGAACGATCGATGGTTTCCATAAATTCATCTGTAACGATTAAAGCTTTTTTGCCGACATTGAGGGCCTGCAGAACTTTAACCATTTCCCGGGTTTTTGCTTCGTTCAAGCTCAAATCTTCCAATACGATCAGTTTTTGTTCGTTGACCTTGGAAGAAAGGGCTGAACGCAAAGCCAGGCGGCGAACCTTCTTAGGCAGGCTGAAGCCATATTTGCGGGGTTTGGGTCCGAAAAGCACAGCGCCGCCTCTCCATAGAGGGGAACGAATGCTGCCTGCACGAGCCCGGCCGGTGCCTTTTTGACGCCAGGGTTTGCGGCCGCCTCCGCGAACTTCTCCACGGAGTAAAGTGGAGTGAGTACCACGTCTTTGGCTGGCCAGTTGTCCTACCACTGCCTGGTGCATGACATGAGTATTGGGTTCAATACCGAATACATATTCATCCAGCTCCAGCTCTCCAACGGGAGAACCTTGCATATTAACTACTTGAACCTTTGGCATTGCTTATTCCTCCTTTCTTACAAGTTACTTCGCCTTAACGGAAGGCTTCAGAATGAGCAATGACTTTTTCGCGCCGGGTACAGCGCCTTTAACAAGAATCATATTCTTATCCGCATCCACCCGAACGACCTTCAGGTTTTGAACGGTAACCCGCTCGCCACCCATACGCCCTGGCAGGTTGCGGCCCTTAAATACACGAGCCGGGCCTTTCGCGCCGAGGGAACCGGTACGGCGATGATACTTGGAGCCATGCTTCATAGGTCCGCGGCTGGCGCCATGACGTTTAATCATCCCGGCAAAGCCTTTACCCTTGGAGATTCCGACCACATCCACTGCATCACCTGCAGCAAACAGTTCAGCCGTGATTTCCTGTCCGATTTCGTAAGCCTCCACATCGTCCACGCGGAACTCACGAATGTAGCGCATCGGCTTCACAGAAGCTTTTGCAACATGTCCTTTTTGCGGCTTGTTCGCCAGTCTTTCCCGTAAAGCACCAAAGCCAACCTGGATCGCATTGTAGCCATCCGTTGCTTTTGTTTTCTTTTGGATGACATAGCAAGGACCTGCTTCGACCACAGTCACCGGAATAAGATGTCCTTCTTCCGTGAAAACCTGGGTCATACCCACTTTTTTACCCAAAATTCCTTTCGACACGATTGCCACCTCCTGAACACTTTGAAGTGCGCCGGCTCTGGTCCAGAGCACGAGAGTGTTCCAAATTTGAATTGATATTTTGAAGCGAGTTGACCCTGAGCACCAATCCACAGTGCCGGGTGTTTCGCGCCACAAACAAAAATATTATATCATAAACCCCAAATGAACGCTAGTTTTTTCGTCTGTCTGAATCTTTAATCTTTCAGACATGCGATTAAAACCAGCGTTTGTTGCTCAGGTTTTATGATTCGCCAAATTAGAGTTTGATTTCGATATCAACGCCAGCGGGAAGATCTAAACGCATCAGAGCATCTACCGTTTTGGAAGTTGGCTCCAGGATATCGATCAGGCGTTTATGAGTCCGCATTTCGAATTGCTCGCGAGAATCCTTGTTAACGTGAGGAGAACGAAGAATGGTATAAATGCTTTTTTCAGTGGGAAGGGGAATCGGTCCACTGACACGGGCACCTGTTCTCTTTGCTGTTTCAACAATTTTCTCTGCCGATTGATCCAATGTTTTGTGATCAAACGCTTTCAGGCGGATACGAATTTTTTGACTGCTCATTAAAAAAAACCTCCTAATAATTCCGTTTAACGGATGTACTGGGTCCAGAAATTCCCCGATGATCAGCGGAGACACTTCCATCAGCAACCTTCTGCACCAGAGACCCGAGATATATTTCCACAGCATCCCAGCAGTGGAAACGAGGCAGGATGCCACAGTGAATCTGTGGCATCCTTTATCAATAGACGCTAAGTCTATGCCTGCATAATACTAAGGACTAAAGCCTATTATTCGACGATGCTGACGACAACGCCGGCACCAACGGTACGGCCACCTTCACGAATAGCGAAACGAAGTCCTTCTTCCATAGCGATAGGGGAGATAATTTCGCAATTGATGGTAACACGGTCCCCAGGCATAACCATTTCCGTTCCTTCAGGAAGGGTTACCACACCGGTAACGTCGGTTGTACGGAAGTAGAACTGAGGGCGATAGTTGTTGAAGAAAGGAGTATGACGTCCGCCTTCTTCTTTGCTCAGTACGAAGACTTCGCCGACAAATTTGGTGTGAGGTTTGATGGAACCGGGTTTAGCAAGAACTTGACCGCGCTCGATATCTTTACGATCCACACCGCGGAGAAGCGCCCCGATGTTGTCCCCAGCTTGAGCTTGGTCAAGGAGCTTACGGAACATTTCCACACCGGTGCAAACACTCTTGCGAGGAGCTTCAGTCAAGCCAACGATTTCAATCTCGTCACCGACTTTAATCACACCGCGCTCGACACGACCGGTAGCAACTGTACCACGGCCAGTGATGGTGAACACGTCCTCCACAGGCATAAGGAAAGGCTTGTCGGTAGCACGCTCTGGAGTTGGAATATAGGAATCAACAGCATCCATCAGATTCCAAATCTTGCCGCACCATTCGCAATCGCGGGATCCGCAACCGCATTGGAGAGCCTTCAGGCCGGAACCGGGAATGATGGGAATATCGTCGCCAGGGAATTCGTATTCGGAGAGAAGTTCGCGAATTTCCATTTCAACCAGTTCCATGAGTTCCGGATCATCGACCATGTCGGCTTTGTTCAGCCAAACCACGATGTAAGGAACACCTACCTGACGGGCAAGCAGGATGTGCTCACGGGTTTGGGGCATAGGGCCGTCAGCAGCGGATACAACCAGGATAGCTCCGTCCATTTGGGCAGCACCGGTGATCATGTTTTTAACATAGTCGGCGTGGCCTGGGCAGTCAACGTGAGCATAGTGGCGGTTAGCGGTTTCATACTCAACGTGGGAAGTGGAAATGGTGATTCCACGTTCTCTCTCTTCCGGAGCCTTGTCGATTTGGTCAAATGCTTGGGCCACTGCACCGCCGGCTTTGGAAAGAACTAAGGTGATAGCAGCAGTAGAGGTGGTTTTACCATGGTCAACGTGTCCGATGGTTCCAACGTTAACGTGGGGTTTAGTACGTTCGAATTTTTGCTTTGCCATTTTAAATTTTCACTCCCTCTAAATAATAAAGTAAGCAATAGAAGTTTCCTTTTATTTGAGCGAGGTCCGCTGACAAGGAGATCCCTGAACTTCGAACCCCGCACCGTAAACCATTACTGAGATTAAGCGCCGGCGCGTTTAGCAACAATGCCTTCAGCAATATTCTTGGGCACTTCCTCGTAGTGGTCAAACATCATGACATAGACACCGCGCCCTTGGGTCTTGGAACGAAGGTCGGTGGCATAGCCAAACATTTCGGAAAGCGGGACAAACCCGCGAACGACTTGTGCTGTTCCTGTGGCTTCCATGCCCTCGATCCGTCCCCGACGGGAGTTCATGTCGCCAATGACATCACCCATATACTCCTCAGGTACAGTAACCTCTACCTTCATAACGGGCTCGATGATGGCAGGATCAGCTTTCGCTGCACCAGCCTTGAAGGCCATGGAGCCGGCGATCTTAAAGGCCATTTCGGAGGAGTCTACATCATGGTAAGAACCGTCATAGACTGTGGCCCGGATATCCATAACAGGATAGCCTGCCTGGATACCATTTTGCAATGCTTCTTCGATCCCTTGACCGATGGGAGCGATGTATTCTCTGGGAATCACGCCGCCCACGATTTTGTTGACGAACTCGAAACCGCTGCCTTGCTCCAGGGGTTCAATCTCGATCCAGCAGTGTCCGTATTGTCCACGTCCACCGGATTGACGAACGAACTTACCTTCAGCTTTAACTGCACGGCGGATGGTTTCTTTGTAAGCAACCTGAGGACGACCCACATTGCACTCGACTTTAAATTCACGCTGCAAACGGTCAACGATGATTTCCAGGTGAAGCTCACCCATTCCCTCGATGATGGTTTGCCCGCTATCCTGGTCGGTATGCATTTTAAAGGTAGGATCCTCTTCAGCCAAACGAGCCAGGGCTGTACCCATCTTCTCCTGGTCTTGTTTCGTCTTCGGCTCAATAGCCACGTTGATCACAGGATCAGGGAAGGTCATGGATTCGAGAATGATAGGGGCTTTGTCATCACAGAGGGTGTCCCCGGTGGTGGTATCTTTCAAGCCCACGGCGGCTGCGATATCTCCAGCATAAACCTCAGGGATTTCCTCCCGGTGGTTGGCATGCATTTGGAGAATCCGGCCGATTCTCTCCCGTTTGCCTTTGGTTGAGTTGTAAACATAGGATCCCGAACTCAGGACTCCCGAGTATACCCGGAAAAATGCCAATTTACCCACATAAGGGTCAGCCATGATCTTAAAGGCCAAGGCAGAGAACGGATCTTTATCGCTGGAATGGCGCTCATCAGCTTCACCGGTCTCCGGATGCACCCCTTTAATATTCGGTACATCAGTTGGGGCTGGCATATACTCTACAACCGCATCAAGTAATGGTTGCACCCCTTTATTCTTGAACGAAGAGCCACAGACCACTGGGATAAACTTCAGCCCAATTGTTCCTTTACGGATTCCGTTACGAATCTCTTCTTCGGTCAGTTCTTCACCTTCGAGATATTTCATCATGAGCTCTTCATCTGTATCAGCAACTGCTTCCAGAAGCTTCTCACGATATTCATTGGCTTGGTCGACTAAGTCTCCGGGGATATCGGCAACGTCACTGGTGGTGCCTAAATCGTCCGTATAAACCATAGCCTTCATGGTCACGAGGTCGATAATTCCTTTGAATTGATCCTCGGCGCCAATCGGAATTTGGAGCGGTACAGGGTTTGCACCTAACCGGTCAGCAATCATAGATACTCCCCGGAAGAAATCTGCACCCATACGGTCCATTTTGTTAATATAGGCGATACGGGGTACACCATACTTGTCCGCCTGCCGCCATACTGTTTCAGATTGAGGCTCAACACCGCCAACTGAACAGAATACTGCTACAGCACCGTCGAGTACACGCAAGCTGCGCTCTACCTCGACGGTAAAGTCCACGTGCCCTGGTGTATCAATGATGTTAATACGATGACCTTTCCATTGGGCTGTCGTCGCTGCAGAAGTAATGGTAATTCCACGCTCCTGCTCTTGAACCATCCAGTCCATGGTCGCTGCACCATCATGAACTTCCCCGATCTTATGAACACGCCCGGTATAGAACAAAATACGCTCGGTCGTGGTCGTTTTACCCGCATCAATATGGGCCATAATCCCGATATTCCGCGTTTTCTCTAATGGAAATTGCCTTGCCACTGATAATCCCCCTTTCTGCCGTAGTCATTCCCCATTGTGGATGATTTTAAGCATACGCTTTGATCATCCTACCAACGGTAATGCGCAAAAGCCTTATTGGCTTCGGCCATCTTATGAGTGTCTTCTTTTTTCTTAATAGAGCCGCCAGTGTTATTGGCTGCATCCATCAGTTCACCTGCGATTCTCTCTTCCATGGTCTTTTCACTGCGTTTGCGGGCATAGCCTACAAGCCAGCGCAATCCCAAAGTTTGACGGCGATCAGTGCGAACTTCGATGGGTACTTGGTAGTTGGCACCACCAACCCGGCGTGCTTTTACTTCCAATACAGGCATGACATTCTTGAGAGCGGTTTCGAACACTTCAATAGGATCTTTCCCGGACTTCTCTTGAATGATCTCAAATGCATTATAGCAAATGGATTCTGCAGTGCCTTTTTTACCATCCAACATAATTTGGTTGATAAATTTGGTCAGCACCCGGTTCTTATAAATCGGATCCGGCAGAATCTCACGTTTAGCAATATAACCTTTACGTGGCAAATCATTTCCCTCCTTTACAGCGCAATTCGTATTCCCCTCGTTGCCTACGGCTTACTTCCCTTTCTTAGGACGTTTGGCACCGTACTTGGAACGAGCTTGCATCCGTTTCTGAACACCTTGAGTATCAAGGGCCCCACGAACAATGTGGTAACGAACACCCGGAAGGTCTTTAACACGGCCACCACGGACAAGAACAACACTGTGCTCCTGCAGGTTGTGCCCGATGCCTGGGATGTATGATGATACTTCAATCGTATTGGTTAAACGCACACGGGCAACTTTACGGAGAGCAGAGTTCGGCTTCTTTGGAGTTGTCGTGTAAACCCTGGTGCAAACTCCACGCTTTTGAGGTGATCCCCCAGAGGCGAATTGTTTACGTTGTAAAGAGTTATAGCCCCATTGCATAGCTGGAGCTGTTGATTTCTTTGCAATCTTCGAGCGGCCATTGCGAATCAATTGATTAATCGTCGGCATAACTACACCTCCTTCCCAAGAAAGAACATATCAAAGGAATTGCTTGCTTCAGCATAAAGCAAGCAATCCCCAAAACTAACACATTTCGGAGCTTCACTGTCTATTCGGATAACAAGGCCGCCACAGCAGAGCCTACTTCAATCCCGCAGGCTTTGCCCAGCTCAAGCATCGTCTGAACTTCCTGAACTGGAATCCCTTTGTTCCGGCACTGCTCAAGGATGGGACGAATCACATGACTTTCCGCATCCTTAGCCACATAGACACAGATTAAACTCCCTTTTTCCAGGGCCCGCAGAGTTTGCTTGACTCCAACGGTTCTGTTTTTTGACTTTTTTAAGGCTTCATCAAGCATTAAGATGCTTTCCTCCTCAAAGATTAGCGGTGATTGGTGAAGAACCTACATATTTTTCCCAAAACCGTTAAATCACACTATAGTATTTTATCATCATGAATTTACACTGTCAAGATTTTCAACCTGCTCTTCATCAAGATTAATAACTTTTACATTCCGATAGCGGGACATTCCCGTACCTGCCGGAATAAGTTTCCCGATGATGACGTTTTCTTTGAGTCCCAAGAGGGGATCCACTTTTCCTTTAATCGCTGCTTCCGTAAGAACACGGGTGGTTTCCTGGAAGGACGCTGCGGAAAGGAAGGAATCCGTGGCCAGAGAAGCTTTGGTGATGCCCAGGAGCACCGGTCTTGCTACAGCAGGCTCGCCGCCGCTGGCAATCACCTTGGTATTCTCTTCTTCGAAATCAAAGACATCAATCAGGCCGCCGGGCAGGAGAGCTGTATCTCCGGCCTCTTCCACCTTGACTTTGCGGAGCATCTGACGAACCATAACCTCGATGTGTTTATCGTTAATATCCACACCCTGCAGACGGTAAACCTTTTGCACTTCGCCCAGGAGATAGACCTGAACACCGCGGATTCCTTTGACCTTGAGCATATCATGAGGGTTGATGCTTCCTTCGGTCAGTTCATCTCCGGCTTCAATCCGGTGACCTTCGCGAACCTTCAAACGGGAGCCATAGGGTATAGTATACGTCATCCGTTCTTCAGTGTCACTGATGACATCCACTTCACGGCGGCCTTTGACTTCACGGATGGCGACGATGCCGTCGTTTTCCGAGATGATGGCTTGACCTTTGGGTTTACGGGCTTCGAAAAGCTCTTCAACACGAGGCAAACCTTGGGTGATATCGTCCCCGGCCACACCGCCGGTATGGAAAGTACGCATGGTCAGCTGAGTTCCCGGCTCACCGATGGATTGGGCAGCGATGATACCTACGGCTTCTCCCATTTCCACATGATGGCCTGTGGCCAGATTCCGTCCGTAGCACTTGCGGCACACTCCATAGCGGGTTTTGCAGGTGAGCACGGAGCGAATGGTGACTTTATCGTAAGCAGCAGCGATGTCATGAGCTTGTTCTTCCGTAATCTCACTATCGGCAGTAGCCAGGATTTCCCCGGTCTCAGGATGCTTCAGGTCTTCCAAAAGGAAGCGGCCCACGAGACGCTCCTCCAGCTTTTCGATAACTTCCGGGCCATCCTTGACGTCATCGACCATAATACCTTGGGTGGTGCCGCAATCTTCATCCCGGACGATGACATCCTGAGATACATCCACAAGACGGCGGGTAAGATAACCGGAGTCAGCGGTCCGCAGTGCCGTATCGGCCAAACCTTTCCGCGCTCCGTGGGAGGAGATGAAATACTCCAAAACGGTGAGACCTTCACGGAAGTTGGCTTTAATGGGCAACTCAATGGTTCGTCCCGAAGGATCCGCCATCAATCCCCGCATCCCGGCCAGCTGACGGAGCTGTTGAATGTTACCCCGGGCTCCGGAAGTAGCCATCATGTACACTGGATTGAATTTATCCAAAGAGTGCATCAGAGCTTTGGTCACGGTGTTCGTAGCTTTGGTCCAGATCTCGATAACCTTCTCATAACGCTCTTCGTCGGTAATCAAACCACGGCGGAATTGTTGCTCCGTTTTATTGACCATACCGTCGGCATCGGCAAGAATCTGCCTCTTCTCTTCAGGTACGGTAATATCGGCAAGACCAACGGTCATTCCGGCACGGGTGGAATATTTGAACCCTAAACTCTTGATTCCGTCCAGGAGTTGGGCCGTTGCTTTATAGCCGCCGAGGCGGTAGCATTTGGCCACGATATTGTTAAGGGCCTTTTTCCCGGCCACTTCGTTGATATAGCCTACCTCCGGCGGAATCACCGAGTTAAAGATGAGGCGGCCAATCGTCGTTTCCAAAAGTTCTCCGCTGGGCTGGCGGACTTTAATCATCGCCTGGAGGTTTGCCTGCTTGGTATCATAGGCCAACACCGCTTCATCCCGATTTTTAAAGATCTTACCTTCCCCAAGAGCTCCCGGACGCTCCATGGTCAGGTAGTAGGAGCCTAAAACCATGTCCTGTGTAGGGGAAGCGACGGGGCGGCCGTCTTTAGGATTCAAAATATTATGAGCGGAGAGCATCAGCAGTCTTGCTTCAGCTTGAGCTTCTGCGGAGAGAGGTACGTGAACAGCCATTTGGTCCCCGTCGAAGTCCGCATTGTAAGCGGTACAGACTAAAGGATGAATCTGCAGGGCACGGCCTTCAACCAGAACAGGCTCAAAAGCCTGAATCCCTAAACGGTGAAGGGTTGGCGCACGGTTCAGCAGCACAGGATGTTCGGTGATCACTTCTTCCAAAACGTCCCAGACTTCCGAGCGAACTCGTTCCACCATCCGCTTGGCACTCTTGATATTATGGGCATGGCCTTCCTTGACCAGTTTTTTCATAACGAAAGGCTTGAAAAGCTCCAAAGCCATTTCTTTAGGCAGGCCGCATTGATGGAGCCTCAAATTCGGTCCCACTACGATAACGGAACGACCGGAATAGTCCACCCGTTTTCCCAGCAGGTTCTGACGGAAGCGTCCTTGTTTGCCTTTGAGCATATCGCTTAAGGACTTTAAGGGACGATTGCCGGGGCCGGTCACGGGGCGTCCCCGCCGGCCATTGTCGATCAAGGCATCCACGGCCTCCTGGAGCATCCGTTTTTCATTGCGGACAATGATATCCGGCGCTCCCAAATCCAAAAGACGCTTGAGACGGTTATTTCTGTTGATCACCCGACGGTAAAGGTCGTTGAGGTCAGAGGTGGCAAACCGTCCGCCATCCAGCTGCACCATGGGGCGAAGCTCCGGCGGAATAACGGGAACGACATCCATAATCATCCAATCCGGACGGTTTCCCGATTCCTTAAAGGCTTCCACCACTTCCAGGCGGCGGATGGCCCTGATCTTCCTTTGACCGGAGACTTCTTTCAATTCAACCCGGAGCTCGTCATTAAGCTTATCCAGGTCCATTTCCTCGAGAAGCATCTTAATAGCTTCCGCACCCATGCTGGCTTTGAAGCGGCTGCCGTATTTATCACGGTATTCCCGATATTCGGTTTCTGTAAGGAGCTGTTTTTTCATTAATGAGGTATCCCCGGCATCGGTCACGATGTAGGATACGAAATAAAGAACCTTTTCCAAGGAACGGGGAGACATATCCAGAAGAAGTCCCATCCGGCTGGGAATACCCTTGAAGTACCAGATATGGGAGACAGGAGCCGCCAGCTCAATATGGCCCATGCGCTCTCTGCGCACCTTGGAACGGGTGACTTCCACACCGCAGCGGTCACAGACAATTCCTTTATAGCGAACCCGTTTGTATTTTCCGCAATGGCATTCCCAGTCACGGGTTGGTCCAAAGATCTTTTCGCAAAAGAGTCCTTCCCGCTCCGGTTTCAGGGTTCTATAGTTAATCGTTTCCGGCTTCCTGACTTCTCCATGAGACCACTCACGGATCATCGTCGGAGAAGCCAAACCAATACGCATCCGGTCGAAATTGTTGACGTCTAGCACGGTTCTCTCTCCTTTCACCCGGGTCTATTCCATATCGCCTTCATCAAAGGTCATCGGCTCATCATCGACAGCTTCTTCGTCCTCTTCGAAATACTCATCATCCTCACCTTCACCGGCTTCATGGATGACAGGCGCCGGGAGGTCTTCATGAAGATCGATGCCCAGCTCTTTCGCCGTCTCGGTCACATCCTCGTCAATCTCACGAATTTCGATTTCTTCATCGTCTTCGGAGAGAACACGGACATCAAGCCCTAAGCTTTGCAATTCTTTGATGAGAACCTTAAAGGATTCCGGAACTCCCGGTTCAGGGATGTTTTCACCTTTAACAATGGCTTCATAAGTCTTAACCCGTCCCACCACATCGTCAGACTTGACGGTAAGAATCTCCTGGAGAGTATAGGCTGCTCCATAAGCCTCCAGAGCCCAAACCTCCATCTCCCCGAAACGCTGACCGCCGAATTGGGCTTTACCGCCCAAAGGCTGCTGAGTAACCAAGCTGTAAGGTCCGGTGGACCGGGCGTGAATCTTGTCGTCCACCAGATGGTGGAGCTTCAGGAAGTACATATAGCCGACGGTAATCTGATTATCGAAGGGATCTCCTGTCCGTCCATCGTAAAGTACGGTTTTGCCGGTCTCAGGAAGTCCGGCTTTTCTAAGGGTGGCAAAGACATCCTCTTCCTGGGCTCCGTCAAAGACCGGTGTGGCCAAACGAAGTCCGAGAGCTTTCGCCGCCCAGCCTAAATGGGTCTCCATCACCTGACCGATGTTCATCCGGGAAGGAACACCCAGGGGGTTCAAGACGATTTCCACCGGAGTGCCATCAGGCAGGAAAGGCATATCTTCCTGCTTCATGATGCGGGAGATAACCCCTTTGTTGCCGTGGCGCCCGGCCATTTTATCCCCCACGGAGATTTTCCGTTTTTGGGCGATATAGACCCGTACCAGCTCGTTGACCCCGGGAGCCAGTTCATCCCCGTTTTCCCGGGTAAAGACTTTGACATCCACGATCTTGCCGGCTTCCCCGTGAGGTACACGGAGGGAGGTATCCCGCACTTCCCGGGCTTTTTCGCCGAAAATGGCTCTGAGGAGGCGCTCTTCCGCGGTAAGCTCTGTTTCACCTTTAGGAGTAACTTTACCCACCAGAATATCCCCGGTGCTGACTTCCGCACCGATGCGGATAATACCCCGCTCATCCAAATCTTTCAGCACATCTTCCCCGACGTTAGGAATATCCCGGGTAATTTCTTCCGGTCCCAGCTTAGTGTCCCGGGCATCGGCTTCATACTCTTCAATATGGATGGAAGTATAATAATCTTCCTTAACCAGCTTTTCGCTGATTAAGATAGCATCCTCGTAGTTATAGCCTTCCCAGGTCATAAAAGCGATCAAAACGTTGCGGCCAAGAGCCAGCTCACCATGATCCGTAGAGGGACCATCAGCGATGATCTGACCGGCTTCCACCCGCTCATTCTTCATCACGATAGGACGCTGGTTGATGCAGGTTCCCTGGTTGGAGCGCAGGTACTTTAAGAGTTTATGCTTCTCCAGGGTTCCGTCATCATGGCGGATGATGATATCCTCGGCTGTAGCCCGCTCCACAGTGCCGTCTTTAGAAGCTAAGACACAGACTCCGGAATCCTTGGCCGCTTTGTACTCCATCCCTGTTCCCACATAGGGAGCATCGGTACGCAAAAGGGGCACAGCCTGCCGCTGCATGTTGGCACCCATCAAGGCACGGTTGGCGTCGTCGTGCTCCAGGAAGGGAATCAAAGCCGTCGCGATGGATACCATTTGTTTCGGAGAAACGTCCATATAGTCAATCCGCTCCGGCGCAACCAAAACGAAGTCGGGACCATGACGTCCATCGATCTTCTCTTCAATGAAATGCCCGTCATCCGTCAGAGGGGCATTGGCCTGAGCTACGACGAATTTCTCTTCTTCGTCAGCGGTCAGGTAATCAATCTGATCCGTAACCTGGCCATTGTTCACTTTACGGTAAGGAGCTTCAATAAATCCATAGGGATTAATCCGGCCATAGGTACTTAAGGAGCCGATCAAACCGATGTTCGG
The DNA here is from genome assembly GCF_900143285.1 of Desulfitobacterium chlororespirans DSM 11544. Lineage (NCBI taxonomy): Bacteria > Bacillati > Bacillota > Clostridia > Eubacteriales > Desulfitobacteriaceae > Desulfitobacterium > Desulfitobacterium chlororespirans. Next base: position 492,004 of record NZ_FRDN01000003.1, read on the forward strand.
ACCTTCAGGAGTCTCGATGGGACACATCCGGCCATAGTGAGAGTGGTGAACGTCACGCACCTCAAAGCCGGCCCGTTCACGGCTTAAACCACCGGGTCCCAGGGCACTGAGACGACGCTTATGAGTCAGTTCAGCCAAAGGATTGGTTTGGTCCATAAATTGGGACAACTGACTGCTGCCGAAGAATTCCTTAATGGCAGCCACTACAGGACGGATATTGATCAGAACCTGAGGTGTGATCACATCCACATCCTGAATGGTCATCCGTTCCCGGACCACCCGCTCCATACGGGATAAACCGATCCGGAATTGGTTCTGCAGAAGCTCTCCCACGGAACGAAGGCGGCGATTGCCCAGATGATCGATATCATCCTTATGTCCTTCTCCGCTCATCAGGGTCAGCATTTGCCGCAGGGAAGCCACGATATCTTCCTTGGTCAAATGATGCACATCAGTAGGAACATTCAGCTTCAGCTTTTTATTGAGTTTATAGCGGCCTACTTTGGCCAGATCATAACGCTTGGGATCAAAAAATAATGCTTCTAATAGAGAGCGCGCACTGTCCACAGTGGGGGGTTCTCCCGGGCGCAGACGCTTGTAGATTTCCACCAGGGCTTCCTCTGCCGACTCCGTATTATCCCGCTCCAGGGTAATACGAATGTGCTCGTTATCATCGAAAAGCTCGGCGATCTGCCCATTGGTAGCATAGCCCAAAGCCCGAATCAATACGGTGGCCGGAAGTTTACGAGTTCTATCCACACGAACAAAAATATTATCATTAACGTCCGTTTCAAACTCTAACCAAGCTCCACGGTTAGGAATAACCGTCGCTCCGAAGATTTTCTTCCCGCTGGGGTCGATGCTTTCGGAATAATAAACACCGGGAGAACGAACCAACTGACTGACGATAACCCGTTCTGCTCCGTTAATAATGAAGGTTCCTTTGGTGGTCATCAGCGGGAAATCACCCATGAAGACCTCTTGTTCCTTCACTTCCCCTGTCTCTTTATTAATGAGACGAACTTTAACTCGCAGAGGTGCCGCATACGTTACGTCGCGTTCCTTACACTCTTCCACCTCGTATTTAGGCTCTCCTAAGCTATAGTCGATAAATTCCAATACGAGGTTGCCTGTGAAATCTTGAATAGGGGAAATATCCCTGAACATTTCCCTTAACCCTTCATCAAGAAACCACTGATAAGAGTTTTGCTGAATTTCAATTAGATTTGGCATGTCGAGAACTTCTCGAATTCTGGAATAACTCCAGCGTTCCCGCGTCCCTACCTTAACAGGATAGAACATGTACGCTTCACCCCTCAAGTGTGATGTCCTCGCCCCGAGGATAGTATTATGACATAAACAGCCAAAAGCAAGGCCTCATATGCAAAACCTCGCTTCGTTGTTTATGGAGATCCCTCTTTCGTGATCGAATTAATCAAATGACAATCTCCCCATCGTCACCTTTAGTACGATCCGATAGAAAGTTCTATCGGCGTCCTAAGTTACTGTTTGGAATAGTCTGGATAATTCGTCCATTTTATGTACAGTAACAATTACTAAGGATACCAAGATTATCTACTATTGTCAAGGAGAAATATTTCTTTTTTTGCAGTTTTATGTCCTTCCCGGAAAATTCTTTTCCGGGAACCCCTTGCCACTAAGTAGATTATAGCAAATTTATCTCCAAAACAATAATCCGACGGACTTGCTTAAGAAAATTTTTCTGGACGGAATGCTCCTGATCATATAAAGCGGCTGCCCCTTTTAGGGAGACAGCCGCTGCCTGTTTTCCGGAAAGCCCGTCAGTAATTGAGTTTTTGCGTCCATTTCAAGGCTTCCAAATACAGTTCCATAAACTTTCGCGACGTGGTAAACCGATTCGCAGCTTTTTCCCAGTGACCTTTTTCCCAAGCCGTCACAAAATTCAACAGTTTCCGTTGCTCATTTTCGGCCCCCAGTAAGGCGTGTTTAACCTGTATGGATAGGGGGAGCCCCTTTAACACCTGTTCCATCGGACTGTTGAGCAATACATCAATGGCAGAGAAGATCCCTGTGAAGAAAAAACCGGAACTTTCACTCTGAGGGTAAAGTTCTGAGGCAAGGAGTTCCATGAATTTTCCCCGGATCAAGGACTGCTTAATCAATTCGGCATTTTCAACATTCTGCATATCCTTTAACAGCATCAGGGCAATCCATTGATGCATTTCTTTAATCCCGATAAAGGATAACGCGTGAGGAATGGACTGAATCTTATTTTTTGAACCCATATACACCGAATTAGCCAACTTCAATAGTTTATAGGAAAGCCCTAAATCACTTTTTATAATATTGGCCATAGCTCCATAACTGGGCTCCGGTGAATTCAGCTCTTCAAGAACACTAAAAAGGTTGACGTTAAGGGTTACCACCTCTTTGGACTGGATAATGGCGGGCTTACTGAAAAAATACCCCTGAAACAGATCATAGCCCATAGCCGCCGCTTGTCTGAAATCTTCCCTGGTTTCAATCTTCTCTGCTAAAAACTTTACATTTTTACCGCAGCGTTTCATCAGGCTGGATTGTTCAGCTTTACTGACAGCCGGAAATTCTATCTTGATAATATCAGCTATTTCGATTAAGGGCAGATTGTTTTGATCGGCTACAAAATCATCGAGAGCCAGCTTATAGCCCATATCCTTCATCTTTTTGCAGGCCTCTACCGTAGCCGGAGTGACTTGATCCCGTTCCAGAATTTCCACCACAATATTTTCTTTGGGCAGCAAGAAAGGAATATCACTGTCAATCAGTTTTTTTGAGAAATTGATAAAGGCATTGCTGCCATCAGTCAAATCCTGGAGTCCCATGACAAGAAAGGTGTTGTAAATTAATTCGGCGGTGGCCTGGTCGTCGTCGATGCCGGAAAAAAAGTTATCACTGCTCTGCCTGTACAAAAGTTCATAGCCGTAAATTTTCAGGCCTCTGTCAAAAATAGGCTGTCTCGCCAGAAAAGCATCCATTATCCGCACCCCCTTGCTGACCTGAGCTTATCCACCTCCCACTCAAGCCGGCAGCAGATTATCCCTTGAATTATATTTTAAATTTCCTTACTAAAGCCTGCAGATTATCCGCACTGTCTTTAACGATATCCGTCTCCGTTTTGATTTCATTCGCCCTATCTTTGAGCATGACCACTCGATCGGCGACATGAGCCGTTCCTTCTGACCCGGATTCCGTGGCTCTTGCTATCTCGGCAATCCCATCCGCTACCGTTTTGATTGAAGCAAGAAGCTCCTGGGAAGTGGCGCTTAGTTCCGCGGCCCACCCATCAATGGTTTGGGCGTCATGATCGTAGTTTTCCCCCACAAGGACGGATTCCTTATAGTTTTCAACCACTTTGGTGTCAATGTATTCCAGCATCTGCCTGGAGGTATCCGCCAGGTTCTCCACTACTTCAAAAATAACTCCTAATGTATCTTGAATCTCTTTCACCGTATTCTGGGAGTTTTCCGCTAATTTTCGTATCTCTTCCGAAACCACCGAAAAACCCTTCCCGGCTTCGCCGGCCCTGGCTGATTCAATAGCCGCATTTAAAGCCAATAGGTTGGTTTGCACCGCTATCTGCAAAATAACCTCGGATAAACTTTTAATTTTGGCCACTTCCGTAGTTTTTGCCAGGGCCGCATCCATTGTTTTCTTGATAGCTGAACGAGTCTGATCCGCCTCGGCCTGCAGCTCGAAAGCGCTGTCCTTTAAGGAGACCGCTTTTTTGCTGATTTCATGAGCGGATGAGGCTCCTTCCTGAGCTTTTATGGCTACGACTTCCACCGCGCTGGCAATTTCAGTGGAAATTGCGGTTATTTCTTCCGTAGAGGAGGCAGTTTCCTCCATTCCGGCTGACAATTCCTGCACGGTTGCCGCCGCGTTTTCCAGCTCACCTGTGAGAACCGCTATATTTTGATGGGAGGCTAGGATCGCCGTATTCACCTTATTCGTTTCCGCAATGATTCCTTTAACCACTTGATGTATATTTTCTATAAATAAATTAAAGTAATCGGACATCTCCCCGATTTCATCTTGAGCTGAGATCACCACCCGTTTGGTCAAATTGCCTTCTCCCTCAGCGATGTCTTTAAGCATGGCCGTGATGGCCTTAATCTTACGAAGGATCATAATCCGAAACATAAACACCACGCAAAAACCCATGAAGACTCCCAAAACGGCCATAAAAACCGCCTGATTCATGATCAGCTTTTGGCTCAGCATCGCGGCCACATTATAGCTTTGTCCAAGAAAAAGCATCCCGCTGACTTTTCCTGTAACATCAGTAAGCGGTGTATAACCAACAAAATACTTTGAACCGTTAATGGTCGTTGAGCCATAATAAGCTTTTCCTTGCTTCAAAACGGTATCGATAATCCTCTGATCTTCCATTTTGGTGCCGATGAGACGAGTGCCGTTTTTGCCCATAATCGTCGTCGCAATTCTCTCATCGCCTAAAAACACCGTCACATCACAATTGAAGATTTTCTTTTGTGCATCCACATAGTCATTTCCTGAAAGAGCATATCCCAGGGATACGGCACCGTAAATACGGCCCTCCTCATCCTGCAGAGGCGTACCGGCCCGGATCGAATAGTTTACCGACGTCCCTTCTTCAATGCCGACAGAGGCTTCCCCTTGCAGGGCCTTCTGGATATTGACCTGGTCAATAATACTGTCCCCGTATTTTTCCGGCTCATGGGTCCGCACAAATACTTTTCCTTCTTGGTCGGTAACCACCAAAAAATCAAGCTCCAATATTCTTAACGCCTGCTGACCGATGGCCAGCGCCCCTTGGCGGTTCCCGGTTCGGATCGACTCGATCAGCCCGGGGGATCTTGTCAATAATTCCGTGGCCTTTAAAGCCCTTTGCTGCCTATTCTGGAGTTCTTCGCTTAAAACAAGGGCCTTGCCCCTTACCTCATCCTCAATATTTTGGTTAATAACACTTTCCACTGTTAAGGAAATAATAAAGTAAACCGCTATAATAAAAATCGCCACACATCCCGCCATTAACACCGATATTTTCCCCGACAAACTATGGATTTTCATGACCGCCTCTCCTTTAATGCGAACTATATAGCTTTAATTTAAATGATTTAAAAATTAATTATTATTTTAACAAAGGAGTCTGAACATTTTCTGAACAATTCTTTAAAAGTAAAACATTTAAAATTGTCGTAAAAATGTCTATAAAAACCTTCCCACTTTATATAGAATAAGGGAAAAGGCTACTAACTCGGAAGGATTCTCTATTATGAACAATAGCAAAATGCAAAAGTCCTTTTTTGCCGTCATGTTGCTGATCATGACTGCCAGTATTGCAGTGCCACTCTTCCGCCTCTCCCTGTCCGATCTCCCCAAAGCCGTAAAGGGCACCCTGGATCTAAGAGATTATGACGGGGTTCGAGACAAAACTGTAACATTGAGCGGCGAATGGGAATTTTATTTCGGACAGCTTCTGACTCCCGAAGACTTTAAAAACCAGGAACCCTCAGGCAAAACCATTCAAAATGTGCCCGCCAGTTGGGGTTCTTATCAAATAGAAGAGGAACGTTTATCCCCTCAGGGAAGCGCCACCTATCGCCTGAGAATCCTGCTTCCTGCTGAGGGAGGAAACTTCGGGATTAAAATCACCTGCATATCCGCCTCCGCCAGAATATTTGCCAATGGTCAGCAAATTCTGGAATGCGGCAGCCCTGGAAACTCACCTGAAACCACTGTCCACAAATATTATGCAGATACCGGCTACTTCCAAACAGATGACGGTGAGGTAGAAATCCTTGTTCAAGCGGCTGATTTTTCTTATGTCAACAGCGGCATCCTTTATGAAATTCACTTTGGCGATCAAAAATCTATTGCCGCCTTGCGGATGTATGACTCTTTCCTTGATATATCCCTCATATCCGGTATGTCTTTTTTGGCCCTTTACTTCTTTGGTTTAGGTCTGCAAAGAAAGCGAAGCGCCGAGGTACTGTTTTTTGCCCTTTATTGCTTGGTTTCATCACTTCAAGCTTCTGTTCGTTCAGAAGCACTATTAAATTATGCGCTCCCGGCTTTATCCTATAATACTTCCTTAAAAATTCTGATCATTTCCTATACTTTATGTCTTTATGCCCTGATCAAGTTTCTCTATCATGCCCAAGAAGGCGGTTCTTCCCGCCGGGCTAACCTGACTATCGATGGTATAACCTTATTTTTTGTCTTGCTGGATTGGTTCACCGATTTTTACTTATGGGGATATACCTATACGGTTGCTCTGGCCGGTCAAATTTATGTACTTTTTTTACTTATTTCCCTTCTCGCCAAAGACACCAGGGGTGGCAGTGAGGGCCGTTATTATCTTTTCTCCGCTGTCGTAAGCTCCCTGATTCACTTACTGACCATCCTCGCTAATTTTATTCTGCTCTGGGAATCCAATCTGTTCCTTCCCGTTTTTCAGCCGATTTTTGTTTTGTCTTTAGCCCTATACATGTCCGAAAAGTATGAGAACTCCTTCAAAACCATTGAAAAACTCAGTGACCGGCTGGTGGTTTTAGATAAATTAAAAGATGATTTCCTTGCTAAGACCTCCCATGAGCTGAAAACGCCCTTAAATGGCATCATCAATATTTCCCAGTCCCTTCTGGATGGCGCGGGAGGCAGCTTAAGCCGGGCCCAAGCCGAAGATATCAGCTTGATCACCAGCATCGGCAAACGGCTCTCCACCCTGGTTTATGATATTCTGGATTATTCTAAATTAAAGGTTATGGATATTCAATTGCATATTGTTTGTCTGGACGTGCACCAGGTTGCCGAATCGACGGTGGATATTTTCCGTTATTTGATCAAAGGAAGACCCATAACCCTTGAAAATAAAATACCGCCCAATCAGCATTTGATTTTGGCGGATGAGAACCGGTTAAAGCAGATCTTCTCCAATTTGCTGGATAACAGCCTTAAATACACAGAGCTGGGGAGCATTTCCCTCAGCTGCCGGCAGGATGGAGGATTCCTATGGATCCAGGTCAGTGATACAGGCATCGGCATCCCCGCCGACAAGTTCAAAGATATTTTCGCCCCCTATGAACAACTGGGGGAACAATCGACCAACCAAAGCGGAATCGGGCTGGGGCTGACCATAACTCAACAGCTGATTGAACTGCATGGGGGACAGATCTTTGCCCGTTCCGAGCCTGGTCAGGGAACCTCCTTCACCTTCTCAATACCTCTTGCCAAAGACAATAAGCCCCAGAAAGCATTACCGGGGGACTATGCAGGATATGACGCGTCTGAATCCTTATCCACTGAAGCTCTTCCCCAGACAGTTCATGTGGGAGGAGAATTCTCCATTCTTGTGGTTGACGATGAATTCTCCAATCTAAAGGCTCTGATGAATATCCTGACCCTCAGTCAATACAATGTGACCGTGGCGATCAATGGGGAAGCGGCGCTGCATCTCCTTAAAGGAGCCTTTCACTACGATCTCTGCATTCTTGATGTGATGATGCCGGGTATCAGTGGCTATGAAGTTTGCCGGAAAATCAGGGAAACCTATTCTCCCCTGGAGCTGCCGGTCCTGCTGCTTACTGCCAAGGCCTTACCTGAGGATATGGAGGCAGGCTTCAGGGCGGGGGCCAACGATTTTATCGAAAAACCTTTTGAAGTCAGGGAGCTCAAGTGCCGGGTCAGCACTCTTGTCCAATTGAAAAACTCCATGGATCTGCTGCTGAAAAAAGAAACCGCTTTTCTGCAGGCCCAAATCAGACCTCATTTTCTATTTAATGCTCTGAATACCATCTACTCTTTTTGTTATACCAATCCCGCCAAGGCCGGGGAGCTGCTTGCCGAATTGGGAGTTTTTCTAAGGAACAGCTTTGATTTCTCCAGTACAGCTGCCCTGATTACCATCGAAAAGGAACTTAGACTGGTCAAAGCCTATGTAGCTATTGAAGAAGCCAGGTTCGGCAGTCAACTTGAAGTGGAGTACGCCATTGATCCCTCTGTATTAAATTTCTGTATTCTTCCCCTCATGATCCAGCCCATCGTTGAAAATTCAATCCGGCATGGCTTGCTGAAGAGAAGCCAGGGCGGAAAGGTCACTCTGTCTCTGACACACTCTGAAGACTGTATTCAGGTAGAAGTCGTGGATAACGGTGTCGGTATCCCTGCTTCCGTCCTGAAGGATTTGATCCATTCAAAATCCGAAGGCCGGGGAGTTGGTTTGACCAATATCAGCCGCAGGTTGTTGCGATTCTATGGGACCACTTTAACTATCTTCAGCGTGGAAGACCGCGGGACAACCGTTTCTTTCCGTATCCCGGCCAAAACCTGATTGATAGATATCTTACCGCCACTCATAATTACAGCCTTTTAGAAAGGAGCTGCATCGATGCTAAAAGCCATTATCGTGGATAATGAAGAACCGGCGACTCAGATTCTGCAGATGCTTCTGGAAAAAACCGGTCAAATCACGGTTGTCGGCAATTTTCTCAGGGCGGCAGACGCTTTATCCAGTCTAAAGGCAACCAAACCGGATGTTGCTTTCCTGGATATTGAAATACCTGACACAAGCGGTCTGGAGCTAGCCAATCATATCCTGGCTATGGACAGCGATGTGGAAATCATCTTTGTGACCGCCTATGATCACTATGCTTTGCACGCCTTCCGGGTCAATGCTTTAGACTATTTATTAAAGCCCCTCCTCCCGGAAGATGTGGAGAGAGCCGTCAGACGCCTTATCAAAAGAAAAGGCTTAGCCAAGGATTTCGCCCCCGAATCTCCTCTGGGAGCCAATATTCATTATTTCGGAAAATTTACAGTGTACGGCCCCGCCAGCAAGAAACCAGTGAAATGGCGGACATCCAAGGCCGAAGAACTTTTTGCCTATCTGGTGCAAAATCTGGAAAAGGAAGTTCCCAAGTGGCGAATCTGCGAAGCTCTCTGGCCGGAATATGATACCGAAAAAGTGGATATTCAACTCCATACTACCGTGTACAAACTAAAAAAAGTATTAGCTTCGGCCAATATCCCTTTCGATTTAAGCTTTAGCAACGGTTGCTATTGGCTGAGCCTTCCCCAAGCAGTCATTGATAAGGTCGAGTTTGATGCCCATATCGCTTCCTCCGTCCCTGTAAATCAAAGCACCATTGCCAGATGCGAACAGGCCCTTTCTCTTTATACCGGGGATTACTTGGAGGAAAACGGCTATCTGTGGTCTTTGGCTCTAAAAGCCGAGTATGGGCAGAAATTTTACAAGCTGGCCTCTTCCGTTGTAAAATTCTATATGACCCAAGGCGATTATGTCAGAGCAGAGAAGACTCTGAGCAGCATTTTAGAACGCTGCCCTTTAGATGAAACTGTACATGAAATGCTCTTAACCTGCTATTTTACCCAAAAGGACCGGACCGCCTTTATCACCCACTATCATACTGTATGGGAGCTTTTCCAAACCGAATTGGGAATTGAGCCCGGAATGTCCATACAGACCCTGTATCACCGTCTTCTCAAGAAAATGGATTAAGCCAAAGAAGGCGCCCTCCTCCCACCATAATGGTGGGAGAAGGGCGCCTTCTTTAAGCACTATATAGGCTAAACTTATTTAACTTCGACAGTTGCACCAGCTTCAACGAGCTTAGCTTTGATAGCTTCAGCATCATCTTTGCTGACTTTTTCTTTAACAGCCTTAGGAGCGCTGTCAACCAGTTCTTTAGCTTCTTTCAGGCCAAGACCGGTGATTTCGCGAACAACTTTGATGACGTTGATTTTTCCGGCACCAGCGTTCATAAGAACAACATCGAATTCGGTTTGCTCTTCAGCGACAGGAGCAGCAGCAGCGCCAGGAGCAGCAGCTACAGCAACAGGAGCAGCAGCGCTAACACCAAATTCTTCTTCGAAAGCTTTGACGAGCTCAGCAAGCTCGAGAACGGTTAAGCCTTTTACGGCTTCGAGAATTTCAGCAGTTTTAGACATTGAAATTTTCCTCCCTAATATCACTTAAAATTAATTTTTGTTTGGAATCCATTCTGGAAATCATTATAATTCAGTTACGATGTCTTGGGGACCATGCCCCGCATCATAACCCGAACATCGTAGTTCCCATTCTCAGCGCAGTGCTTTGAATCCCGCTTACGCCTGAGCTTCTTTAAGCTTACGCACTTCTTCCAAGGCATAACCCATTTTGCGGATTGGTCCTTGAAGTACGTTGGCCATGCCGACGAGGGGTGCTTGCATTCCTCGCAGGACTTGAGCAAGGAGAACTTCGCGAGAAGGAAGTTCCGCAAGGGCTTTAACTCCTGCTTCGTCAACAACTTTCCCTTCAACCACGCCTGCTTTGATAGCAAAGGTCTTCGAGGTCTTAGCAAAATCAGCTAATACTTTAGCTCCAGCCACTGGATCAGCACTGAAAGCAACGGCTGTAGGTCCTTCCAGATATCCATCCAAACCTTCGATACCGACTTCATGAGCTGCCCGGCGAACCATGGTATTTTTCAATACATGGTATTCGACACCGGCTTGACGCAGTTGAGCACGCAGTTGAGTTACTTGAGCAACGGTCAGGCCGCGATAATCAGCCAGTACGACCCCTGTGGAGTTTTGGAATCGCTCCTTAATCTCCGCAACCACTTGTGCTTTTTCTTCAATATTTGGCACTTAAGTCCACCTCCTTCCGAAATACCCACACTAATAGAAAAACCCCCGCTTTGACTGCAGAGGTTAAGAAGGCCCAATATAACTTAAGGCTATCTTTCCAACCTCGGCAGGACATTAAGCTCTAAGAGCACCTGCTGTCTACAGTGGAAGGCTATTCAATTCTAGTAGAGTATAGCTTATCTATGCAAACCTGTCAAGAAATATTCCAGACACTTTTTGGAATACAATTAATTGGCTTTGACCGGGTTAATCCGTACTCCAGGTCCCATAGTAGAGGACACTGTGACGCTGCGGATATACTGACCCTTAGCAGCAGCCGGCTTCGCTTTAACTAAGGTCTCAACCAGAACCTTATAGTTCTGATAGAGTTGTTCTTCGCTAAAGGAAACTTTGCCGATGGGGGCATGAATGATACCGGCTTTGTCAGCACGATATTCAATCTTACCGGCTTTGATCTCTTTGACAGCTTTGGCTACATCAAAGGTAACGGTACCGGTCTTGGGGTTTGGCATAAGTCCTTTAGGACCAAGCACACGACCCAGTTTACCGACCATACCCATCATATCCGGTGTAGCAACAACCACATCGAAACCAAACCAACCTTGCTCGATTTTCGCAATCATGTCTTCCGCACCAACAAAATCTGCACCGGCAGCCTCAGCTTCTTTAGCTTTATCGCCTTTAGCGAATACTAACACACTGCGGGTTTTACCGGTTCCGTGAGGAAGCACAAGGGCTCCACGGATTTGTTGGTCCGCATGACGGGTATCGATGCCGAGCTTGAATGCTACTTCAACAGTTTCGTCAAACTTTGCTTTAGCGATCTTCTTAACGACTACTAAAGCTTCCATAGGCTCATGAAGAGCAGCACGGTCAAAAGCTTTAACCGCTTCTTGATAGTTTTTACCTACTTTGGCCATTCTTTAACCTCCTAGTGGTTCTTCGGGACGAGCCCTCCCACAAAAATCTTAACCTTCGACGATGGTGATTCCCATACTGCGCGCAGTACCTTCAACCATACTCATAGCCGCTTCAACGCTTGCTGCATTGAGGTCTTTCATCTTGGTTTCAGCAATCTCACGAACTTTAGTTTTGCTCACCTGAGCCACCTTTTTACGGTTAGGCTCTGAAGAACCTGAATTAATGTTCGCAGCTTTTTTCAATAGAATAGATGCCGGCGGAGTTTTGGTAATAAAGGTAAAGGAACGGTCCTCATAAACGGTAATTTCAACCGGAATAATCAATCCCGCTTGATCCTTTGTACGCTCGTTGTATTCTTTGCAGAAGGCCATGATATTGACCCCGTGCTGACCAAGAGCCGGACCAACCGGAGGTGCCGGATTTGCTTTACCTGCGTTGATAGCTAATTTAACCAAACCAACGACTTTCTTTGCCATAGTTACACCTCCTTAATAGGGTAATTTCCTGCCCAGTGAAAAGGACACTAGTCGACTTTCTCGACCTGAGCAAAATCAAGTTCCACCGGAGTCTCCCGTCCAAACATGGACACAGATACCCGCAGCTTCCCTTTATCTTCAAGGATTTCCCGAACAGAAGCGATGAAATCCTTAAAAGGACCTGATATTACACGTACGTTTTGACCCACGGTATAATCCACACGTGTACGGACTTCTTCCACACCCATTTGCTTTAGAATAGCTTGTACTTCATGATCCAGCAAGGGAATGGGCTTAGCTCCGGTGCCGACGAAACCTGTCACACCCGGAGTATTGCGCACCACATACCATGAATCGTCCGTCATATCCATTTCCACCAGAACATAGCCCGGGAAAACTTTACGCTTGGCGATCTTCTTCTTCCCATTTTTGATTTCAATCTCATCTTCCATGGGAACAAGAACACGAAAGATTTTATCCTCCATATTCATGGACTCTACGCGCTTTTCAAGATTGGTCTTCACCTTATTCTCATAGCCGGAATAAGTGTGAATAACATACCAGTTCTTAGTCATATTTCGAACAGGAACCTCCAATACAAGGCCCCAAACTAACTTGCACTATCAGAAAGTATAAGTTTTGGTCGGTAAATAGTATAATTCACCATACTTTCAGGGGCAACCTGTTTGAGTACCTATCCGAGAATCTTGGTGATTACAATGCTTAATCCGCTGTCGACAATCCACAGCATGACAGATACAATAGCCACAGCGACGAGAACCACTCCTGTATAAGTCAATAGCTGTTTGCGGTCCGGCCAGTGTACTTTTTTAAGTTCACTCCATACTCCTTTAAAGTACTCTGTCGACTTTTCTTTTGCAGGAGCATTCGTTTGCTTCTTAACTGCGCCCATCCAATCACATCCTTACAAGACTCTGAGCCACCATCATTGACAACGCAGCCCGGCGTACAGACTTTTGGGCCAAGACATAAAGACAATTCGCCCAACGCCCAGCTATAAATTACTTAGTTTCTTTGTGAGCTGTGTGGGACTTGCAAAACTTACAATACTTTTTAACTTCCAAACGATCCGGGTTATTTTTCTTATTTTTTATGGAAGCATAATTCCGGTTTTTGCACTCGGTACAAGCTAAAGTAATGCCAACACGCATTCACGAACACCTCCCTGGGCACAACTAAAAATCCGCATTCAATCCATGCTCATAATACATTATCATATGTAATTTATCATGTCAAGAATTTGAAAAATTTAGTATGCAATATAAAAAAAACCGCAGAGCTTTAGCCGTGCGGATTTTCGTCTTTGGTTGCGGGAGCCGGATTTGAACCGACGACCTTCGGGTTATGAGCCCGACGAGCTACCGCTGCTCCATCCCGCGATGTTTAGTGGTGGTGGGCAGGAATGGATTCGAACCACCGTACCTTTCGGAACAGATTTACAGTCTGCCGCCTTTAACCACTCGGCCACCTACCCAAGTCACTTATTCATTATATACCAAAAGCTAAAAAAATACACCCTTTTTATAAAAAAAATCTACAGCAAACGGTTGAACCAGAAAATGAAAAACCGACTCCATCAAGCCGGCAACATGATCCTCTCACAGCAAAGCATAGCTTATCCATCACGACGTTCTAAGTAACGCTCAAGCTTCCTTTTTACTCTTTGAAGAGCATTATCAATGGATTTCACATGTCTATGTAGGTCTACAGCAATCTCTTGATAGGATTTTCCTTCAAGGTAAGCCATCAGGACTTTCCACTCCAAGGAACTCAAGATCTCACCCATCTTTTCCTCGATATCATCGAACTCTTCCTGACTGATGATCAATTCCTCAGGGTCGGTTATTCTGGTACCGGAAATCACATCCAATAAGGTTCTATCCGAATCTTCGTCATAGATAGGTTTATTTAAGGACACGTAGGAATTCAAAGGAATATGCTTTTGCCGGGTAGCCGTCTTAATGGCGGTAATAATCTGCCTTGTAATACACAGCTCAGCAAAGGCTCGGAACGAGGAGAGCTTATCACCACGGAAATCTCGAATCGCTTTGTAGAGTCCAATCATGCCTTCTTGGATAATATCTTCACGATCTGCTCCAATCAGGAAGTATGATCTTGCTTTTGCTCTGACAAAGTTCTTATACTTATTAATTAAGTATTCCTGTGCTTCGGCATCACCGTTTTTGGCCAGCTCTACCACTTCTTCATCCACTATGACTTCATTCGTGTCGCACTCTTCCAACGCTTCAAGTTGGGCGTTAAGTGTCAAAGCGATCCCTCCCGTATCATGGTGATGAAGATGTTGTAATGGATTATCGCTCTTGTCCTCAAGAACATACTCATTATACCTTGAAAAAAACGGAAGCGTCAAGGCGAAGTTTTAGAGGTTCTGTCGTCTCATGCACTCTACAGGCCGGGTTTGGGCTTTTGGCTCCGGCCCTTTGCATGATTGGCTCCAATTATCCCATAGTTTAGGTTGATTTACAATATTTTTGCAATACAAATCCATTATGGGTTTATCCTTTATAAACTAATTCCTGCCGTCCCGCTGACGAAGAACCTCGTACATGAGAATGGAACCCGCCACACTGGCATTTAATGAATTGATCCGTCCCTTCATAGGCAGACTGACGATCTCATCACAGGTCTCCTTGACCAGCCGGCTCAATCCCTTCCCTTCACTTCCGATGACGATGACCCGCGCCCCTGTGAGGTCGGAGCGGTAGACTTCCGTTCCCTCTGCTTCAGCCCCGGAGACCCAGCACCCTGCCTTTTGGAGGTCCTTCAGGGTCTGAACCAGATTCCCTACCCGGGCTACCAGGACATGCTCTACGGCACCAGCTGAGGTCTTCGCTACTGTGGCGGTCAGAGATACACTGCGCCGCTTGGGGATAATTACCCCGTGGACTCCCGCAGCATCGGCTGTCCGAATAAGGGCACCCAGATTATGGGGATCTTCCACTTCGTCCAGAACAAGGATAAAAGGATCTTCCCCTTTCTCTCCGGCCAAAGCGAGGATATCGTCCACATCGGCATATTCCCGGGGGGCGACGTAGGCCAGGATTCCTTGATGCTTGGCTTTTTCGGTTAAACGATCCAGAGCCGCTTTATCCACGAATTGAAAGGGAATCTTCTGAGCCCGGGCATGGCTGACTATGTCCTGGAAGCGGCCGGCCGTGCCTTCCCCTTGCAGGAGGAGCTTATTGACGGGTTTGCCCGATTGGAGAAGTTCCCAAACAGCGTTGCGTCCATATACGATTTCATCTGTCATAGGTTGGGGTCATCCTTTCCTTTTTCCTTCTTCAGCGCCTTAATCCGCCCGCAGCTCATAGCTCCTTCATGGCAAATCCCTTGTGTGACGCAGGTAGGCCCGGCTTGGCCAAAAACATTAGGGGCAACTCCCCGGACCAGCTCCAGCATTTTTTCGGCCAGGATGCGGATTTCCCATTGGGCGCGCATGCAGGTTCTATGTTCGAAGAAATTCATTAAAGAGCGGGCATTAAAGGTAGCCATCAACGAGGTGGTGCAGGCATTGGGAAGGATATAACGGGCATCCTCTGCGGGAACCATCGCCAACAGGGCTTGGTATTCCTCTTGCAGCGTAGCCATAATATTCTCGAAGCGTTCCAAGGCTTGGGGATTACGGTGTATGGTCGGGGGGGTGACGAAGTCAAACCCCTCTTCTTTTACATACCGCTGTGATCGTTGAGAATAGCTTGCGATCCGATGGCGAACCAATTGATGGGATAACGCACGAGATACCCCATCGATCGAGAATTGAAAGCTAATATGCTCAAAGGGCGAAAGATGACCCATGGCGCGAAGCTTCTGCACAAAATTGGCTACCTTTTCCTCATCCAACTTTTCCATGAGCTCCGGAACCGGATCAGGCGAATAGCATAAACGAGCGGCGGCGGCAATGACTTTTTCCGGATCCGGTGTGTATTGAATCAGTTCGACATTCACTTCTCTCTCCCCCTATATTCCTCCCTCGACTTCAGCAGTCCCTCTCTGACTGCTCCGCCGAGCTCAATGCATCTGTGATGGATTCTTCTTCCTTGACTGTTTCTCCCTTGCCTTTTCCTTCATCCTCTTCCCCAACAAATTGGTCCACCTGCTCAAAGGCCCACAGCATACGCTCTGTCCTGCCGGTCAGCTGCCAATAGCCTACCAGCGCTTCAAAGCCGGTGGCATAGCGGTAGGTTACGACATCGGTGCTTTTAGGGTGGCCCCCTTTAGCATTTCTGCCCCGGTGAACCACCGAGAGCTCCTGCTCATCGAGATGAGGGAGAATATGGTGAAGAAGTTTGGCTTGGGTCCCCGCCCGGACATATTGGGTAGCCAGGCGGTGAAGCTCATTAACCTTTTCATAGCCATTATTGAGAAGATGGGTCCTGACCCAAAGCTCATAGACCACATCTCCCAGATAGGCCAGGGTAAGGGCATTCATTTCCTGCCAGGATCTTGGCATGGGAGCGGGCAGAATGCCCTTCCCTCCTTTCTATTTCAGGGTCCAACGCGCCCCTTGAGGAGTATCTTCCAGAACAATTCCCAGATCTTTCAGCCGGTCCCGGATCAGGTCGGACATTTCCCAATCTTTCTTTTTCCGGGCAATGGCTCTTACTTCCAGGAGAAGTTCCATGACTTGATCCAGTTTTTCGTTGCCGGCTTCAGCTTGGTTGGCAGGCTTAGCCAGATCAAAACCCAGGACATCAGCCAGCTCCCAAAGGGTAGCTCTGGCCTTTAACAGACCTTCCGAGCTGTAGGGATAAGCTTGCACATGAGCGTTAATGGCTTTCCCCAACTCAAAGAGGCTGGCATAAGCCAGGGCGGAGTTAAAGTCGTCATCCATAGCCTCTTCGAATTCCCGGCGGGCTTCTGCTGCCGCCGCCTTCAGCTTTTGCTCTGGGGCGGCATCTGCGGAATTTTTTCCTTGTCGGCCCAGTGCTTCGTCGGCCAGGCGGATGCTGGTCTGCAGACGCTCCAGACCTTTCTGAGCCATCCGCAGATTCTCATCATCAAAGTCCAAAGGGCTGCGGTAATGGGTACCCAAGAGATAAAAACGAATCACTTCCCCAGGGAAATGTTCAAGAATCTCCCGAACCGTAAAAAAGTTCCCCAGAGATTTAGACATTTTCTGTTGATTGATGGTTAAAAAGGCATTATGCATCCAATACCGGGCAAAGGTCTCGCCATGAAGATAACCTTCCGCTTGGGCAATTTCATTTTCATGGTGAGGGAAGACCAAATCTCCCCCTCCCCCGTGAATATCAAAGCCGGAGCCTAAGTACTTCAAGGACATGGCACTACACTCAATATGCCAGCCGGGACGGCCTTTTCCCCAAGGGCTTTCCCAGAAGGGCTCCCCGGGTTTGGCATTTTTCCACAGTGCAAAATCCATGGGGTTCCGTTTGCGTTCCCCTACTTCCACCCGGGCACCTGCTTGCATATCCTCAAGCGTCCGGCCGGAAAGCTTACCATAAGCGGGAAGCTTGTCCACGGCAAAATAAACATCCCCATCCACAGCATAAGCTAAGCCTTGCTCTTCCAGGCCTTTAATAATCTCTATCATCTCTGGAATATGATCGGTGGCTTTGGGATGTATGGAGGCCGGCATCAGGTTAAGAGCTCCGGCATCCTTAAAATACTCTTCGATATAGCCCTGGGCCAGCTCCAGGGGATCTCTCCCCTCTTCCTGGCCCCGCTTGATAATCTTATCATCAATATCGGTAAAGTTTTGCACGAAGGTCACATCATAGCCTTTATATAAAAGATAGCGGCGGATCATATCAAAAACAACAAGCATCCGTCCATTGCCCACATGGAAGTAGTTGTATACCGTTGGGCCGCAGGTGTACATGCCTACTTTGCCTTCTTCCCGAGGCTTAAACTCCTCTTTTTGGTGGCTCATGGTGTTGAATAACCTTAACGCCATTGCATTCAGCTCTCCTTTTCCCCTAGTTTTTTCTCCAGATAATTAATCCGTTCCATGAGGATTTGCAATGTTTCCTGTACAGGATCCGGCATTTCTTCTGCCCGGATCTCTTTATTAGATACGGATTTCGTAACTACATGCAATTCCTTTAAGGGCATTCCGTGGCGGGAGACAACCTTTCCGGGAACACCCACCACCGTGGTATTGCTGGGAACAGGCTTCGTGACCACAGATCCTGCCCCGATTTTAACATTATCTCCAATTTTAATGGAACCTAATATTTTAGCTCCCGAACCGATAAAAACATTATTCCCAACAGTAGGGTGTCTTTTGCCTTTTTCTTTACCTGTTCCGCCCAGAGTGACCCCTTGGTAGATGGTCACATTATCCCCCACTTCGGCCGTCTCCCCGATGACCACTCCCATCCCGTGATCAATAAAGAGCCCCTGGCCGATTTCCGCACCGGGATGAATTTCTATCCCTGTAAAAAAACGGGAGGTCTGGGAGATTAATCGCGGGATTAAAACCATATTCTTTTTATACAGACAGTGTGCCAGACGATGGGCGATCAGCGCATGAAGACCCGGATAGCACAGGATAATCTCAACTATCGTTTTGGCCGCCGGATCTCTCTCAATAATCACTTTAATGTCTTGCTTAATTTGGCTAAACACCACATATCACCTTCTACAGATAAATCCATCTTAAATCCACAGGGCACAGAAAACCAACTCAATATAACTCAATATAAAAAGAAACCCTCCGTCCAGAGACGAAGGATTTCCGCGGTTCCACTCTGATTGAACAGTTTCCTGCTCCACTCATAGCCTTAACGCAGCCTTACGGAAGGATCTGTTCACCCTTCAAACGCTCCAGGACGCACTTCAAAAGCTCCTTCGGGATGGCTTCCACCTTTTCCATCCTCTCTTTGACAAAGGTCTCTTTCTACTCTTTCCCTTCATGACGTACCTTTCATATTCACAAACAAAAAGGATCTATTGCATTATATGCAAATGCAACTCATGGTGTTAGTATAGAGAATCCTTGAGAACCTGTCAACAGAGTAAGTAAGTTGGGCCGCGCAGCTTATGGAGCGACCGGTGTAAATCAAAATCCTAGAGACCAAACTCACGGGTCTATTTTCAGTGCAGCCACATCCTATTAGCGGCTGCCAGCAAGCAAAGCCTTCGTCCCCGCCAAGCGGCTCAGCACATTCTCCAGCCCCAGCAGCGGGACAATGTCATAGAGCTCCGGTCCATGCATTTGTCCGGTCAGTGCGATCCGGATGGGCATGAAGACTTGTTTGCCGCCCAACTTCGTTTCTTTGGTGATCTGCTTAAATAAAGGCTTCACCGTGTCGACACGAATTGCCTCCAGGCTCTTTAATTTTTCCACAAAGAGGTCCAGAACAGCCGGAACTTGTTCCCCTTGCAGGATCTCCAGTGCTTCCCCTTCCGGAGCGGGGGCTTCTCCCCCTTGTACATAATGGACGAAATCCTTAACCTGAGCCATATAGGAAAGATGATTAATGATCGCCTGAACGTAGTGAGTCACCCAGGCCCGTTCCCCTTCGGAGAGGGTTCCTTGGGAAATGGCTCCCATCTCCCGGAGATAAGGCACAGCCAAATCTGTGAGCCGCTCGGGGTCCGCCTGCTTAATATAATGAGCGTTCATATAGTTTAATTTATTCAAGTCAAAAACCGCCGGACTCTTGGAGACCCGCTCCAAAGAGAAGGCTTGGGTCATTTCCTCCAGGGTAAAGAATTCTTCTTCCCCTGGGGGAGACCAGCCCATCAGGGCAATGAAATTCACCACAGCCTCCGGCAGATATCCTTTGGCCTGATAATCAATAACCGCTGTATCCCCATCCCGTTTGCTCATTTTTTTCCCTTCAGTGTTGAGGATCAGGGAGATATGAGCGAATTCCGGAGTGGGGAGGCCTAAAGCCTGGTAAATCAGCACTTGACGGGGAGTATTGGAGAGATGTTCTTCCCCACGGATGACATGGGTGATATTCATAGTGGTATCGTCGATGACCACGGCAAAATTATAGGTGGGAATGCCATCGGACTTAACGATGACATAATCGCCGATGCCATCGCTGTCAAAGACCACTTCTCCCCGCACCCGGTCGTTAATCAGAATCTGCCGGCCTTCAGGCACCCGAAAACGAACCACAGGTTTACGGCCCGCCGCTTCGTATGTTTGGCGCTCTTCTGCGGGAAGATGACGGCATTTACCCAGGTAACGGGGAGTGTCTCCTTTAGCCATCAAGTCCTGGCGTTCCTGCTCCAGCTCTTCTTCTGAACAATAGCAATAATAGGCGTCTCCACTGGCTAAAAGCCTGTCCGTATAGTCCTGATAAAGAGCCAGACGCTCGGTCTGGCGGTAAGGTCCGTTGTCGCCGCCGACTTCGAGTCCTTCATCCCATTGAATGTTGAGCCAGCGCAGAGCCTCCATAATATTGTGTTCCGATTCCCGGCTGGAGCGCTCCAGATCGGTATCCTCACTGCGGACGATAAAAACCCCGTCTTCTCTGCGGGCGAGCAGGTAATTAAAGAGGGCGGAACGCGCACCGCCGATATGTAAGGGGCCCGTCGGGCTGGGGGCAAAACGAACTTTAAGCATAGGTATCCTCCTCGAATAAATAGTTTAACTCAAACCTTAACCAGGCACACAATAGCCTGAGAACTGATTCCTTCTTCACGGCCTTCGAAACCCAGGCGCTCCGTGGTGGTTGCTTTTACTGAAACGTTTTCCAGATCGGTTTTGAGAGCACGGGCGAGATTCTCCCGCATTTGGGGAATATAGGGAGCGAGCTTCGGCCGCTGGGCCGCGATAATGCAGTCAACATTGCCAATGGCATAGCCTCGTTCCTCCAGCAGCTTCATAACCTGTTCAAGCAGCTTCATGCTGGAAATCCCCCGATATCGCTCATCAGTATCCGGAAAATGCTTCCCCAAATCCCCCAGTGCCAAGGCCCCTAAGAGGGCATCCATCAGGGTATGGGTTAAGACATCGGCATCGGAATGACCCAGCAATCCTTTTTCATGGGGGATGTCTATTCCAGCCAGTATCAGAGGACGTCCCGCCACCAGGGCATGAACGTCATAGCCAATTCCTACTCTTAGCATGGATTATCTCCTTTTGAACTTGCTAATCTAACTTTATTGATTTAATTTATCGTGCTAGGGGGCGGTTCACTTACTTCATTCGTTCTATGAACTAGAGTGAATCAAGGGACCTGTCCCCGTGATTCATTCATGGTTCACGTAATTTAAACGCTTGGCGAGAATTGTTTCAGCCAGATCCAGGTCTTCGGGAGTGGTGATTTTGATATTTTCCAGGGAGCCCGGCAGGGTTTGGACGGGGTGACCCAGCCATTCAATCAGAGCGGCATCGTCCGTGGTGAGGTACCCTGCTTTTCTTGCTTTATGGTGGGCTTCTTCCAGGAGAGAGCGGTCAAAGACTTGGGGAGTCTGGACAGCCCTTAGGGTTTCCCGGGGAAGTGTCTCCAAGACCTTACCCTGGGCATCGACTCGTTTAATCGTATCCTTGACCGGAACAGCCATAATGGCTGCCCCAAACTTTTCCGCCTCTGTAAAAAACCGGTTTAATTCCAGACAAGTCAAAAGGGGGCGGGCCCCATCATGGACCGCCACCCTTTGGATTAACGAGCTAAGAGCCTTTACTCCCGCAAATACTGATTCCTGACGTTCTTCTCCGCCTAAGACAATGGCGGAGACCTTCTGAAAATCTTCTGTACGAACCAATGCACCGATTCGTTCTCTATCCTCTTTTGAACTAACAATTACAATCTCAGCGACAGCCTCGGACCGCTCAAAGAGCGAGAGAGTATGGGCGAGAAGCGGGCGTCCCTGCAAAGGGAGGAATTGTTTATTGACGGAGGCTCCCATGCGTTTTCCTTGACCTGCAGCAGGGATGATGACACCCAGCTTAACCAAGCGCATTCACCTCATTCGTCCCTGACAGGCCAATCGACTTTTTTTCAACAAGGGCTTTGGGTTTAGCAAAGATCATCCGTCCCGCGGCAGTCTGCAGTACACTTGTTACCAACACAGTGATGGTTTGCCCCATATAACGCCGGCCGGTATCCACAACGATCATGGTGCCGTCATCCAGATAGGCGACCCCTTGTCCCGGCTCCTTGCCCTCTTTCATCACCTGAACTTCCATTTCTTCTCCGGGAAGGACAATGGGTTTCACTGCGTTGGCCAGCTCATTGATATTGAGGACCTTGACCCCTTGCAGTTCCGCTACCTTATTAAGGTTATAATCGTTGGTGAGAATAGGGGCGCCAAGATTCTGCCCTAAGCGGACCAATTTGCTGTCCACTTCAGAAATATCTTCGAAATCTATTTCCATGATCTCCACATTGTTAGCCAACTCTTCCTTGGAGATTTGGTTTAAGATATCCAGGCCCCGACGACCGCGGTTGCGCTTCAGCAGATCGGAGGAGTCAGCGATATGCTGGAGCTCTTCCAGAACAAAGCCCGGGATCAGAAGTGTGCCTTCAAGAAAGCCGGTCTGAACGATGTCCGCAATACGCCCATCGATAATCACACTGGTATCCAAAATTTTATAATTGGGCAGAGCTGCTCCAAGACTTTGTCTATTGCCATCCTTACCCTTGCCTTTCTCTCCTTTATCCCCTTTAAATTTCGGGAGAAAGGTGAAGAAGCCCAAAACCTCCTCTTTGCGTTTTACCCCAATGATCAAACCTAAATAACCAAAGGAAACGCTTAAAATAATGGATAGTACAGAGCCGATAATGGGGATGCCCCTCAAGGCACTGCTTAATAAACTAGCAATTATAAGTCCGATAATAACACCAACTGCTCCACCAATCAAATCGTGTGTAGGCACTTTAGTCATGCGGGCATCGAACCAGGAAATCATCTTCAAAAAACCTCGCATGCTCGCCGGAGCAATCAGGAAGCCGAGAATAGCAAAAATTGCTATCATCGCCACAAAAGTCCAAATGGGAGAAATCTGCCATCCCAGAGACTGGAGCACCTCAAGTCTCATAAGAATAACATTAAGGTAAAAACCTATGGCACCTGCTAAAACCGTGATGATAACGCGCACAATGTTGCGAATCATCATTTCACCTCCTTTATCATATTTTGGCTGAAACCTTTTTTCATTATACAAGAAATTACCATATATTTTCAATTCTAAAATTTAGGCAAGAAGTCCCTTAATTTTCTCAGACATTTCATCTGCTTTCACACCCTCAGCCAGAATCAATTCGCTGACGAGAATCTGATAAGCATTATCATACATTTTCTTCTCACCTGTCGATAGTCCCTTTTCCCTATCCCTCTGAGAAAGACTGCGCACCACCTCCGCAACAGAATATATATCCCCGCTTTTTATTCGATCCATATTGGCCCGGTATCTTCTGTTCCAGGCCAAAGCAGGCAGAGTGCTTTCATTTTCTAGAATTTTCAAAACCTGAGGCACCTCTTCGGAAGAGATAACCCCCCGTATGCCCAATTGATTCACATTTTTTAAAGGTATATAAACCTTCATATTCCCTACCGGAATATTCATGACATAGTACTGATGGGACTCGCCAAGAACTTCTCGCTCTTCGATAGCTTCGATGACACCTGCCCCGTGCATAGGGTAAACTACTCTATCTCCGATATCAAACATTCAGATCCCCCCTTATACTCATTATAGCAATATTTAAATAGGGGGTCAAAAATTTTTTAATTATATCACAGACGAGCTATTCTGTCAATTTCTTGTTTTCTTCGAGTTTTATTTATCGGAATTAGAGGATTGTAGAAAATTGACAACTCCACCAACCGCTCGCTATAATTAAGGTGTCAGAAAGGAGTGAGGAAATAACTCATGGAAAATCTCACGGATCGCTATCAAATACTCGTTGAATCTCTCTTAATCCGCCACCAAAGTGTCTTGGATATCCTGACCAAGGGTCAGGAAGCCTCTGCTCGGGTCAATCGGGCTGTGGTCAAGACGGTAACCGATTGTGGCTGCTTAAGCATAGACGCCCGCAAGAAACCTATCCCGGAAGAAGCGAGTTTTAGCGACTTAAAGAGTTTGCTGGACAGCCAGCTTGACGGCGAGCTTTGCGAAAGCTGCAAAGACATCATCGAAACGGAACTGGGTAAGCAGCTCTTCTACATAGCCGCCTTAGCAAACACCCTGGGAATTTCTCTTGACGACGTCATCCAAAAAGAAGAAACACGACTTGCTACCCTGACCATCTTTAACCTCACCTAGAACCCGCTCAATTCTGATGTTACCATGTGAACCTTAAATAAACCATAAACATTCTCTTAACTTTTAGTGAAAAATCTGTTACAGCCGTATCTTCAGGATGCGGCTTATTTTATATCCATTTCAAGCACAGCAAGATTACTGCTCAAACATAACCTGGACAGCCTCCTCCACCGTCTTCACCGGAATCACCGTAAAGTTCCCGGGAACCTTCACCGCTGAGACATTAATACGGGGAATAATACAGCCTTCAAAGCCCAGCTTCACAGCTTCCTTCACTCGATTCTCGATCTGAGAAATCCCGCGCACTTCCCCGGTAAGCCCCACTTCCCCAATCAAAGCATAGCGCTTCACCGGTCGTTCCCCCAGGCTGGAGGCAATAGCTGCAATGCAGGCCAGATCCACTCCCGGTTCATCGATGCGGATACCGCCGGCAATATTGATAAACACATCCTGAGCTCCCAGATGAAGGCCTACCTTTTTATCCAAAACAGCCAGGAGCATTAAAATCCGGTTGTAGTCGATTCCCGTAGCCGTACGGCGAGGCGGTCCATAGGTGGTGGGAGTCACGAGAGCCTGAATCTCCACCAGCAAAGGCCGGGAACCTTCCACGATCACCGCCACCGAGGAGCCGGGCGCCGTGGCTGAATTCTCTCCCAAGAACACTTTTGAGGGATTGGGAACCTCCACCAAACCATCTTCATGCATCTCAAAAACACCGATCTCATTGGTGGAGCCGAAACGATTCTTCACTGCCCTTAACAAACGATAAACATGATGACGGTCCCCTTCAAAATAAAGCACCGTATCCACAATATGTTCAAGGACTCTCGGTCCGGCGATAGCTCCGTCCTTGGTCACATGGCCGACAAGAAAGATGGAGATCTCCTCCTCTTTGGCTAACCGCATCAAAAAGGCCGCGCCCTCCCGCACCTGGCTCACACTGCCTGCGGCGGCCTGCAGCTCTTCTAATACCATGGTTTGGATAGAGTCGACGATTAAGAGACCCGGCCGCATAGCCAAAGCCACGTCCCGGACCACCTCCAGCCGGGTCTCTGTTAAAATATGCAAACGGGATTCCTTAATGCCCAGCCGCTCTGCTCTCAACTTAATCTGCTTCTCCGATTCTTCTCCGGAGATATACAATACATCCATGCCCTTGGCCAATAATCCCGCCGTTTGCAGAAGCAGGGTGGATTTGCCGATGCCCGGCTCACCGCCCAGAAGAACAAAGGAGCCGGGGACGATTCCCCCACCCAAGACCCTATTCAGCTCCTGACTGCCCGAGCTGACCCGTTCTTCCTCCCGGATCTGAATCTCTGTCAAAGGCGTCGCCTTCACCCCTAAGGGGGTACGCTTAGCAGCGGCACGCTCCACAACTTCTTCAACTAAGGTATTCCATTCCCCACAGCCCGGACATTTCCCAAGCCAACGAGGGCTTTCCTGACCGCAGGACTGACAAAAAAACCGCGTCTTCACCTTTGCCAAAACCCTATCCGCCTTTCCTCCGCATATGTTCTATAATACACTAACTCCCTCAAAGAGCTTTGGCTTGCGCCCAAAAGATAAGGTTGTGAATTCACCCAACCTAATTATTATACGGCGCAGAGGGCTCAAAACCCTTTTCATTCCAGTGTGATCCACTTAAGAATACAAAATTCATAGGGTTCCCCATCCACCATGCTCACCCCTGACACGTTTACGCCAGAGAAGACCATAGACTAACCCCAAGGCTAGTCTATGGCTGTTCATTCTTCTCTTAACCCGCAGACCGACTCAGCTGCCGCTCCGTCACTCCGCTGCATCGGCTTTTTTGTTTTTACGGGCTCTGACTTTGGCGAATTTCATCTTGTCCTCTACGGCCTCAACTTTGATTTTGTCCCCGGACTTAAATTCTCCAAGGAGAATCTTTTCCGACAAGTTATCTTCGATCAGGCGTTGGATAGCCCGGCGCAGAGGACGGGCGCCGAAGGTGGGATCATTGCCTTCTTTGGCAATAAGCTCAAGCGCGCTCTTTTCCACCTGGAGGTCATAGCCCTGTTCCTGGAGGCGGCCATTGACCTGCTTCATCAAAATCTCGGTAATCTTCAAGAGTCCTTCAGCTTGAAGGGAATGGAAGACCACAATTTCGTCGACCCGGTTGAGGAACTCCGGACGGAAGGTCTTTTTCAGTTCCTCCATCACCCGTGAGCTCATATTCTTGTACTCGGTTTCCTCATCCCTGCGGGAGGCAAAGCCCAAAGCTTCTTTCTTCATGAAGGAAGCGCCTACATTGGAAGTCATAATAATCACCGCATTGCGGAAATCCACCGTCCTGCCCTTGGTATCGGTGAGACGGCCATCCTCCAGAACTTGCAGCAGGATATTGAAGACCTCAGGATGAGCCTTTTCGATCTCATCCAGCAGGATAACACTATAGGGTTTACGGCGGATCGCTTCGGTTAACTGACCCCCTTCATCATGACCGATGTATCCAGGAGGGGCTCCCACCAGACGGGAAACCGCATGCTTCTCCATATATTCGGACATATCAATGCGAATCAGAGCGTCTTCCTCACCAAATAAGGCTTCTGCCAAAGCCCGGGCCAGCTCAGTCTTGCCCACTCCGGTAGGTCCGAGGAAGATGAAGGAGCCTACCGGGCGTTTGGGATCTTTTAACCCGGCACGAGCCCGCCGCACAGCGCGGGAAACAGCCTTCACAGCATCTTCTTGCCCCACCACCCGTTGATGGAGAACCTCTTCCAAACCCAGGAGCCGTTCGCTTTCTTCCTGAGCCAGCTTCTTCACCGGGATTCCCGTCCAGCTGGCCACGATCTGAGCGATATCATCGGCGGTGACCTGACTTTGGCTCACATCCCGTTTGCTCTCCCAGGTGTTGCGAAGCTGAGCAAGCTCTTCCCGAAGCTGATGCTCTTCGTCCCGGAACTTGGCGGCTTTTTCAAACTCTTGACCTAAGACAGCCGCTTCTTTCTCATTCTTCAGGGCTTCGATCTTTTCCTCCAAAGACTTGAGATCGGTTGGAGCCGTAAAGGTCGCCAGGCGCACTCGGGAAGCGGCTTCATCCATTAAATCAATGGCCTTATCGGGAAGGAAGCGATCCGAGATATACCGATCGGACATCTTCACAGCCGCTTCCACCGCTTCATCGGTAATCTTGGTCCGGTGATGGGCTTCATAACGATCCCGTAAACCCAGGAGAATCTGAACAGCCTGCTCTACTGTAGGCTCTCCTACGGTAATGGGCTGGAAACGCCGCTCCAGCGCGGGATCTTTTTCAATATATTTACGATATTCATCCAAGGTCGTCGCGCCAATGCATTGGAGCTCTCCCCGGGCTAAGGCCGGTTTGAGGATATTGGCCGCATCGATGGCTCCTTCAGCCGCTCCGGCCCCGATTAAGGTGTGAAGCTCATCGATGAAAACGATAATGCGGCCATCCACCCGAATCTCTTCCATGACCTTTTTCAGGCGTTCTTCAAATTCACCGCGATATTTACTTCCAGCCACCACAGCGGAGAGATCTAAGGTAACCACCCGTTTGCCCGCCAGGGTTTCGGGCACCTTATTATTGATGATCCGTTGGGCCAGACCCTCGGCAATGGCCGTTTTCCCTACACCCGGTTCGCCGATCAGCACAGGGTTATTTTTGGTACGGCGGCTGAGGACCTGAACTACACGCTCAATCTCGTCTTCCCGTCCCACTACCGGGTCCAGCCTGCCCTCCCGGGCTTGTTGGGTCAGATCCCGGCCAAATTCATTCAAAGCCGGTGTATTGGAAGCTCCATTATTCTTGGCTGCACCGGGCCCGGGAGCACCGCCGGGCATGGGAATATCATCCGGTTGGCCTCCTAAAAGCTGAACTACTTGCTTCCAAATTCTTTCCGGGCTCACACCGAGATTGCGCAGCACCCGGGCCGCTACACCTTCTCCTTCCATCAGCAGACCGAGGAGCAGGTGCTCAGTACCGATATAGCTGACCCCATGACGACGGGCTTCTTCATGAGCCAGCTCTATTACCCGTTTAACCCGGGGAGTCAGGCTCACCTCTCCGGTAAAGGGCTGGCCGATACCGGTCAGGTTACCGATTTGTTCCCGAATTTTCTCCGGAGTCACCCCGATGCCATGGAGGGATTTGGCGGCGATACCCTCCCCTTCAGCCACCAAGCCAAGCAGCAGGTGTTCTGTGCCAATCACATTGGAGCCCATGCGCTTTGCTTCGTCTGAAGCGAATTGCAGCGCTTTAAGGGCTTTCTCCGTATATTTTTCATTCATTTTTGATTTCACCATCCTTGTTTTAATCCATAAATCATTGCTCACTGAAAGAAGTCTCGTTTAATTTACTTCAGCCATAGCCTTGCGCATATAGCTGGCACGCTCCTGATCCCTTTGCTCCGGACTAAGCTCCCGCTCCAAGCCATATTGCAGGGAAGCCGGCAAAGTCTCCACCAACAGGGTACTGAAGCTTTGCTGACGCGGAGGAAGAATTCCCATATCGACTCCCAGGCGATCCAGGGACAGGCATTGCAGAGCATCCTCAGAGTTGAGAAGCCTGGCCTTTTCCAGGGTTCCCCGAGCTCTCCAGACCTTATCCTCGAGGACCAGGGGGGCCTCCCGGACCAAGCCTTCCCGGGCGTGAACCTCTTGTTCGATAATCTGTCGGGTCACCGCTTCCAGATGGGTGATGGTATCCTCTTCACTCTTGCCCAGAGTAATCTGATTGGATACTTGATAGATATGCCCAAAGGCTTGAGAACCTTCCCCATACAAGCCCCGGACAGCTAAGCCCAGATGATTGAGAGCCCCCAGCAACTGCTGCACACGGTTGGTCATGACCAGCGCCGGCATATGCACCATCACTGAGGCCCGCATGCCTGTGCCCACATTGGTGGGGCAAGCGGTCAGATACCCTTGGGCTTCCCGATAGGCGAAATCCAAACGTTCCTCCAACTGGTCATCCATGGTATTGGCCAGGAGATAGGCTTCCTTGAGCTGATCTCCCGGCAGCAGCACCTGGATTCGGAGATGATCCTCTTCGTTGACCATCACGGAAACCCGGTGATCCGAATTAATCGCCACCCCGCGAGCGCCCCGGGAATTGACCAAGGCCGGGCTGATCAGATGTTTTTCGATCAGCACATACTGCTCAATCGGAGTCAAATCCTTCATAGAATAATAGGTTAATTTATCCTGATCGATAGTCAGGGATTCCAGCTCAGCGGAGACTTTCTGTTCAATGTCCTGAGAGGCTTCCTGGGAAAGCCCCAAAGGGAAAGGCACTCCTTCCAGGTTGCGTGCCAGACGAATCCGGCTGCTCAGCACCACCGGCGTGTCCTTGTTTTCCTTCATCCACTCACTATTCATCAGCAAATGTTCTTTTCTCTCCATAGTCTCATCCCCCCAGCTTCTGCTCGAGTTCACGAATTTGGTCACGCACCACGGCGGCTGCTTCAAACTCTTCCTTGCGAATGAGCTGTTGGAGCTTTTCCTTGAGTTTTTCAATCTCCGCTTTTTCGCGCAGGTCGGCTCCTTTGCGGGCAGGAATCTTGCCCACATGACAGCCGCCTCCATGGATTTTGCGCAGGATAGGCTCCAGCTCCGACTGGAATTTATCGTAACAACCGCTGCAGCCCAGCTTTCCCGCCTGAGTAATCTCCGAAAGCCGGCGGCCGCACTGGGGGCAGGCTTCTTCCTTTAAGGCCTGGGCATTGGTGGTAAAATTAAAAAGGGACTGTAAGAAATCCGGAATAATTCCCGGGCTGAAAACAAAGCTCACTTCCGGAGCATTCTTAGCGCAGTGATCGCAAAGGTACAGTTTGACCATTTCCCCATTGACGATCTTGGTAAACTGAACATTGGCCTCTCTCTGTTGGCAATGTTGGCAGAGCATAGTGATCCCCTCCTGTTTAATGCAAATCCTCACGGCTTAAGGTCAGAAGGATTCGTTTCATCATATGAGCTCTGAGCGCGTTGGTGGTGGGGCTTTCCGGGCCCAGAGTATCCCGGTGGAAAACAGTACGAATGATTTCTTCTTCCCGCCGGGTAATAATCTCATCTTCAACCAGGCGCTGCAGCAGATTAAAGGCACGACTTTCTCCCAACTGGCTGCCGATAAGCTGCTTCATTATATTTTGAAAATCTCCGTCATCATGAAAGCCCAGGCGGACAATCCGCAGATACCCGCCGCCGCCGCGACGGCTCTCTACCAAATATCCCCGCTCCACGGAAAAGCGAGTATCAAGAACATAATTAATCTGAGATGGAGCACATGAGAACTCCTCAGCCAGAACACCCCGTTGCAGGATAACATAGCCCTCCGCCGCTTGTTCCAGGATCCGCTTCAAATAAACCTCGATGCGGTCCGCTAGATTTCCCATTACACGACACTCCCTTGACTATGACATTCTTTGACCTTATGACCTTCTTTGACCTTTGATTAATATTTTACCCTAAAAATGCATTTTTGCAAATACTTTCAGCAGATTCTTTCTGCCAGTCTTACCAAACTATCCTTCCCGATTTCTTATAAATCATTGCATAGTGTTATCCGGAGCGGGCAGAGGGAACCGGCTGAGGGTGATAAAAAAACTTCGTTTTTGCCAATCAAGCAAAAACGAAGTATGCCCATGTCCCCAGGGTGATGCATCCCGTTAAGGATAAGATGATATAGACTTTGGTTCCCGACCAAAAGGGCTGGTCCTCTGCCAGGAAGTCTTCAGCAAAGTCTTCATCGGTATCCTCTTTAAAATTAAAGCTTTCCCGGTCCTTTTCATTATGATTAAAGTTCCTGCCCTGACCCTCACTATTAAAAGGACCTCTTTCCGGAACCTTTGTCTGCTCAATATCCTTAAAGGAAGGCTTCTTCAGGTAGTCACCAGACTCAGCCTCTTTGGTCCCCGGGTCCACAGATTTTCTTAAGGGCCCTGCCGTCCGGGATGCGATATCCTCCCAATGAATCGTACCTTTTAATAGATAGTCAATCTCCTCTGAAGTGAGTCGAATTTCTTTTTCCTTCATGTCTGCACTACGCTCCTATTGGGTTTAACTTACACATTTTGGTATTCGCTAAAAAAAGAAAAAACCCTGCTTGCCATAGCAGGGCTAAAGGCCTATTTATCCAAGAATTTTGTACTAATTTGTCTGACTTTGCTGCGAATCACCTGATTCATAAAGCAGAACCGACCTAACTAAGCAGTGCTCAGCCTACTTCACAAGCAACACCGGAACCGATGATTTCTGCAATACCCGTTGGCTGACGCTGCCCAGGACAGATCCCGTGATAGGTCCATAGCCATGACTGCCGATAACCACCAAATCAATATCATCCTTCTTAATCTGATCGATAATCTTAATGACCGGATGACCAATCTCCAGCACCGTTTTCGTCGGCACTCCCTCCGCAGACACTTCTGCCATGGTCGCCTCTAAGGCCATCTGGCCGTTCTTTGCAACATCCTCCTGGGAAAAAATATAGCCATAAGGCACAGTGTTGCCCCAAAGAGCTTGAGGGGTATAGGTCACATGAATGAGTACAATTTCTGATTGAAAAAGTCCGGCCAGCTCGACAGCCGTCTTAAAGGCCCGCACAGAGAATTCTGACGCATCTGTTGGAACAAGTATTTTCTTATACATAGAAATTGCCCCCTTCTTTTAAAGACTCCCGGCAAGGATTCTTCTTACTTTAATTTTAAGTAGTTATTTTTCAAAAAGCAACTTATAATAGTGTTTTATAGGACATTTTTAAAAATGTAGCAGGTCGGCTTGTTAACCATCTCAGAAAGAAGTGGGAATTTTGCAACCCTATGTAAAATCATTCCGTTATGGCTGGAGCAGTTGGAGCATCTTAGTCATAGCCTTCATTACCGTCTTTTTTCACCGCTTATCCGTTGGCTCTGTAGCAGATGAACTGACCCGGGAAATTCCCATGAATTCAGTGACCCTGGGGAATCTGACCGCCATGAACTATTACGCCTACGCCCTGATGCAAATACCCGTAGGCATCCTGGTGGATCGCATCGGTGTCCGCAAAATCAACTTCTGCGGGCTCTTAGTCACAGCGGCCGGAAGCATTCTGTTCGGACTGGCCCATACCCTGGAAGCAGCCTACCTCTCCCGTTTCCTGGTCGGCATCGGTTCCTCGGTGATTATCGTCTCCATCTTCAAGATTCAAGCCACCTGGTTTCCTCTTTCCCGCTTCTCCGCCCTGTCGGGACTGACGTCCTTCTTTGGCAATTTCGGCTCCTTATTGGCTCTCTACCCCCTGACCTTTCTCTCCCTGACCTTCGGTTGGCGGAACGTCTTTTATTGGATGGCCGGCATCTCTCTTTTGTTGGCCCTCCTGGTACTCTGGGGAGTGCGGGATGCCAGGACGGAGATTTCCAGCCCCTCTCGGGAGACAGCCGCAGCAGGTTCAGCAGGTCCAACCGGTCCAACCGGCTCAATCAGCCCCTTAAACCGAAAACATTCCCAAGCCTCAGAACATACCTACACCGCAGTAAAGCCTCTTCCTTTCCTGGCCTACCTCAAGGAAAGCCTCTCCTGCGTTCTCAAGAATCCCCGGACCTGGCCCAATGTGCTGATCCTTTTCGCCTTTACCGGATCCAGCACCACCTTGCTGGGACTGTGGGGAATTCCCCTCATGACTCAACTCTACTCTCTCGATAAAGCCACCGCAGCGGGATATGTGACCTTTGCCACCTTCGGCTTTATCCTGGGCGCTCCTTTGCTCACCCTTTGGGTCCGTTTGCTGAAGGGTATCCGCCCAACACTTTTAGCCGGGACGGGGCTTAACCTGCTGTTGTGGATATACATCGCCATCATCGCCGGCGGCCGCCCGGCGGCAGAGCTCTGGCCCGCCTTTTTCTTCATCTTCGGCCTGCTCATCATGACTCATATTCTCGCTTTCTCCAATGTTACCGCTGTCAACCCTCTCCACTACAGCGGCATGGCCACAGCGATTACCAATATGGCCGAATTCATCGGCAGCTCCCTGGCCAGCTTAACCATCGGTCTGATTTTGGATTTCAGCGGCAATCCCAGTGCCGCCTGGTGGGTCATCCTGAGCATGGCTGCTTTAGGCTTTATGGCCGCTCTGTTGATAAAGGAACAGCCCGTTCCAGGGTAAAAAACAAAGAACCCTTTACGGGTTCTTCGCAATATCCTGATCTGGAGCAGTTTTTTAATATACTTCCGGCAGAGGCTTGAAATAGCCTTGAGGATGTTGGCAAGCCGGGCAAAGATCGGGAGCTCCGGAGCCCTCATGAACATAGCCACAGTTCTCACATTTCCAGGAGATTTTTTCATCTTTTTTGTAGAGAGTGCCATTTTCCAATTCAGCGGCCAAACGGGCATAACGCTCTTGATGGTGAGCTTCTACCGTGGCGATTTTGCGGAAGGCCACAGCGATCTCGGCATAGCCTTCTTCATCAGCAATATCGGCAAAAGTATTGTAGTCGATTACTTCTTCACCTTCACCGGCGGCTGCGCTCTTCAGGTTGGCCAAAGTATCCCGATAGTTGAGAGGATAATCGGCGTTCACACGGAAAACCTCCGTTTGATCACCGGCATATTTTTGCAGGAATTTATAGAACACTTTTGCATGCTCTTTTTCGTTGTCTGCAGTAGAGATAAAGATGTTTTGAATGGCTTGGTGTCCTTCATTCTTGGCGACGCCGGCGTAAAAGGTATAGCGATTGCGTGCTTGAGACTCCCCCGCAAATCCATTGACTAAGTTCTGAAATGTTTTTGAATCTTTGAAATCCATTGATACAAACCTCCCCGTTTTTACTTTTGGTAGTATACCAAGTATTGGTCTTTCTATACTCAGCTCAATACACTTTTGTTAAATTCTTCATTTAGCTTGCTTTTCCTGCCTCTTTTCCTAAAGTTTTTTAAAATCATTATTGATTACCTGATTTGGGAGACATTATCTTCCTGAAAATGGATTGTTATTTTTTCTTTCCAGTGATACGTTATTATGGCGGCTACTATCTTTAACTACATAAGAGGTTATACTATGAATACGCAGTACCTGAATAAACTCAATATGCCACGGCCCATCCTGGTTCTGATCATCGGGGGATTTATGCACTCAGTGGGCAGCTCCTTTATGTGGCCCCTGAACAGTATCTTTATGCATAATATCCTGGGGCGTTCCCTCACCGAGGCAGGAGCCCTTATCTCTCTGCAGGCTCTGGCCACCTTGGTGGGACAGTTTATCAGCGGTGTCCTGGCGGATCGCTTTGGTTCCCGCAGGGTTATGATCTATGGGTTGATCGGCGCGATTCTTCCCCTCATTTTAATCAGCTGCTTCCCTATTTGGGAAGTGTATGCCCCCGGCCTCCTTTTCTATGGTTTTGCAATCGCTTTCATTTTCGTCCCCATCAATGCCTTAGTATTTACCCTCTGGCCTGAAGGCGGGCGGCGGGGATTTAACCTGCTCTACGTGTTCAACAATGCCGGAGTAGCTGTGGGAACAGCTTTAGGCGGATTTATTGCCGCCCTGTCTTTTAAATTGGTCTTTTTGCTCAACGGTCTTTTCTTTTTTATTTATCTCTTAATGGTTCTTTTCTTCTTGCCTGCCAAAGATATTCAGAGCAAGCCCTTGAGCAAATCCCGGGTTAAAGTGCCTATATTTAAGGATCGCGGCTTCCCTGTTCTGATCGCTCTTTGCGCCGCTATCTTCCTTATGTGGGGTGCCTATATCCAGATCACCACCGTTCTGCCGGTGACCATGACGAATCTGGGGTATTCCTTGCCCCAATACAGTATTCTCTGGACCTTAAACGGCGTGATCATCGTCGCCTTCCAACCGGTCATCCATTGGATTATCCGCCATTGGGCGTCTACCCTCTCCCGTCAATTCTATGTATCCTGTCTATTTTACGCCATAGGCTTTCTGATCCTGCTGGGCAATTTCCCTTACCCCTCTTACTTTATGATGATGATCATCATCACCTTAGGAGAAATGCTGGTGCTGCCCGGTGTTCCGGCTGCGGCCGCTCTCATCGCCCCGGAAGGAAAAACAGCCACCTATCAGGGGGTAGTAGGGGGAGCTGCCTCCGGCGGCCGTGCCCTTGGCCCTATTCTGGGAGGATTGGCCTTTGACCATTACGGCGGCAACATGGCTTGGGCTTTGGCCCTGGTCTTTGTCAGCGTCGCCCTGTTGCCCTTCTATCTCTATCAGCGTCGGGAAAGAACCTTCACGCAGGGAACCGGCGCCAAGGAGCAAGCAATTTAAACTAATAAGCTAAAGAAAAAACACTAAAAGGATGAAATGCTATGCCACTACCGATTGTTGACTATAAATTCTGCCCCCAATGCGGGAAACCTCTCCTCAGCGTCGATTTCTCCGGCCAACACCGTCCTCACTGCCCGGATTGTTCCTTTGTCTTCTGGGGGAATTTCTCCTTAGGGGTAGGGGGAGTAGTCTGGCATGAGGGGAAAGTCCTCCTGGTTCAACGGGCCCATAATCCCGGCAAGGGGAACTGGACCATCCCCGGAGGCTATGTGGAACAAGATGAACAAATCGCCGTTGCCATCACCCGGGAAATCCGGGAAGAAACCGGCATCCACGCCAAGCCCCTTTCCGTCATTGCCTTGCGGGATCGCCCCGGGGAAAAGCATGATTCTTATATCGTCTTTCTCCTGGAATATTTAGGGGGCACTTTGCAGGGTGAGCCTGAAGAAATAAGCGATTTGGGCTTCTTCACCCTTGAGGAATGCGAAAATCTCCCCATCGCCCAGCTCAGTCTCAGTGTGATCAAAGCTTCCCGCACCCTGCTTATCCCCACATCTCCAGGCTTCCTGCCTCAGACAGGGGTAAAGATGATCGGTGGCGATCAGGCTATTTTGTATCAGATATCCAAAGAGCAGGAATAACAAAAGCAGCATGCCATCATAAAAAATGGCCATGCTGCTTTCTTAACCTTAGCCCCTGCCTCCATACAAGGTTTTTAGTTCCTCTTCCTTCATGGTAAAGCTGTGCTCATCATCCGGGAAATTCATACTTCTTACCTCATCCGCATAGTCCTGCAATCCCTTGAGCATGAGTTGATCAGCATTGGCATAAGCTTTGACAAACTTGGGAGCCCGGTTCACCCCATAGGTGAGTATGTCATGGTAGACGAGCACTTGTCCATCGGTATGAACACCTGCGCCGATGCCAATGGTGGGAATTGTCAAGGTCGTAGAAATTTCCTGGGCCAGCTGCTTGGGGATACATTCCAGAACCAGGGCAAAGGCGCCTGCCTCCTGGCATTCCTTCACATCCTCCAGCATTTTGCGGGCGGCTTCCCCATCTTTACCCTGAACTTTAAAGCCACCGAGAACTGCAGCAGTCTGAGGTGTCAAACCAAGATGGGACACTACAGGTATCCCCGCGCGGACAAGAGCTTTGATATGAGGGATCATTTCATCCGCACCTTCCACCTTCACAGCCTGGGCCCCTGTCTCCTGAATAAGCCTTGCTCCATTGAGCAAAGTATCCCTGATGGACAGATGGCAGCTCATAAAAGGCATGTCCGCCACGATAAACGTATTAGGAGCCCCGCGCTTAGCTGCTTTCCCATGATGGACCATGTCTTCCATGGTGACATAAACCGTAGAGTCATAGCCCAGCACCACATTGCCCAGAGAATCCCCCACAAGAATTATGTCCGCACCGGCTTGTTCGGCCTGCTTGGCTGAGGGGTAATCGTAGGCGGTAATCATGACAATCTTTTTCCCCTCATTTTTCATTACCCAGAAGTCTTTTGTTGTTTTCAACGCTTTTCCTCCTTTTTTCAG
Source organism: Desulfitobacterium chlororespirans DSM 11544 (assembly GCF_900143285.1). NCBI lineage: Bacteria > Bacillati > Bacillota > Clostridia > Eubacteriales > Desulfitobacteriaceae > Desulfitobacterium > Desulfitobacterium chlororespirans. The sequence continues at coordinate 529,063 of NZ_FRDN01000003.1, forward strand.
GAGAGAAGATAAAACTGAGCAACAAAAAAATTCCCCCTTGTCAGAAGGAACTCACAAAACACAGCACTGTTTTATCCCTCTGTCCCGGTCCGTATTGGCTACAGGCAGTATAAATTGAATGGTTCTCATGAAAAGGTGCAGTTCGAATGATACCGCCCAAATCAAGTATAGCAGATATTATCCGGATCGGCTACAGAAGAAAAACAACGGTTCCTGGCACCCCCTAAAACCTTGCAAACTCTTCGTATATCTGAATAAAACCATCCGTCATGATGACCGATGGTTTTATTCTTTGTTTATGATTCTTTCTATTAATCCAAAAGGAGGCCCATCATGAATAATTCCCCGGACTCTCAAGGGAAATGGCAATCTTATTTTAGCAAGGCCTTAGCAAAATGCCGCACCTTTAAGTTCCCTGCTTTCTATAAAAAACCCAAATTCTGGCGCAACCTGGCCATCCTGCTTTTGTTCGTACTGCTGGCCGGCCTGGGCGCCGGTTACTATTGGATCTCCACCCTGGATGTAAGCAAGCTGGAAAGCCCTCTGGCTAAGCCTACCTATATCTACGACCAGGCCGGCAACAAGATCTCACAGCTCTCCTCCTCCCGCATTGAGCCCGTAGCCCTGGAACAAGTCCCTCAGCTTACACAAAAGGCCATTATCGCTACCGAAGATAAACGCTTCTATGAACATCAAGGTGTGGATTTCCGCTCCATCCTGCGCGCCCTCAGCCAGGACCTGAAGACCCGGAATTTCTCCGAGGGGGGCAGCACCATCAGCCAACAGCTGGCGAAAAACCTTTTTCTCACCTCAGACAAGACCCTCAGCCGCAAGTTGAAGGAAGCCGGCTATGCCATTAAAATTGAAGCCACCCTCTCCAAAGAAGAGATTCTGGAAGCCTACCTCAACCATATCTATTTTGGGGAAGGCCGCTGGGGACTTCAGGAAGCCGCCCGTTATTATTTTGGCAAAAACGCTGAAGAGCTGAACCTGGAGGAATCCGCCCTTCTTGCCGGCATCCTCAAAGGCCCCACCATCTACTCCCCTCTCAAAGATAAGGAACTGGCTCTCCAGCGCCGGAACATCGTCCTTGCCATGATGGCCGACCAGGGCTATATTACCGCCAAGGAAGCCGCTCAGGCTACTGCAGCTCCCATCGCCCTGCGCACCAAGCCTTTAGATAATTTATCCGGCAAATACGCCCCCTACGTGGATTATGTCATCGAAGAAGCTATCAACCGCTATGGCTTTACAGAAGATCAGATTCTCACCCTTGGTCTGCAAATCCATACCCAAATGGATACCAAGGTTCAACAAGCCGCCGAAACCGTCTATAAAGATGACCAATTCTTCCCCCAAGGCCAGAGCGATCAAAAGGTCCAAAGCGGCATCGCCATTCTTGACCAGCATACAGGGGCTATCCGAGGTCTGGTGGGGTATCGGGGAGAAAGCGCTTTCCGCCAGTTTAACCATGCCTCCCAGCTCAAGCGCCAACCCGGTTCCATCATCAAACCCCTGATGGTCTATGGTCCCGCTTTGGAAAAAGGCTATCGCCCCGACGCCCTCCTCTATGACGGTCCTCTGGATCTGGACGGTTATGCGCCAAAGGATTGGGACGGCCAAACCCGGGGCTGGGTGACCATGGAAGAGGCCATTCAGCAATCCTGGAACATCCCCGCTGTCTGGTTATTTGAGCAAATCGGCATCGACACTGGAAAAGCCTTTGTGCAAAAAGCCGGCATCCCTTTAACTGAAAAGGATGCCCATTTAAGCCTGGCTCTGGGCGGATTTGCCGAAGGTGTCTCTCCCCTGGAGATAGCCCAGGCCTATACCGCCTTTGCCAATCAAGGACTCATGCACACAGCCCACGCCATCACCAAAATTACCACCGCCGACGGACATGTTTTAGCCCAAATGCAGCCGGAAAGTGTCCAGGTCACAGAGCCTGATCACGCCTATACCATGACCCTTCTTCTCCAAAATGTCATCCAGCAGGGAACCGCCCCTAAAGCCGCTCTGGGCAGTCGCCCCGTAGCCGGAAAAACCGGTTCTGTGGAGTTGCCGCCTACCCAAGAGTTTGCAGGTATCAGCAAGGGGCAAAAAGATGTCTGGTTTGTCGGCTACACTCCTGAGCTGACCGCTGCCATCTGGATGGGCTATGATCAAACGGATCGGGATCATTACCTCACCACCTCCGGCGGCTCCGGACCTGCCGTCGTCTTCCATGAAGTCCTCTCTTCAGCCCTCAAGGACACCCCTATCAAACCTTTTGAGGTTCCCGCCGGGTATGTGAAGGATTGGAATATCTGGCCCGAAGGCTGGGACGATCAGGATGAATACGACCAAAACAAGGATGACGACAAAGATAAAAAGGACAAAAAGGGGAAGAAGAACAAGAAGGACACCAAAGATAAAAACGAGTTCTGGGACATTTTTCAGGATCTATGGAACTAGTAACCTTATGTCCTGTCGTTATCTTTCTTAACAATTCTTAACCTATCCCGCGGCGAAGAGGCCAGCTCCTTGATGCCCTGGAGCCGCCGCGGATAGATCAGCAAATCGGCTTCGAGGGATTGGCAAAAAGTCTCGATATCCTCAGGATTAATGGTGAAATCCATGGAAAAGTAGGCAGGTTTACGCAGGGTATGAACCCAATCGGGACAGGTTTCATGACCTAAGGTAACCCTCAACGTCTCGATTTTTCCATTCTCTCCCCGAAGAGCTTGAAACAGGAGGTTAGGCTCAATAAACTCCAGCACCTCAGACTCCGGCTGTCTATAAAGTATATCCCGTGCCCATTTAATCAAAATTCCCACTTCCCAGGTTAATAGACTAGGGTCTCTTTTGACCCAGGTCTTTTCCCCATGTTTACAATAGACCTCCACAATCAGCCAATTGGAGTCAAACCCCAGATCATTGTCCTTATCAGGAAACTCATATCCCACAATCCTCAATGAGAATTCGTCTCCATGACTCCCTCTGAGCATAGTGCTAATCCTCCTTCTTCAAAGCGTCTTTCTTTACCTGTCAATAAGAATGGACTTTACCACAGCAAAATACTCGCGAAGATAAGCATTGGGGCTGATGTACCAAGGGGTGGAACAAGGCACTCCCACAGGATTCAGCCCATTGCGTTCGGCTAAAATCTTGGAACGAAACATATGAAAATCGCTGGTGATCACCAGCACTGGTTCAGCCGGATCAAAGCCCTCCAGTTGATCAAGCACAACACGGGAAAACCGGAAGTTTTCCATAGTACTGGTAGAGCGATCTTCTTTGAGGATTCGCTCCGGGGCAATCCCCTGCCCGATCAAATACTGAGCCATGGCTTCCGCCTCGGGAATCCATTCCCCTGGTCCTTGTCCGCCGGAAACCACCACCTTCATCTGTGGGTTTTCTGCTAAGATTCCTATCCCCTTATCCACCCGCTCCCGCAGAGTCCAGGAGAGCTGATCCCCATTCAGACCTGCGCCCAGGATGATCAAAACCTTCCCATGCTCAGGTATTCTATCCTCTGTGTTCCATAATAGTAACCCTTCAATAATGAAAAAGGAGCCCAGCAACAGGACGATTCCCCAGCGAATTAATTTGCGCAACCCTGGAAGTTCCTCGATAAAAGGCGCATTTTTGAACTTATCCCCCCATAATCCCCATAACAAGAATAAGCTTCCTACTCCCGCGGGGAGGATAGTCCCCAGATTGACTCCTCCCTTAAGACCGGTTACTAGGATTGTATCGAGGATCCCGATGATCCCTGCCAAAATGCTAAGCCAGGAACCCCAGCTTCTCTTCACCATAGCTACACCCCTAACCATCGCCATATTAAACACAAATTTGTGAATTAATTGTTAAATAGCAACATTATCTATTATGACATTTCTAGGCATATTCCTGCTATTTTTTCTATTTTTAAACAAATTATCAAATATAAAAACAGCAAATTGTAAGAATCTGCTGTTTTACTCTAAATTTGGGATATTCCAGTATTTATTTTAAGAATTAAAGGGATTTTAGCAAAATTTTACCCGTCGCTCCAACCAGTCTACAATATCCGCCAAAACCTCTTCCCGCTCCGGCTCATGAATCAACTCATGATAAAGCCCTTCGTAAAGCTTGAGGGTCTTATCCTGAGAGGAAATCTCAGCGAATATCTTTTGGGAGGCCTGATAAGGAACCAGTCGATCACCGGTTCCGTGGAGTATGAGGCAGGGCAATTGATAACGGCCGGCTTTTTCCTGAGCGAAGGCCACTCCCCGACAGGCAAACTGATAGAAAAAGCCCAGGGTAGCATACCTTAGAACCAAAGAATCCCCAGCGGAGATTTTGCGCACAGCCATATTCCGGGTTGTCTTGCCGCTCAACTTAGGACGAATCCTGTGCCGCTTCAATACTACGTTCAAGAGTTTAAAGAGAACAGTCGGAATATATTCCGTTCCCACAGGCCTGGCCAAGGCAGCTCCGCTGAAAATTTGCCCCTGCAATTTTCCCGGGTGGAGAACCCCATAATTAAAGCTGATTAATCCTCCCATACTGTGGCCAAACATGAAGAGAGGCTGTGTTGGGTGAAGCTCCCGAACATGATCCACGAAAACATCCAGATCCTCCAGGAACACCTCAAAGCGGTCCAGATGACCCCGTTCAGCCTCGGAATGCCCATGGCCCCGATGATCCAAAGCATAAGCCCCATAGCCATGCTCAGCCAAAAACTCCATAAACGGAACATAAAAGCTCGAATGCTCCGCATAGCCATGGCAGATCACCACCACAGCCTTAGGATGGGCGGGGAGGTTTTGCCGATAGTAAATCCTGGTTCCTACTCTGGTTTGAATAAGCTGACAGCCTTGGTCCAAGTTGTGTCACTCCTTTATTGTATGCAGCTCCCTTGCAGTCCCGGTGTCTATGGAAAAATCAGCAGGTCCTCAACCTGCTGATTTTTTGCACTAGTACTCTGTAACACTTAAAACTCGCATTCCCGGCGAGGAAAATTTTCGTAGGACAAGGCGAAGGAATGAGGAATACCGGCCGTATGGCGATTGACGACAACGCAGTCATACGGAAATTTAACCGCCGGAAAGGTGAGGAATTAAGCGTTGCAGAGTACTCGGCTAAATAACCAGACTATGACCCTTTTCCCGCAGCCAGCGGCGATGAGTGGCATGCTCCGGACAGTAACGGGCCACATTCCCCCAAAACTGCGGTGAATGATTCAGATAGACAAGATGGGAAAGCTCATGAATCACCAGATAATCCAGCACCGGCTCCGGGGCCATAACGGCCCGCCAGTTCAGATTGATATTGCCCAGGCTGGAGCAGCTTCCCCAGCGGGTTTTCTGCTCTTTTAAGCGGAACTGGTTATAGGTTACTCCCATTTGGCGGCTCCAAAAATTAAGCTTCTGGAGAAACACCGCCCGGGCTTTTTGCTTATACCACTTCTCAAGAATCTCCCGAACCGCTTCTTGCCGCTGCTCTCCCTGAAGCTCCTGGGGCATCTTGATCTCTAAGGTTTCCTGGTCCTTTCTGTAAAAGGCACTGATCATTTTATGAGGGGTATCGATGATCTCCAGGTTCAGCTCTTTTCCCAGATAAGAAACCTTTTCACCCGTTTCATACACCCTTGGGGGCTTGACCATCGTTTCTTGAAGCTTGGTCCAATTCTCTAAGATCCACTCCTGATTCTTCTCAATGAAGGCTTGAATCTCACCCTTGGCAGTACGCGCGGGAGCAGATACTCTGACCTTTTCCGGCGTAATGCGGATGGAAATCCGCTTGATCCGAGAGCTCTTTCTTTCTTCATAAGGAATAATCGTTTTTCTCAGCTTCAAAGATGAGGGCATATTATCCTGCTCCTAATTCCTTTATTCGGTACCGGTAACTGTCAGTCTATGGGTTAAACATTACCTGAGCCCCAAGTCCCCTTAAAGACGATCTGGGACATCTCTTTGCGGGGTCTTGGTTTTCTTTCCTCCGCCGGGTAGCCCAAAGGAGTCATGGCCAGGACGCGGACATTCTCGGGAACCTTTAGGATCTCCCGCACCTTAGCTTCAGAGAAAAGTCCCTGCCAACAAGTTCCCAGACCCTGCTCGGCGGCTGCCAGGATCAAATGCTCCATGGCCAATCCCGCATCCAGCATCATATAGTCCTTGCCTTCCCAGATTTCGGACTCCGCCGGCACTCCGCAGAGCACCACGATCAGAGGGGCCTGCAGCAGCGCTTTGCGTCCGGGGTTGGTCTCTGCATAAGCCGTGGTCAGCTCTTGGCGCAAGGCCTCATCCTCTACCACGATAAAACGCCAGCACTGCAGGTTTTTCCAGGAGGGAGCCAAACGGGCGCACTCCAGGACATAATCCAGTTTCTCCTGTTCTACAGGGTCAGGCAGATAACTCCGCAGACTTCTTCTTTTTTGAGCCAGTTCAAGAAAATTCATATCGATTCCTCCTCTTTCATTCTCTACCACTTTATTCTTTATTATGTCCTTCATTCCTCTTCATTGTCATATACTTCTAAATTTTATAAACCCTTCCTAATCTCGTTAAGAACTGCCGTTGATGTGCCGATACATAGATAAGGGATCTTTTAAGGATGAAATCAACGACAAGGAGGTCGCCCTATGAAAATTCAAAACTCGTCCATTGTCATGGCAGGGGAATCCAAGTATTCAGAGAGCTACAATAAGGAAGTCACCCTGCAGAGCTGGCAGAACAAAGACGCCGCCGGAAAGCCGGTCCTTAACCTGGAGAATGCAGACATTCTTGATCTATCTGATTCGATTAAAGACCAGAAAAGTCCTGCCGCCAATGTCCAGCAAGCCCAAGAGATTAGTTTGGAGATGAGCGAAGGGGATAAGCGCAAGCTGGAACTGCTCCAACTCATGCTGGAAGCCATCACCGGCAAGAAGCTGCGCTTCTTTGTGCCCCAAAAGCTCGTTCTCAATGATCCCAGCAGGCTTCCCTTTTCCCCCACTCAAGTCCCCAATCAAGGCTGGGGCATCATTTTCGAATCCAGAGAACAGTATATTGAACAGCAATCCATGTCCTTTTCTGCTCAAGGCCAGGTGACCACTGCCGACGGCAAGACCATTAACCTGCAGCTTCAATTGAATATAAGCCGCAGCTTTGCCTATCAAAACAACATCAGCTTTCGGGCCGGAGCTGCTGTTACCATCGATCCTCTGGCGATTAACCTGGGGGTTAGCTCCGCCCAGTTGACTCAGCAAAAATACGTCTTTGACCTGGACAGTGACGGCAACAACGAACTCATCTCCTTCCTGGCCCCCGGCAGCGGATTTATCGCTCTGGATAAAAATGGGGACGGCCTCATCAACGACGGCAGCGAGCTCTTCGGCACGAAAAACGGGGACGGCTTTGCCGATTTGGCCTTCTACGACAGTGATAACAATGGTTGGATCGATGAAAGCGACCCTATCTACGATCAACTCCGCATCTGGACTAAAAACGAAAAGGGCGAAGATATACTCTTCGCCCTGGGTGAAAAAGGAATCGGAGCTCTCTATTTAGGCAGCACAGCCACCGACTTCAGTCTGAAGGATGACCGCAATCAATCCTTGGGTGAGATCCGCAGGACCGGCATCTACGTGAATGAAAATGGTACGGTGGGAACCCTCCAGCATGTGGATTTGACCATCTGAGTTTCCTGCCGATACTTGTCTAATCCTCATAGCCAATACTTGCATCTAAGTTTATATTTATATTTATATTTATATCTATGTCTATCTTTATCCTTATTCCCGTTTATCTTTGGCGCCTCTTCCCGCCAACTTGCGGCTTAAAGGAAGATACTGAGTTCCGCGCATCAGGATCCCTGATCCATACTTATCGCGAAGCTCATCCACCGTTCGCTCCAGCTCAGTTTGCTCCTGAATCTCTTCCTGGAACAGACTGAGCTGTTCTATACCCTTCTGCAGACGGCTGGCGGTTATGCCCAGCAAACGGATGGGCTTTCCTTGAGGCCATTTGGCCAAGAGCTTAAGACTCTCCTGATAGATCACATCGGTAATATCCGTGGGCTCAAAAAGGGTAGTGGAATAGGTCCGGGTCTTAAACTCCCCATCTTTGACCTGTACCGTAAGGGTCTGAGCCTTGGTCTCCTCCTGACGAATCTTTCTTCCCACACCATCGGCCAGAAAAAGCAGGACCTCCGCCTCCTGCTCCGGGTCTATTACGTCCTGAGGCAAGGTGATGGACCGCCCAATCGAATGATCCTTGACCTGATCTTCCGGGGTCACAGGCCGCTCATCAAGCCCATTGGCCCATTCAGAGAGTCTGATCCCATAGACCCCAAAACACTTGCGAAGAACCTGAGGAGAAGCTTGAGCCAAATCGCCGATGGTCCGAATTCCCATGCCTGCCAGCTGCTTTTCCGTCTGCCTGCCAATGCCGGATAACTCACCTACCCCTAAAGGCCATACTTTGCTCTCCAGCTCTCCTGGAGTGATCACCGTAAAGCTGCGGGGAAGCTTAATTCTGGTTTTCGGGTCCCGCTGATAATCACTGGCTAGCTTCGCAAAAATCTTGCAATAACTGATCCCCACCGATACCCCCAGGCCTAGCTCTTCCAGAATCTCCTTTTGTATCCGGCGGGCTATCTCTTCCGTACTGCCAAAAAGAAGGTGGGAGCCTCGAAAATCGGCAAAGCACTCATCCACGGAAACCACTTCAATATGAGCTTCATCCGTATATCGCTCAACGATCCTCCACATTTTTCTGCTGAGTTCAAAGTACAGCCGAAAGTCCGGGGATAACACCACCGCTTCCGGGCACAGCTTTAAAGCCTGAAACAAAGGCATAGCCGTCTTAACCCCATAAAGCCGCGCCTCATAGCTGGCTGTGAGGATAATCCCCGTTCGGTTCTTGGGATCCCCGGCAACCAACAGAGGCTTGCCTTGGAGTTCAGGATCTACTGCCTGATGGCAGCTGGCATAATAGCTGTTGGCATCGAAGAGTACAATATCACAGTCTTTGAGTTTATGCTCCGGCATCATGGATCCTTCCCGTCTCAAGGCATAATCCGCTCTATCTTATAGTCGATTATACCATAGGGAAACAAAAGTGAAAGCATGCTGCTTTAATTATAGAAAGATCTCAAAAAAGTAGTAGTGGCTACCCTATTAATGTATAAAGAAACTTAATTTGAGTTATAGCAATAATCGCAAAAATCCGAATACTTCCAGGCAGATCTAGTGAAATATTTATCGTTTAAACTGGAGGTGAACTTTCTATCTCAACAATACGAATTATACATTTTGAAGGAGTGTGATATTTAAATTGTAACACAGCATGTGAAAAAATATGCATCAAAACATAAGGAACAATCACGCGGCATCAATGTCCATATAAGGAGTTTTTCCGACTAAGCGCAGAAAGAGGTAGAAGAGTCATGAAAAGGATTGAGTCCCTATTTGTTCTGGTACTGATCATAGTGTGCTCTATGTACCTATATTCCTCCTTCTCCCTGCCTTTCGGTTCTCTCAAGTCTCCAGGGCCGGGATTATTGCCGACAATCATTGGCTGTATCGGTCTGGTTATGTCCTTGGCCTGGTTTATTCTAGCTTACCAAAAGGAAAAAAAGCTGAGCCTTTCCGTTGACCGTACTGAAGAAAAAGCGGCAATAGAGGCCCCCCCCCCGATGAGAAAGCTGCTTTGGCTTGTACTGGCCATTGTCTGTTACATAGTGGCTTTTAAATTTGTGAGTCCGCTTGTGAACACGCTGGTGATTATGATCGTACTGGCTAAAATATTCGGACTTGAAGGCTGGAAGAAGCCTCTGATCATGGGGGTTTCCTTCTCTGCCTTTATCTATGTGGTGTTCGTTATGTGGTTCAATATCCAATTTTAACAGAGTATCCGCACACGATGGGTAAGCAAATTCAAACGGCTGGGAAGTGAAAAAATGGAATACATCGACAATATTATGAATGGATTTATTTTAGTAGGAACACCTGAAAAGCTGCTTTTCTGTTTTATTGGCGTCATGGTAGGGACTGTGGTGGGTGTCTTACCTGGGCTGGGTCCGGTAGGAGCCATGGCACTGCTGTTTCCGCTGTCTCTTCAGCTCGACCCTCTTTCCGGCATTATCATGCTGTCCGGCATCTATTACGGGTCAATGTACGGAGGCTCCACTACCTCGATACTGCTTAACGTTCCCGGTGAAGCCACTTCCATGATGACCTGCATCGACGGGCACCAGATGGCCAAGAAGGGCAGGGCGGGAGCTGCCTTGGCTGTCTCAGCCATTGGCTCATGGGTGGCCGGTACTGTAGGAATAGCCGTCGTCATGTTTATGGCCCCTTGGTTAGGCCGGGCAGCTCTGTCTCTGGGGCCGCCTGAATACTTTGCCATAACCTTTTGTGGTCTCGTTGTCCTGAGCAACGTTACCGGCGGCTCTGTTTTCAAGGCGTTTTTGGGGGTTATTCTGGGCATGATGCTAAGCACGATTGGCCTGGATATCCTGACCGGCACGTCCAGATTTACTTTCGGGACCCTGGAATTAAGCAAAGGCATCGATATCGTGCCGATCATGATGGGCCTTTTCGGACTCTCAGAGATATTTGCCACCGTCCTCAGCCCTTATAACGTTAAGGATATGGTCAAAGTAAAATTCAAGGATCTCTATCCCAGGAAGGACGAACTCAAGTCCGCTGTCAAGCCTGTTATGCGAGGCACCCTCGTCGGTTTGCCCATAGGCTTGCTTCCCTGTCCGGCCGCCTTTCTCTCCACAATCATCTCTTACAAAGTCGAAAAGAGCCCCTCCAAAAACCCCGAAAATTTTGGGAAAGGTGCCATCGAAGGCGTTGCCGGACCCGAATCTGCCAATAACGCAGCTTCGACAACGGGAATGATCCCTTTACTGTCTCTGGGGCTTCCCTTCACCGCGTCGATGACCGTCCTTCTGGGCGCTTTCATGGTTCACGGAGTCAACCCCGGGCCGCTTTTCATGACTCAGCATGCCGACCTTTTTTGGGGGGTTATCGCCAGCCTGTATATTGGCAACATTCTTCTGTTAATACTGAATTATCCACTGGTAGGAGTCTTTGCTTCCCTCGCCACGGTACCGCCCAAAATTATCATGCCCCTCATTACCGGGGTGGTGTTTATCGGCGTGTATACAGTTAACAACAGCGTGTTCGACCTTTGGCTGGCCCTTATCTTCGGCTTAGTGGGCTATATGATGAAAGAACATCTTGATTTTAAAGTGGCCCCGCTGATCATCGGATTCGTTCTGGGCGGAATATTGGAAAAAAGTCTCAGGCAGGGGCTGGTGATGGCGGACGGAAACCTTTTAATCATGCTGCAAAGGCCGGTTACCGCAGTATTCGTAGCTATCGCTATGATTACCCTGATTTTTCAGATAGCCAGGTTTCTTTATACCCGATTCATCGTAACCGGTAAGGCCAAACAGTCGTTTAATTAGTGCTGTGAGTACGCAATGAAGGGAGGAATCAAGATTTTCTGACACTTAGGCCAACATCAGTAACCCAAAATTAAGGAGGATGAAGATGATGCGTTTTAAAACAAACTGTATCCTGGTTTTAGCCATTCTTTCTCTGTCGGCCCTGTTCCTGGGGTGTTCATCAGGAGCTTCGAAGGAGGCGGGACAAGAACCGGGCCTTGACTATCCCGAAAAGCAAGTACAGATTACAGTGCCTGTAGCGGCTGGCGGCGGAGACGATACGGTGGCGAGATTGCTGGCACAGCACACGCAAAAAGTGTTTGGGCAGCCCTTCTTTGTGGTGAACCGCCCGGGCGGTGCTCAGACGATAGGTACTGCCGAAGTAGCCAAAAGCACTCCGGACGGATACACTCTTCTCTCCTGTCCGCTGGGCAGTATCGTGCTGCAGGGATACTACCAGGATCTGCCCTATGCCTACACCGACTTGGAGCCTATCGCCTATGTGATCGAACGATACTTTGGGCTGATCGTCAAGAATGGAAAATTCAACACCCTGGAAGACCTGGTCAAATACGGCAAAGAAAATCCCGGCAAGCTCAAATACGGGACCATTGCCGTAGGCGGGCTGCCCCACTTGAAAACAGAGGAATTCCTGATGCAAGCCGGTATTGAAGCAAGCGGCATCGGATTTAGCGGAACATCGGAAGCCATCGCCGCTATTTTGGGAGGACATATTGATTTTGCCTTGGTAGGAGGCGCTCCTCTTTTAACTTATCAAGAGTCCGGCGATACCCTGACATTGGCCATGGCCTCACCAGAAAGGCTGAGCAGCCTGCCCGAGACCCCTACCTTCCAGGAACAAGGCTATGCTATAGAACTGAATGTCTGGAGCGGGATTTTTGCCCCCAAAGGGATTCCCGAACCCATAGCCGACAAGCTTAACGAAGGAATCAATACCATACTGAAAGACCCCGCCTTCGCCGAAAAGGCCCAATCTACAGGTGAAGAATTATCACCTATGTCCAGAAAGGAATTTAAAGAGTTAGTGCAAAAAGACTATGAAAGACTGGGTAAAATCGTAGCGGAAACTCCCGCCGGCGAGAAAGTAAAAGCCATGATGAAAAAATAAATAACGAAAGAGGGCGGCGGGCAAATGCCAGAAGCCCTCTTTTGCTATAAATATAAGCTAAATGGCAAGCCCCTGCTTGTGTTCGCCGGCTAAGCCACTGCCGCCGCAAGAACGATGGATAGATACTTTTCTTCAGCCGTAGATCCCCGGGAGGTTACCACCACAGGAACCCTGGCTCCCACAATGAACCCGGCCATTTTCGCCTGAGCCGAACAAAGCAGGCATTTTCCCAAGATATTCCCCGCCGTAATGTTGGGCATCAGCAAAATATCCGCATCACCGGCTACCGGGCTTTGATAGCCTTTTAAGCGGGCAGCTTCTTTACTCATGGCTAAATCATAAGAGATCGGTCCCTCGACGATACAGTCCATTAGTTCACCTGAAAGATTCAAGGCCTTAAGTTCTGCCGCATCCACCGTTTCCGGCATCTTGGGATTGAGGGTCTCCACTGCCGCCAGTACCGCTGCCTTGGGCTTTGCATACCCCAGGACATGCAGAATATGAACCGCATTTTCTAAAATATGCCTTTTCTGTTCCAGGTCGGGGTAGGTGGCCATTCCGCCATCGGTCATGACGACCAGCTTGTGATAATTGGGAATTTCTTTGAACGCTATATGCGACACGATCTTCCCTGCCCGCAAACCTTTTTCTTTATCGACAACCGCTCTCAGCAACTCACCGGTCTGCAGCTTGCCCTTCATGATAATATCCGCCTGCCCCTGATGAATTAACTCCACACCCTTGTAGGCGGCCCCTTCGTTATCCAGGGCTTCAATAACCTGAAACGCACCGGCATCTTCCTGCAGACCTTTCAGCACTTCCCTTATCCTATCCGGATTTCCGATCAGCAGCGGTTCCGCTATAGCGTTTCTGCGGGCCTGGATAACCGCCTCCAGGGTGTGTTCATCATCGGCGGCTACCACTGCCATGCGTTTTCTGTCCTGAGTGGTCTGCACTTTGGCGATAAGCTCCGCAAAATTTTTGATGGCCATAACAGAACACTCCTCCCTTCTCTTTCAACCTATCGCGCCCAGAACATCCTCTATTTTCTCCTCGACTTGTTCGGCTTCCACCTGTCCGGCCATTTTGCCCTTGAATTCACCTTCATGGAAGAAAAGAATCTGCGGCACTCCCTTTAGGGAGAAACGTTGAAACAGCCCCTTTTCTTCTTCCACATCAACATAATAAAAACCAAATCTGCCTGCGTATTCCGGCTGCAGCTCTTCTAAAAGGGGGACCACTTCCTTGCAGACATGGCAGCTTTTCCTCGAAAAGATCACCAAACACGGTTCGCCTTTGTCGTAAATCACCTCTTCAAAACCGGTATCATCTAATGGCGATAAAGACATCCTCATCACTCCTAAAATCAATTTGCCTGATGCCGCCCTTTTACAGCCGCATCCCTGTTCTCAATGGCCCAGCCTTGATCAACACAATTACTCACTGTACACCCTTGCCTGCTCCTCTCCTCTCAGCACTCTTAGCGTACCTAAGGCTAAGGCTTCCATCTCATTCTCTCCCGACATGACGATCACCGGCGCCAGGAATTCCACCCGCTTCTTGATCCACGAAGTCAGCAGCTCCGAGTAAGCGATGCCCCCTGTAATAATAATGGCGTCCAGCTTCCCACAAACCACAGTGGCCAGCTCTCCTATTCCTTTCGCTACCTGATAGGCCATAGCTTCATAAACCAGCCTTGCTTCTTCGTTGCCGGCCAGGATCATGGCCTCGACCTCCCGGGCATCCGTAGTCTGCAGATAGGCTTTCAGTCCTCCGTTTCCACGCAGCTTTTTCTGCATGGTTTGTTCGTCGTACCGGTCGGCATAGCAAAGCTTGATCAGACTCTTACAGTGAACTCTCCCGGACCCCTCAGGAGAGAATGGGCCTTCGTCATCGGGGATGACATCCACCAATTGCCCCTTCTCGTGAACATTTAAGGAGATGCCTCCGCCCAAATGGGCTACGATAAAATTCATATCCGTGTATTCCCGGCCCTGCTCATAGGCATATTTTATGGCCATAGCTCTTGTATTTAAGGCATGACTGGTGCTTGTCCTGGGTATTTCCGGCATCCCCGACAGACGGGCAATGGGTTTGAGCTCATCCACCCGCACCGAATCATAGATATAGGCCGGAATTCCTGCCAAGCCCGCTATTTCATAAGCAAGCAATGCTCCTAAATTGGAAGCATGCTCCATTACGGGATGATTCGTCAAGGCATCCAGCATTTCCTGATTCACTTGATATGCACCCGATTTTACCGCCGGAAGCATCCCTCCTCTTCCCACAACGGCCGACAATTGACCGGCCTCAACTCCGTGCTTACTCAGGCAAGCCAGAACAACCGCCTTTCTCATGGCAAACTGTTCCCGGACCTTGCCATATGGGGCCATTTCCTCCCGGGGATGATCCAGTGTTTCACAGAACAATTCTGCCTCGTCCTGATAGAGGGCTACTTTCGTTGAGGTCGAACCCGGGTTAATGGCCAGAATCTTAAATTCCATAGGCTGTTCCCATCCTTTATCTTGTTTATCCTTAAGCCGCGGTTTCCGGATCAGCCGGCTTTTGCTTCTTCGCTAAAGCTAGCAGAGCTCCCAAAGCAATCGATAAAAACGCGGAAGCCAGGACTCTATATTCACCGGGCAGCAAGAAAACCACCGTGTGGGCGGGTATCCAGAAAAACGGGCAGGTCTTCAGCCAGCTGAATTCCACCAAAGAGTTCCAGTCATTTTTCCTGATCAAAGAGCTCAGGGTCACCTTGCCCTTCTGCTCTGTCTTGGCATCAATGAACAGATCCGTAAATCGATGAAACACCATCATCATCGGTCCAAAGGTTACATTCATCAGCACGCTTCCCAAAAACGCCTGCGCCGGCAGCGAGTCCTGAAAGGGCAGCATCCCCAAACTTTGAGCCGCTGCCGTACCGCCCATATAGACCGTAAAGACCAGGGTAATCATCAGACCGATGATCCCCCAGACCATAACCCGGTAGAACAAGCCCTTGGGGATACTCCACTCCCCCCTGAGCATTCTTATTCCCAATAAGTCGCCCATTGTTGCCAGGACGGCAAATTTAACAAATCCGCCCGCATAAGGATGGTCCCCTGTCACCCTCATAAATACGGCTCTGGAATCAGGCACCGCCAAAATAAGAATCCAAATCAGCAGCCCCAAGCCCCATACATAATCGCCCCGTTTCATTCTCAATACCCCTTAAACCAAGCTCATTCCCACTTCAAGGGCTTGGATATTCAACTCCGCCAATTGAGGCTTCACATTATCCCGGATAATTTTGGCCCAGTCGATGGCCTTGAGATTCATGGCTGTGATGATCGTGCCTAATAAAATAACATTCATGACCTTGGGATTACCCAGGGCTTCAGCTTGTCGGGCCGCATCAATGACTGTGGTCCGAACTCTGCCGGAAAGCTCTTCTATTATACCGGCCGGATAATCCGCTTTGCCGGTGATAATGGGCATGGAGGGAATTTCGAAATCATTGACAACGACTTTGCCCTCCGGTTTCAAATACTTCAGCCACCTTAAGGCTTCCATCTTCTCAAAAGCCACCAGCATATCCGCTCCTCCGACTTCGATCACCGGCGCTTCCACCTTCCCGCCATATCTTACCTGGGAGGAAACCGAGCCGCCCCGCTGGGACATTCCGTGGATCTCGCTCATTTTGACATCATATCCGGCTTCCAGCAGACCTGCGGTCAGAAGCTTGCTGGCCAGGATGGTTCCCTGCCCCCCTACTCCGACTAAAAGAATGCTCTTTGTCATTTACCTTCCACCTTTCCAATCGCTTTAACCGGACATACCTGAAGGCAGATCCCGCAGCCCACGCATGAATTGGCATCGATAACCGCTTTTTTGCGGCTTTTATCAAAGGAAATGGCCGGACAGCCGGGCCTGATACAAGACTTGCAGCCCACACATTGGTCATGGTCCACCACACATTTGCTGGTAAAGACTTCCCTGAACTCCCGCTTATCCTCTTTGGACAGCTTCTTCAAAACGCAAGGCCATCTGGCAATAATCACCGAAGCCTCCTCAAGGCTGAGCGCCCAATCGAAGGTCTCGTTCACCGCTTTCAGATCGTTGGGGT
The DNA here is from genome assembly GCF_900143285.1 of Desulfitobacterium chlororespirans DSM 11544. NCBI lineage: Bacteria > Bacillati > Bacillota > Clostridia > Eubacteriales > Desulfitobacteriaceae > Desulfitobacterium > Desulfitobacterium chlororespirans. The sequence continues at coordinate 545,706 of NZ_FRDN01000003.1, forward strand.
TAATCACCCGGACATTTTTGATTCCGCATACCTTGACCAGAGCTTCAATGTTAATGCCGACGGTTTCCTGCCCTTGTAAGGTATATCCTGAGCCGGGGTTCTCCTGATGTCCGGTCATCCCGGTTATGCGGTTATCCAAAATAACGTTGATGGTCTTGCTGCCATTGAAGGTCACATCGATCAGGGAATTGATTCCCGTATGGAAGAAGGTCGAATCTCCGATGACCGAAACCACTCTCATCCGGTTGTTTTCCATCATATTAAAGGCCTGCTGGGCACCATGACCCACACTTATGCTTGCCCCCATACAGATATTGTGATCCATGGCATTGTAAGGCTCGGCATAGCCTAAGGAATAACAGCCGATATCCCCCGAGATCATCACATTCCTGCGTTTGCCGATCTCATAGAAAAAGCTTCGGTGCGGACAGCCGGCGCAAAGTGCAGGGGGCCTGGGAACCACTTTGCCCTGACCATAGTCAGGCACCGGATAGGTTTGACCAAAAACAGCCTTGCGGATGACATCCGGGAGCATTTCCCCATAGGCCGGGAAGAGTTCTTTTCCCAAACACTTAAACCCGAGGATTTTAACCTGTTCTTCAATATAAGGGTCATTCTCTTCAAGCACATAGATGGTTTCAACCTTACCCGCAAACTCGCGGATTTTCCCGGCGGGGAGCGGATTGGTAAATCCCAGCTTCAAATAAGAGACGGAATCGCCGAACACCTCTTTGGCATAGGAATAGCAAATTCCCGAGGCGATCACCCCGACTTTGGTATCATGCCATTCGATCCGGTTTACGGAAGTCCGGTCGGAAAAATCCTGCAGCTTTTTCATTCGTTCTTCCACCTTGACCCTTAGCTGCCGGGCATATAAAGGCACGGTGACATATTTGGGAATATTCCTGGTATAGGGCTTAAACCCAACCTCTTTCCTTTCCTGACATTCCACAATCCCTTTGGAATGACATACCCGTGTGGTCACCCTGACCATGACCGGAGTATCATAGGTTTCGCTCAGTTCAAAGGCGGCTTTCGCCATATCCTTGGCTTCCTGGCTGTCCGCCGGTTCGAACATGGGAATCTTAGCGGCTTTGGCATAGTTGCGGTTATCCTGTTCATTTTGAGAAGAATGCTGTCCCGGTTCGTCGGCGGATATCAGCACCATCCCTCCGTTAATACCCGTATAGGCAATGGTAAAGAGGGGGTCCGCCGCCACATTCACCCCCACGTGCTTCATGGACGCCATGGCCCTCGCCCCGGCCATTGAAGCGCCGAAAACTGCCTCTAAAGCGACTTTCTCATTGGTCCCCCACTCGGCCAAAACCTCTTCTTTATATAGCGCTAAGTTCTCCAGAATTTCCGTACTGGGTGTCCCCGGATAAGCAGAAGCGTATTTAACTCCTGCTTCGTAAGCCCCCCGGGCAATGGCTTCATTTCCCGTAAGTAATTTCTTCATGAACAGACTCCTTTTTGCTTTTTAAATCCTTTTAACAGTACTGCCGATACATCGTCCCCCCAAGTCCTTCCCTTCTTTCACTCCGGATTTATCCCCTTATCCATTAAATAAGCAAAAATCATGCCAAAAAGAGAATCAAAAAAAACAGGCCTAAAACCTGCACTTTCTCACCAACCCTATGAGGTATCCCCAAAAATACGTTCAAAAAATTAGACATAGTATCTAGTTTTTTGAACATCGACTTCTTACCTGTCCTCTTTCTTGTTAAGACGTTTATTGGATTTGTTCCATAAGGAAGCCCGGCTGATCCCTAGCCGTTTCGCAATTTCATTTTTACTTAAACCCTTCTCCATAAGCAGATCAATCACTTTTGTTTCCACATAGCGGTTGATTTCTTTGAGATCAATAAACCCTTCCTGCAAAAACTCAGTGTTTTTGGGCCAAGGTCCGGGATTTATATCCAGTTCGCCAAAAATAGCATAACGTTGAGCATTGTTCCGCAATTCCCGGACATTGCCGGGCCAGGTATAGGCTTTTAATGCCTCCGCCAATTCATCATCGATGATTAAACCGGAGGCTCCCTCCAAATTCGAGAGATAATGCTTAAAAATCGGCACAATATCCATCTCCCTTTCCCGCAGGGGAGGAATCTTCAGTTCCAAAATACTTAACCGATAGAATAAATCCCTTCTGAAATTCCCCTCCTCCATCTTCATGAGCAAACTCTCATTAGCCGCAGAGATAATGCGGACATCCAAGGGAATCACATAATCCGAACCTATCCTCATCAGCTCTTTCTCCTCCAGGACACGCAAAAGCTTGGCCTGAAGTGCCGGAGAGACGCTATTGATCTCATCCAGGAACACGGTTCCTCCATGAGCAAGTTCAAATAATCCCGGTTTACCTCCTTTTCTGGCACCGGTAAAGGCGCCTTCCTCATACCCGAAGAGCTCACTCTCCAGCAGACTTTCCGATATGGCCGCACAGTTAATGGCCACAAAGGGTTCGTCCTTTCTGGCACTGATATTATGCATGCTTTGGGCAAACATCTCTTTGCCGGTGCCGCTTTCCCCGTAGATCATCACCGTAACGTCCGTTAGCCCGATCTTGATCCCTTTGGCTACCGTCCCTTTCATCACCGGATCCCAGGCAATAAGATCGTCAAAATGATACTTTGCCCTAAGTCCCTTTTTATTGAGCTCATAGCGTATTTTCTTTTCGAGGTTCTGCAGCTTCGTAATATCCTGAAAAGAACACAGCATTCCCCTGACCTGACCGTCCACTTCTAAACGCGAGGTATTGGCAGTGATCACAAGGCCGTTCAGATTAATAATCTCATTCGCCTTATTGCCTGAACCCTTGACCATAAAGCCGAGCTCAGGAAAAACCTGATCCAACCGCTCCCCGATCAGCGGATTTCTCTCACCTTTGAGCGTGGCCTTCACCTTTTCATTGCAATGGATAATCCGGCCTTCCTGATCGACGGCCAAAACCGCATCATGAACTCCATCCAAGGTTTTTTTCAGCACTTCGTTTTTGTATTTTTGTTCATAGAGATTATCAACGAGTTCCCAGGCCGAGGTCATAATCTCGTTGATCGATTCCTTGCCGGCGCTGATGGGAACATACTTCAAGCCGAATTTACGGGCGAACCGGCAAGGAATGCCGCCTCCCACAATGACCACCTCCGCAGGGGCGGCAGCATACTTAAAGACCTTGTCTTCAATAGCCTCCAGAGAAGCGAATTCTTCAATGGTCACTCTGGCCTGAATCATTTCCCGCCACTCCTCGTAAGCGAAGGACTCTAAATCGGAAATGACCAGCACCACATGGCGGCTGATCTTTTGCGCCGACTTAATGGCGGCTAAGATATCCAGGGTGTTTATTTTAAACTGAATTACCGGAACGCTGACTTTGCCGAGAGTATGGCGATAACCGCCGCTTCTGGCGATAATCACCTTGGCTCCCCTTTTTTCCAGAAGCCGGCCTTGCTCTTCAATTTTTTCAAAGTCCAGGATCTCAATCAATATCCTCCCCTGACGGACATCCTCTCTGTAAAGCTCTTCAATTCTCTGTTTTAGTTCCCTATTATTGGCTATAATTCCTATTTTTTGCTCCATGCGCCCACCCTCCTAAGGAAAATCCCCTCATCATAGCACCGCCTTTTTTTGCCGCAATCTATGGAGGGGACTGTGTTTTAACGCATTAACCTTCCGTCTGCCGGGTATTATCCGCCGCAAGGGCCTTATTCAATAATTCGGCCACATGCATACATTGAACTCCTTGCAGCTGATTGCGCTGCAAGCCGTCTTCGATTTGCATCAGACACGCCGGGCAGGAGGTGAGCATAATTTCCGCACCGGTGGCCTTAATATCCGCAATCTTTTTATCATTAATTTTTTTGGAGGTATCGTAATGATAGAGGCTGTATGACCCGGCCATACCGCAGCATTGCTCTGTTCCTGGCAATTCTGCAAAATAGTCCCCTGAGATTGCCCGGATAATCCGGCGGGGCTGCTCCCTTATCTTCTGCCCCCGTGCCAAATGGCAGGGATCATGATAGGTCGTCCTGGCTGCAATCTGTCCGATGTTCTGTTCCCATCCGTCAAGGCCCGCGACAAATTCATTAAAATCCTTGACTTTGGTCATAAGCTTCTGAGCCTTAGCCTGATAGCGGGCATCATCCTCAAGCAGCTCCGCAAATTCTTCCTTCCAGGCCAAGCCGCAGGAAGCGCAGGCCACAATCACCGCCTCAGCCTCCACATCGGCAAAAACATCCAGATTGGCTTTGGCTAAAGCAACCGCCGTATCCTTATCCCCGTTTACGCGGGCCGGAGTTCCGCAACAATGCTGTCTGGCGGGGATAAGGACATGGTAGCCCAGCTTGTTCAGCACCTCAACCACTGCCCGGCCGGCATCCACATAAAAATAATTCATCATGCAGCCGGTAAAAAATGCCACTGTTCCCCGGGAACCCTTGCTCTCCGCCCTTTCCGGGAATTGCCCGCGCAGAGGGACCGGGGCGATAGGCTTTATCATCCTTCTCCTATCTATGCCCATCGGCAGCCGGGGCAGCATTCCCTGCCCATGAGGTCCCGGGCGGAAAAGGAGCTTCTGAAATAAAGAGCCGCTTCTTAAGCCGATATGGAATATCCCCCGATTCTTCAGCGCTACACGAAAAATAAACTTTTTCAGGGGATGCATTCCCCGGCGTCTGACCAGCTCCGTCCGGGCAGCCTCAACTAATTTATCCACCCGCACCCCGCTGGGGCAATTGGCTACGCAAGCCTTGCACATCAGACATTGGGACATCAGCTCCGCAAAGGAATCCGTCATCTCCATATCCTGCTTGAGCACTGTACGGATCAGACGCACCTTGCCCCGTGCCACTGTCGCCTCGGAAATGAGCTCGGCAAAAACCGGGCAGACATTCTGGCAGGACCCGCAGCGTGTACATTTAATCGCTTCTTTTTCCCACTGATCCCATGCTTCAGACATTGCCATCACTCTCCAAACATTACGCCGGGATTGAGAAGATTCTCCGGATCCAGCGCCAGCTTTATTTTTTTCATGACCCGGTAACCCTCTTCTCCGATCTGCATTTTGATAAAGGGGGCCTTCGCTCTGCCGATGCCATGCTCGCCGCTTAAGGTTCCCTTCAGCTCCAAGGCCGCATAGAACGTTTCGTCGATAGCCTTCTCAACACGGGCCATTTCCTCCTGATTCATTTCGTCACAAAGGAAGGTTGCGTGCAGATTGCCATCTCCCGCATGCCCCACCACGGCAATCAACACCTCGTATTTGCGGGCAATTTCACGTATTTTGGCGATCATGGCCGGAATGGCGCTTCGGGGCACTGTGGCATCCTCGCCGATAATCGTGGGCTTCAAGCGGGCACAGGAGGCAAAGGCCGCCCGGCGCGCCTTCCACAGCTCTTCCGCTTCCTCTTGATTGCGGGCGATTTTCACTTCTCTGGCTCCGGCTGCTTGGCAGACCCGTTCAATCTTGCCGGCCTGTTTGTCCAAAACTTCCTTGTCACCGTCCACCTCAATCAGCAGAACCGCCCCGGCATCCAGCGGGAAGCCCACATGGGCATATTCTTCAATATTTTTAATATAGACATCATCTAAAAGCTCGATGGTTGTGGGAATAATGCCCTGGGCGATAATTCCCGAAACAGCCTGCCCCGCCCCTTCGATCTCATTGAATACGGCCAGCAGGGTTTTCTTCCCCTCGGGTTTAGGAACTAACTTCAAAATAACCTTGGTAATGATCCCTAAAGTACCCTCGGAGCCTGTAAAGAGCTGGGTCAGGTTATATCCGGTCACGTTTTTGATCACCCGGCCGCCGGTATTGAGGATTTCTCCGGTGGGCAGCACCACCTCCATACCCAGGACATAATCTTTGGTGGTCCCATACTTGACACCCCGGGGTCCCCCGGCGCTTTCCGCCACATTGCCGCCAATTGTTGAAAAAGCCAGACTGGCCGGATCGGGAGGGTAAAAAAGCCCCATCTTTTCCACCTCCTGCTGAAGCCGGCCGGTTTTGACACCGGTTTCAACGACCACCAGCAGATTATCCCGATCGATCTCCAGGATCTTATCCATTTTAGTTAAAACCATGATCAAGCCATCCGCAACGGCAAGGGTTCCGCCGCTGACATTGGAACCGGCCCCCCGGGGGATCACCGTGATTTTATGCGCATAGGCAAACTTCATCACCGCTGCTACTTGTTCCGTGGTCTCCGGAAAGACAACGGCTCCCGGAATATTTTTTTGATCAATTTCAGCAAAGGAGGCATCGTAGGTATAACAAAAACGATCCTCAAATCTATGGATGACATTCTCATCGCCCACCAGCTTTTTTAGGTTTTCAATCAGAGCCTGCTCCATTGGAATCCTCCTTAAGTCAATTTAATGCTTTCGTTTTAATCTCGGGAAGCTCATCACTCCCATTTTAATTTTATCATCTCTAAAATCTCATACTATAGTCCAGACTACTGTTTCAATATTTCTTGCCTTATTTTGAAAAATAGTTTAAAAAATAAGACTTCTTGCTCTATAGATGGTATAATCAGATAGTGGATTAATGAACAAGCTCTTCTTTCTGCAGGGTTCTCCTCAACAATCGGGCTCCGGAATGGTTATCTTCAAATAAAGATTTATCCCCTTTATTGCAAGTATAATTTCCGAAAGGAGCATCGTTATGAACACCGATAACACTCCCTTTATTCAAGCCAACACATCAATTTTGGATTATTTCAAGGAGAACTCTATCCATCAAACATTGCTTATGAAAGGCGAGCCGTTTTTCCCGCAATCTTTGGATACGATGTGGGCCTGATTAAAGTGGGAAGATTAAAAATAGGCTTATCCAACGAAGAGGGTGAGAACAGGCTCATGTGGTTCCTTAACCAAGGCTGTGTCATTTCCTGTTTCCGTGATCTTTTTTATCAGGAGGCGGTTGCTACAGAAAGGACGGAAATTGTCTTCATAAAAAAAGAATTTTTCTTTCGCTTTATCCGCTCTAATCAGGACAACCTGGATTTCTTTCTTGATCAATTATACAAAAAATACCAGTATTGCATTAATATTTTGCTCACAGAACATAAAAGCACAAGCAAGGTGAGAGTGTATAAGTTGATCCACCAGTTAGGAAAAAACTATGGCCAAATTCAATCCGATCAGAGCATTCTTGTCAAAAATTTTTTAACAAGAATGGATATGGCTTCGATCACCGGTGTTCATCGTTCCAATATTATTAAGTACTTAAGTGAACTTGAGAACATGGCGATCATAAAAAAAGAAAAACAGTTCATTATCATCAAGCAGCCCCAAACCCTTGAAAAATTAATCAATTTAGCCGATTGACTCGTATAACCTTAGCTTAAGAAGAGCGGACCCATTGCGCTACTCGTCCTCAATGGGTCCGCTCTCTTAATTTTTGACAGCAACTATGGACCTTTGCTGAACGCTTTTAAAATAAAAGCATCCCCCAAGGAATACCACATGCTAAAACAACAAGATAACCGCTTACTACCGCCCAAATCCCAAAAATATAAGCATCCCTCGTCGCAATCCATTCTGTATTGCCAAATACCAATGCTGCTCTGCTGGATGCGCCGGGAGTGGCAATTGCTGCCATAATTGCTAAGATTAAGCCCATGGTTACAATCACCGGATTAGCGCCAATGGAAACCGCCAGTGTTGTGAGAATCGGCGTCATTATGGTTAACAAGACAACGTTGTGAACAAACTGAGTAATAACAATCGCGATGAGAAAGCTCAGTGCATAAAATACAAATGGAGAAAGATTGCTCAATATAGGAGCCAGGGAGTTGGTAAGCGCCTGCATCAACCCCGCTTCTTTAATTTCCAATGCATTACCTAAAGGAACTGTACAGGCCATTAAAATCAGGATACGCCAATTCGAACCACTTGTTGCCAATCTCTGAAAGCTGGTCAGATGCTCATTGCTTTTATTTTTTATTAGACAGATCACCACCAAAATTATGGAAATTATCGCCGGATTCGGTAATTGGGCAAGAAATGCGCCAACGGCTGTGCTCTTAGGGACAACTTGGGGCGCAAATAATGCCAATACAAAAACTATCGTAAAAAGAATGGCAATTCTTTGTTCCTTTGTTAATGGCTCTATTTTTAGATTAAGAGTATAGTCACAGTTTTCCAGAGCCTTCGTATCTAATTTAAAAATATACTTTCCGCCCAAGAGGTACGCAACCAAAGTAATGACTGAAATAGGAATCATATACAGCAAATAGACGCCAAGATTGACATCCACACCCGTTGATTTTGCCAGCAACGTCAGCCCCTGCAACGGGAAGGGTGTAAAGGGAAACACTCCCCAACCCAGCATGACAACGTTGGCAATCCCCACTAAAATAAATCCCAATAAGCGGTCTTTCCTTTTCAACCCTACTGTTTCTGCGATATTATAAACAATCGTCCATAATACAAGAATTGCCGCATAAACCCCCATAACGGTAGCTATCAGATATGCGGCTACAAATATCATCGCAATCAGGCGCCAGGGCTTCCCGACGACAAACTTGCGTGTAATCAGCCATGTCGCGAAATATCTGTTGATTCCTGTTTCTTCAAGATACGCTGCAAAAATAAAAATGAAGAACAGGGTCAGAAAAATATCACTGCCGAAGCCTTCAGCAAATATACGGCCAATTTTAGCATAACCAGTGAACCCCAATACAACCATGGATATTAAGCTTGGCCAAAGAACATCGATAAACAGCCAAGCATAGACCGTCCCTAAAAACACTCCCAGAATTTTCATGCCCATTGCTGTTATTGGTTCAATCGGAGGCACCACAATAGAAAATCCAAACAGTAAAAAAGCGAACACTGCTATATGAACATAATATTTAGTTAAAGCAACATTATTAAACTTTGGAGTATTGACATTGACTGCCATTTAACTTTCCTCCCCTTGATAAGTGATGAACATAATGCGTGAGTGATCATAAGGCAAGGCGGTTCCACAAATAAGGTTTTTGTAGTATAATTAAGTTCCAATGACTTTCTTATAGTTAGCCTTCCGGCAATTGCCCGGAACTCTGACTATAATTTTTTTATTTTGAATTGACGATAACCGAATAAACAGCACCCCACGTGATTAGAATTTAACATTTAACGCGCATTCAACCTACTCCCTTCACTCTACTAATGAAAGTTATTTCTTTCCTATATTGCAAAGTTTCTTGCCTCTTCCTACCATTGTCCGGCGCAGCGCATCGGGACACGCCACAAGAAGCCGCCCAAAATCTCTATTCCGGGCGGCCTTTTTCTATATTTCAAGCCGCTCCAAGTAAAGTTCCAGATTCTTTGCTTCTACAGCTCTTCCGCTAAAATTTGATAAGCCGGCGCCCCTTCGCAGTGAGCCGGGATCTTCACTCCCCCCAAAATAGCCAGGGTAGGAGCAAAATCAACCTGACGAATAACCCGGGTCGTTGTGAAGCCTTTTTTCAACCCTTTACCGGCCGCCACAAAAATAGGGGAAATCGAAGTATCGAAATACCCGTCATAGGTGGACATGCTTTCTCCATGCTCCCGGCAGCAGCCCTCCTTGCACATATAAACGATATCGCCTGTTTCGTCTCCGCTTAATCCCAGGACCTGAGCATCTTTATTTCTCAAGGCAATGCCAACGACTCTTTTCCCCGATTTGGGATGCCTATAATTATATAAATCATCGATAATCTTTTCTTCAAGCGCTTGTTTATCTTTTGGATCAACTATTCCTGTGGAATTTCTTCCTTTCAAATTAACCCAAATATAACTGCTTCTCGTCGCCACAGCTCTTGTTTGCTCCCAGTCGATTTCCCTTAACTCCTGGCCGTTCTCATCTTTCTTCAGGACAGTATAGCCCAGCTCCTGCATCACCCTGATATTGCAGCCCATACCGTCTCCCAATAAGGGCAGCTCTTCGTAATGGATTTGCAGCCCATGGTCGGAGGTGATGAAAATCGTCCAATCCTCATCGAGCAGGTACATAAACTCGCCGATATAACGGTCTGCATCCTGATACACTTTTTCGATCAGCCCCTGGTACCCTTCTTCGTTCCCTACCCCTTCTTTTTCCAGGGCATAATTCCAGTACTGATGCCCTTGATGATCAATAAAGTGGATATGGGAGAACACGACTTCGATGCCCTGCTCTTTAATCAGGTAATTCAGGGCATCGGCCTGCCATTGTACATAGTGGGCCCAGACCGGATTTAACAGCTCCCGGCAATTTTCAAAATTAGAACCGCCAAGCTGGCAGAAGGGCGGAACATAACCGACATTGCTGATAACATCTTGATACATGGATTTCGGCGACCATCTTACATCATTGGCAATATCAAAGGCTGTGCTCATCCACATTCTTACCCGGGAACCATCCGGAGCAATTTCCATAGGCTTGTAGCTTCTTGCACAGGGAATTTGCTCACCATTGACATTACAATCATCCACAACCGTAAAGGCAAATTCCTTTTCTTTCATGGAGGCGAAGGGGTTCTCATCTTTTTTGGAGCGATAAAGGGCGATGCTGTCATAGACCCCGGATTCGTTCTTCAAGATTAATGCCGGTCTTCTCACTAACCCATTAGAGGTTACAAAATAAAATTCTTTGGCCCCTGCCGGAGCGTGAGCCCAGCCTTCGGCCTCTTTGATCGGACTTACCACTCTGTCATAGGGGAGATTATCCAATCCGGCCGCCCCTTCTTCTAAACTCATAAATAAATTTTTTACCGTTTTCTTCTTGTGGCGTTCAAGAAGAAACGATCCTCCGGCACTATCCTCTTCCGGCAAGTCCTGAATCACACACCCTGCCCCGGTATCATCCGTAGAGCAAGGTTTATATCCGACTTTGTTCACATTGTTGGCAGCGAATACCATTTTCTCACCGTCAACATTAGCCACACTCATGTTGACAGCCGCCGGCTGGGCTCCGTCCACAACAAATAAGTTTTTGCTGTCTGAAGTCGGAGGCCAGCTTGACCCCGGCCAGTGCCAAACAAGGGTTTTCTTGCCGGCCTCTGCAAAACAATTCCAAAGTTGTTCCGCCTGGCACATGCCGGAATCCAAGGAATAAACAATCTCGGAAAGATCTTCTTTACTCTGATTCCAGAAGTCTGTGATTCCGTGAGTTTCCGGGTAGGCCCCGGTTGCCAATGTCGTCCATTGGGCAGGCGTAATGGTCGGCATGGCGCCCAGCATGCGCAGATCTGCTCTTTGAGCCCCTTGCTCCATAAGCTTTTTCAAATTCGGCATGGAGCCCTTGTTGACAAATTTCAGAGCCAGGCTTGGATCCATACCATCCAGACCTAACACTAAAATTTTGTCTGACATTGCCTTTCTTTTCACAATTTTACCTCCTTTAGTTTTAAAATAGGTTTAACATGACTCACCTTAAATTTTTTAAGGCCTAATTACATCCTACTCAGTTTTCATTTTAAGGAGGTTGCGGCGACTACCTGCCCGGCCTTTTTTTGTTTTAAAATTATAGCAAGAACCCCTCCTGCTGCCAAAACTTTCTCAGAAGCTGTTTAAACCTTTCCTTACTTATTGTTTATAGGAGCTGAGCGCTATGTCTATTGTCAATAATGCCAATCGCGATGTCTTTGTCGGCGAAATGGCGAACAACGTATTAAACGAAAAGGATGGTACTCTCTTTGGATTTGCTTATCTGGAAAACGCCGCTGTCCACTATTATGCTGCTGCCAGCGAAGCCCCTGCTTTTTTGCTGCAGCTGTCTAAAATGACTGAAAAAGTAATCTGCACGCCCATCGCAACCATCACCCAAAAATCCTTGACCATTCATCCGGAGAATCAAGCAGCCTCTCCATTGCAGGATATCCTTCAGCAAAACTATCCTGAGAGCTACTTTGCCTTCCTGACTTATTTTAATGAGGCAGCATCCCACAATTCTGCGGAACCTATTCTAAAAAGATACTTAACAGCTTTCCCTCCTAAAACAGCTCGGAGTCTTTCCCAGGCCAACTATGCCCTGGTTAATTTTGCTTATTGCTCCAAGCGCTTGCACAGAGCCGGTTATCTTGAACTTCTGCAAAGGATACCCTATTCCCCCCCAACCGGATTGCCGGCTCTTGACCGCTTTGACTTTCAACCTCTATGGGGTATTGGCTATTTTCTGCCCGATCATACCTTGGCCTATTACAGCAACGCCTACTTGCCTAATGTATTAAAGAAGAAGTTCTCATTAGAAACAGAGCGGCTTATCGTCTCACCTGTCTTTTCCCAAAGCTATGCCTTATCTGAACCAAGCAGCCCCTCCATAAAAGGCAGGCATGACCATTTCCGGAATCTTCTCAAAGAAACCCTATCTTTGAATTATATGTTAACCCTCCAGGAACTCAAGCGGCTCCCTTCCCCCATTAATACGATGGCTTTTCAGAAATGCTTAAGTCAAGCGACTCCACATTTAACAGAATCCTCCCTCAGGGCCATCGGCTTTTACTCTGATATGTGGGGCTGTCCATAGGGCAAACCATGACTTTCCCGATCTCCACTCCTTCTGAAAAAGCAGCTGAATCTTAATAAAAAAACACTGTATTTTTTATCTTCCAGATGTTATATTTATGCATATCAATGTATAAATATATAAACCCTTTATGCGTATTCCCCTCACTACAAAGTAAGGAGTGGTTGATCAAGATGCCCAAGAGAGAAGATATTAAGAAGATAATGATCATCGGTTCCGGCCCCATCGTCATCGGGCAGGCTGCCGAATTTGACTATTCAGGGACCCAGGCCTGCAAAGCCCTCAAAAATCTGGGTTATGAAGTGGTGTTGGTGAACTCCAATCCCGCCACCATTATGACGGACGCCGGTACCGCCGACGCCACCTACATCGAGCCTCTCAATGTCCAGAGAATCACCGAGATCATCGAGAAAGAACGCCCCGATGCCCTCCTGCCTAATTTAGGGGGACAATCCGGGCTTAATCTGAGTTCCGAGCTGGCCAAAGCAGGGGTTCTCGATCACTATGGCGTGAAAGTCATCGGGGTACAGCTGGATGCCATCGAGCGTGGGGAAGACCGCATCGCCTTCAAAGAAACCATGGAACGCCTGGGTATTGACATGCCCCAAAGCAGCCCCGCTTATACCGTGGAAGAAGCCGAGAGAATCGCCCAGGAGCTGGGCTATCCTGTGGTGATCCGCCCCGCCTATACCTTGGGAGGCACCGGAGGCGGCCTGGTCTACAACGTAGAGGAATTAAGAACCATCGTGAACCGGGGCATCTCGGCCAGCATGATCGGGCAGGTTCTTGTCGAAGAATCCGTCCTGGGCTGGGAAGAGCTGGAACTGGAAGTGGTCCGGGACTCCAAAAATCAAATGATCACCGTCTGCTTTATTGAAAACATCGATGCCATTGGCGTCCATACCGGGGATTCCTTTTGCAGCGCTCCCATGCTGACCATCTCTCAGGATCTTCAGAAGAGACTTCAGAAGTACGCTTACTCCATCGTGGAAGCCATCGAAGTCATCGGCGGAACCAATGTGCAATTCGCCCATGATCCCAAGACAGACCGGGTGGTGATCATCGAGATCAACCCCCGTACCTCCCGCTCCTCCGCCCTGGCTTCCAAAGCCACCGGGTTCCCCATTGCCCTGATCTCTTCCCTGCTGGCCGCCGGTCTGACCCTGGATGAAATCCCCTACTGGCGGGAAGGAACCCTGGATAAATATACTCCCTGGGGTGACTATGTAGTGATCAAGTTCGCCCGCTGGGCCTTTGAAAAGTTCAAGGGTGTGGAAGACAAACTGGGGACCCAGATGCGGGCCGTAGGTGAAGTCATGAGCATCGGCAAAAACTATAAAGAGGCCTTCCAAAAAGCCATTCGCTCTCTGGAAATAGGCCGTTACGGCTTAGGCTTTGCCAAAGATTTTAATGCCAAGACCCTTCCCGAGCTTCTGGAGCTGTTGAAGACCCCCACCAGTGAACGGCATTTTATGATGTACGAGGCCCTCCGCCAAGGGGCTGACCCGGCGGATCTTGCCGCCATCACCTATGTTAAGACCTGGTTTATTGAGCAGATGAAGGAACTGGTGGACCTGGAAGAAAAGATCCTGAAGCATCAGGGCCGGGAACTCCCCGCCGAACTCCTGATTCAAGCCAAAAAGGACGGTTTTGCCGACCGCTATCTGGCGCAGCTCTTAGCCAGCTCGGAAACCGAAGTCCGCCGGCAGCGCCTCGGACTGGGGTTGACCCAGGCCTGGGATGCCGTTCCTGTAAGCGGAGTTAACAACGCCGCCTATTATTACTCCACCTATAATGCCCCGGACAAGGTCACCACCAGTCAGAAGGAAAAGGTCCTCATCCTGGGCGGCGGCCCCAACCGCATCGGCCAGGGCATCGAATTTGACTACTGCTGTGTTCATGCCGCTTTCGCCTTAAAGGACCTGGGCTATGAAACCATCATGATTAACTGCAACCCTGAGACCGTATCCACTGATTATGACACCTCGGATAAGCTCTATTTCGAGCCCCTGACTGTGGAAGATGTCTTAAGCATCTATGAAAAAGAACGCCCCATCGGCGCCATCGTTCAATTCGGAGGTCAAACACCCCTGAATATCGCCGCCCAGCTCCAGGAGGCCGGGGTAAGAATCCTTGGTACCGTACCGGAAGTCATCGACCAGGCCGAAGACCGGGATCAGTTCCGCAAAATGATGGAAAAGCTGGCTATCCCCATGCCCCAGGCAGGTATGGCCAGTACCCTTGAGGAAGCTTGGGCCGTGGCGGAGACCATCGGTTATCCCGTCATGGTTCGTCCTTCCTATGTCCTGGGGGGCCGGGGCATGGAGATTGTCTTTGATGAAGAGCAATTGCGGGAGTATGTGGCCGCCGCCGTGGACATCACTCCGGAACGCCCCATTCTTATTGATAAGTTTCTGGAAAATGCCATTGAAGCAGAGGCCGACGCCGTCTCGGACGGTAGCCATGCTTTCGTTCCTGCCGTCATGGAGCACATCGAGCTGGCAGGGATCCATTCCGGAGACAGTGCCTGCGTCATTCCCCCTCTGACCATTGCCGATCACCATTTGCGCACCATTATCGATTATACCCAGCGGATTGCCCAGGAACTTCATGTGGTAGGACTCATGAATATCCAGTACGCCATCGCTGAGGATAAGGTCTACGTCCTGGAAGCCAACCCCAGAGCTTCCCGTACCGTACCTCTGGTCTCGAAAATCTGCAATACCCCTATGGCCAAGCTGGCCACGGAGTTGATTCTGGCTGATTACACCGGGGAAAAGACGGATATCGCAGCAAACTTTAAGCCTGCTCAGATCACCCATTACGGTGTCAAAGAAGCGGTCTTCCCCTTTGACAAATTCCCTGAAGTGGATCCCGTCCTCGGCCCGGAAATGCGTTCCACCGGAGAGGTTCTGGGCATGGCAGATTCCTTCGGTCTGGCCTATTTCAAAGCCCAGGAAGCAACCCACTCCCCCCTGCCCTTCAGCGGAACCGTGCTTATGAGTATTGCCGAACAGGACCGCTCTTCAGGGTTAATCGAAACCGCCCGGGAATTTCTCAAGCTGGGCTTTAAGATCAAGGCCACTCAGGGGACCCGGAAATTCCTTCAGGATCATGGCATTGAAGCCGAATTCATCCACAAAATCGAGGAAGGCCGTCCCAATATCCCCGATGGTATCATGAACGGCGAGATCCAATTGGTCATTAACACTCCTATCGGCAAACGCAGTCTCAAAGATGATTCTTACATCCGCAAAACCGCCATTAAGTACAAGATCCCTTATATCACCACCACCCCCGCCGCCTTAGCCAGTGCCAAAGGAATTGCCGCGTCTCAGGAGGCGGCTGCCAATAAGACCGTGGTTAAATCCTTGCAGAAATATCATGGTGAGATAATGTAATTTAGGTAATATAATTTTGCTTATTTAAGGCTCATTTAATTAGATAATGTGATTTAGATCGTTGACAGTCCCCTTGCTTTTAAGATATGATTTTATCAGTCTTGGCTCAACTGGTTTTAGGTTGCGCACCCCTATATATAGTGTTTTTTTATAAATTTTCATCTATATATGGTGTTCAACGAGATTTTGATGTATAATGAGACTAGTTCATTAATAAGGAATCTCATAGGTGACTGTACAACCACAGTTGAAAAGGGAAGCCGGTTAGAGACCGGCACGGTCCCGCCGCTGTAAGGGGAATATGCTTCTTGGCATTACCACTGAAAAGGTTTTCGGGAAGGTAAGAAGTATAGATGATCCTAAGTCAGAAGACCTGCCTATGTGTATACCACCAACTCTACGGAAGATAGAGTATGTTGGGCTGCTAACGGCATGTTGTTTTTAGCTTCTCGACATCTCTGTCGGGAAGTTTTTATTTCACTGTCAGAAAGTATAAGCTTGCTCTGTATACTTTCTAAGCATAAGTGCAACCAGCGACTTCGCCTTATTTGCAAACATACGTTTAAAGTAAACAAGTGGGTCGACAGTGTCTTCGGGCGAAGCAACAAAGTGCGAAAGCAGTGCTTTCGGGGTTTTCTTTATCGGAACGGAATAGACACCGGTAATAGAACAGAATAGACGCCAGTAATAAAATGGAGAAAAGAGGGAGATTTTATTTGATTACTAAGATTCGCAAGCGCGACGGACGGGAAGCTCCTTTTAACATTGAAAAAATAGCCAACGCTATCTTTAAGGCGGCCAGTGCCACGGGAGGCAAGGACTATCAATCCTCTCTCCTTCTTGCTGAAGAAGTGGTCAACTACCTTGAGGTTAACCTACATAAAAAAGTCCCCTCTGTGGAAGAAATTCAGGATGCTGTGGAAAAGATCCTGATCGAAAGAGGCCACGCCCGCACAGCCAAAGAATTCATTCTCTATCGGGCGGAACGGACCCGTGTCCGGGAAATGGATACCCGGCTTATGAAGGTCTATGAGGAGCTGACTTTTAAAGAAGCCAAAGACAATGATATGAAGCGGGAAAATGCCAACATTGACGGAGATACCGCCATGGGCACCATGCTGCGCTACGGCTCCGAAGGAGCTAAACAGTTTAATGAGATGTTTGTCCTAAAGCCCGAACACTCTAAAGCCCACAAAGAAGGGGATATTCACATCCATGATATGGATTTTCTCACCCTCACCACCACCTGCTGCCAGATCGATATTATAAAACTTTTCAAAGAGGGCTTTGGGACCGGCCACGGCTTCTTAAGAGAACCTAACGATATCCAGAGCTACAGCGCTTTGGCTTGTATCGCTATCCAATCCAACCAAAACGACCAACACGGCGGCCAAAGCATTCCTAATTTTGATTACGGTATGGCTCCGGGAGTAGCCAAAACCTATATTAAGCTTTACAGGCAAAACCTGCTTAAAGCCTGCGAGCTTTTAATCCATCAGGATGTGGATCAGGAGGAGCTGGAAGCCCATCTCAAAGATGTATTCATCGCCCTTGTCAACCAAGGCGGGCCTACACCCACCCTTTCCCCTGATCCGGACTATTTTGAACAGGAAGCCGCACTGCTTCTAACCCTTCCTAACCTTAATCTGGATAGGCCTACCATCCGCAAAGCCCAAGAGTTTGCTGTCAAAAAAGCTCTCGCCGAGACGGATAAAAAAACTTATCAGGCTATGGAAGCCCTGGTCCATAACCTCAATACCATGCACAGCCGTGCCGGAGCCCAAATTCCCTTCAGCTCCCTCAATTATGGCACGGACACCACCCCGGAAGGCCGTATGGTGGTCAAAAACCTGCTCCTGGCCACAGAAGCAGGTCTGGGCAATGGCGAGACCCCTATCTTCCCTATCCATATCTTCAAAGTGAAAGAAGGGATTAATTATAATCCCAGTGATCCTAACTACGATTTATTCCAGCTGGCCTGCCGGGTCAGTGCCAAAAGACTCTTCCCCAACTTCTCCTTTATTGATGCTCCCTTTAACCTGCAGTACTATGTCCCGGGCAGGCCTGAGACGGAGATTGCCTACATGGGCTGCCGCACCAGGGTTATCGGCAATATTTATGACACTTCCCGGGAAACCATCTTTGGACGGGGAAATCTCAGCTTCACCACCATTAACCTCCCCCGTCTTGCCCTGAAAAGCCACCAAAACCGCACTGAATTCTTCGCCATGCTGGATGAGAAAATCGACCTGATTATCAACCAGCTCCTGGAACGTTTTGAAATTCAAGCCCGTAAAAAAGTCAAGAACTTTCCCTTTCTCATGGGACAAGGGATCTGGCTGGATTCCGACCAACTGGGCTGGGATGATGAAATTCGCGAAGTGCTGAAGCACGGCACCCTTTCCATGGGCTTTATCGGACTGGCTGAATGCCTTATGGTTTTAACTGGGCAGCATCACGGGGAATCGGAAGAGGCACGGGAGCTGGGACTGGAGATTGTTCAACAGCTGCGCCGACGCATGGATGAAGCAGGACGGGAATACGGGCTGAATTTCTCTCTCTTAGCCACTCCTGCCGAAGGCCTCTCCGGTCGCTTCATCAAAATGGATCAGGAGCTTTTCGGCAGCATCCCCGGTATCACGGACAAAGAATACTACACCAACAGCTTCCATATCCCCGTCAGTTTCCCCATCAGCGCCTTTCACAAAATCAGGATTGAAGCTCCCTATCATGAGCTGACCAACGCCGGCCATATCACTTATGTGGAGGTCGATGGTGATCCCACTCAAAATCTGGAGGCTTTTGAGAAAATTGTCCGTTGCATGAAAGAATCCGGCATCGGCTTCGGCGCCGTCAATCATCCTGTGGATCGGGATCCCGTCTGCGGATATACAGGAATCATCGGCAACGAATGCCCTCGCTGCGGCCGCGAGGAAAGCTCCACCCCCTTTGAGCGCATCCGCCGCATCACAGGCTATCTGGTGGGAACCTTGGATCGCTTTAACGACGCCAAAAAAGCCGAAGTCCGGGATCGGATTAAACACCTGAATTGCCTTGACTTCTCCTTTGCCGAGAAAGGTTTGCTTTAAGATGGACCCCCGCATCCGGATCGCAGGAATCATCGAGGAGTCCATTGTGGATGGCCCGGGCATACGCCTGGTGGTGTTTGCCCAGGGCTGCCCCCACCACTGCCCCGGCTGCCATAATCCTGAGACCCATGCTTACGAAGGAGGAAAAAGTGTCGCCATCGCGGAAATTCTCCAGCGTTTGGCCATGAATCCCCTCCTTGACGGCATCACCTTAAGCGGCGGGGAACCCTTTGCCCAGGCGGTCGGCTTTGCCTTGCTGGCACAATCCGCCCGGCAGAAAGGCTTCCATGTCATGACTTACTCAGGATATACCTATGAAGAACTCACTGCCTCAAGTGAACAGAACCCCGCCTGGGCTCGCTTGCTGGAACAGACGGACCTCCTGGTGGACGGGCCTTTCCACTTGGCTGAAAGGAACCTCCTTTTACCCTTCAGAGGTTCGGAGAACCAGCGGGTTATCGATGTGCAGGAAAGTCTGAGACAGAGGAAGGTTGTTCTGGCCTTGTCTTAAATTCACAAAACAAAAAAGACCTTTGCCGTTGAGATGTGATATGCTCTCTGGCCAAGGTCTTTTTTCATCTTCTCCCTACTCGGAATCACCGTTTTCACCTTTAAAGGCAATGACTTTGATGAGCGAAGGCTCACCATCCATGAATTCCATTTCTCCCTGCTCCTGGGCTTTTAAAAGGATATCTACGGCATCGGCAACTTTGGCTGCAAGCTGAAAATACATCTTTTCATAATCCGTCATCCTGATCTATACCCCCTATTCCAAGCAGCGGCAAGGCTCCGGGTCTTAACCCGGTCCTGCCGTCTGCTTTGATAGGGGAAATTAAAAAACGCATGCGAGGTTTTTTCACCCTACACATGCGCTATGCTTCGTTATCTGCTGAATCCCAAACACCCGACCCCATTCAACCGGAAACAAACCGGTTGTGAACAGAAAAGCCGTCCGCATAACCGATATGCGAACCGTTCCTTTCCGCTGCCTGGGTCAGGAATAGGCTGAATCTCCTGCTGCGTGAAGCCGCACAGTCTGCTCCCTGCCAACATCCCACTATACCCGCCTCACCCGTGGCACAGGCATCCTGCTTGTACAGAAACGGGCAGCGTTGTATAATAAGAATGTCGTCGTGGACAGCTGGACTGTTACGTGTAGGTGCTCATCCCACCTGCTCGTGCCTGGAAGTGCGTCAACACTTTCAGGTCACGGCGACTTTTTAATTTCCACCTATTCCTAATTATAGCTTGTTTGAAGTGAATTGCAAGCAATATACATCGACAAATCCTTGTGCGCATTGGAAAAGGTTTGGTTAAACCGCCAAACTATGCTATAGTAAATTCAGAGGAGGGTCGCCCATGGATATAGCTGCTTTATCCGTCGTTTCCAATCAGGTTCAGCTCAAACAGCAAGCTTCACTCTCTGTCATGAAGATGGTTATGAATGCTTCTCAAGAGCAGACGAATTCTCTCTTGGCTATGACACCGGGGATGTCCGGTGAGATGGAGTCATCTGTTAATCCTCATCTTGGCAGTAAACTTGACGTATTAGTATAGGGATATCTTTTTGACCCCACTTATCTATAAGCTAAGAAGGCCCCTTGCCGAGGAACTCGTTTTCCTCGGCAAGGGGCCTTTTTCGTCTATGGAATTAAGATCAATGAATTAAGATCAATATCCCCTTGAATAATCCTCAAAACAATCGAGACAAACTTTTTTCCCCTCCTGGAGCCTCATTTTATGCTCAGGCGCG
The DNA here is from genome assembly GCF_900143285.1 of Desulfitobacterium chlororespirans DSM 11544. Lineage (NCBI taxonomy): Bacteria > Bacillati > Bacillota > Clostridia > Eubacteriales > Desulfitobacteriaceae > Desulfitobacterium > Desulfitobacterium chlororespirans. Next base: position 566,430 of record NZ_FRDN01000003.1, read on the forward strand.
CCTTCCCCACAGATTTCACAGACCACCGATTTAAAGAGCCGGGCCTGCTTAGGCAAGGTAAAACCAGGCTTTTTAAACTCAAAAAGGTCATCCAGGGGAGCGGTCAGGATATAATTTTGACGTTCCTGACGGTTCATTTCCCCTGACGAGGGCTTCTGAAGAATGCGCACACTTTCCCCAGTGTTTCTGTTGAAGAAGCTGAAGGCCATCTTTCCGGTGCCGCGATAGATAAGATTACCTTTACCAAAACTGCATCCCGTAATCACCTGCACGGCGTCTGCTCCGCAGGCATCATTTTCCGTCACGCAGACGACTTCCTCATCCTGGGAAAACTTCAACCCCATTTTTTCCTGCACTGCTTCACATGCTCTGAAACCAATCGCTAATCCCGGGCACTCATGGCCATGAAAGGCCACCGCTTTTTCCCATAATTGCTGATCCATAATCACTCAATCCTCTCTTTAATTGATGCCTTATGATTAATTCATTATGCTCTTTACATTATGCTTTACTCGACTTAACACCCTGCTCAGGGAAGGGCACGACCATTTTGGTCCCATGACAATATTCCATAGCCACCGGTATGCCGTACACTTCACTGATAATCCTGGCATTCATGACTTCTTCGTCGCCATAGGCATAAATTCCTCCGCCTTTAATAAAGAGAAACCGGTCACAGTAGCGGAGGGCAAGATTCAAATCATGAATGACCATAAGAACACAGATGTTTTCCTCCTTGGCAATCTGTCCTACCAAGCCAAGCATATCATGCTGATTTTTCAGATCCAGATTGCTGGTCGGCTCATCCAGCAACAGCACTTTCGGCTGCTGGGTCAAGGCCCGGGCCAGCATGACTTTTTGCAGTTCCCCTCCGGAAAGCTCATCGATATAAGCTAAAGCCATGTGGGTTAAGGCCAACTTTTCCATCATGCTTTCAACGATCTCATAATCCGCCTGAGAGGGGCTGAGCTTGATATAGGGTTTGCGTCCCAGCATCACCGCATCAAACACTGTAAAACGGGAGGTTTCACTGTGTTGAGCTACATAAGCCATCTCTTTCGCCACATTGGTGCGGGACATGCTGCACAAATCCCGTTCATCCAGAAGAACCTGCCCAGAGCGTGGGGGCAATATTTTATTGAGGCATTTGATCAAGGTGCTTTTGCCCGCACCGTTATTACCCAGAACAGCAACACAGTGTCCATAGGGAACTTCGAAATGCACATCTTTCAGGACAAGGCGGGAGCTATATTGAAAGCTTAGCTCTTGAACTTTCAGCATATTTATTTTTTCGCCCCCTTGTATATGAGATAGATGAACAGCGGTGCACCGAGAAATGAGGTTATGGCACCAATAGGCAGCACGATAGGTGCTATGATGGTTCGGGAACAAAGATCACTTAACAGCAGGATACAAGCCCCGGCCAACATGGAAGCCGGCAGTAAAAACCGGTAATCGCTGCCCACAAACTTTCTGACCATATGGGGTGCCACCAATCCCACAAAATCAATGATGCCCACGAATGATACCGCACTGGCTGCCAGCAGGGCAGCCAGCACCATGCTGACTATAATCAGCTGATCCACATGGATCCCCAAACTCCGCGCCGTCTGCGTTCCACTTTGTATCCCATTGTAACTCCAGCTGTTAAACATAAAATAGACAAAAGTCGGACCAAGAATGATAAGGATCAGCCCAATTTCATGCCAGCTGGTGCGTCCAAGATCGCCAAAAGTCCAATAGACTACCGAAGCCAACGCCACATCGTCGGCAAAGTATTGAACCAAGGCAACCCCCCCGCGAAACAGAGAAGAAAGAGCGACGCCGGCTAAGACCATGGCGGCAGGGGTAACGGTTTTGATCCGGGATAAGAGCAAAATAACGAATACGGAGATCATCCCCCCCATAAAAGCGCATCCTGTGACCAGATAGGGGTTGGTAATACTGATTGCCCCGCTTCCTGCGGCATTATGCTGAGAGCCCGCGCTAAAATAAACGATAGCAATGGCGGCCCCGAAGGCAGCCCCATGAGAGATGCCCAAGGTTGATGACGAGGCCAGGGGATTGCGCAGCACACTTTGCATGACACAGCCGGCCAAAGCCAAGGCCCCGCCCACCACGATGGCGGTAAAGATGCGGGGCAGACGTACGTTCCAAACGATGGCCTGGGCCTGAGCCGAACCTGTGCCTATAAATGTCCTGAAAACTTCTCCCAAAGTCAGACCGGCGGAACCGGCTGTAATCGAAAACAGGGCTACACCGATCAGCAGGGCAACCAGCACCAGGATGACAAACCGTTTTCCGGCCATATACCTTCCGTAAGCTTCCCGATAGTGAAGCCCACTCCCATTATTGACCAAGTGTAATCTTTCCAAAGGTCAACCCGACCTCCTTCATTTCGGAATAGATCCCCTTTCCCAAAAAGTTTTTAAATATCTCCTCAGTCTTAGTCTCTATATCCAGATCGGCAAACTTCCCGGGGAACAGAACCTTACCTGCATAATAAGCATCGGCGATGGCCATCTCGATATTCGTCGTATAATTATTAAAGCTGATGATCGAATAGACATTGCCTTCCTTCACAGCACGCAAAGAATTGAAATAATCGGGCTTCTTGTTATATTCCTCATTGACCAGATTTATATTGCCGGGGTCAAGGAAGATATAGTCGGGATCCCAGACCTGAATCTGCTCCCAATCCACTTCAAAGCCTTCTTTTTTCCCTACCTCATCCGCCACCCCACTGACATTGATGGCTTTAAGAGGTCCCAAACCGCCGTAGGTTCCGGCAAATCCCCGGCCCCCTTGATTGGATATAGCGCCGACATACACCGTCGGCTTGTCTGCCTCCGGAATATCCTTAGTGCGGTCACTGAGATCGGCCTCATACTGGTCCAGATAGGTAATCACCTCAGCACAGCGTTCTTCTTTCCCCAATATTTCACCAATCAATTTTAGGGATTGAACGGTATTTTCTTCAAACAAATTACCCTGAATAGCTGTCGATACGACAGGGATACCTGTTTTAGCGGCCAGCTGGTCAAGGGCATCACTGGTATAACTGCAGAAAATGACATCCGGCTGCAGGGCGATTATCTGCTCTTCATAGGCGGTATAACCCCGGCCGCCTCCCTTGCCGATACTGGGGAGGTCTTTGAACTGATCATGATAGACATAGTTATAAGGCCGTCCTATCACCCTGCTTTTGTCGGTATCTTCAATACCAATCACGAGATCCACGGCCTGGGCATAAGTGATCAGCCGCAGAGCACCGGCACCTGTACAAATGATGGAATCGATCTTGGTCGGTATTTCCACCTCTCTTCCCATCATATCGGTAATTACCTGTGTGCTTTTCTCTGTATCATTCTCTTTCTCGCCATCCGTCTGATCGGAATTCTGAGACACCTGGTTTGTGCATCCTATCAGAATAAGCATAGGAATCATCAGAAAAAGCAACCATTTCTTCATAACGTCAATCTCCCCTTTTTATTTTTTTAAATATTTTTATATATGTTTTGGATAAAAGTATGCTGAGCTTTATTATTTAAGAAGAAACTCATCTATTGAGCTCTAACCTAAAGAGATCAATAATGAGCAAGGAAGAGAAGGTATATTGAACCCTGCCAAGGGAATCCAATATCAGCTGTTCAAGGATCTAACCAACCAAGGAAATGCAAAAAGACCATGAAGCGTCCGCCCTATAGTTAGGGTAAACAGACCTCCATGGTCTTCGTTATACTATGAAGATTTACCTTCACTGGAATAATCTCGCTAAGCACTTTTAAAAGGGTATGTACAGATTAACAATTCTTCCCTTCTCCTACAAGCCCCCAAGGGGGATATTTTTATACTATTCTTAATATTCCTTAGTATTGTTATCCCTCCAGGTTTGCTATAGCTTTACTTTTCTAGCATTGTTTTTTACTAAAAGTTCACTTATATTTTAAGCTTGAATCAGGCTGAGCTTATAAAAGAACTCATTTTATCGTTCCCAAATCCGAGGAACCAAAAAATGAGCAAGAGTAGGAGGTATATTGAACCGATAAATTGTTAAGGAATATAAATCGGTCACAATAACGTATTGCCAAATTAAGCTCATGACTAATGATGGCTACGCAGATGTTATATTCTTTATGCTTATACTCTATTTTTTCTTTCCTAACTTGGGACTTGCGCGATAATTACACTACCTGCCAAAACAGGGTGGCAATAGTCGTATCGACCTCTTCATAGATAAAACCATCCCGCGCCAGTGATTTAATATAATCCTTAAGCTTTTCTTCTTCCGGCCGAGTGATCTCCCGATAGGTTTTCACTCTGTTGATATACAAGCCATAGGCTTCTTCAATCGTTTTTTCCATCTTCCAGGTTTGCTGCTCATATTCCAGCCGGGGCAGATATCCCTGTCCCCATAACAGTGCAAAGGCCAGCAAAACTTCTTCATCAGCACTCTCCCGGCGTCCGCTGATACCGACCAGCTTTTTGAGCTCATCGGACACCGGGTCTTTTCGTTTAATTGGCTTGGCTAACACACACCAGTCTTTGGACGCCGCCGTCAGCTTTTCAAAAGTATCTGCACTCTGGATGGCCGGTGTCATACGGGCCAAGACCAAATCAAACTTTTTTTGATACCCGGCAGCTTCGATGTCCAGTTGATGCCAGTCTGCACAGAAAAACTCACTATTGCCGATATGATATTCCACCATTTTTTGTTGGGCAATTTCAATCATTTGGGGAGATAAATCCAATCCGGTGATATGTTGGCAGCGCTCGGCTATGGCCAAGGAATATTTCCCCGCACCACAGCCAACGTCTAAGACAAGGCTCTCCGGGTTCAGCATCTTGTTCTTTTCCAACAGGTTTAAGAAGGAATTCTCTTTAAAATCAGGCAGTTCAAATTCCCCGAAGCTCCCGGCCATTGAGTTCCACATATCCACACTGGCCTGCTTGTTTTGTTTTCTTAGTTTCCATTTTTCACGAATTTGCTCACTATCCATCCCTTACCTCCTATTGATTGTTTTACCAAGCTTCTATCTATACACTTAAGCCTATTTTCAAGAAATAAGCCTGTTTAGAAAAGAAACCCATCTTATCGATCCCAGACCCAAATGGGACCAAAAAATGAGCAAAAAGAGAAGGTATATTGAATCCTGCCAAGGAAATCCAATATCAACTATTATGAGAACCTGACAACCTAATGAAAACTCAATGAAATGCAAAAAGACCATGAAGTGCCTGCCCTATAGTTAGGGTAAACAGACCTCCATGGTCTTCGTTATACTATGATAGGGGGATACGTCCAATCCATAGTCAACCCCTGAATCTAAGTCTATCCTAACAATTCTTTCCTTATCTTACAAGCCCCTTGGGGGGATCTTTTTTTAAAATTCTCAATACTCCGCCCCTTTAGATTTGCTACCGGTGTATTTGATCATTTAATGCTCTCTAGATCAATATTTCGGCTGCAATCAGTTCAGTCTGCCTTCACCACACAGATCATAAATGTCGGAATTGTCTTATATAATTGCTCATAATATTCGTCATACAATCCTTTGGGAAGGCTAAATTTCACAGCAATCTCTTCACAGCCCATATTGGCGAGAGTCATAAAATCCCATTGCGGTCGCCAGCAGCAGGAAAGCGGCAGCTCTCTGAAGATATTGTCCAGCTCCTCGCCATGATCACTTTCTTTGAGCTCAAAACCATGTTCAACCACAGCGGCCTGCCCTTCCTCAAAGTTACGCCTCGCTGTGTCGTCACGCAGATGCAGAAACCAGTTTGCGTCGAAGTTAATCAGCTTCCCGTGGGGTTTAAGAACACGGAGCCATTCACCATAAGCACGTTCCGGGTTCTCTAATACCCAGGTAATATTTCTGCTGATCACCATATCAAATACAGAATCTCGGAACGCCAGGTTCTGCGCATCCATCTGCATCAGCTTAGGTTAGCTCCGGTCTGCCCAGCTTCTGTATATTTTTACGAGCCTCTTCAAGCATTTTACCGTTAAAATCTACGGCAGTGACGTGGTGGCCCATACCGCTCAGAAAAATCTCAAAAAAACCGGCGCCACACCCTACATCCAAAATCTCTAGTTTTCTATCAATCTGAACAAAGGGCTCCAGAATGCTTTGCCAGAGCGCGTTTTTCTCACTTGTTAACTCATCGATACTGATTTCTGTAAAGGCTTCCGCTTGGGTACTCCAGTAATTATTGACGATAGCCAATTTGCTCACACCGCTTTCTGATTAATTGAATTCTCATGACTACTTCTTAATTAAATCTCATCACGACTTTAACACTCCGCTCTTATCAACCTGATTGACCACCAGATCTTTATAAAAGCCTTCCTGTGCAATCAATTCGCTGTGATGCCCCACCTGCACGACGCGGCCTTTGTCGAGCACCACCAGCTTGTCTGCCGCCATGATCGTGGACAGGCGATGGGCAACGACAACCGTGGTTCTACCGCCTAATTTATCATGGAGCGCCTGCTGAATGAACTTCTCGTTCTCACTGTCCAGACTGGAGACTGCCTCATCCAAGACAAGGATGGGCGGGTTTTTCAGTATGGCACGAGCAATCGCGATACGCTGCCGCTGTCCCCCGGAAAGGCAAAAACCCCGTTCTCCCGCTATCGTATCGTACCCATGGGGCTGCTCCATAATGAAATCATGAGCATAGGCCGCCTTGGCCGCTTCTTCAATTTCCGCATCCGTCGCCTCCGGCTTGCCCAGCCGGATATTCTCCCTGATGGAAACATTGAAAAGAAAAACATCCTGCAGAACCGCCGCGGTTAAGTCACGCAGGTTATCCAAAGAGATGTGGCGGATATCGACGCCACCAATGCGTATGGAACCGCCTTCAGCATCCCAATAGCGCAGCAAAAGGTTGATACATGTGCTTTTGCCGGCGCCGGAGGGGCCGACCAGGGCAACGGTCTGGCCTGGCTCTATAGCAAAGCTCACATCGTGCAGGACTTCGTCCAGAGCATCGTCATAGCGAAATGAAACATGCTCAAATACGACGCTATGCTGAAGCGAGGAGCAATCAATATCCTTCCCATCGTCTTTTACGACAGGAGCGGCATCAAAAACCATCTGAATGCGGTTGGCTGCGGCAAAAACATTGCCAAGATTTCTCGCTACACCGCATACTTCAATGATCGGGCTGAAAAGCAATGCGGAGAGCATGACGACCATGGGATAGACCTCAAAATCCAAACTATTTTGGGAGACAAATACGGCGGTCACAGCCATGACGATAACAGTAAAGACGCCCACAAAAATCTGCATCAGCGCACTCTCCGTCCCCGCCCGTTTACCGTATGTCAATTGCGCATCGTAGAGATTTTGCATGCTTTCCTTATTTCTCCCTTTGTAGCGCTCCAGATAATTCAGAGTCAGCAGCTCGCGCAATCCCTGAATGCCTTCGATTGTGACTGCATTCGCTTCGGCTGCTTTTTCACGGACTTTTCTGCCCTGCTCATCTGCCTTTTTCTGCAGCAGAAAGGGTGTCCATAGTGTTAATATGGAAAATATCATCATGAGAATAGAAAGCAGAATATGAATCTTGGCCAGCAGGATAAGCAGCACTATCGTAATGGCCACCGCCACCAGGAAGCTTCCGAAGGTATGCGCCAGAAACCACTCCAGAATTTCGACATCACTCATCAGCGTGGCCCCGATCTGACCGGAACGCTTCTTTAAAACGAAGGCCGGCGAGATGGTTTCCAGCTTGTCATACAACTTGATCCTGAAATCTCTCAAGACCCGGTAAGCTACATCATGGCCGAACCACATCTCTCCGTAATACATAACAGCTCTCAAAACAATACAAACGCAAAGCCAGCTAAAGAGAACGGAGAATTCAGACAAAAGTCTGCCTTCCATGGCCAGGGCCGCCATGTAGGCCACGATGCCGGCGGAGCCGATTGTACCTATGTGCTTTAAAAAGGTTGTGACGATGGTGGCTATCATCTCCAAGGAATAGGGCTTCATGGAGGCGATGAGGCGGAGGGTATTTTTAATACGCGTCGTTTCCTTCCTGCTTTCCCCGTTAGGCATTGTTCTCATCCCCTCTCTGCGCGCGGACGAGATCGGCATATATGCCGCCCTTCAGCAATAACTCCTCGTGGCTGCCTGCCTCTGCCAGCCCACCATGATCCAAAACAAATATCTTGTCCGCATTCTGCACTGTGGAAAGCCGATGGGCAATGATGATTGTGGTGCGCCCCTTGGTGAGGGAATCCAGCGTATTCTGAATGAGGGCTTCGTTCCTGGCATCCACACTTGAGGTAGCCTCATCCAGAATCAGCAGCGGCGCGTCCTTCAGGATGGCACGGGCAATCGCCAGCCGTTGCCTCTCCCCTCCGGAAAGATTGACCCCCCGCTCGCCAACGACAGTATCGTAGCCCTGGGGAAGCTCCCTGATAAATTCATGAGCGCCGGCTGCCTTGGCCGCGGCTATGACTTTGTCATCAGCAGCATCGGTGTGTGACATACGGATATTCTCAAACACGGTTCCGTAAAAAAGATAGGTATCCTGAAACACCGCGGCGATCTTGCTTTGCAGATAACGGATGCCGTAATCCTTTATATTTATGCCATTCATCAATATACTGCCCTGGGTCGGATCATAAAAGCGGAAGAGCAGATTGACCATCGTCGATTTGCCTGATCCGGATTTCCCGACAACGGCAATTGTTTGGCCGCCTTTGATCTCCAGGTTGATTCCTGCAAGCGCCGGCTTCGCCCCTTCGTTATAGGCAAAGATCACATCCTGAAATTGAACTGCCGGAAGGGGACCATCCAGCGAAACCGTATCCGCATTCTCTTTTTCCGTGATTTTCAGCTCTTCATCCACGATTTCAAAAAGCTCTTCCGCGACGGACAAGCCCAGAAAGCTGTTGTGCCAGTGGCCGTTAAGCTCCGACATCGGGCGGGCGCATTCCGCGGCAAGAAACAGGAAGGTGGATATGGCCATCACAGGAAAAAGGCCCGACTCTGCCCGATAGGCGGCGATGGCAACTGTTATCGCCGACGCGACCGAAGTCAGCAGCATCATAAGGCCTGAATCGATCAGAGAGAAGGTTGTATTGCGAATGGCCTGAACATAAAAGCCCTGAGCGTTTTCAGCAAGTTCACGGCCCTTGGCCCGGCTGGCTTTAAACGCCATCAATGTGGACATCCCCTGGACAGCATCTATATATTGGGCGTTGAGGGTCCCATAGGAGCGCCAGTAGGTCACGATGCTGCGGCTGACCAGCGGTACGGTTAAATAGGGGACAATAACGCAAAGCAGCATGGACACAATGATGATCAGACCGGTCACGACGTCGAGGGACGTCAGGTAAATACCGATGGCAAGACCGGATATGGATATGGTTATAATCTGGGGAATATAGTTGACGAGGAACGGCTCCAGGGATTCGATCCCATCCAGCACAAGGGACTGGACCTTCCCGCTCCGCTTATCGCTCAGATACCCCGGACCGAGATGCAGTATCTTGTCGAAGACCAAAAGCCTTATCTTGTTCTTGACCTTAGCGGCCACTACCTTGCTGTAGCTCTCCATCACACGGCTCAAAAATCCGCGCAAAAGCACCGCTGCAAGAGCGCTTACCACCGGGACGACAATAGTCTGTAAATCACTGCGTGCAAAAACAATGGACACCGCCTTGGCCATGGCCAAGGCCTGTCCGATATAAGTGGCGCTGATTGCCAAGCCAATCAGAACCTTCAAGGCAACCTCACCCTTAATTGCCGCCACGTATCGCAAGAGTCGTCCATATGCTCTCATCTGTTTATCCTCTCGTTATTTTATATGCAAAAGCACAATTTTTGACAAATTTATTGGGTATTTGAGCACAAGGGTCTCTATTAAGCTGACCCGATCATGCCGCTGCCGGTGTCCATCACCCGAGGAAAAAAGCAAGCCGCCTGATGTCCGGGGCCGCAATCCTTGAGCTGAGGTCTTTTTTCAGCGCAAACCTGCCTTCTCCTACCACAGTTCGCAAAGAAGCAGCATCCATTGTCTTCAGCATTCAACTCTGCAGATTGTATGGCCGGCAGTTCTTTATTCGTACCGGAAGTATCCAGCATAAAGGCTTCCGCACAGGATATGAGCAACTCCGTATACGGATGAAGGGGATAATCCATGACGCATTCTACTGTACCGCACTCTATCAATTTACCCCGGTACATAACAAGGACCCTGCTGCACAGGCAAGAGACGAGAGCCAGATCGTGGGAAATAAATAAATAGGTTGACATTTTTTCTTGCTTTAGCCTGACCAGCAATCGCAGGATCTGTGCCTGAACAGTAACGTCAAGGGCGCTTGTTGCCTCATCGAAAATCAGCAGATGAGGCTCGGTTATAAGTGCCCGCGCTATGGCGACACGCTGACACTCTCCCCCGCTGAGCTGCCGTACCCCCCGGTGAATGTGTTCTTCCGGGATTTCTACCATGCGCAGGGTTTCCGTTATAATCGATTTCGCTTCTGCCTTAGACGTTTTACGGGTATGGGACAGCGCCTCGTAGAGACAGGCAAAAACCGTCATATGCTTATCAAAGGTATCTGAGGGATCCTGAAACACCATATTGACCCTGTGTTTCCGCCTGCGGCCTTTCTCAATGCGTATGGGTTTTCCATTCAGGAGTGCTTGGCCTGAACTGGGCGCTTCAAGTCCTGACAGCAGGCGAGCCAGTGTGCTCTTACCGCATCCGCTCTCCCCCACCAGGCCGATGGATTCTCCCTCTCGAATTGAGAAACTCACATCATCAACTGCAGTTAGCCCTCCGTAGCACTTTGTCAAATTTTCAATGGTCAGGAGATTACTGTACATATGCTTCTCCTGCCAATTGGCACATAACCCTATGGTCTGCGGCAATCTCCCGGGTTTTGGGAAGCGTCTCCCTACACAGCCCGCAGCCTATGGGACATCGGTTATAAAATGAACAGCCTTGATTTTTCTCTTCATGGTAAATCGTCGGGCACACTGGCAGCCGGCCCTTTTTGTTTAAAACAGAGTTAATCAGCATTTGGGTATAAGGGTGTGCAGGGCTTGATAGAACCCGAGCTTTGGAGCCCGATTCGATCAATCGCCCGTCAAGCATGACGCCGATTTTGTCCGCCATACGCGCGACAACGCCTATATTATGAGTTACGAGGAGAATAGCGGCACGGCAATTTTCCTGCAGTTTTTTCAGTGTACCCACAACGTCTACCTGTACCGTAACATCCAAAGCAGATGTCGGCTCATCCGCCAGAATTATAGTGGGGTTCATCGCCATGGCCATGGCCAGCGCTACTCTTTGAATTGTGCCGCCGCTCAGCATGCCGGGATATGATTTGAGTATTCGTTCCGGCTCTTTTAACGCCAGTGTCTTCATACACTCCTGCGCCAGGCGGTCGGATTCCCTTCGGCTTATTTTTTTCCTGACGGAAAGTGCCTCATGAAATTGTTTCCCCACCTTCGTAATTGGATCCATAGCGCTGCCGGCCTGCTGGTGGACGGTGGCAATGGCGGCTCCGCGCAGTTTACGCAGCTCCGGCTGTGGCAGCGAGATAAGCTCTTTCCCTTCAAATACTACCTCGCCTTCAATATACCTGCCGCCCTCTCCCAGCAATCCGATAACCGCTTTGAGCAGCGTTGTTTTTCCGCTGCCACTTTCGCCGACTATACAATAGGTCTCGTGATGTTTCATAGCAAGGGTGACGTCTTTGAGAGCCAAATGATTACCATAGGCCACTGAAAGCCTGTTGATTTCGAGCAAGAGCTCACCTCCTACCTAACATAATTTTAGAGGTGCTTAGGCGTTAATATCCGTAGTTTCGTTGAGCAAATAGTATTCTGTGGCCTGGGTGGAATAGCCAGTGACCTTTTTATTGGCTGCAATCTGATATTTGAGGTGCCCAATCGTCAAAAACCCGCAGTCCTCCACGATCTTTTTCTGAATCTCTTTGGCAAGCTCTTGCCTTTTGCCGGCATCAAATTCTTCATCAAGCTGCGCGATCAGTGCGTCAACCTCGGGATTTGAATACTTGCCGTAGTTATAGTCAGCGCCGCTTTTAAGCATAATGTCCGCAAAGTACTGAGGATCGGCCACAGGAGCCATGATATAGCTGTTGAGGGCCAGATCAAAACCGCCGTTTTTGAGGAAATTGGTATGGGGTTCGTAATCGTTGATCTGGATATCTATGCCGATACCGATTTCTTTTAGCGACGCCTGAATCGCCTCGCAAAATGTGGACAGCAGGCTGCCATGAGAACCATAGGAGTAGATCTTGAAGCTCATGGGTACCCCATTCTTATCCAAGATGCCATCCCCGTCGCGGTCTATATACCCGGAATCGGCAAGAAGCTTCTTTGCCCCTTCCCGATCGTAGTCGACGCCTTTAACATTTCCATACGAAAAGCTGACGGGGAAAATTGCCGTCGCCGCTTCTGAGTTGCCTTTGTTGATAACGTCAGCAAAGGTCTCCCGGTCAATGGCCATGGTAATGGCCTTGCGCACATTAAGATCGGACAGAAATTGATTTTCAAAATCAAAATAGATAATTTGCGAACGGGAGCCCGAGGATTTAGTCACAGCAAAGCGATCGTTGCCCATAAACTGCATGACATTCTCCGTAGGGAGCTGGAAGATAAGATCGACTTCCCCATTATCCAGGGCCATCGCCTGAGCATTGCCATCCGTTATGTACTTTATGGTGATGGAGTCGAGCTTGGGCGTACCGTTCCAATAGTCTTGATTGGCGGTTAGTTCCATCTGGCCTTCCGTCATCGACTGTATCACAAAAGGCCCGGTTCCAACCGGTATACCCGTTTCATTGCTAAGGGTATCAGTATCCAGGATGGTGCAGACAACATCTGCCATGTTGTTAGGAAGGGCGGCATTGATCCCATTTGTTTTAACTGTGAGTTTTTGTTCATTCACTTCTATGGAGGCGATATTCAGCATGGTCACAGCCCGCGGGTTCATGGCAATCGTGCGCTCCAGACAAGCCTTAACAGACTCACCCGTCATTTTTTTCCCATTGGAAAAGCTTACATCATCACGGAGAATAAACTCCCAGGTAAACTCGTCAAGGCGCCGATATGTTTGGACAAGCCAAGGCTCCAGCTCCAAATGATCATTAATTTTAAAAAGGCGCTCGCCTACACCGATGCGCGTGGTTTCCCAGCTTGTTTTGCCGGGGTCAAGAGATTTGATTTCCGAGTGATAGGCTACATTCAAGTGCTTTGCCCCGGCCTCAGTCCGGCTTGTCTCCGGGGATTCAGACCCAGGGTTAATCGCGGCGGGCGTGTTGGAGCACCCGGCCAGGATCACGGCTGCCATGACGAGCAGTATGAAGCATTTTAATCGTCTTCTCATAACTTACCTCCCGTATTTTGTTTTTATATTACAGAGAGCTCTTGCTGTCTCACTGCCATATAGTCCTGAACACTGTCACCAAGCCGGTTTAAAATGATCACGGTGATCAATATTGCAATTCCTGGAAATAAGGTCTGCCACGGCGCTGTCATAAGCACTTTTCTGCCCTCACTGATCATAAATCCCCATTCAGGTATGGGTGGAGTTGCGGAGAGTCCCAGAAAAGAAAGGGCGGAAATTTCCAGCATGGTTCCCGCCAGAGCGTTCATGGCTGTTACCAACAATAATGGACTGATATTGGGAATAACATGATGAATAATAATGTACGCTGAGCCGCATCCGCACAGTCTCGCGGCATTAACATAGCCCGCGTTCCTGATCTTCAGCACCATGCTTCTTGCTATTCTCGCATAGGCTATCCAACCTATTGCACCGAGAGCAATCACCGCATTACCAAAACCGGCTCCGAGGACGCCGACGATGGCAATCGCCAGAACCTGACCGGGAAACGACTGAAAGATCAGTAAAAGCCGTTTTAGGATATTATCTACTGTCCCGCCATAATATCCGGCAGCCACTCCTATCAAGGTACCCAATATTCCGGTCATGGCAACGATAAGCAATGTCGCCGACAATGAACTCCGCGCACCGGTTAACACCCTTGAAAACAGACATCTCCCCAAATTATCCGTCCCAAACCAATATTCGTAACTTGGTGGCTGGTCAATGGCCATGACATTGGTCTTATAGGGATCATAGGGAGATATATTCTCACCAAACAAGGCCACAAAGAGCAGGCCCAGTGTCAGTATCATATATACGGCAAGCCTTATTTTTGTTCTTCTGCATTTCATCCCATCGTGCATTAGGTCGTTCTCCCCTTAGCCTTTTTAACGCGCGGGTCAAAGAAACCGTATGATAGTTCCGTCAACCCATAAATAAGACAGAAGATAAGAGATGTTGTCACAACAAAACCTTGAATAATTGTATAGTCTCTTTCGTTAATTGCGTTAAGGGCCAAACGCCCCAATCCCGGCCAGGAAAAAATTGTTTCCACGACTGCCGTTCCGCCAATCAATTCTCCAAAGCTGAGGGCGATAAGGGTCATGATGGGGAGCATTGTATTCTTTAGAACATGGCGAAAGAGAATTCTTAATTCACCGATACCCTTTGACCTGAGTCCATTGACGTAGGGCTCTTTCAGCTCTGCGGAAAAAGTAGTCCGTATCTGCCGCACCATTCTCGCGCATATACCTGTAGCAAGGGTTACCACTGGCAGGATGATGCCGGCCGCTTCTGCCGTGCTGCTCATTACAGAGATTAATTTCAGTTTGTAGGCAAAAACATACAGCAGCCCCAGTCCTACTAAAAAAGACGGCATAGCCAGCCGTATAAACGCAAGGGTGCATGTGATTTTGTCAAAGGCCCTGTCTTTTTTTACAGCTGCAAATACACCGACAGGCAACGCGACAACGATACCGAAAGCCAGACTGACGGCCGCTAACAGCATGCTGTTTTTAAGCGCGTTCATAATCCGCGGCGTTACGTTTTTCCCATCGACCATGGAAACGCCGAGATCCCCATGAACAAAGTCCGACAGCCAGGAGCCATACTGCTCCAGAAATGGCCGGTCCAAACCCATTTCGGCTCTTTTCGCAATAATATCCTGCTCGGTTGGCATGGCCCCTCCTGCGCGCAGTATGGTTGCCGCCGGATCACCGGGCGCAAGATGCATAAGGGAAAAAGATAAGAAAGTTACACCAAACAGCACTATCGCTACGTCGAATAGTGTATGCAGTAGTTTCTTAATACCGTGTTTCCACATTTGACTCTCACTTCCGCCAGTCACTGCTTATCTTTGTCTGTATGCAACAGTGCCCTAACCTGGTTTCATAATTTGCAGGGAATTTATGCCTTATCCGCTGTGACCATAAAAAGGGGGATAGAGCGATAGAGGAGCTGTTTTTCCTCACTATACACCTCTTCATTAAGTCTGGATGCAACTTTTATATTCTCATATCCAAATACCGGCAGTTGCTCAGTATCCCAATCGGGACGCAGGATATTATTAAAGTACAGGAGCTTTTTAAACTCTTCTTCTGTTTTCTCGTCCCCGCGATATGAATTGGGCGGAGTGCCATATTTCTCCCTGTATTCCGCCTCGTCTGCTTTTCTGGCGGCATTCCAATCCTCATTAAGTGTATAGTGCCAATTCCCATCCAAATACAGCAGACGCCCGCCTGGCTTCAAGACACGCAGCCATTCTTTAAAAGCTTTTTCAGGCTCATAGAGTATCCAGGTGACATTGCGTCCTACGATATAGTCGAAGGTATTGTCAGGAAAATCCAGAGAATGGCTGTCCATTACACTGAACTCTGCGTCGATCCCCGCCTTTTGGGCGTTTGAAACTGCGGTTTCAATCATCTTTTCAGCGCAATCAATGCCATGAACATTCCAGCCCATGCTTCCCATCAGCAAGGCAAAAAAACCAGGGCCGGTGCCAACATCCAGCACTTTACCGACCGGGCACGGCGCATTGCCGATGAGGAGGTCGCTCCATTTTTTTGACAGTTCACCGGAAAATTCATTTTGAATAATCGCATTGTAACCATCGGCGCAAAAACTCCAACGCTTGCCAATTGCTTTTGCTTCAGAAATTCCCATATGTATCACCTTTCGTTTGTATAATATTAAAAAAAATGAGCAAAAAGAGAAGATATATTGAATCCTGCCAAGGAAATCCAATATCAACGATTTGAGAACCTAACAACCTGATGAAATACAAAAGACCATGAAGTGTCCGCCCTATAGTTAGGGTAAACAGACCTCCATGGTCTTCGTTATACTATGATGAAATGGCCCATCCATGGCCAACCTCCAAAGTTATCTATAGGTTAACAATTCTTTTTTTATCTCACAAGCCCCATGGGGGGATATTTGGGGGGATCATTTTATAAACCGATCAATAGCCTTATGCAGATTTTCCATAGCCTCTTCATTACCATGATCCCAAGCATCAACAATACAATGCTCAATATGATCCTTAAGAATCACCTTACCGGTATTATTGAGAGCGGCTATAACTGCCGATAATTGAATCAGCACTTCGCTGCAGTCCTTCTCCTCTTCCACCATCCGTTTTACTGATTCCAGATGACCAATAGCCCGGGATAAACGATTGAGTACGGCTTTAGTGTGATGATGATGGTGATGCTGGTGACTGTGGACCTTCTCGCTCATGATAATCATCCGACTCCTTCATTACAAATTAAGACATCCGCTGAAAAATAAAAAACCACAGAGTTAACCCCTTTGGGCTAAACCTCCATGGTTTAATTAAATCTTATTCACTTCTTTATGAGGTACCTTATTCGCTGTAATTTTGCTTTTTCCTCCTTTAGGGGCTTTCGATGAGCCTTTGGCCGGTTTATCAATTGTTTATTGACACGAGCTCAACTTGGGCAGGGGTGAAATGAGGTGTAGTGCCCAATATCACTTCCAGTTCAGGGTAATTACGCTCAATCAGTAAGCGGTAGTTCTCATGAAAAGCACAAAAAGTACTTATGCAATTCGTGAAATGAATAGCCTCCACTTGAAAGTCCGCTAAGTTTTCTATTTGGGCAATAATCCGATAAGGAGCGATTTGAGACGGACACCCAGGACAATTGACCACTCCTACCAGCTCAACCTGTATATCCCTGGCATATCTACCAAATTCACCAACTCTGTTTTTCACATCATACAGGCATTGGGCACTGGAGCAGCCAAGCTTTTGAGTCACTTTCGAGCAGCAAAAAAGAGCGATTTTCATTGCCGCATGTACCTCCTCGCCGTTTTTCAATAGGCCTTTGCCCATTAAACAGGTGTCAGTCCACAATAAAAAAGCCATAGAGTGCCCGTGAATCAGGCAGACCTCCATGGCCTTGCTTATGCATTTTTAGTTTGATCGTCTTATCGCTGAATACAAAGAATCAGCCCTTAGAATCTGGTTTGTTCTAAGATTTAGCGGAAATCTTCAGATTTCCCTTATGGCTAATCTCTATTCGACGTTTGAAAATAATCTCCTTCTCTGTCTGTCGTTAATCCCCCCTGGGAGCTTGTCCGAATTTTTCGACATTGTTATACTCGAAAAAGAAATTATAGAGTAAATCATCCCTAAAATTCCAATTACATTTAGGATTTACGAAGGAGGACTTTATGAAAAAGAAACTTGCTCTGGTATTATCCGTACTTCTCATGCTTACTGTCACCGCTTGCTCAAGCGGTGACGGTAAACCTGTGGAAATCACGCCTTCCCAAGAGGGGGCAGCCCCGCCTCCAGCCGATGGAATCGTTGCCTATGTGGGCGGCACCATTTTTGAAAGCAGCCTGGACCCCATTAAAGGGGCCATGAGCTATGGGTATTCTTTTACCAACTGTGCTCTGCTGAGGGTAAACCCGGATTCTAACTACGAAGGTGACATGGCCACAGACTGGTCGATCAGTGAGGACTCTCTGGTCTATACCTATAAACTCAGAGAAAACGTCAAATTCAGCGACGGTTCGGATTTCACCGCCGACGACGTGGTATTTACCTACACTACTGTCAAAGAGAATCAGGCACATAATGAAAATGTCGATCTTACCAAGCTGGCCTCGGTCAAGGCTCTCAATGATTATACAGTGGAGTTTACCCTGTCGGAACCCTATTCACCTTTCCTTGACACAACCGCCTGTCTGGGGATTGTGCCCAGCGACAGCTATGACAGCAAAAAATTCGACCAGTATCCCATAGGAACCGGAGCCTGGATCGTCACCCAATATGATGCCAACCAACAGATTATCGTCAAGGCCAACGAGAACTATTACGCGGGTGCTCCCGCCATCAAAAAGGTAACCTTTGTCTCCATGAACAGTGAAGCCGCCTTTTCCAACGCCAAATCAGGTCAGCTGGATATCGTGATGATCGGGCCTAATTACACCTCTGAAAAAGTAGCTCACATGACGGCTGAAAGATTTGAAACGATGGATATCAGGATGGTTAATCTCCCTGTTCTCAAGGAGCAAACCATGAAAAATCCTGATGGTAAGGACATCAAGGTCGGGAATAACGTAACCTCAGACATCAATGTCCGCAAAGCTCTGGCCATCGGCATCGACCGTCAGACGATTATCAATCACGCTTTTAACGGCATAGGCAAGCCCGCGGTCAGCTTCACTGCCAATTTGCAATGGGCCAATACCGACACCTATCAAGATAACAGAGCAGAAGAAGCTGCCGCCCTGCTCCAGGACGCCGGTTGGGTGGATACGGACGGCGACGGCATCCGGGAGAAAAACGGCCTAAAATGTGAATTTAACGTCTATGCCCCCGGCTCCGACAATGAGCGCTTCCTGCTGGCCAACGCAGTTGCCGAGGATGCTTTAAGGTTAGGTATAAAAATCAACGTCAAAACGGCCAGCTGGGATGAGGTCGCTAATCTGCAAAGCCATTCAGGTATCGTATGGGGCTGGGGACAGTACAGCCCCACTGTATTGAATTCGCTTTTCAATTCCCAACTGTTCCTCAAGGGCGCTTACGATAACGTTTCCGGCTACGCCAACCCTCAGGTAGACGCCGACATTGAAAAGGCCTTCACCTCCACCACTCACGACAGCGCCATTGCCGCATGGAAAGCAGTTCAGGCGACAGTCAATCAGGATTATCCCTATTTGTATATTGTGAATATCGAGCACTGCTATCTGGTCAAAGATTCCTTGAACCTATCCCTGGATACCCAGATTGCCCATCCACACGGGCACGGCTCGCCGATTATCTGCAACATGAAGGATTGGCAATATAAATAATGACATCGAGAGGTCTTTCCGGTTACCGCACTTTTGGGGGAGATAAAAATGACCAGCACTAAACATATGGTTTCTATTTTAGTCCGGATGGTTCTGCTGCTGATGGCGGTCTGTGTAATTGCATTCGTTTTGATTACAAACTCGCCCATCGATCCTCTGGTTTCCTATATCGGGACAAATTCCACCTTGTCGGAAGAAGCCAAGCAGGAGATTTCCGATTACTGGGGGCTTAATGACCCTTTGCCGGAAAGATTTTCAGCTTGGACCGCCAATGTACTGCAAGGGGATTTTGGCGATTCCATTACTTACAAAAAACCGGTGCGTGACGTCATTTGGGAACGCTTCTCCTATTCCGCCGTCCTGATGCTGGTCGCGTGGGCAGCCTCCGGCGTCTTGGGATTCCTGATTGGCATCGCAGCCGGGATGCGCAAAGGCAGCGTCTTTGACAAAATGGTTAAGACCTTTTGCCTATGCCTGCAATCGGCTCCGACCTTCTGGCTCGGCCTGCTCATACTCAGCCTTTTTGCCGTTACTTTGGGATGGTTCCCCATCGGCATGGCCGCTCCCATGGGCAAGCTTGCCTCAGACGTGACCCTGGGAGACCGGGCCTACCACCTGGTGCTGCCGGCACTCACCCTTACTGTTGTCAGTATCAGCAAAATCACCCTTTACACGAGGCAAAAACTGATTGAAACCATGGGCAGCGACTATATTCTGTTCGCAAAAGCAAGAGGTGAAAGCGATGGGCAGCTTGTCACCCGCCATGTGCTCAGGAATATCGCTTTGCCGGCTATTACCATACAATTTGCCTCTTTCAGTGAACTGTTCGGAGGCATGGCGCTGGCCGAAACCGTGTTTGCCTATCCGGGCATCGGTACCGCCACTACCGCCGCCGCCCTCAACGGCGACGTTCCGCTGCTGCTGGGCATCGCCATCTTCAGTGCCTTGTTTGTTTTTTCAGGGAACCTGATCGCGAATGTCCTGTACGGGGTGCTGGATCCAAGAGTGAAGGAGGGCGGCGACTATGTATGACAACAAGCTTACGCCTGTCGGAAAACTTGGACTGCCAGAGATCAATATAAGGACCAAAATGCTTTTTTTAATTATTATTTCCGCCATCTATTTATTCGGCATTCTTATTTGGGGCTTTTTCATGGACGAGTCCCTGTATGCGGTCAGTTATACTCACAAATTTATCCCTCCCGGCCTGGAGCATCTTTTCGGCACGGATTTCATGGGCAGGGACATGTTTTACCGCAGCATTAAAGGGCTGTCCACAAGCCTTGTCATCGGAGTGCTTGCCTCCACCGTCAGTTCGATTCTGGCTCTGCTGCTGGGGATAGCCGCGGCGACCATAGGCGGGAAATTCGACAGGTTTGTCACTTGGTGCGTCGATTGCTGCATGGGTCTGCCCCATCTGGTCCTGCTGTTACTGATCTCCTTCATGCTGGGCCGCGGAGTGAAAGGCGTGGCGATAGCCGTTGCTCTGACCCACTGGCCGGAGCTTACCAGGATCGTACGTGCCGAAGTTCTGCAGATTCGCTCCTCCCAGTATGTGCAGTTATCCTATAAGGCGGGAAAGTCACGCTTCTGGGTCGCCAAGGAACATATGGTCCCTCATGTGCTCCCCACCTATTTGATCGGGCTGGTTCTGCTGTTTCCCCATGCTATTATGCATGAGGCTGCACTCACCTTTTTGGGCTTCGGCCTGCCTGCGGAATCCCCTGCAATCGGAGCAATTCTATCGGAGGCGATGGTTCATATCGCCACGGGTAAATGGTGGCTTGCCCTGTTCCCCGGCCTGTTGCTCTTGATCGCGGTCATTCTGTTTGACGTTATCGGCGAAAATCTTAAAAAGCTGCTGAATCCCAACAGCGGTAATGAGTAAAGTGGCGAAGAGGTGAGGTGTATCATGCAACTTGAAGCAAAAGACATTTATTTTCGTTATACGAGCAAAACGGCACCCATACTCAGTCAGGTGGATTTCACATTAAAAGAAGGGGAAAAGCTGGCCTTGGTCGGCCCTTCGGGCTGCGGTAAAAGCACCCTTGCCAAAATCCTGGCCGGATATATCAAGCCATCCGGCGGTACGGTACTGCTGGATGGCAGGTCCCTCCCTGATCAAGGCTATTCTCCTGTCCAGATGATCTATCAGCATCCTGAACTGGCGGTCAATCCAAGATGGAAAATGTCCAAAATCATCCATGAATGCTGGACCCCCAACAAGGAACTTCTCAAGGACATGGGCATTGAGAAGGAATGGATGTCCCGCTGGCCCACAGAGCTGTCAGGAGGCGAGCTTCAGAGATTTTGCGTCCTACGGGCCCTTGGACCGGAGACAAGGTTTTTGATTTGTGATGAGATAACCACTATGCTGGACGTTATTACCCAGGCACAGCTATGGCAGATCATTTTGGACATTGCTGAAAAGAACAGGTTGGGCTTGATCGTCGTGACCCATAATAACTATCTGGCGGATAAGGTCTGCGATAGAATCGTAAAGCTAACGGATATCAATCATGTCTGAAAATTTTCCTCGCCGGGCCATGGAAGTTTTAAGTGCTGCAGACATATCATAGTATCAACAGTGCCGGGCAAATGTTGAAACCGGGGCGCAGGCTGCCGGTGAATCCACTTTCCTTCAGCCTGCCCCAGCTCTCCATCATTTAAGCCGACACTGCCCCCTTACCCTTGGGGAGGATCGTAAAGGTCATTGATAATGGTGTCAATGACCTTTATATCCCTTACTCCTGTAAGGGTACCGTGGGCCGTGAGAAATATCCCGCCGGCAATCAGCGAATTCATGACACTCATAGCTTCCGCCAGCTGAAGATCCTCCCGCGGTTGGGGAACCGCCAGCGTGAATGTTTTTCCCTCGCTGGTTACAAAGGACAATCTCCCTGCCCTGTTCGTAGTCACAGCCAAGCTAAACACCTCCCTTTTTTTAAAATTTACTTGCACTATGACTCATCACTACGCGTCTATCAACTCCTCTGTTCTGCGGATATAGACTTCCAGAAGCTCATACTCGGACAAGCTGAAGATGGCGTGTGCCGCCTCATGCATCGCTTGTTCAGATGCATTGTAGTCTATATTGCTCAGAGTTCTCTGCCTAGTGATCGGCGCACCGCCGGGGCTAAGACCGGTCTGATAGACCAAGACCAGAGCAGCTCCGGACGGTTCGGCAACTACGGGCATAGAAAACACCTCCTTTCGGCCCAGGGTGACAGACTTGGTCTGTCCCCTACCAACATACTATGGCTTGGGCCGGCAGAAGGTTCCATTCTCAGCGCATAATTTTAAGAGGCTTTTTAGCGGGGGGCCATTCCTTAATCGTTTCGGCTATGGTCTCCAGCAACTTCTGAGCCTCTTTTCTCTTTTCCTCTTTCATCTCCTCATCAATATACGTGAGGTTGGTAAGGGCCGTGGTCAGCTCAAAGAAGGCCGTGCTGATGGTTTTACAACAGTTATCACAGCGTCCCACATACTTGGCAACAGCGTTGGGGTCAATTTCCGTGGGCAGGTTGTGGGTCGGCAAGGGGGTATCATTTAGCTGGGGGGTATTGCTTGCTTGAGCAGTACTGTTTGCCTGGGGGATATTACTTGTTTGGGCGGTACTGCTGACTGGGGAATCCGCGCCGACAGAGTCCCCTTCCCCCTGAACACTTCCCGTATTCTCAGGGTGCAGGAAAGATTTAGCCTGTTCCTTTTTTATTTTGGTGAGGGTGCTGCCAATCAGCTCCAGCCCTTTTTTGAGAACCTGATTCTCCTGAAAGGCCCGCTCCCCTTCCTGTTTGGCCTGGTCTCTGTCTTTGAGAGCCTGCTGCAACTCCTGTTTTGTCATACCAGCCACATCGTTCTGAGCCAAAAATTCCTGCCGCTCCTCTTCGGGTAAACCCAGCAGGAGGAGCGCCTGAGTGTATGTCAAATTACGCACTGGTGCGCAATTTGACATGCTTGGCTCGTCCAGGAAACTTGTCCCATACTCTTCGTAGAGCTTCATCAGTCTGTTGGCTGTACTCTGGGAATAGCCCACCGACTCTTCCAGCCACTTCCCCCATTCCCCGTGATTAAGCAAGCTCTTTGCTTCCTTGAGCCGTCGGCCTATTTCCACGGCGCTGGCCAGCAGGATCTTCTTGGTTTGGTGGGTAATCATATTGATTTCAGCCGCAATCACCAGCGGCGTCCGTTCGGTTGCACAATCATTCACTCCAATGCCCGCCCTTCGTTAATTTGTCTAATCACAAAATATGCCGATGGGCAAGGGATCGTGAAATTCATAGACAAGGCAGAGAACTCATTCCCGCTTCCTGAGCAGGAATGAGCCCCTAATGATAGACAAAATAAAAACCCCTCCCAACATAGACAAACACCCGTTTATCCAGTAGTGAGGGATTTGAAACTAAGCTTGAAGAGCTAATTGAAGCTCTAAACATTCACATTCCTTCGAAAACTAAACCTAAATCAACGACCAGCTCCGGAAAAACGGTGACCCGGACTTTGGACTCCTCCGTGTAAACTTCAGGTCTGCCAAAACGCCCGTTTTCCTGCAGGGTAAAAACGCTGATAAATTTCCCCTCCGGCTCCACAATCCAGTATTCCCGGACCCCCGCCCTTTCATAGCGATTAAACTTCAATACTTTATCATTTCTTGCTGTGGCAGGAGAAGAAATCTCGATAATTAAAGCAGGTGTTCCGTAATAGCCGGTTCCTCTGAGGCCTTTTTTATCACAAATGACCACTAGATCCGGCTGGACTACAAAGGTGGTCTCTTCATCCTTCTGGTTGCCTTCCGGAAGCCTTAAGTCAAAAGGTGCCGCAAACACTTGACAAGAGTTACCTTTCAAAAAAACATTGAACTGTGTTAAAAGCTCTCTCGCTATCGCCTGATGCTGCCAAGTGGGAGCTGATTGCAGAGAAGGAACTCCCTCATATATCTCCCACCGCTCGTAGTCCGGCCAGGTAAGATAGTCAGAGTAAGTATATTTCTTATCTTCTCGGTGTAACTTCATAACTGCCCCCACCTTTTCTTGGAAGGTACTACGGAAAGCCGACCTATTTTAACATATTATACCATCCCATGCTGCTTTGGTGAAGCTAAAGTTATTCCACGGCCTTCTCTACTTTCATTGCAACCCGCTCCATATGGTCTTATTATTCTTCTCTCTCGCCGTCATCATCGCGTCTGCCACCTCGTCTGTGGGGAAATACGCCTCCATAAAAGCCGTGGAAATCACCCCTGTGTCCGCCAAAGTTGCGGCCATGGTGAGGATGATACTTCATGAATTTCTCCATCATATGCTTGCGCAAGTCCCCATCGCCATCTGTAAACTGTTCCTCAAGCCGCTCAGTGATGCGCTTGAGATAGTCGCTGAGATTGGCCAGTTCCTCGTCATTTAAGACATCAAACAATTTTTCCAATTCCTGTGGCATATCGCCTATCTCACTGGCAACAGCAGCACCTTTCTCGGTCAGCTTGATGTTGACACTGCGCCGGTCTTCTTCCGATGTTTCGCGGGTAATGAATTCATTTTTCTCCAGCTTATTTAAGAGTTCCGCCAGCCCCTGCTTGCTCATATCCAGCAAGTAAGTCAATTCCTTTTGGCTGATTTCAGGCTTCAGCTTCAACAGGGCAAGAACCCTTCCCTGTCCTCTTTGCGGATTACCCCAAGGCCCGAAATTCATAAAGTTCTGTGCCTGATAGCGATGCAATAACCCTTGCAAACGCATGAACCGTCCTAATATCTCTTTTTTTGTTTCACCCATGTGATGCACCCCCGTTATTGATTTTATTTTTGAGGCACTATAGTCAAGTACCTGACTATATTTTAGCAACAGTCACCCAATACGTCAAGTACCTGACTAAATATTTTTTTAAAAAAAGCGCCTCTCTATCGTAAGCGCTTTAAGTCATCGTTTCATTCCACTCTGCCTTTTGCCCGCTTATTCAAATTGCTCCAAAACCCCTTCGATTTTTTCCGTGAATTCGTTATCCCGAATATAAATAAGATTTGATTTTATATGATAGATCAAAGACTTCAAGGCAGTCTCCGCCAGCATATAGGCCTGGGCAGAATCCGTAATATAGCTGTCACCAATATAATGATGCTGCATTTTGATCAACTGCATCATTGCCCAGATGTCTTCCGCCAGTTTGATAGGTACGACTACAGCTTTCTTATAGCTTTCCTGGATTTTTTCATCCCTTATTTTGCGGTTCTCAGCACAATCCGCTGCCAGTTTATAAGCACTTAAAACTTCTGAAAATACTTTGGCATCCTCATCAATGGCATCGGTAAATTTTACTCTGTAACTATGGAATACTTCTGCCATCCCTTTCAGTTCTTTGGCCAGTGCCCCATCTTCCATTTTATCAGCCGTCAATCTGGAGGCCATTTCTGCCAGCGCCGCGGCGGATGCGGCATTTAACGCGGCCACACTTCCGCCTGCAGGTGTAGACGGCAGCAAGGCAACTTTTTCCAAAAAGACATTTATGGTTTCGTCAAAAAGAATACTCTCACCCCATCTCTAATTTAAGTTCGCCAACTTCATCTCTCTATGGTATTTTTTCCAACTCTGGTTTCCCTACACCTGGATTGCTCACGAAAATTTTTCCAGTCCTTAAGCTGAACTAAACAAGGCGGTGCGACTGCCTGTCGACGCAAAACCCGGTCCCATTCGGAACCGGGTTCAAGTTATTTGCCGTAATCTAATTATGACGGGGTATTTCCTCCACATCCTTATTCTCGTTTCTGATGAAATCTCCATTATAGGGGAATCTGGCCACCTTGACGCGGATATTCATCTGCCGGGTCCCCGGAGTACCCCAAATCAGAGTCAATTCGGTACCCTCTTTGGCATAGGCCGGATCAATGAAACCCAGCGAAATCATGCTGTTGTAGTGATAAGAAACGATTCGGCCGGAGCTGATGCCGATATCTTTACCGTTGTAAAGAACACGGTCGGCACGATAAGCCGCCTCACCTCTGAAAGTATTGCTTGTGAACACCCCTTCCGACTCAGCCCCTATGCTTTCGCAGGCTTCTTCACCGGGTTTGAACTGGGTTGCAAACACCGCGCCTACGTCATCACCACTCCATTCCAGGGTTACAGCAGTACGGGGAGGGTTATCGGCTATCTTCTCCAGGGCTTTGCGGCCTCTGAACTCGTGGTTGAATTTGACCAGGAACCCCCAGCCCACATCATAAGGAGTCACAAAACGGGCTTGCAGCTCCTCACCCACGCTTCCTACCAGCTTGCGGTTGAGGTTGTACATAGAATATTGAGGGTTGGCCAGCATATACTTGGCCATATCCTCCCCTGATTCGAACCAGGGAAGAGGATAATGAAGATGGATATTGGGGAACCCGGCTTCTGTATGATTAAACAGGTTATAGGCATGCATTCCTAACTTCCGTGCACCGAACTTCTGACCGCTGTTCCAGACTTTACGATATACTTCGTCAAATTCAGCCATGGGTCCATGGATTTCATATGCAAGGTTCCCTGACATGCCGAGACGGATAATTTCCACTTCTTTTCCGTCCATGACCGCCTTGCGGTGGGTGGCAAACTTGATATCATGAAGATCCGCCGCAAAGGCATCCTCCAGAATTTCCAAAGATCGTTCACCGGCAATCTGAATGAAGTATTCAGTCCCGCTCAGATCTTCACCAGCCACATTCATCCCACTGGTTTTCAAAAAGTAATCGATCGGGGGATTCAGCCAATAGGTACGGTATCTGTCTTCACCAATCCGAATCACAACACCGTCCGTTAAAACCTGGCCTTGCTCATTGCAGATGACCGCATGCCTTAATCCTTTGGTGGTCAAATTGGTAAAATCATTCACACAGATCGAGTTTAAGAACTTAACCGCATCCGGTCCAACCACATCATAAATAGGACTGATCATCAGCGTTGTGCCAATCCAGGCACTCTTTCTGTAACCATCGATTTCATAGTCGACACCGCCGAATTCATAAGGTACAAGAAGGCCGGGCGCCATCTGGAACAGCAGGGTTGCTGTTTCCAGGGCCGGGCTGAACTGATGATAAATAGCGGGACTCTCATTGCCGGTAACCACTTGAAATTGTGCTCTTTGGTCGTCTGAACTCATGTTAAGTACCCCCTTTTTCACACTTCATTGTTTTTTAGCGCTTTCTGCTTATTTCTAACTATAGATAGCAACAAGGCTCCAAACAATGTGCCGGCGGTACTAAAACAAGGGCTTCAATTTGTCCTCCCGGTACAATCCTTCATCAATCAGGAGCTTTCTTTTCCAATCCATCCAGATATTCCAGGATCAGACAGGATAAGATCCCCTGCAGGCGGATCAGCGGCGAATTTAAATCCAGGCCGCTGATCTGCTCAATTTTGCTTAGACGGTAAACCAGAGTATTGCGATGAATATGCAGCTCCTGAGAGGCGGCAAGCAGACTTTTTTCTTGCAGCAGGTAAACCTTCAGGGTCTGCAGCAGGCTGCCCTTATTCTGCTGATCATGCTCGGCGATCCGCAGCACCGCATCGTGGCATAAGGAGCGCAGATTAAAAATACGGCTGCCTTCACTGAAAAGATGTTCCAGCATCATATCCTCATAGAAGTAAAGGGCTTCCTTAGGATATTTCCAGCTGCCGATTTCCAGAGCTGCATTGGCAAGCTTGTATTCCTCGCCCAGCATGTCAAAATCATGAAAGGTTTTGCTGACGCCGCAGCCGGCATTTTCATTCTTAAGATGTTTTTTCAGTTCAGTAAAACGATGTTTGTCTGTTTCCGGATCCTTGGCGCAGCGGATGACCAGGAGCAGCACCTCATTCAGATCCAGGGAAACATAGTGGGGGAAGATGCTTTCATAGATTTTCCGGTTATGACCGGCCGTGCCGTCCGCCAGTTCGGCGGCAGTCAAAGGGATTTTCAGAAGCCGGTAATCCTCTTGGTCGGTCCAGCCGATGTGGGCAAAATTGGTTTTCAGGATAGCTCCATCAATTTTTTGACCATGAAGCAGATTGCTGATAGTACTGCGAATCGCAGACAGGTAACGGGAGGATGCCTTGTGCTGTTTCCTGACCTCTGCGGTCAGCAGCTTTGCCACATGGTCGACAAGACCTGCCTGCAGGGGGCTCAGGGGTGTGTACGCCTCACTGACGGTAAACGTGGCAATCCTCACTTCCTGATCAAAATAGTTGGTGCAGATGATCTTCGCATAGTTTTCGCCTACATTGACAAATTCCGCTTTTCGGGAAGTATTGAGGAGGTTGGTCAGCTTTTTTCGCTTCATAAGCAAGAGCAGTTCTGAACTTGATCGTCCTGATTCCACGGTCTCTTGCCAGGCTCGATCTGTCTCCGGGTGGGCAAAATTATCGCAGGCTGCGACTAAACATAAGGCAGCATCGGTGATAAAGGTCGGATTAGCAAAGAATCTTGCACAGATATTCAGCAATGTATTCAAGGGCTCTTTACCTAAAACGGCCTCCAGCAATTCAGACTCCAAGCGGTTGTAATGCTGGAAAATATCCTGAAGCCTTTCAAAGACTTCATTCAATTCAACTTCGGAGTCCAGCATCAGGGCCTTCACCCCATGCTCCTCCAGCCATCGGTCTGTGGTTTCATCCCTACCGATACATACGGCATAGCAAGGAGGTTTGATCAGCGCTTGTAACTTATCCCACGTACCGATGTACACAGACTCAGACAGGAATGTTTCCTGTCTGTCTAAAAATCGCACATCCGCGACCCCTAACCCATGCACATCCGAATCATAAAGCCTTGGGGCATAATCAGCTAAGTGATAAGCAAATACCGCTAAATTAAGCTTCATAATCCACCGCCCTTCACAACAACTCAGTTGTTCTGCTGTTGAGCCTTAACGCAATAAACCAAGTGGGGCATATCCACACCCCGGTAATGTTTAACCATCTCATCGATGCAGGTCATGCCATTCCGTTTGGCCACGTTTTGGGAGGGAATATTGCTGTCACGAATGATTGAATACACTTCCTGAGCCCCCAGCTCCTTAAAAGCGTATTCCTTACAGGCGATTGCCGCTTCGGTGGCGTAGCCTTGGTGCCAGCTCTCTTTCTGGAACAGATAACCCACTTCCAGGACTTGACCACTCTTATACCCCTGCATCGTCAAGCCGCACTGGCCGATCATTTCTCCGCTTTCCTTCAAAACAACTGCCCAGAGACCAAACCCATCTTTGCGGTAACGCTCGATCTGCCTGTCCAACCATACTTGAGATTCAATCAGACTGAAGGCTCCCTCATAGGCATACATCACCTCGTCATCCTGAAGAATCTTGTAAAGCGTCGGGAAATCCTCCTGGGTCATTAAAATCAATCTTGCCGTTTCTAAAATCATAAGGCGTTTAACCTTTCTTTATTTAATTTTGATTCTCCCTCGGTACGAATCGACAAACGTTACTATACGTCATCCCAATTATACTCCCAACATGCCTTGAAGATATAAAAAAGATACCGCTTAAGCCTGATGGCCCTTGGCGGCAGCGTATCTTATATCGGGTCCAAAATTTAGCTGTCCAGTGGCTTATTTCAAAAGATTCACTGTGTTCCGGCCTTTGTAGAATATATCTTAAAGAATATTCACCTTCCATCGTTGATTCTCTCTTTCACCCTTGAAAAAACTTCATTGTGGGTATAACGACTAACCGTTGAATCCGCCTGTTTATCCGCTTCATCAAGTTTCAGCTCAATATCATCAGTTAATTCCGCATATTTCTCCAGACTTAACACGACCATTGAGCCATAACCGTTTTTCGTCAAATAAACAGGCTCCCCCTCTTTAACAACTATATTTTCTATTTCTGGAAACTTATTTCTTAAATCTGAAACAGATCTAATATGAATTATACTTTAGCATAGTCCTATCATAATAATATTATTATTTTATCTTAACTTCAGTAAAAGCTATGATAATTTTAGACTATGTCCTTTTTAATCATTCAACTTCTCTTACTCTCAGTGGATTTTTCAGTATCTCCGTAATGTTCACCGTAGATATCCTTAGATGCAGCTCAAATGTTGCCTTGATATACTATTTGGGATGCAAGCAGCCTTGGCGGCAGTCTATCTATCCTTGCAAGCTCTTCCTTACTCCGAGCCAGAGAATGAGTCCTACTATACAGGTGAGCCCCTCGGAAATTGTCATAGCCCAAATAACACCCTTTACGGCAAATAGTAAATTCCCGAAAATCAAAATAGGAATAAACACAATCCCCCTTATCATGGACATAACAGTAGCTTGCACAGCTGTTCCGAATGCTTGAAAGACGCCTGTAAAAAGTGCGGCTAGACTGGCAAAGACAGTGGAGCAAAGCTGTGCGAAGAGAATGGTTTGACCAATGGCGATGACCTCAGAATCAATACTAAAGATGCCAATGACCTGTGCCCTGAGTACAAAAAGAATTGCGGACAAACCCAATATGATACTCAACATATATACCACGGTCGTTCTGATAATTTCCATGAGACGCTCTTGATTTTTTGCTGAATAGGCATAGGCAATCAATGGCACAGCCCCCATTGAAAAGCTCATGCCTACAAAGTCCACAATTTGAATAACTCTTTGGGAGATACCAAATCCCGCAACAACATTGTCACCATAGAGAATGGAGTAATTATTGAAGAGCAAACTGGTAATGACCATAAAACCATCAAGCAGAAAAGCAGAAATACCAACTTTAAAAATAGTTTTATACATCTCTTTAGTAGGCTTGAACTCTTTGATCGACACACTCTGAACCGTGCTTTTCTTTTGCAGATAATAAATAAACCAAGCAACAGAGACCATGTTGCCAATAACAGATGCCAGTGCGGAACCCATGACGTTCATGTGAAGAACAAAAATGAAAATAGGGTTAAGTATGATGTTGATGATAATGCCGGATATCATACCGATCATAGAGGCAGTGGCTGCTCCCTCAGCGCGAACCGTTTCCTCCAGCGAAAAATTGGCAATAACGAATGGAGCACCCATAATAAACACCCAAATAAAATTCTTTGTGTACAGCAATGTGTCACACTTTGCTCCTAGAAGCTGCAAAAGCGGTGAGATCAGCGGCAGGCATATCGCCATAAAGATGATACCGGCGAGTAGTGATGACCAGAGGTTTACAGAACAAACCTTTTGGGCGCTGTCGGTATTGTCCTCACCCAAAAGTCTCGATATATAAGTTCCGGCACCCACTCCAAACAAATGACCAAAGGCCATCAACAGCGATGAAAATGGCAATGCTAAGGTTACTGCTGCCATCATGGCTGTGTTGTTAAGTTTACCGATAAAAAAGGCATCTGTGATATTGTAAATAAGGGTGGCAATAAAACTCAGCATCATGGGCAGAACCATATGCATTATTGCCTTGGAAACAGGTGCTTTTTCCAGATAGTAAAGGGATTCTTGATTTGTATTTTCCATGTTAAAACTCCTTTCGGGCAATATATCCGCAAAAATTAGCGCAAAAAAATAAGGCACTGTTTAAAACGGTTGTTTTTCCGCAGCGCCTTTATACCATGCTATCCTAATATGGATTATTCTTCGTCCTGCTTATCTAGTGATGGAGCAGGGCGTCCTCCATGACCTCGACTCATTCCGGACCGGGGACCAAATCGCCTATCATCTGGATAATCTCTATCGCTTCCCCAATGGGGATGTCCGCCCAAATGATCGTCAAATGGATTGCCCCTATGAAGGCGCGGGTCAAAATCTGCTGCAAGCTGTTCATCGCCCAGTTCTGCTTCCAGTGTCGCGATGATACGGTCAAGATAACCGCTCAAACTCTTTTGTTCTTCTCCACTCAGGCATCCAAAGAGATGATCGAAGCTGAATTCCTCAGCTGACTCAGTTGCCTCAATTCCCTTTTTGGTAAGCCTGACATTCATGACCCGGCGGTCGCTTTCTGATGGTGTACGTGTAATATACTCGTTTTTCTCCAGTTTGGAAAGAAGCTCTCCTAAGGATTGTGGTCTCATGTCCAAGAGATACGATAATTCTTTTTGGCTGATTTCCGGCTGCATCTTAAGGATTGCCAACACTCTGCCCTGCCCTCTGCGCGGATCGCCCATAGGGCCAAAATTCATATGGTTTTGCTGATGATATCGATGAAGTAACCACTCGACACGTGTAAGCTGCATAATTAGGTCAAAGTTCTTTGTTTCCATTGTATACACCTCAATATATTTGTATTAAACCCATCAGAAGGGACCTTACTATTCATAAGTATAAAAGGTACCTTAGTAATTTGTCAATACAATTATGAAGGTACCCTTTATTTTTTCATCATGTAAAATTCATTTGGGATGGCCTCCGTTATAATTGGATTTTGCCGGCCAACAGTCCTTTCGGACTGTACACCGAAACAAATCTATGTTTTTTGAAACTTATGCCGAATCTAATTCAAGAAAATTTAGACAACTGTTACTATTGTAACATACATAGATAAAACCCTTGTGCTAATCTAAATCCAAGAAGTGTACAAGGAGGTAATATCAATGATTGAGCAGTATATGGCCTTAGCCATCCAGCCTACCATGCGCGGTGCGGAAAAAAGGGAGGATATCAAACGGAATATTGCCCATATCTCAGATGTCATCGATGCCGCAGTATGGTTAAGCGGAATTGAAATGCCGGTAAGACTCATTACTATTCCTGAAGGCGCACTGCAAGGATTTACCGATGAATTATTCGATTGGGATCACCAACACTATGTCGATCATATGGCTATTGATATTCCTGGTGAAGAGACAGAACTCCTTGGCAAAAAAGCCAAGGAATACAATGCCTACCTGATAGCTCAGGCCAAAGTGAAGCACCCTGAGTTTCCCGGCCGCTTCTTTAATTCAGCTTTTTTGATTGATCCGAAAGGCGAAGTCATTCTGCAAAGTTACAAAATGCAGGTTTTCTGCCAGGAGCATTCCACCGTTCCTCATGATGTGTGGGACAAATGGATAGAGCTTTATGGCTATAAATTAGATTCTTTCTACTCCGTAGCTGACACGGAAATCGGCAGAATCGGCCTCCTGGTATGCCAGGAAGGAGATTACCCTGAGCCGGCCCGGGGGCTTGCCATGAATGGTGCGGAAATCATCTACCGGTCCAGCGCTCCTGAACCGGCCGCAGCCAACGGCTGGTGGGAACTTCAAAACAGAGCCCGGGCTTTGGATAATACCTGCTATGTGGTGGCACCTAATGTCGCCACCTATTATCCCTCCCAGGCAGCCGAGCTGTCTGTTGACACCTTTGGCGGCCAATCCATGATCGTCAATCATCATGGCGAAGTAATTTCCAACCATAAGTATGGTTCAGGCAGTTCCTATGCCGGAGCGATTATCGATGTTGAGTCCCTGAGAGAATACCGCGAACGCTCCCTCTTCGGCAACTGGATGAAGGACTTGCGTACTGAGCAATTTAAGCTCATTTACGAAGAACCCCTCTTTGCCAAGAACCTTTGCCTGGATCGCGCTCCCCTCAAACACAAAGACACTCACGAAATTTACCGTCAGCATATCAGACAATTAATCGAACGCGGCATCTGGGTCGAATCCGCTCGTTCTAAAAAGTAGCCAGTGCTCTCCGTTATGACTCTATAAACTTAAAGGAGGATAGCTTCGGGGCAAATCCCGAAACTATCCTCCCTTTATATTTTTTCTAAGAATTAACCTTCTGCTTCCCATTATTATTGTACAATATGATTGTAACGCAATGATTGGGGGTACGATCATGAATTACATCATTCCCAATATCTATTCTCAGCCCACGGATACAAACCTGTGGAATATCCTCTTAAGCAGTGGGATACCAAGGCATTATCAAAAAGGAGAATTTGTCTTCGAGAAGGATCAACCCAGCAACGGACTTATTTGCCTAAAGAAAGGCAAAGTTAAAGTCTCCAGCTTTTTCTCCGAGGGAGGTGAAAAAATCTTCGGCATCCTTGTTGCCCCTGCGCTGTTCGGGGAAACAGAAACCCTGGACCAAGGCCCGCGCATGGTTTCCGCAACCGCTCTCACCCATGTTGAAATCGTCGCCATTTCCGGGAATAAGACGAAGGAGCTTATCTATACCTATCCGGACATTGCTCTATCGATTATTCAATCCATCGGCGTTAAATTAAGGTGGACTACCTTACAAGCTGAAGATTTATCCACGCAAAAAATCGAGTACCGGCTGGCCAGATTATTGCTGGATTTCAAACACTATGGTATCTTTACCAGTAAAAACAACGATAACTGCCTGATGATTACCCATGAGGAATTGGCCCATTTTATTGGCACAGCACGTTCCAGGGTAACGACCTATCTTAACGAATTTGCCCATAAAGGCCTGATCCAGCTTAGACGAGGAGAAATACGCATTCTGGATACAGCGGGGCTCAACAAGTATGCTCATAAGAGTCAGACATAACCAGAGGGTCCCTGATGGTCGGAGAATGATATTGAAAAAATGAGGATGTTGTAGTAACCTTATCTTTATTTATGGAGGTCGATAAGTTATGAATTTGGTAAAGATTACTGCCGGTGGATTTCACTTCGTGGCACGCTTTGAGGAAAAAGACGCCCCCCAAACTTGTGCGGCATTCAAAAAGCTTCTGCCCTTCCAAAACAAGCTCATCCATGTCCGCTGGAGCGGTGAGGCCGTTTGGGTTCCCTTAGGCGATTTCAAATTAGGGGTGGGCTATGAAAACCCTACCAGCCATCCTGCCAAAGGGGAGATCCTTTTATATCCGGGTGATATCAGTGAAACAGAGATTTTCATCCCTTATGGAGGGTCTTGTTTTTCAAGTAAAATAGGGCAATTAGCCGGAAACCATTTCTTAACGATCATCGAAGGGCATGAAAACTTGGGGAAATTAGGCCAAATTGTTCTCTGGCAAGGGGCCCAGGACATACTCGTTGAAGATTATCCCACTGCTGGAATCCATTAAGGCAAATGGCGAAAAAGCTTACAGAAAATATTCAGAAACATCAAAAACAAAAGAGGATTTCGAAAAGAAACGGCGAAAACATATATCAAATATTGTCGACAAGCGACTGTCGCATGTCGGTTTATTCATATACCGGCACTGCGACCCGCTATTTTCAAATGGAGGGATACTCACATGCCAAAAACTATGTTTGATCCTGCAGAACAAAAGAAGATTGGAATGCTGACCCCATCTTCAAACACAGCCCTGGAGCCTATCTGCTCGAGAATGGTTTCCGGTCTGGAGGCTCTTGTCACCATGCACTATTCACGTTTAGAGGTGACAAAGATTTCTTTGGAAAAAGACGCCTTATCTCAGTTTGATCTCGATCCTTTTCTGCGTGCCTCAGAATTTCTCGCTCATGCCGACGTGGACGCCATTGCCTGGAACGGAACCTCAGGGGGTTGGACGGGCTTCGAATTCGACAGGATGGTATGTGAGAAAATTACCGAAGCAACGGGGATCCCGGCAACCACCTCCATGCTGGCTATGCTGGAAGCCTTCGAGGAAAACAAGGTCAAGACTCTCCACATGGTTACACCCTATATCCCGGCTATCGATGAGCTCATCGCTAAACAATTTGAGGAAAAATGCGGTTACCAGGTCATTAACTCCCGCGGCTTGAATCAAACTGTCAACCGTTCTTTCAGTTTAGTCACGCCGGAACAAATTGATAGGATGTGTAAAGAAGTCAGCGTTGATCCCGCTGATGGGATCAGCATCATTTGCACCAACTTACGCTCCACCTGGCAGATTGAACAACTGGAAAGAGATTATGGCCTTACCGTCTACGATAGTACCGCAGTTACTGTCTGGAAAACCTTAAAAATGGTCGGCGTCGATCCTGGCGTCGTTAAAGGCTGGGGTAGATTATTCGCGGGGAAATAACCGGCTGTCCCAATGAAAAAGGCGAATTCCTGAAGAATTCGCCTTTTTCATGCACCTCGCCATGGACCCTTGAGCCCATGGCTGGTCGCTACCTATCCCCACAACGGACTTTCGCCGTCTGGTTAATCGCTATTTAAATACATGCTATTTATGGCGTGGCGCCAGACTCCAGCTTTCTGAGCTTACTTTACAAGTGTTCACTAATTTGCCGATTTCTGATATTTCAATTTCAACTTTATCATTAACATCTAGGGATGAACCATAGCCGCCAGGTGTACCTGTCAAGATAATATCTCCCGGCAACAACGTTGTAATGTGAGAAATAAAGCTTACCAGGTACTCTATGCCGAAAATTAAATCGGCAGTAGTACCTTTTTGCTTTTCCTGACCGTTTACCGAAGAAGTAATCATTAAATTATCGGCATTAATTCCACTGACGATCCAGGGCCCCAAAGGGAGAAACGTATCGAAGGACTTGGCGCGGGTCCAGAGGATGTCGGCCTTCTGCAGATCCTTTGCCGTTACGTCATTGGCAATCGTATACCCCCAGATATAGTCGTGAGCTTCCGCTTCGGACACCAGGTGCGCCTTCTTTCCTATGACAACAGCCAGCTCCGCTTCAAAAGCCAACTCCTCCGCCATTGCCCATTTGATAATATCATCTCCAGGATCTGCAACGCTTGTTGATGGCTTGATAAATAAAAGAGGTTCCTTAGGCCATTGTGCTCCTGGCTCGAGGACTGTGTCTTTATAATTAAGCCCAACACAGACCGCTTTCGTAGGGTGACAAGGGGCCAATAGCTTAAGGGCGGAAAGCTCATGCTCTATTCCGGATTCTTTAAAATCAGCAAGCTCCTCACCGCTCAGCTCCACAACTCTATCTCCTTTAACTAATCCAAAGCAAATCTTAATACCATTATTAAAACGAACGTACCGTTCCATCGGATACCCCCTGCACGCGGAAGAGGAGTGTGTACAAGGGCTGCCCTGAACACCGCCTGTTCCAGTCAATTTTACGACTTGTTTTGCATCGAACAGTTTACCCCAGCACTTAGCGCTTCGGGCCAGTTCCCATGATCTTAGCTTTTTATCATATCGCTGCCGGCACACCGGCCTATACGGTGCTTCCCCAGCCGTGGCAAAGGATTCCGGCAAAAGTATGCCAGAATCCCTTACTGACATCAGCGTGTGCGATCCAATAGTGCGGCCAGAGCTGCCGGCAATCCCTTATTGGGTTTCAGGGGAGGTTGAGCGAAGCTTCCTTGCACCGCATAGCCGGGATTCAGCGCAATCAGCGATTCGCAATGACGCACTGCGCTGGACACTCCGTCCACTACCGGCACCGGCAACTGACCTTCAAGACTGCGGGCAAGACCTGCCAAAGGCGCTCCCGCCAGTATGATCACGTCAGCGCCATCTTTCTCAACCGCCTCGAGCGCCAGCTCTTTTAAGCGTTTGGCATGATCTTCCTGTACCGTACCGATGCTCCGCAGCGTATCATTCAAAGACCGTATACTGGCCAGACGAGTGGTCAGGTGACTGCGTTCCACAGTTTCCAGATACCATGCCTTAATCCGCGAAGAAATAGCAATAATGGAAAAGCGCTGACCTAAAAGGCAGGCCGATGCCAAAGCCGCTTCCGTCATCCCCACCACGGGAACGTTGAGCATTTCTTTGATGCCCAAGAGTCCGGGATCGCCAAAGGCGTCAATAATTACCCCGTCATATTCCCCCTGGCGTTCAGCTGCAACACACGCTGCAGCATACCCGCCGATAAGAGCCTCCATACGAGTTTCAATATACTCTACGCCAAAAGGTGCTGTTGCAAACAGCAATTCAGTTCCCGGCGAAGCTACACGCCTTGACTCCTGAGCTATAAGATTGGTAACGATTTCAGAAATATTGGGATTTATAACTAAAATCCGCATTATCTTTCACTCTCCTTTCTTCTCCAGGACATACCTCACTTAGTCCGCCAGGGGCTCCACTCAAACAACACCGATTTTCTTTTCATAGTTGATGAGCGCACCGGCAATAGCAAGGAGGACACCTGCCGCAACGAAGATCAGCAGACCAGCATGGAACGATCCTGTGAATTTGACAATTAAACCGATGTAGATCGGAGTGATAACCCCGGCAATATTACCGGCAAAGTTCATGCATCCACCGAGTACACCGACATGGTGGCGTTGGGCAATGGCTGCCGGAACACTCCAGAAGATACCTGCCCAGCGCAAAAAGAACAATGCGGTGGATAACAAAACAATCGCCATCGTCAGGGAACTGGCCCTTGTGAGGAGGAAGATGGATGCCGAGGTTGCCAGACCGGCTATGCCGATGCAAGTTTTCATCACCGTGTTATATTTACCGCCCACTTGACGCCATTTGTCAACGAGTTGGCCGCCGACAAGCTCGCCCACAAAGCCGCAGCCAAAAATCAGCAGTGTCGAGAAACCGATAGCCTTAATATCAATGCCCTGAGTCTGAGCGAGGAAACTTGGTCCCCAGGTTAACAGGCCATAGAATACGGTGTTGAAGGAGAACCAGCCTAAGCACATCCCCCAGAAACTTTTATTGGACAAATATGTGGATGTTTTAAGCTCTGTCTTGGTTTCTTTCTGAGCTTCTTCCTGCTCTTGAGCCAAATGAGTTTGGATATATTCACGTTCAGCCTGATTAACTCCCTTGTGAGTGGCCGGATTTCCTTTAAGGATATAATAGCAGATAACCCCGAGAATAATAGTCATCAGACCGGCGCCGATGAGGGCCCCACGCCAGCCGCCAAACCAAGCCATAAAAGCAATAATAATCGGTCCCCCGACAGCTGTACCTAAGGGAGCACCACTATCGATGATGGTCGCGCCTCTGGCTCTTTCTTTACTTGGCAGCCAAATACCCTGCAATTTTGCTCCGGCAGGCATGATCGGCGCTTCCGTAACTCCGAGGAGAACCCGGAAGAACATCAGCGAGCCGGCGCTGTTTACAAAACCGGTCAAGGTTTGGGCAATTCCCCAGCCCACCGCCGAGCCAAGGACTACCTTTGAGGGATTAACCCTATCAAGAAGAAAGCCGGAAGGAATTTGCATTAGGGCATAACCCCAGAAGAAGGAACTGAGAATAACTCCGACAATTGCGGGATCCAAGTTTAAGTCCTTTTGAATCGCAGGCATAGCAATAGATAAAACCGCACGGTCAACATAATTAATTGTAACAAGTACTAACATAGCAATGAAAACGTACCAACGCACATTTGTCCGCTTAACGTTACCCACTAGAGTGTTTTTGGGTTCATGATCTTGCTTTGATGCATTCGACATGTTCCTAACCTCGCTTCTTTCAGTTTAATTTGCAGGGGGTTAATTGCTAGTGCTCTTTGGTTTCTAAAAAGCCTTTTGAATCAAGCTTGACCCAAGGATATGAGTATATTCAGTTCTACTCCTTCCCTAATATTGTATACTGTAGTTAATAGACTGTCGACAGTATATATATTCTTGGTTCTTGCCAATAATCCTTCAAAAATTTTAGCAAATTCAGAGAAAATATTTCATTGACACTATTTGGATTAATCCATTCATTCTGAGCGCAGTGGATTAATGTTTAAAACCGAGTGAAGCTGCTGCTTCCTCGGTTTTAAGCTGGGCCAATAGGGAATTTTATACTTTGCCGTTCTGGCTTCGTAAGGTTTGACGAGCTATAAATTTCCCATCCCCTGGCTTGCCAACGTATTTTCCTGCGTCGACAATCACTTCTCCCCGCAGCAGAACCTTAGCGACCCCGCCTTTCATTCTCAATCCTTCGTATGGAGTGTAGTCAGAAGCCTGCTGCTGCTCCTTTGCCGTAATCGTCCATTCCAGCTCCGGATCGAAGATCACAAGATCGGCATCGCTTCCCGGAGCGATCGTCCCTTTTTGCGGAAATAAACCAAAGATCTTCGCCGGTTTTGTAGCGATAAGATCGACAAATCGCGAAAGATCTATTCCCCGTTCGGTTAAAGCATGATACATCAGGGTGAAGCGCTGCTCGATTCCCGGTCCGCCATTGGGAATACGAGTATAGTCTTCTTTGCCGAGTTGCTTATGGGTAGCATAGTTAAACCCATTGTGATCTGAGGAAATAATATCTATAGCTTTATTTTTAATTCCCACCCATAATTTTTCTTTTTCCTCTTTGCTGCGCAATGGAGGAGATATGACATATTTGGCTGTTGTGAATTCACCCTGCCCATATTCCTCATCGTCCAGGACCAGATAATGGGGACAGGACTCTATGTAAATCGGGGTAGAAGCCCGTGCTCCGGTTATGATCTTGACTCCCTCCAGATTGCTGACATGGGCAACGAGCATAGCACAGTCAGCCGTCTTCGCCAAGGTAATAGCCCGGTTAATCGCTTCATTTTCACTGCTTAAAGGGCGGCTCTGAAAGTGATAGTAAGGTTCAAGTTGTTTTTTCTGCCGGTGTTTGTTTTGCAGGTAAGCGATAATCGCTCCATTTTCCGCGTGGACACAAGCCAGTCCGCCTAAACGAGCTAATTCTTCCATAAATTTAAGCAATTGTTGATCATCCAAAGCTAAATCATTGGCCATAAACAGCTTAAAGGAAGTAATCCCGGAAGGGATGAGGTCTTCGATCTCTGCAATCGTCTGAGCATCCGGGTTGGTTACGATGACATGAAACCCATAATCAACAGCGGCCTGGTTCACAGCCAAGGCAGAAGCGCCATCGATACTTTCCTGCATACTCTTGCCGTATTCCTGCAGGACGTAATCAAGAATCGTGGTGGTCCCGCCTATTGCGGCTGCCATCGTTTCCGTATCATATCCTGCCGACACGCTGCCATCAGAACAGGGGACATTCATATGGACATGAGCATCGATTCCGCCCGGAAAGATAAGCTTATCCTGAGCATCAATCTTAACATCGGCCTCATCCCCGATATTTGTCCCGATACAGGCTATTTTTCCATCCTCAATCAAGAGATCTGCCCGGCAATATTCTGAAGCGGTTATGATCGTACCATTTCTAATAAGCTTTTTCATTTCCTACCCCCCACTTTCTACTTTAAAATTCCCGGCAGCTGTTTCGGGTGAATCCATTTTAATTCTTTAATACTTTTTCATAAGCCAAGCTATAGAACTCAAAATCGTTCATGATATGAGTTCTCAGCAATCTCTCGGCCTCGTCCCCATTTCTTTGGGTGAGGGCTGCCAATACCCCTTCATGCTCATCCAGGTAATCCCCTTCTCTCTGGTAACATTCAAATTCTGTTTTCCGCGAAAGAATAATGAGTGAGCGAATTTTTTCAATGATTCCAATCAGGCGGCTGTTGCCGCTGCTCTGAATAATAATATCGTGAAATTGGGTGTTTGACTCGACCACTTTCTCGTAGGCCTTTTGATTATGATAGACCCGAGCTTGGGTCACAAGGTTGCGCAGGGTATCCAAATCTTCATTGGTCAGCTTATCTGCGGAGATTTTCGCGGCGAAAGGCTCTAAGGCCATCCTGCATTGATAGATTTCTTCCATATCCGAAAATTCCATCGGGTTAACAACCAGCCCCGTAGACGTTACCACAACCAATTCATCCTGTTCGAGCATGCGTAAAGCCTCTCGCACGGGGCTGCGGCTAACCCCCAACTCCTGAGAAATCTTATTCTCATAAAGTCTTTCGCCACGGCTGATCTCACCATTCAATATTTTGCCTTTAAGAATCTCATATATTTGAAGATGAAATGGCAGGCTTTTTGTTATTGCACTCATAATATCCCCCTCAAGTTCTATGTCGACAGTCTTCTGAATAAGTATATTCGTTATTATTTCCCTAATTCCTGCCTATTCATCCCCTTTTTGTTAGGCATATTGGCTAAACAGAAGCAACCTATACCCCACCAAAAACAAAAATCCCTCTAAACCCAGATAAGATCAGCTTATCTGGGTTTTAGAGGGATTTGCAGCTAAACCCAAACTCAACGAAGAGTTGGATCTTCCATGATTCCCACAAATAACGGGCTATTGGTCTGCCAATCGATGATGGCATAGACAAAAGGCCGGTCAAATACGACTTGGGTAAGATCGATGGGCATACTGGTCGTGTTGACCTCTACTCCTGTTACTGCAGCGGCTTCTGTTCCCTTTTCATCCACTTTAATATAGGTTTTATGCTTTACTCCCCCGATAAAAAGGTCCTTGTTATGGGCCTTATTCATTAATGAGAAATCGGCGCGGGAAGGATCAAATGCTATGGCCATTCCCAAGGCATTGAGTTCATCCTGCAGTTCATTTTCATAGCTGCTTGCAAATTTCGGCAGAGAAAGGTCAACGTTCTTGATCTTTTTCGAGCTGATTAATTTCAGCATGTCTGTAGCAGTAATCGTGTTGATAAAATCCCGGGGTGATTGGCCTTCTTCAGGCAAGATCCCTACGAAAGCAAAGCGCTCATCGGTGTAAGGAAGAATGACCCCCGTAGCCCCTTGACCCTGGATATAATCCATATTCCCGCTTCGTCTCATAAATGGGGTTTCTACACTGCCTGCCGGGGCAGAGAAGGTTCCCGCGTAGGTTCTTCCAGCCTTAAACGGCTCCTGCCAATCCCCTTTAAAGTAGATCGCATTGATAAGATACATCATTAAATTATCATCCAGCGTTTCAATGATCTTATCGATGGTTCCCTCTGTTTTCTCTTCCACCCATTGATTGATGATCTTAGGGGCCGAGGGATCGGCAAAATCAAGACTTCTTATGCCTGCTTGATAATAATCCCCATTGGTCTGCAGAAAAGCCGGAGCGGCCTCAAAGCCATTGCGAATCCAGATCGAATTAGCAATACGCACATCAGTCTTATTTTTCTCATCCATCAAGGAATTGCTCCATGCGGACAAACCTGCATTAAAGTCTTCCAGCTTTATGTTTTGGGCAGACAGAGCTTTGAGCATAGCTTCTCTGGTCTCTCCGTCGGCACCATTTAAAGCCATCCCTAAAGCTAGATAGACAGAGGGTGCCGAGATCATGACATTCCCGTTGTCGACGCCGCTTTCC
This sequence comes from Desulfitobacterium chlororespirans DSM 11544, assembly GCF_900143285.1. NCBI lineage: Bacteria > Bacillati > Bacillota > Clostridia > Eubacteriales > Desulfitobacteriaceae > Desulfitobacterium > Desulfitobacterium chlororespirans. Next base: position 609,530 of record NZ_FRDN01000003.1, read on the forward strand.
CTAAACAACTTCCAAGTGAAATCCAGCAGCGCTTGATTCAACTCTCCACCCATTTCCTGGGGAAGCTGGACAGGATTTTTAGTAATCCCCTTCATCAAATCCCCGGCAGCTACTTTGGAGTTTCCTGAACAGCCGGTCAGAGTCATGCCCAGCAGCACCGCCACTAAGGCCCAAGTTACCATTAATCGATATTTTTGCTTCATAGCCTTCCCTCCTATCAAAGATTAAGACGTTTATCCAAGCCAAAAGCTGACACGAAAAAAATTAATCCCCGAAAACTATAAGCCCATGGTGTGCTGGGCTTTCCAATAAATCACAAAGGCAATTCCAATAGGAAGCAATGCCCAAAGATAAATGGCCTGATAGCCGACCAGCTCAGCAACAGCGCCCCAAAGCATAGCCCCACGCCAATGCCCAGGTCGAATCCGGTCCCACTGCCATGGCCAGCGTACCTGTCAGGCCAAAGTAGCCCATCCCTTCTCCCATACGGGCTTTGGGAATAATATCTGTGGCGATAGTACTACTGGCTGTACTGGAAGCACCCCAGCCTAAAGCCGTTGATGAAACGCAAAAGAAGTAAAAACACAATACCGGGAACCCAGTGATAGGCCTCATGATCACGGATGCCAATGTAAACATCCCTGTAACCATACCCGCCCATGCTTCCGTTCCGCCTAATTCAAGAGCAAATACCGGCATGATCGGGAGAAGCATTTGAAAACCAAGAAATATAAACAGGTTCCCGAGGGTAATACTTGCATAAACAAGTATAGGGCAAAAAGGCCTAAGAATCACTTTTATTCTTAAGCCTTTTCCTCTATTCCACCACGTCCGAACCTGCTTCTGAAAAGCAACTCTCCTTACCCGATACTCCCCATCTCATAGGGTTTAATCAGCCCATACAAAGTTTCAATGGTGGGCAGTTCCATATTCTTTCTGCCGGCCAAGCGAATTGCGGCCCCCTGAAGGCTCTCCACTTCCAGGAACAATCCTTTGCGCATGTCTTGATGCATAGAGGATGTGGAGCCTTTTGCGTATTTCGGCAGCCCTTCCACATTCTGCTCCACGAACTCTTCACTTAAGGCTACTCCGTAGGCATCGGCCAGGCCTTTCATCTCTTCCAGAGAACGGCGGTAGACTTTTACCGTGGCCTCATGAGCATAAATTTGATCCGTGGTCAGATCTCCAGCGGAGGTAACCCCGGAGAATACGGTGATAAAGGCATACTTACTCCAGATTTCGTTCAAGATATTCTCCGTATATTTCACCTTAAAGTTAGCCTTCGCCATGGCTTGTTCCAGCCCCAGGCAAAACTCCTTGCCGGTGGGTTCCAATTCGCCAAAGATGATCTGGTGAACTTTGCTGGTATGATGAATGGTTCCTTCCGAGTCGAGAGTGGAGATGATTTTGCAGACACCACCCAGGACATTCTCCTGGCCAAGCTCTTTAGCCAGTATTTCAAAATGCTCTACCCCATTGAGGAAAGGCAATATTTTAGCACCCCCATTCACTAAGACCTTGAGCTGGGGAAGACTTGCCGCCAGTTGGTAGTTTTTCAATCCCAGCAACACTAAGTCGCAGGCAGGAATATCCTCCGCATTAATGGCTATCTGAGGGGTCGCAAGGGTTAAATCCTCTACCACACTCTTGATCACCAAGCCCTTTTCCCTCAGCTGAGCCGCCCGCTTCTCACGGACTAAGAACGTGACATTAAGCCCGCTTGCCGCCAATCTTGCGCCAAAGTATCCTCCGGTAGCTCCTGCACCCACTATGGTTATGTTCATGGTCTCTAGTCCTTTCTTTTCGCTATTTTGACAGATCAATTTCTCTATATTCTATTTTACTCAAATCTTCAGATATTGAAAGATTAACCTGCTCCTGTCCATAATAATGTCCTATTGAGGAAATAAAGGTATTTCAAATTGCTAAGCAGAATTTATTAGTTAGTCGTAAAAAGCAAATACTCTTGCACTACTATAAGGAGGTTTTTTCGTGAACAAAAAGAAAAGGTTGCTATGGGTTGCCCTGCTGTTCATCCTCTTGACCTTTACCGGATGCATGGGCTCAGATGATCAGTATGCCCCCGATAAAGCTGCCATAGAAACCTTAGTCAACGACTACTTTACAGCTGCCTTTAACATTGATTACACTACCTGGACCGGTGAGAACGAGCTCCCTTTTTTAACTCCTGACCAGGCCAAGATCATGCAAGGACGCTTTGCCGATTTCAAACAGTCCTTCATAGATAATCGACTCACTCAAGCAGTGGATTCCGTGGATATTATACGTGTGAATATTGAGACCGAAACCAGCGGCAATGTTTACTGCATCATTAAAGTATCCGGTCACGATAATGGCTCGGCTTATCGGGAAACCATCGAGTACTCCATGCCGGTCAAAAAAATCGAAGGACAATGGCTCATTGACGATTTTAAAATTCAATCCATTGAGTAATACTTAAAGCCAGAATAAAATCTGGCTTTTTCTATGGGTAGGTTTCCCCGCCGGAGTTCCTTTTATTTTTCAGCTTGATCCGGAGGATTGGGATGCTTGCAGGAACTGCAGTCTCCACTGCAGCCCCCGCAAGGGTTATCCCTGTTCCTCCAGATAGAACGTACAGCCATCAAAAAGCCCGCCATAATGAGCACCAGAAGCAAAACACTCCATCCGTTCATTGCTTTACACCCATCCCATCATTATGCCAAGGAGATTGACGAACAGGGCCACTACCCAGGCAATAACACATTGCATAACCGCTACACCTACAGCCCATTTTCCGCCAAGTTCACGCCTTACGGAGGCGATGGCCGCCACACAGGGAGTATACAACAAGGTGAATACCAGAAATACGATGGCCGAAAAGGGAGTGAACATGGTGGACAAGGAAGCAGTGGAGCCCCCCAATAACACGGTCAAAGTGGAAACGACGCTTTCTTTGGCCATAAATCCCGTGATCAGGGCCGTCGAAATCCGCCAATCCCCAAAACCAAGCGGTACGAAAATCGGAGCAATAATACCCGAAACCAAAGCCAAGAGGCTGTCTTGGGAATCGGAGACCGCATTTAAGCGAGGGTCAAAATACTGCAGGAACCAAATAATGATCGTTGCGACAAAGATCACCGTAAATGCTCTGGTAATAAAGTCCTTGGCCTTATCCCACAGAAGCTGCCAGACATTCTTGAACCCAGGCATGCGATAATTGGGCAATTCCATCACAAAAGGGACCGGTTCTCCTTTGAACATAGTGCCCTTTAAAAGCAAAGCAAATACTACCCCCGTCACAATGCCGGTAAAGTACAGCCCAATCATCACCAAAGCCCCATATCTGGGGAAGAATGCCGCTGTAAAGAGAGCGTAGATTGGCAGTTTAGCGGAGCAGCTCATAAAAGGGGTCAACAGAATGGTCATCTTCCGGTCCCGTTCGGATGGAAGAGTCCTGCTGGCCATAACCCCGGGAACAGAGCAGCCAAAGCCGATCAGCATCGGCACAATACTGCGGCCGGAAAGGCCGATTTTTCTTAAAAGCTTATCCATGACAAAAGCTACTCTGGCCATATAACCGCTATCTTCAAGGATGGATAAGAAAAAGAATAAAGTCACAATAATCGGCAAAAAGCTCAGCACACTGCCCACACCGGCAAAAATACCGTCGATAATCAACGAGTGGACAACGGAGTTAATCCCGTAGGCGGTCAGTCCCAGATCCACCAACTCCGACAGCCAGGTAATTCCCAGGTCGAGGCCATCTGCCAACCAGGTGCCGATCACGCCGAAGGTCAGCCAGAAAACCAGACTCATAATACCCACAAAGGCTGGAATGGCTGTATATTTCCCCGTCAGTACATTATCAATGGCCACACTTCTGGCGTATTCCTTGCTCTCCTTAGGTTTAACCACCGTGGCGTCGCATATTTCTTTGATAAATTTGAACCGCATATCGGCAATGGCTGCCCCATGATCCAAGCCTCTTTCATCTTCCATCTGCTGAATAATATGATCGAGGAGCTCCAGCTCGTTTTGATTCAAATTCAGCGCTTTGAGAATTTCCTCATCCCCTTCGGCAACCTTGCTGGCGGCGAAGCGCAAAGGAATCTGAGCCCGTTTGGCATGATCCTCAATCAGATGGATGATGGCATGAAGACAGCGGTGAACAGCGCCGTTATCATGGTCCGGATCGCAAAAATCCATCCTGCCGGGCCGTTCCTGATTTTGGGCCACATGAATAGCGTGATCCACCAGTTCCTGGATTCCTTCGTTCTTGGAAGCAGAAATGGGAACAACGGGTATTCCCAGCCTGTTCTCCATTTCATTAATGTGAATAGAACCGCCGTTTTCCCGCACTTCATCCATCATGTTCAAGGCCAACACCATGGGAATATTCAATTCCATCAACTGTATGGTAAGATACAGGTTTCTTTCGATATTCGTAGCATCTACAATGTTAATGATCCCCTTAGGCTTATCCTGAAGCAAAAACTGGCGGGTTACCAGCTCTTCATTGCTGTAAGGAGACATGGAGTAGATCCCCGGCAGGTCGGTGACCAGAGTATTGGCATGTCCCTTGATGACGCCGTCTTTTCTATCCACCGTCACTCCCGGAAAGTTGCCCACCCGTTGGTTGGAGCCGGTCAGTTGGTTAAACAGAGTTGTCTTGCCACAGTTCTGATTGCCTGCTAAGGCAAAGGTCAGGAGTTGGCTGTCCGGCAGCGGGTCTCCGTCCGCTTTCGTGTGAAATATCCCGGTCTCCCCAAGGCCGGGATGCTTGGCCAGCTCCCTTTTCTTGGAGCTCTCCGCTAATGGTTCCGCCTCAGCAACCGGCAGGATCTCGATTTTTTCTGCATCGGCCAGGCGCAGTGTCAATTCATAGCCATGGATGCGCACTTCCATAGGGTCTCCTAAGGGTGCCAGCTTAACCATAGTTACGATGGCACCGGGAATGACGCCCATATCAAGAAAATGCTGACGCAGAGCGCCTTTTCCGCCTACGGAAATGATGGAGGCGCTCCGGCTTATTTCCAGTTCATTAAGCTTCATATAATTCTCCTTTAGTGCATGATGTGTTTAGCATAAGCGCCATTTGATATGCCTTTATTTTCTCCACCCAAAAGTTAGTATAGTCCAACCTACACTATAATCAATAGGGATTTTAAATTTTATCCAAAAATGTCTTATGCTTTTTTCGGAGCTTATTAACTTTTTATCATAGATGCTTTGCTTTCATCTTTCGTCCTGATTTGGTTTTACTTACCTGTCGAATAAACAGTGTAATTATTGTAGAATTCAGGTGAGCATTAAATCATAATCGAGGAGAAAATTATTTTAATTTCAGCCAATTAATGGGCAAGTTAATTTATCAACGGCCAATGGGTTTCCCTGAGTTTGCCAAAGATCACAAAAAAAGTGAAGCGATTAGCGGCGTCCCCTTTTAACACAACAGGGCAGAGTTATTGCTTAGCTAAGCATTAGCTTCTGCCCTCGTTTTTTCCTATTAAGAAGGAGGTTTAAAAAGATGTCCAAGATTAATCGGCTCCCAAAATATTACTTTTCGGTTTATTAACAAAGTTATCCCCTTTATCCACAGGTTTGTGGATATTTCTGTGGATAAGTTCCTGATTGTATAAAAAAAATCACAGATTAATATTTCATTAATATTTTTGTAATATCTTGTTACAAGACATTAATAATTAACTGTTAGAGTATAGACGTTGGCTGGCGACGAAAGGAGGGAAAGACATGGGTGTACATGAAGGGCGCTTATATGTTTATCAACTACTCAAGTACTTATTTGAACAACCTTTAAACCCTGAAAGCCTAAAACAATTACAAGAGCAGCCTGGACTGAAGGAACTGGCTCATATAAGTTCCGGAGCACAGAGCATTAACGATTTCTTAGTTACGAACAAAGACGATTATCCTGAAACACTTTGCCAAGCACTTCAAGCTGAGTATCAGAGGCTTTTTGTAGGCCCCGGACAGGTACTTGTACCCATCTGGGAGTCCGTCTATTTTGACCCGGAGCATTTGATGTTCGGGGAACGCACCTTGGCAGTGAGAGAATTCTACTGCAAGTATCATCTCGAGTCGATTCACAAGAACCGGCAACCCGAAGACCACCTGGCAGTGGAATTGGAGTTTATGATTTATCTGATTGGCCAATATCTGGCAAGTGAGGATGGCGTCCAGCAAACAGAGCTGCTTAGGGATCAAAAAGAGTTTATTCAGAAACATCTTGCCACCTGGAAAGATGAGTTCCTCCAATTTCTGGAGAAGTCAACCAACTGCCTGCTGTATCGAGGCGGCGGACAGTTACTGAAAGAATTTTTGGACATGGAATGTGAGATGTTTGAACATCTGGAGGAGGTAAGCTAGTGATGAACCTATCAAGAAGAAGTTTCTTAAAGTGGTCTGCCACCCTGGGGGCCATGGGAACAGGACTTATGTCATTAACCGCCTGCAGTCAAAACGCTTCCTTAACCGGCGGCGAAGGGGCTTCCGCAGGAGAACAAATCATCCCCACCGCCAGCACACAGGACTGCGGCGGCCGTTGCCTGATTAAAGCTCATGTGAAAGACGGCGTAATCACAAGAATCAGTACGCGGAGCGCTTACGAAGAAGACGAACCCGGTGCCAATATGAAAGCCTGCCTGCGGGGACGGAGCTATCGCAAACATCTCTATCACCCTGATCGCTTGAAGTACCCCATGAAACGGGTGGGCAAACGGGGAGAAGGAAAATTTGAACAGATCTCCTGGGAAGAAGCCATTGATACCATTGCCACAGAAACCCGGCGCATCTTTGATCAATATGGACCTGAATCAAGATATTGCAATGTAGGCACTGGGGATACCGGCGGCGTAATTTACCGTATGGGTCTTGGCGGTCGTTTCCTAAGCGCCACCGGCGGTTATCTCCCCTTATACAATTCAGTCAGTATGGGTAATACAGGCACTGCCACCCCTTATGTCTATGGGGTCGCCGCTACCGCCAGCAGTCTGGACAGCTTAAAAGACACCAAGCTGGTTATCCTTTGGGGACACAATACCACCGAGACCATTTTTGGCGCCTCCAATTATTACTTCCGTCAAATGAAAAACCGCGGCTGTAAGTTTATCTGCGTCGATCCCCGCAACTCCAATACGGCTGTGGCTTTTGCCGACGAATGGATTCCCTTGCTGCCTACGACAGATAATGCCCTGATGGACGCGATGGCTCATGTGATCGTCAGCGAGAATCTGCATGATCAAGCCTTTCTGGATCAATACGTCCAGGGCTTTGATGAAGAACATATGCCCGAAGGCGTACCCGCCCATGAATCTTTAGTATCTTACCTCTTCGGCAAAAAGGATGGAGTGGAGAAAACCCCGGAATGGGCAGAGGTTATCTGCAAAGTTCCTGCTGAAACCATTCGCCGTATTGCCCGGGAATATGCCACCACGAAACCGGCGGCCCTTATCCAGGGCTGGGGCCCCCAACGGCATTCCTGCGGAGAAAGAACCGCTCTCGGTGCTACCATGCTGGCTTCCATTACCGGCAATGTAGGCGTTCTTGGCGGCTGGGCCGGCGGCTATATCGGTCTGAGCCGCAAAGGCTGCATTGGGCTTCCTGACGTACCGAATCCTTATCCCGGAGCTATTCCCACCTTATCCTGGGTCGATGCCATTGAATGCCCCGAAAAAGTCACCCCGGCAGAAGGATTGCTGGGTGTGGACAAACTGAACAGTCCGATCAAAATGCTTTTGAACTTGGCCGGAGATTTCATAGCCAATCAAAATCCTGATATCAATCGCACGATCAGAGTTTTAGAAGATGAGAGCCTCGTGGAATTCATCGTAGTCAGCGACCTGTTCATGACCCCCAGTGCCCGCTATGCGGACATTCTCCTGCCCGGCAACACCTTCTTTGAACGTTATAATATCGGCGCAACCTGGAATAATGGGGATTACTTCATTCTCTCCCAAAAGATTGTGGATAATTATTATGAAAGCCGTTCCGAATATGACTGGTTGGCTGAAGTAGCGGATAAGCTGGGAGCAAAGGATGTCTTCACCGACGGCAAGACAGAGGAAGAATGGGTGCGCTGGATTGTCGATGAGACCCGAGCCAAGTATCCGGAAACCCTTTCCTGGGAGGAGCTGGAGAAAGTAGGCATCAGCAAATTCCATTATGACGGTCCCCGGGTAGCTTTCCAGGATCAGATCGAAGATCCGGTCAACAATCCTTTCCCCACCCCATCCGGCAAAATAGAGCTCTTCTCCAAGACCCTTTACGATATGCATAACCCCGAAATTCCCGCTATACCTGTTTACGTACCGGCCTGGGAAGGACCGGAAGATGAGTTAACCGAAAAATATCCCCTGCAGCTGATTGGCTGGAAAACGAAAGCAAGAGACAACTCCACCTTTTATAATAATCCCTGGCTGCAGCAAGCCATGGTCCAGGAAGTATGGATCAACCCCATGGATGCAAAACCCAGAAACATTGTTACCGGCGACCGGGTCAAAGTATTTAACGATCGTGGCACGACCATGCTCCAAGCCCGGGTTACATCACGAGTTATTCCCGGAGTTATCGCCGCCCCCACAGGATCCTGGTTTACTCCCGATGGCAAAGGCGGTTGCACTAACGGCAATCTTAACGTCCTGACTACCTTAAGAAAAACCGCTCTTTCTCATGGCAATACTCAACATACCAGCCTGGTGGAAATAAGCAAATTATAAAGACCAGGAATTTAAGGAGGGATATTGATGAGTGTACAGTATGGTTTTTATATTAACCAAAGCAGATGCAGCGGCTGTCATGCCTGTCAGACCAGTTGCAATGATAAAAATGATCTGGAACCAGGCCGTCTTTTCCGGCGCATCAAGGAAACCGACGGCGGGGAATTTACCCCTTTTAATCAAGGATACGCTCACAATGCCTATGCTTTTTTTACATCCATCTCCTGCAATCATTGTGAGCATCCGAAATGCACGGAAGCTTGCCCCAGCGGTGCAATGCACAAGGATTCGGAAACCGGTATTGTCTCTGTGAATCAAAACCGCTGTATCGGCTGCCGCTATTGCACATGGGCTTGCCCCTATGGCGCACCCCAATACAACAAGGAAGCCGGCCGGATGTCCAAATGTGACTTCTGCGCAGATTTGCTCAGTCAAGGTGAGACTCCCGTATGTGTGGCCGCCTGTCCCTATGAAGCTCTTGATTACGGCCCCATTGAAGAGTTGCGGGCGAAGTATGGCACACTGGCCGATTCTCCGGATTTACCCTCATCAGATGAGACCCACCCTAATATAGTCCTCAAACCTCATAAGAGATAATACAGCGATCATAGGAGGGATTACTACTATGCATTCATGGCCTTTGTATCTATTCACCCTGGCTATTCAATCCGCTGTGGGCGGCTGCATCATGCTTATGCTTTTTAATATCCTGCTTAAAAAAGTGCTCGCAAAAGACACCTTGCAAAAAGCCAACCTAAAAAGCTTAACTGTCTTGACTGTTCTTTCCGTTCTCGGCCTTGGTTTCTCATTTTTCGATATTGGCTATCCACTCAACGCCGTCAACGCCATTACCAATCTTGGCGCTTCTTGGTTAAGCCGTGAAATCCTGTTTACCGTCTTGTTTATTGCCTTAATCTCCGTCTCATTAGCAGTTAACTGGAAAACACAGCACCTTTCGCAAGCCTTGCTGGCCGTTGCCGGCATCGCCGGACTGGCCGTAATCTTTGCCATGGGCTCCCTCTATAGCCATACGATTTTTGAGCCCTGGAACAGCCTTAATACCCTGATCGGTTTCTATGGTTCCACCATCATCTTAGGGGCCGTGCTGATTAACCTCGTCTTTTTCCCAGTCTTTAAAAGCACCCGCGGCTCCTTTGAGGCGATCAAGCTGCCCACCTTGCTGGCTGTTTTAGCCGCCTTCATTATTCAGTTCGCTTTCATAGCAGCTTTAGGGTCAAGCCTCGCCACTCTTAATCCTGCCATATCCTTAGTCCGTTGGTTCTGTTCAGCCTTGGCAGCTCTCCTGCTGGTCTACTTATATTTTAAAGACCCGAAAAAATCCGAACTGCTTTACATCTCCTTCGGGCTCTTGTTCGTTGGTGAATTGATTGGCAGATACTTATTCTATCTTCCCTTAAGCTAATCTCACCCGTTAGATTGCGCTCATGCGTGGCACACCAAAAGAAGGAACTATCCGGCCTCTCAGCCAGGACAGTTCCTTTTGTTATCAACTATAGGCAATACCGTTTGGAATTAACCCAGCCTCACTTGGATCTGAATTTATACCCAACTCCCCATACGGTCAATATATGTTGAGGCTTTGCCGGATCAGCTTCGATCTTCTCGCGGATGCGGCGAATAAATACCGTAACCGTATTGGTATCTCCCTCAAAATCCAGACCCCAGATTTTATCCAGCAACTGCTCCCGGGTAAAGACCTGCCCCCGGTTTTTGGCCAAAAAAGCCAGGACCTCAAATTCCTTAGCGGTCAGCTCCACCTTTTCACCACCGGAGTAAACCTCATACTCATTTAAGCGCATCTCTAAATCACCGACTTTTAAGACTTCATCACTGTTACTCGGTTCATCTTCCAGGCGATGGGGTCTGCGCAGCAAGGCCTTAATCCGAAAATCCAGTTCCATAGAGCTGAAGGGCTTAACAAGATAGTCATCTCCCCCCATTTTAAAGCCAATCCCTTTATCGACAATATCCCCTTTGGCTGATAGAAAAATAATGGGTACATCGCTGAAGGAGCGAATTTTCTCACACACGGCAAACCCATCCAGTCCCGGCAGCATAACGTCCAGAATCAGCAGGTCAGGGGATTCTCCGGCAAAAACTTCAAGGGCCTCCAGTCCATTATCCACATAGCAAAACTGATAGCCATTTTCCCGTACGATATATTCAACAGCCTTTTGAATGCTTCTCTCATCATCGACCAACATGATCTTCATTTTGCATCTCCCCTTTGCGGTCTTTCAATGGGCAGCAGCACCATGAAGGTGCTGCCCTTATTCAAATCGCTTTCTACGGAAATAACCCCGCCATGGAGCTCGGTAAGTTCCTTAGCCAAGGCTAATCCCAATCCGCTGCCATTATATTGCCTTGAGGAGGATGAATCCACCTGAATAAACTTTTCAAAGATATACGCTTGATTTTCTTTGGAGATCCCTATCCCGTCATCCTGAACCGTGATCTTAACATAGTGCGGGTCCTCTGCCAAAGAGGCTTGAATATTCACCTTGCCGCCCAAAGGCGTAAATTTAATGGCATTCCCCGCTAAATTTTCGATGATTCTGCGCACCTTCTCATAATCTCCTTGAATGAGGGGCACGCCACGTTCGACTCTGGCCGTCAGGTGAATATCATTGCGCTGGGCTAAGGGGCGAATCACGCATTCCACATTATTAATGACATCCACTAAGTCCACCGTCTCTATCGACAGAGAATTCCTACCGGTTTCCAGGCGTGCCAGATCCAGAATATTATTAATCATGTGGAGCAATACTTCGCTGTTCTCTTTGATTTCACAAAGGATTTGTTCTTCCGAGGAGTCTTCAAACCGGTTCTTTTTCAGGAGAATCTCCGCAAAGATGATGATGGCCGTCAAGGGCGTTCTCAACTCATGGCTGACCATCGCCAGGAAATCGGCTTTATACTGACTGTCTTCTTTTAATAAGGTATTGACCTTTTCCAGCTGCACTTGCTTGATTTGCAGTTGCTCATTGGCTTTCCCCAACTCTGCGGTCCGCAGCTCCACTTTATGTTCTAAATCAGAGTACAGCTCTTTCAATTGTTTGGCCATGTTGTCAAAATGCTCTGCTAAGCCTTCAATTTCCTCTGCCGCCCTGAAGTTTTGCAGATCAACGTTCAAATCTCCTTCACCAACTTGCTTTACCGCAGTTTCCAAATGCTCTATGGGCTTGGTTACCCGTTTGGTCACAAAGTAATAGATGGCTAAAACACAACCTATGATCAGTAAAGTAAAGGTCATACATTGCCAGAACATGTTAAAAACAAGGGCCTGATCCTGAATGGTTGTGGGCATGGTAATGCTGATCGCACCGGCCAAATCACCGATCTTCATGCCCTCTTTAGCATAACCGGAAATATCCATTTCTCCCGCCGGTTCACCATGGCATTCCAGACAGGTTTCATCAATGCGCATGGGGGTGACATAGCAGAAATAGCGCTGTCCCTCTTCTTTGACTAATTCCCAATAGGAATCTATTGCGGTATCATTCGAAAATTTTTCTAATACCCTTTTTTCAAAAGGATCAGGCTCATTCAAAGGATTACGGGGATTCGTATTCACATATCGGATCTTATAGCCGTTTTTTTCAGCAAAAATGACGCCGATACTCATTCCTGCCGTAGAACAGTTGAGCCCTTTAAAATCAAAGTCGCCTTTGGCACTGGTATTGATCCTATGTTGATTGATGGATAAAAATTCCCAAGTGGAATCCAATTGTTGGGTCAGGGCCAGACCCTTTTCCTTCAGTTCGTTAACCGCTTGCTTTTGTTGAATTTGAAATACCAGCACTATGTTGATGCTCATTAAAATGAACACGATGATCACCGTAGGAATAATAAGCTGATATTTTAGTTTTTTGACTTTCAATAAAACACCCCTGTCTATCTTAACATTAAAGCTTGCTCTATAAAACACTAATAAGAAAAAACTCTTCCAGGCGTGAAAAGAAACACCGATACCACCTGTAAAAGGCAGCATCGGTGTTTCTTTTTCACGCTGACTGTATCAGCAGCAAAGCAATTGGGTTCAGTCCATGTTTTGGGTGCTGACAATTTTTCTGACACTATCCGGCGAAAGATAATATTGGGCCGCAATATCCTCAATCCGGCTTCCCACCCGGTACAGCCTCATAATACTTTGATTTCTTTCCCGTAAAGCAGCTTTGGTTCCGTTCATTTCACCCCAACCGGTCTTGTGGGATGTTTTGCGGGGAATATAAAGGGTTTGTCCTTGTATATATTTTTGAATTTCGTCAATAAGCTTCTCAGGCAATATATTTTTAGCATTCTGATACTCCATAAATCTCCTCCTGAAAATAGGTTCAAAAAATGCGGCATAGGACATGGCCTGTCCTCAGCAGTGCTCAGGAAACAACGACCATGCCTCTACACCCGAATATTTATCTAGAGGTTTGCCACCTCATAAATATCCTTGATCAATTTAACCATCCCCTTTCAGCAGAGATTGTAGATCCGGACTACAAGTTTATTTTAGAGGCTGCCCGATTTAAAAGCAATGGAAAGAATAATTATAATCCTAAAGAAGTTCCTTGGCGAAAAACTCTATCTGCCGATCCACAAACCCATCCGGCGATTCATGCCCATATTCCGGATAGACCAGCAGTTTCTTTTCTCCACAGATCGCCTTATACAGCGAATAGACAGTAGCAGGCGTGCAGACTGTATCCTTTAAGCCCATGGATACCAGGCAGGCAGTTTCTTTTCCCAGCCAGGGAGCAAAGTGAACCCCATCAAAATAGTCCAGGGTGGTAAAGACTTTTTCCTCTTGCTGATGTTCCGGGTCATGAAGTTGAAAATACCAAGCAAGCTCCTCCAGGGGTCCACCTCTTTGCAGCTGGTAGCTTCTGCGGAAATCAGCCAGAAAGGGTATCGCAGCACTCACTGCCTTCACCCCGCCCTTTAAGTTGACTTCTTGCCCCAGAGCGTTGATCACCCCTCCTGCTATGACTGCTAATCCTCCCCCTTGGCTTTTGCCCATACAGCCGATGCGCTTTTCGTCCACCTCCGGCTGATTAGCCAGAGCCTCCACGGCCCGAACTCCATCCAGGTAGACTTGGCGGAGATAATGAGTATGAGGCGATTCCAAACCCAAAGTCAACCATCCGGAAAAAGCTCCCGAGGGATAGACTCTGGAATCCGGTGTTTCTCCGCATTGCCCCCGGACATCCAGAGCCAGGATAGCATACCCCTGCAAGGCCCACAAGAGGAGTTCCGAGATTTGCCCCCGGTTGCCGGAATACCCATGAAAGCGCACCAGACCGGGCAAGGTCTCATGGGGGCCAATAGTTCTGGGGCGCAGATAATAACCCTTGAGCTTTATCCGATCCCCGGATAGCACGGTGGCTGAGAAGACTTCCACCTTGGACAAGGGATAAGCGATTGCTTCAAGCTCCAGGAGAGCCTTGGTTTGGGCATCCCTTCTCAGGCTCTCCAGCCAGAATTCCTTAAAGTCTTCAGGCCGCACTCCTCGATAAGGGATGGTTTCTAATTGCTGTATGGCATCTTGAATTATCGTCATTGGCCTTCACCTCTACCAACTTAGTCTTAATCCACTCTAGTATTTCTATATTTCTTAAAAAGGCCTCCAAAAACCTCCCTATCCCTCAACCGTCTTCTCTAAATCCAGAAGATAATGAAGGAGTGACCCACTTTTAGATGGCTCACTCCTCTTAATCTTCTCTTTTTATCTTTGGGTAAATTGCTGCATGCTGGATTCAAGCTCTTCAGCAAGAGCCGCCAGTTCCTGACTGGCCCCGGCGATCTGATCCATGGCTGCCGTCTGCTCCTGCACCGATGCGGATACTTCCTGGGTGCTTGCTGCACTTTCCTCAGAAATAGCCGAAAGGCTCTGAATCATGTTCATAATGGACTGATTTTTATCGGCTATCCCATCTGTAGAGTTGCTGATAATCTCCGTATATCCCTGGATTCTGTCGATAGCCTCGGCAATGCCTGCGAATTTGGTCTCGGTGGCCGAGACGCTTTCCGACTGAATCTTGACCACTGAATCCATTTCGCCCATCTTGACCACCGCTTCCCGGGTCTTAAGGGTTAATACTTTAGTGATGTTTTCGATCTCTGTAGTGAAGCGATTGGATTCTTCCGCCAACTTGCGAATCTCCTCAGCCACCACCGCGAAGCCCCGCCCCTGTTCACCTGCTCTGGCCGCTTCAATAGCGGCATTAAGGGCCAAGAGATTGGTTTGGGCGGCGATCTCCTTGATCTTCAAGCTGGCTTCCACAATATTTTTAGCGCTTTCATTGGTTTCCAGAATGGTCTCCTGAACCTCTTGAGCGCTCTTCCCATTTTGATAAGTAATTTTAATCAGATCCGCCAGAATCATGGTTCCCTCATCTTTAAGTTGTTCCACTCGATCCGTTGCTTGGCGCAGATCCTCCACCTTCTTTTGATCCTCTGCCACTAAATGTCCCAGGACATCCATTTGAGCGACACCGTTTTGAATCTCATTGGCTTGGTCGCTGGCCCCGAGGGCAATTCCTTCGATGGTTTTGGCAATTTCCATGGCTGCGGTGGAAGATTCCTGACTGATATTCCCCAAGAAGGCTGCTGAATCAGCCAGTTTCTCCGAGGAAAGGGCCAGCCCTGCCACCAGGTCGCGAATATTATGAATCACCCCCTGGAAGGCACGGGAGAGACCTCCCACTTCATCCTTACGGTTCATGAAGTGCTCGGGGATGTTCTCGGATACATTGAGATGTTCGACGATCCCGATCAGCTTATGAATAGGCTGAGAAATCCGATTGGAGCTCATAAACCAGATGACGATTAAAAGGATAAGATTAAACACCATAAGTACAGATTGAATCACTTTTAAGGCTTTAACTTTGGCGGCGGAGAACCCTTCAGCAGCTGCTACCGCTGCGTTGGTGGTGGCAAAATAGGTCTCGCTTTCCTGAACAAGAGAGGTCGTATCCCCACTGCGACGGGCTGATTCAATGGTACCCTTCAAGGACTGCCATTCACTTTTCACCTTGTTCATCTCTTGAATAAACATCTCGTCAACAGCCTTGGGCAGGCCCAAGCTCTCGTCACCTTGAATCAACCCTTCGATAATTCCATCCAATTTTTGGATAAGCTCATCATTAGGTTGCTTTGCCATCTCCAGCTTGATGAGTCTCTGGGTTGCCCCCCTGACCACTCCCGCCGTATTAATGACAGCACCATCCTGCTGCATTTTTTCTAATTGGTAAAAGACGACCACTGTGCTGGTAACAGAAAAAAGCAATAAAAGTACTACGATGGCTCTTAGTGTGGATCGTATCGTCACCCGACATCCCCAGCCTTTCAACTCCAAAATCCCTGCTATGTAGAAAGTATTATCTCATATCATATCAAACAATTTTTGATTTTCCTATCATTATTTTATAATTATTATAGTTGCTATCTACTAAAAGTCTTCTCAGGAATTAGCATTCCTCCAATAAGGATGTTTATGAAAATCCTCCTTATTCAGCACGCATCTTTCCCATTGATGCATCAAAAAAATGTGTCCCAACTTGGGACACACGCTCCATCAGTCTGATGCTGCAACTATGTCGTTAACAAACTGCCAATACATATCGCTGCTGCCGTTATGATTGCTTGTGAAAGCTATGATCAGCTCTAATTCCGGTATTACAAAGATGTACTGCCCTCCATGCCCCTGAGCAAAAAAGGCGTCATATTGTTCTTCTCCAAATGTACGTACCCACCATTGGTATCCGTAATCAGCAGTTCCTGATGACCGTTTGAATTGAAGTCTTGTGGATTCCTCAACCCACTCTCTTGAAATAATTTGCTGTTCTCCCCAAAGCCCTCCGTTATGATACAGCAAACCAAGCTTCACCATATCATAAACCGTCATGGAGAAACCATTGCCGCCGTCTGAAATACCCTGTGAATCCATATTGCATTGAACGCTATCCATACCAATTAAATCGAACAAGAACTCTTTTCCAAATTCATAGGCAGTTTTTCCCGTTGCTTTTTGAAGTATAGCCGCCAGCAAATGAGTATTTCCGGTAGAATAGCTGAATACGGTACCCGGTGTTGACGTAATCGGACGATTCAGCACAAAATCCACCCAGTTCTCCGAGTTCCGCCATTCGCGCCAGTATTCGGTATCGCTGCTATCAAAACCTGAAGTATTGGTAAGCAAATGCCCCAGGGTAATCTGTTTCAAACGGTTGTCATCAGACTCAAGAATTTGCGGGAAGTACTCTGATATTGGAACGTCCACACTCTCAATATATCCTTTGTCTATGGCAATGCCGATCAGCGCACTCGTCACGCTTTTCGAGCAGGAATGCAGCAAAAACAAGCTTGCCTTATCATAACTATCCTTGTAGTACTCATCAACTATGTGTCCATCTTTGAAAATGACGGAGGCTAGAATCTGAGTAGTGTCATATGTGGAATGAAGTGACTCCAATGTATCACCGTTTAGGCCGTGATCCTCGGGAGCGCCATATTGCCATTCCCAAACAAAGACATCCTGCTGCTCTGGGTTTTGTTGATCCCTTTCTTCCATGACCGTTCCTTGATCCGGCTCAGCAATCCTTCCACAGCCGGTCAGGTAAACACATCCAATCAGCATTGCCATCAATAGCAGTATTTTAGATTTCATTTTATGCCCACTCCATATTTCAGACAGTCAGCGTTCATTTAAGGATTCCCTATCCTCATCTCAATCACAAAATCAATGCAGGTAGAAAAGCCGCAGGACTTCAAAATCCTGCGGCAAATCTTCAAAACTGAAATTATCCTTATTGACCCAAGGCTTTACCTCAAAAAGGTCTTTTGTTAAATCTTAGTAACGGCTGCGTGGTGTGAAGCAATCGCGGCAGTAAACCGGTTTGTCACCACTGGGTTGGAAAGGCACCATGGTATCTACGCCGCAGGAAGCACAGACTGCTGGATACATTTGGCGTTCCTGACGTTGGTAGCCACCACCATTGCCGCCACGGGATTGTTGCTTTCTTGCCGCACGGCAGGAAGGGCAACGGCCAGGCTCATTGGTGAAGCCTTTTTCTGCGTAGAATTCTTGCTCTGACACGGAGAATACAAACTCAGCGCCACAATCTTTACAAGTGATTACTTTTTCTTGATACATAATAAAAAAACCTCCGATAGTTTAATTGCCGCTACTTAAAAGGAATTTTCATCACTTCCCAGCGCTTTAGGCAACACAAGAAGGTTCTTACAAAATCCAATATTAATTTAACGGGCATACTTACTATACCAGCAATTGGGTGATAAGTCAAATAGATCTCGCTTTTATTTATCTTTCTTATTTTTTCGGGACAGGGACAACCCTCCAAAACCGCTGATTACGGCAATATAAAAGCCAAAATCATACCACCAGCCGGTGTTAAACACTTCATAGACTCTGACCGTCTCACTGAATATCCCCATAATCAGGGAAAGGGGCGCAATCCAGCCATGCCAGACACCGGACAAAAAACCGGCCGGATTGTCAAAATCATAGGAACCATCCCCTGGAATGCATCCTGTCAGGATAAACATCATCAAGACCAGGGCTAACCCCGAAAACATCATGCTCTTTCTCATTTTCATTCTCCCTCTCTCCGTAGAGCCGAATTATAATGAACATCGGCCCGCTAACTTTTCAAGCTCCCAAATTCTTGCTATGATAAAAGACAGTACTGTGGACTGTCACCACATGGAAGTGAAAGGATGCCGAAGATGCCCAAAAGTGTTCTCCTTAACGACGGCCTGGCGGACAAATATGCCGGCCTATTGAAATGCCCTATCTGCCATAACTCCATGGCGCTCATTAATAAGAAGAGTTTAATCTGCCGGGATAAGCATTGTTTTGATTTGGCCAAACAAGGCTATGTCAACTTATTATCCCATGGAATTAAGACCAAATACAATAAGCAATTGTTCGAAGCACGGAAACTCCTCGCTCAAAGCGGCTTCTTCGAGCCTCTGAACGAGCTGCTTTGTACCTTGATCGGCAACCTTTTGAACAACTCAGAAGGTAAGGCTCAAGACCCTTCCCTAAACATTGTGGATGCCGGTTGCGGCGAGGGATCTCATCTGGCCAACATCCAACAAAAACTTTTGCAGAGCAAGGGAATACAGCCTTTAGGTATAGGAATGGACCTTGCCAAAGAAGGGATTCAAATGGCGGCCCGGGATTACGGGAGCATCTTTTGGTGTGTAGCGGATCTGGCTCAATGCCCCTTTGGCGATCAGCAGTTCGATGTGATTTTGAATATTTTATCCCCTGCCAATTACTCCGAGTTCGCAAGAATCCTCGCCGATGACGGGCTGGTCATCAAGGTCGTTCCCGAAAAAGACTATCTCAAAGAATTACGGGGAATTTTTTACGAAAAAACGGAAAAACAGGATTACTCCAATGCCAAAACCCTAGAACTTTTTGAAAACCATCTGCAACTCTGTAAGCTGGTGCCCCTTCGCTACTCTGTGGCTTTGGACCAGCCGCTGATTGGGAACCTGGTCCGGATGACCCCTCTCACCTGGGGGGCTGAAGAGGCCCGGATCGAGAAAGTTCTTAAGCTGGAGTCCCTTGAGATTACTATAGACTTGACCATTATGGTAGGACAAAAAAGGGAGGTACGGTCATGAAAAAGGAAGCAACTCGGATTAAGCTAAGCAAAGAGCAAAAAGAAGGGATGGCTGCCGCCATCCAAAGATACTTCCTGCAGGAACGGGATGAAGAAATAGGGGCTTTGGCTTCCAGCCTCCTGCTGGATTTTATCATTAAAGAATTGGCCCCGGAATTCTACAATCAAGGAGTCTCTGATTCCTACCAATTTATGAATGAGCGGACCGAGGATTTGCTCTCTTTGCAAATTTATCGCTAACCCGCCTTAATAGCCCCACCTCTGTAGGGGCGCCCCCCCACTGGAAGTGGCCCTGTTCACTGATTGGACACCCAGGTAAATTCTCCGCTGTCCCCATCCATAACCTCCACACCCGGGGGGATACGGACCAATATCCCTTTCTCTCCGAAAGTCATGCTGCCGCCCACGCCATAGTGACTCTGGTTTTCCCCTTTGAATTGCCATACTGGGAAACTGTCACTATATACCTTAAATTCGAACCTTTGCTTAACAGGATCTCCAATCTTCAGGACACCTGCTTCCCATGTTATTTGGGGAGGAGCGACCAATTTCGTGAAGTCGATAGGTTTGAAAGTATCGGTTCTGGCATAATGAGGCGCTACATAAGTGCTGACCTCGATGAGCCCGTCGGCATTCTTTTTACGTTCCAAAAAGATTCGCCCATACCCTGTGTCCCCTACAGTTCTGATTTTTAACTGAGGGGTTTCTGCCGCGTAGGTCTGCCGGCTGTTCTCCACAAGCCCTGCTTGACTTGCCAAAGGCTCATTCTCAAAAATATGATACATCCGGCCATCCTCCGACCAGTCGGCAGGAGCCTCAGCTAACAGTCCTTGTGTTTGAGCATTACGGGATTGGAAGAATTCTCCTTGATTGAGAAAGAGGGCCAGGGGAATGGAAACTATAAGCAAGGCGAGATAAGCGCCGGCGATCAGGAGATTCGTCTGCCATCGATAAACGCGGCGCAGTCTGGGCCACACAAATTTAGCCAGAAGGTAAATGAAGGCTATGATGCAAAACCAAATGATAATAGTAGCAAATAAAACATTACTCATCGTTTTACCTCCATCCCCTTAGTAATCAGCACACTGGACCCCAAAAAAAGAACCGCTGTGCAGAATACCTTCAAGACAAAGACCCCCAGCGAAGTTTCCGCCGCATAAAATTCCAGGACCTTACCCAAATTGAAATCGAAAATCCTCACGGTTCCAAAGCCGAAAGCGAAAAAGCAGATCCACAGGATAATTCCCAATCCTTTACTGTGCAGACCAAAGCTCTGAATCAAATACACGGTGGCCGCCAGAAGGATAAAGTAAAGCGTTGCAACGAACATTCCCAGTAGGAGATCCTGGGGTATGATTTGCAGCCCTCCCAAGAGAAACTCCCCTTCCTTCAGAGTTGCTGAGAGCATCAGACGGTGGATGATCACCGCCAGGGTGCTGGTTACTCCTGCATAAGCAGCATAGGTAAGAAGCAGCAGGATATTCGAAGCGTGACTGACCAGTCGATTATTGACCACTGAAAGCTCCATACTTCGATAAGGCTGAGAACCCAGCAGGGAAGCCACTACCATCAACCACAAAAGAGAGAAGATCAATAAAATATCTCCTGTATACGTTCGCACCGCAATACTTATTGAATCACTATTGGAAGACATGCCACCGTTTGAGCTCAGGGATAACAGCAAACTCAACAATTGAACAATCATCAGGGAATAGATGAGACCTGAATGCCCTTTCAGTTTATATCCATATTGCTTGAGAATCATTTGGGACAAGGTACTGGTTCCCGTCTTAACCTCGTTTATAGACATCATCTATTCCTCCCTTCCTTGGTGCAGTGAGAATGTTGCAAAGATCATCCAAAGCCACCGGAAGGATTTCCACACCGCTGGAGCGGATATTCTCAAAATCCTCCGGGAGCTCCTCGGTCTTGATCACCAAATAGAGGCTTCCTTTAACAAACTCCTCCCGATGGAGGACGGCTTCTTCACTCAGCCTGTTCAGCAGGCTTTCCCGCAGGGCTTGAGCGCTCCCCCGAAAACCAAGGGCATACTGCTTCAGATCCAGAATCGGCTTATGCATCAACAGGCCCCCTTGATTAAGGAGGAGAATATCTTCCAGAATATCCTCCAGCTCCCCAAGCAAATGGCTGGAGAGAATAATGGTTCTGGGCTGCTCCAGGTAATCCTTGAGCAAGACCCTATAGAAATCCTTACGCACTGCTGAATCCATACCTGTGGTGGGCTCATCCAGAAGAGTGAGGGGACAGCGGGCGGCAATACCCAGAATGGCATTAAAGGTGCTTTTGCTCCCTTTGGATAAATTGCTGTGCCGCTGCTGAGGGTTAAGCAGAAAATACTCCAATAAACCCTGGGCTATTTGACTATTCCAATTAGGATAAAAGACAGCCACTTCCCTGAGGATATCCTGTAAAGTAAAAGAATCGGGAAAAGCCATGGTATCATCCACGAGAAAAACTTTCCCAGCGACATCCAGATTATCAAAGGGGTTTTGAGCAAACACCCTCAGCTTGCCTTGGGTAGGCTTAAGATGACCGGCCATCATCTTCAATAACGTGGTCTTTCCCGTGCCATTTCTGCCAATCAAGCCGGTGATGGTGTTCTCTTCGATGGCAAAGGATACATCCCCCAGAGCCTGAACTTTGCCATATCTCTTATAAAGCTCATATCCCACGACGACACTCATTGTTTTTCCTCCTCTTCCCCACCTGCTTCACGGTCTCTATCATCTGCCTCCTGATGAGCAAGCTCAATCATCTCTAAAAGTTCTGTTTTTCTAACTCCCAGGCGCACCGCCTCATCCACCAGGTCCCTGATCATCTGCCCAAGGATCTGATTTTTGCGTTTCTGCAGGATATAAGATTTAGCATGGAGGGATACAAACATTCCCAGCCCTCGTTTTTTATAGACAATCTCTTCATCGGCGAGGAGATTAAGGCCTTTCGCTGCCGTAGCCGGATTAATCGTAAAGATCTCCGCCAATTGATACTGAGAATAGATGCGTTCATCTTCGGTAAGGTTGCCTTTTAAGATCTCCGCCTCAAGCCACTCAGCGATTTGAATGTAGATAGGCTTAATACTATCTGAATTTAAAATAATCGCCCTCACCTCCAGAGCTTATGTGCCACAGTACATTAGTCATGTAATGTACTGTGGCTATAGTATATGAGATATAACTTATTTTGTAAATACCATAATTAAGATACTTTTAATAAAAAGCCTTGGCCTTCACCCTGAAAGTTCTACTTGGGGGCTTAAAAGAGCGTTGACGCTGCTTTCACCGAAATGAGAAAGAAATTAAAACGGCACAAATCCCGATTGTTGGAATTCGTGCCGTTTTACCTATAACCCTGAACCTAAATGATATACCTGCGCTTTTATTAGATTTATTCTAAATCCATTAAACCCTTTTTAAGAGCATACCGAACTAATTCATGCCGGGTTTTCAGATTTAATTTATCCTTGATTTTAGACCGGTATGATTCGACTGTTTTCACCGAAACAGATAACTCTTCAGCAATTTCCTTATTAGAATAACCCATGGCCATCAGACTAAGGAAATTTTGTTCCCTCACTGTCAAATCCGTCCCACTTTCATTTCCATGCAGACTCCTCTGAGCAAATTCATGAATCAGAGTTTTTGTGATACTGGGACCCAGATAGGCATTGCCGTGATAGATCGTCCGGATCGCATTGATCAAATCATTATCATAAGCGCTTTTCAAAATATAGCCTGATGCTCCTGCCTGCAGGATTTTGAAGATATACTCTTCATCGTCATGCATGGTTAAAATCAGGATCTGAATTTCCGGAGCCGCATCTTTGATCCGGAGGGTTGCCGACAAGCCGTTTTCTCCCGGAGGCATGCTTAGATCCAGCAAAATAACATCCGGTTTCAATTTCATCGCCAGCTCAAAGGTTTCCCGCCCATCCGCAGCCGTTCCCACGACCTCCATATCATCATGGGAATTGATCAGCATCGTCAGCCCGGAACGAACAATAGCATGATCGTCACCGATAAGGATTCTAATGGGCATGCCAAATCCCTCCTTTTTCGGTAAGGGGGATTGTGGCCTGGACACGTGTTCCAAGATTGACCTGGGAAACAATCTCGACTTTCCCGCCTACCAGTTGCGCTCTCTCTTTCATGCCATACAAACCCAAGCCCGTACCTTGGATTTCCAATTGCCCCACATCAAAACCGACCCCTTGATCCTCAACAATTAAATTCAGCTGATCCGGGTAATTCTGTAAAAAGACCTGCACCTCCGTCACCTTGGCATACTTGGCCACATTGAGCATCGCTTCCTGGCAGATACGATAAAGCGCGGTTTCTATTTCCGGTTCATAGCGGTGCTGCTCCCCGCTGACCGTCAACTGCCCTTCAATACCATAGGTTTGCTCAAAATGCTTTAAAAAGGAACGAATGGCTGCTGCCAGTCCCAAATCATCCAGCGTAGACGGTCGGAGCTCCACAGCAATATTTTTCAGCATCGCCAGCGAACGGGCCACCATCTGCTGCAGATTTTGAATCTGCACCGCTTCCGGCATTGCTTTTTCTAAAACCTGCAACCCTACAAGCACACTGTAAATATTCTGTCCTAATTCATCGTGCAGTTCGCGGGAAACCCGCTTCCGCTCATCCTCCTGAGCACGGATGATATATTTGGTCAGCAGATTCTGGACATATTCTTCCTGCTGGGGCGAGAATTCACGCAGAATGGCAACCACCGCTTGTCCCGGCGGTCGATAGGTAAATACGCTCTCAATAGGCAGCTTTAACCGCATCCCGTCCTGCTTCTCCAGACAGACCTCCAAACCGTGCCCCTCATCCCCACCCAGGTTATACCAATCGTCAATGGGGCTGTTGTGGCGAAACACAGTCATTCTGCCCGTTGTAAGCTCCTGGAACGACCAGCCGGTTAAACGCATAACCGCCCCATTTGCTCCGATAACCCAACCGGCCTCATTGCTGACCAGCACCGGATTAGGTATCTGCTCGGTAATCTGGTTTAAAAGTTCGTTGCTGCCGGCCTCTTTTTGACACTTCCAGTACAATGTGATCACCCCTCTTCCCTGGTTCCGGAGAAGAAGCCCCCCCTCAGACCTCAGGTAGATTAAGCTCCGGTTCCGCCAGCAACTCACGGCATTGCCCGGCAAAGAACACTAATTGAGCCAGAGTCTCTTCAGTGAACCTATGGGGAGTACGAAACCCGATCAACAGCACCCCTTTAACATGGTCACACTCTATGATCGGCGCCGCCATAACCGACCTCAAATCTTCCGCCAGTAAAATAGGATATTCCCTGGCATCATCACCGCTTTTCAAGGCAAAGTCCTCCAGAGCCATGGGCCTGCCGGAGGCAACCACCTTGCCGGCAATCCCCCGTCCGGGCCATAACGTAATTTTTCTATAGAGATTGTTGAGATTGCCGGCAACATACTGCCAGCGAATATGGTGACTATCGAAATCATGGCACGCCAGCCCGACGAAATCACTTCCTATGTCAGCACGCACCTTTTCCAAGAATATTTTTATCTCCTGTTCCTGTTTGCCCATGGCGCGACTCCTCCAGAATCTTTAACGCTTTTAAAATGTCCTGTTAAGCAAATTATATCAAACGTAATCGTTCTGTAAAGAAAAGCCGCACCCTCGCTAAGCAGCCGGAGTATTCTGTCTTTCCTGTTCTGTCCCCCCAGCTTTATTCCATTTTCGATAAAGAATCCGGGAACGCTTCAGATAGGTCAGGGGAAAACTCCAGACATGCACCAGCCGGGTGAAAGGCCAAAGTCCCAAAGCGGCAAAAGCCATCAGAATATGCAGCTTAAAGAATAGAGGCACTCCACCCATCAACTCGGCCCTGGGTTGCAAAGTAATCAGGCCGCGCAACCATGGCCCCACGGTCTCCCTATAATCATGCCCCGCTCCAAAGCCGTTGATGACTAAGGAATTCCAGAGTCCGGTAAAGACAATCCCCGCGATCAACACGATTACAAATAAATCTCCCATACTGCTGTTTCTGCGGATGCGCTTGACGCATAAACGGCGCAAAAGCAGAATAATCGTTCCGATCAAAGTGATAACCCCGGCAGTAGATCCCCCCCAGGAGGCAGCCATATGATACATGTGCTCATTGATACCGATAGCCTCCATCACCTCTTTCGGCACCAGCATGCCTACATGCCCGCACAAAGCCGCCAGCACTCCAAAGTGAAACAAAGTGCTCCCCCACTTGAGGGCCTTCTTCTCCAAGAGCTGGCTGGATCTTGAAGTCCAACCGATTTGCCCACTACGATAGCGGTAAATATGTCCAACAACAAATGCCGTCAGCATTGTGTAAGGGAAGATCACCCATAATAACTGATTCATCATGTTGCTGTCACACCTCCTATCTCACCGAACAGGGAATGGATTGAGGACAGACAAGCCTCCATTAAAAGGGCATAAGGACTGTTCATCTTGATCAGCTGGTCATGCAGATATTGCAAACCAGCATAGACCGGCTTTAGAATTATTCTGCCCCGGTCAATGGCGACATTGGACAAAGCCTCCAAAACAAGTGGCAGGTAATCCGGCAATTCCTGTCCGATGAGCAAGCCGGCTTTCTGGTATTCCTGAATTAATCCCTGCAGCACCTCCACCCGCTTCGGTTCCTCGCCATATTGAGGATACAGTAAATACAGAGTGGTTTTTTTGCTGAAATCAAAGGTCTCTACGAAGTTTTCCTGCAAAACGTTGAGAGGTGCGCTCTGCAAATAATCCACAAACAGATTCAGGCGGCTCCTTATATCTCCTTCCTCCCAATTCTCTGCTTCCCGCCGCAGTTCCTCCGGATCAATCCAGTCCGCCTGAGGGTACTGCAGCAAATAGGCCAACAGACAAAAAACATCTTTCTTGTTCATGAGTAATTTCTCCTTATAAAGCATAACCGACCTTACCCTGCTCCTGGTGAGCCTTGCGGCTTTCCTCACGATGAGCCAGCGGAATCACAATGCGGTCCTCATATTTGGCCACGGCCAGCAACCGGTACATGTGCCGGACAGTCTGCTCGGAAAGCCCAATGGTCTCCAGCAGTTGCTCCTGGTTTTCCTGACCGTTCTCCAGGCTGCGCATAAAGTGGCGCATGCCCAGCAGCCGTCTTAGCGCCCTTTCCACCGGCTGAGGGTTGCCTCCGGTCAGAAAATTCGCCAGGTACTGCACCGGGGCGCGCATCTGCTCAAGTGTCGGGAAAAATCCTGTCGTAACCGAACCGGAAGCGCGGAATTCCAGTACACTTACCATTGGGCTCAAGGGAGGAATATACCATACCATGGGCAGGGTCCTGAATTCAGGATGCAGGGGCAAAGCCAGTCCATATTGAACAGCCAGTTTATAGACCGGAGATTTTTGGGCTGCTGCCAGCCAATCCTCCTGAATCCCGTCACGACGGGCCTGCGCGATTACCGCCGGATCATGGGGATCAAGAAACAACTCCAGCTGAGCCTGATATAAAGCCTGTTCATCCGGCTGGGCGGCAGCCTGAGGCACCCGGTCGGCATCATAAAGCAATACCCCCATGTAGCGAAGGCGGCCGGGGCAGGTTTCCGAACAGACCGTTGCTACTCCTTCTTCCACTCTGGGATAGCAAAATGTACATTTTTCAGCTTTATAGGTTTTCCAATTATAATAAACCTTTTTATAAGGACAGCCGCTGGTACAATAGCGCCACCCCCGGCATTTCTCCTGATCAACCAATACAATTCCGTCCTCATCCCGCTTATAGATGGCTCCCGAAGGGCAGGAGGCCACGCAGCCCGGATTGAGACAATGTTCGCACAGGCGGGGCAAATAAAGCATAAAGGCCTTTTCAAACTCCAGACGCACTTCTTCTCCCAATAAATCCCGCAAATTGGGATCACGCCCTCCTGCTTGGGGTCCACCGGCCAAATCGTCATCCCAGTTAGGCCCCTTGCGCAACTTTTCTATATACTCACCGGTTAAGAGCGACTGGGGCCGGGCCGTCGGCATATGCCTGCGGACAGGGCTTTTCAGCAGCTTCTGATAATCATAGGTCCATGGTTCATAATAGTCATCAATAGTCGGACTGTTGGGATTATAGAAGATCCTGCTCAGGGACAGCCCCTGCCAGCGGAAGCCGGACCGCAGCGTCAGCTGCCCTTTCCTCAAATGCCAACCACCCTTATAGCGCTGCTGGTCTTCCCATTGGTCAGGATAGCCGGCCCCCGGTTTGGTCTCCACATTGTTAAACCACATATATTCGGCTCCGGAACGGTTGGTCCAGGTATTCTTGCAGGTCACACTGCAGGTATGGCAACCTATGCATTTATCCAAATTGATTACCATCGCGATTTGGGCTTTAATCTTCAAGCCAGTTCACCTCGTTTAATTTGCGTATGGAAACGTAAACATCCCTTTGATTGCCGATCGGTCCATAATAATTAAACCCGTAGCTAAGCTGGGCGTAACCGCCAATGCACTGGGTCGGCTTAATATGAATCCGGGTTGGGCTGTTATGGGTGCCGCCCCTTTCCCCGGTGATAGTCGAGCCGGGCATATTGATGTGCTTATCCTGAGCATGGGTCATAAAAGTGGTCCCCCGGGGCAAGCGGTGAGTGAGCACAGCCCGCGCCACCACTACCCCATTGCGGTTATACAGCTCAACCCAGTCATTGTCCCCGATATCCGCCTCCTGAGCATCCTGATGATTCAGCCAGATATGAGGCCCGCCCCGGAAAAGGGTGAGCATATGAATGTTATCCTGATAGGTGCTGTGAATGTTCCATTTGCCATGGGGAGTCAGATAGCGCAGTACGATTTCCTTCTCCTTCCTGCTGGGCTGCTGATCACGGTCGGCCAGAACCAGCAGTTGCAGAGTAGGTTTAAAGATCGGCAGCCCTTCCCCGTATTCCAGAATAACCTCATGGTCCAGGTAAAATTGCTGCCTGCCGGTCAAGGTACGAAAAGCAACCAGTCTTTCAATGTTGGTCGTGAAAGGGGAATAGCGGCGGTTCCCTTTGTTGGAGCCGGTGAAAACCGGGGTTGGTATCACCTGCCGGGGCTGGGCCGTAATCCCGTCGAAGGTCAAACGCTCCCCGGCCCGCTCTTCAGCGATATCCTTTAAAAGCAAGCCGGTTTTCCCTTCCTCGGCTTCCCATGCCTTCATTGCTACCTTGCCGTTGGTTGCACTGGAGAGGGTCAGCATCGCTTCAGCCGCTTGACGGGCTGTTTCCAGCTTTGGTCTTCCTGCGGCCAATCCTGCTTCCACCGTGCCGTTGATGGCTTTCAGCTGATGATACTGATCGGCCACAGAAAAGGAAATTCCGTGAGCGCCAACCGGGTTCTTTTCCAGCAAAGGTCCCAGCGAGCTGTATTTTTCATGAATCAGGCCGTAATCCCTTTCCACCGGAACCAGCTTGGGCATGGTTTTACCCGGAACTGGCGCAACTTCCCCCTTGCTCCATTCCCGCACCCGGCCGAAGGGCTGGGCGATCTCATCCACGGAGTCATGCATTAACGGCACCGCCACCAGATCCTGATGGACTCCCGGAAAATACTTAGCGGCCATATCCGAGAATACTTCAGCCATACCGCGAAAGATATTCCAGTCGGTTTTGGCCTCCCAGGGCGGGTCGATGGCTGGGTTAAAGGGATGAACAAACGGGTGCATGTCAGTGCTGCTGAGATCGTGCTTTTCATACCAGGTAGCTGCCGGCAGCAAAATATCCGAATGAAGCGCCGTTCCGGTCATGCGGAATTCGAGATTAATCAGCAGATCCAGCTTCCCTTCCGCTGCCTCCTGCCACACCATCTTTTCCGGTTTGAAACTGATATTCTCTTCAGCCAGCAAACCATGGGAAGCACCTAACAAATGTTTCATAAAATACTCATGACCCTTCCCCGAGCTGGACAACAAATTGGAACGCCAAACCCAAAGGGTGCGGGGGAAATTCCGGGGGTCATCTGGGTTCTCTGCTGCAAAACGGATCGTTTTTTCTTGCAGGGAGCTGACCACATAGTCAGCCACTTCCTGAGGCGAAACTGCCCCCGCAGCCCGGGCCATATCCGCTATCTGCAAATTGTTGACATTAAATTGGGGATAAGAAGGCAGCCAACCCAGCTGGGCAGCCAACACATTGTAATCGGCCGGATGCTCATAGCGGGGCTTCCCAACCGTAGCGGCAGTCAACTGGGACATAGGCAGCTCTTCATAGCGCCACTGGTCGGTAGCAAAATAATAAAAGGAGGTGGCATTTTGCAAGCGCGGCGGAGCCGACCAATCCCGAGCGAAAGCGATCGCATTCCAGCCTTCAATCGGGCGGCATTTTTCCTGCCCCACATAATGGGCCCAGCCGCCGCCGTTTACGCCTTGACAACCGGTCAACAGCACCAGGTTAAGGATAGCCCGGTAAATGGTATCGCTGTTAAACCAGTGGTTTGCCCCTGCGCCCATAATAATCATGGAGCGGCCCTGAGTCTGCTCCGCGTTCTCCGCAAACTCCCGAGCAATCTGAATCACCTGTTCCCGTGGCACTCCCGTAATTTGCTCCTGCCAAGCTGGGGTATAAGATTCCTGATCGTCGTAATCCTGAGGATAGCCTCCGGTTAACCCCTCTCTGCTCACGCCATAATGAGCCAGCATTAAATCGTATACCGTGGTTACATAAAACTCCTTATCCCCTTTACGGATTCTTCGAACCGGCAGCTCACGCTTTTTGACCCCTTTGCTCCGGTTGTCAAAATAGGGGAGGGCAACCATTACTCTCTCGTCAGCCTGTTCCGCCAAAGATAATAGGGGCTCCAGCGACTGTCCATGAACATCCTCTTGCTTAAGATTCCATTTAAGATGATCACCCCAGCGTGTGCCGATAGAACCGTTCGGTACGGTCATTTCTCCGGTAACTTCGTTGCAGACTACGGTCTGCCATTCCGGATTAACTATATCCCATCCCAGATCACTGGCCAGAAGAAAACGTCCGGTCACATAGCAATCCCCCCATTGGTTCAGGGTGACCAGAAAAGGCAAATCGGTAAACCTTTTCGCATACTCTACGAAGTAGGGTGAGGATTTATCCACATAAAACTCTTTGAGGATCACATGAGTCATGGCCTGAGCCAACGCGCCGTCTGAGCCGGGCTTGACCGCCATCCACGAATCGGCGAACTTGACATTTTCGGCATAGTCAGGACTGACAGCCACCACCTTGGTGCCCTTATAGCGCACCTCTGTCATAAAATGCGCATCCGGAGTGCGGGTCAAGGGTACGTTGGATCCCCACATAATAAGATACCCCGAATTGTACCAATCGCTGCTTTCCGGAACATCTGTCTGCTCCCCCCAGATTTGGGGGGAAGCCGGCGGCAGATCGGCATACCAGTCATAGAAGCTGAGCATTGGCCCGCCCACCAGGGAGATAAAACGCGCCCCGGCCGCATAGCTGACCATGGACATGGCCGGAATGGGGGTGAAGCCGGCGATCCGGTCCGGTCCGTAGGTTTTAATCGTATAAAGCATTTGGGCCGCGATCAGCCGGTAGACTTCACTCCAGGTGCAGCGCAGAAACCCTCCTTTGCCCCGGGCCTTTTTGTACTGCCCTGCTTTTTCCGGATCTTCGACGATGCTCTGCCAGGCTTCCAGGGGATTCTCATGAAGTTTTAGGGCTTCCCGCCAAAGCTCCAGCAGGATGCGGCGGATATAAGGGAAGCGGACCCGCAAAGGGCTGTACACGTACCAGGAATAGCTGGCGCCGCGGGGACAGCCCCGGGGTTCAAACTCCGGCATGTCGGGATCAGTGCCCGGATAATCCCGCTGCTGATGCTCCCAGGTAATCAAACCGTTTTTGACAAAGACTTTCCAGCTGCAGGACCCGGTACAGTTGACTCCATGGGTGGTCCGCACCACTTTATCATGCTGCCAGCGCTGCCGGTATAAATCTTCCCAGTCTCTATCCTTTACAGCGGAGCTGCTCCAGCCGTCTGCGTACTTTTCCGTTGCCTGCTGAAAGAAACGCATTTTTTTCCATAGTTTCATGCCGTTAACTCCCTTTGTTTACACTGAATTTTTAGCCAGGCCGGGTTCCGGCAGCGAACTAAGCTTTGACCGGGATTTGCGCAGAACAAAAACCAGTAACGCCGCGGCCAGGAATGTGGCGGCCAGCCACCAGAAACCGTATGAGTATGAGCCCGTGAGTCCTTTCACATTGCCCAGTATATTAGGCAGAATAAAGCCGCCGACACCGCCGGCCGCGCCGACAAAGCCGGTCATGATTCCAACTTCCTTAGGGAACTCCGTAGGGATAACCTGAAACAACGCGCCATTCCCTATACCAAAAAACAGCATTGTCAGGAACAGCACTCCCAAAGCGACATAAGCCGAAGACGGGAGAGTTCCTGCCAGCAACAGCAGCATGCTCAATACCAGATATAATCCTATCAACATTTTCATTCCACCCAAGCGGTCTCCCAAGTAGCCGCCGATCGGGCGTATAAAGCTGCCCGCGAAAACAATCAGGGTAACAAAATCGCCCGCCGTTACTTTGCTCAATTGATACTGATCGACAAAAAACAAAGACAAATAGCTTGTCATGCCCACAAAGCCCCCAAAGGTCAAGCTGTAAAAGAAGCTGTATAGCCAGGTCTCCTTGTGTTTGACGATTTGCAGATAGGCACTGACTCCCTGCGGCTTGGGAGCGTTAGGATTATCTTTGGCCAAGAAGATAAAAACTGCCAAAGCAACTGTCAGCGGGATCAGAGCAAGGCCGAAGACGCCATGCCAGCCCACCTGTTCAGCCAAACGCGGAGCAAAAAGAGTCGCCAGCACGGTTCCGCTGTTGCCGGCTCCGGCAATTCCCATAGCCAGCCCCTGATGCTCCGGCGGATACCAGCGGCTGGCCAGAGGCAACGCCACCGCAAAGCTGGCTCCGCTCACTCCCAGAAGCAGACCTAAGGCATATATCTCTCCGATCCCGTTGCCGAAGAGATATCCCCACAATAAGGGCACCATAGTGACCAGCATTCCGATAATGCCAATCCTTTTCCCGCCGAAACGGTCCGCCAAAAGACCCATCGGAATCCGCAGAAACGCCCCACCCAGAACCGGCAGTCCTACCATCAACCCTTTTTGTGCATCGGTCATTTGGAATTCGCCCACAACAAAAGTCGAAGTAACCCCTAACAGAACCCAAATCATAAAACTGATATCGAAATAAAAAAATGAGGCAATTAAGGTTCCTAAATGGCCGCTTTTCAGAAAGCCCTTACCAGAAGCCATGTTATCACTCCCATTGTTCTAAAATCAGATTGCCTTTAACATTTGATTTCGGCATTTCTCCGGTCATAGTAATACCAATTGATGCCCAGGCTGACGACATAAAAGGCTACAAAAGCCAGCATTGCGCCGTTTGGCGAAGCCGTTGCCTGGAGCGACCAACTAAAGGCCTTAGGAATAAAATAGGCGGCATAAGCGGCAATCGCCGAGGTGATACCCAGAACAGCGGATGCCTCCTTGGGCGGAAAGATCACTGGAATCATCCGGAAGGTAGAGCCGTTGGCGATTCCGGCCGTAATAAAGAGCAGCATAAACATCGTGAAAAATCCAACAAATGAGTTCATTCCAATAAAGAATATAGCGCCTAAAGCCGAAGCGATCATAACAAGCACATCCAGCGTGGTAATTCGGGCGCCACCGAATTTATCTCCCAGCCAGCCGCCCAGCGGACGGGCCAGCGCGCCTACCAGTGGTCCGAGAAATGCCAGCTGCAGACCGTTCACATCCGGAAACTGCGTTTTGATAAGCAACGGAAACGCCGCCGAATAACCGATAAACGATCCGAAGCACATGGTATACAGCCAGGACATCAGCCAGGTATGTTTGCGTTTAAGGACAATCATCTGCTCCCGGACGGAGGCTTTGGCCGTCTCCAGATTATTCATGCCCCAAAAGGCTGCTATGACAGTGAGCGCAATGGGAATAACCCAGATAAACAGGGCATTTTGCAGAAAAACCTGCTGCTGAAGGCCCCCCTGCACCATCATCTGGGGAGCGCCGCCGATACTTCCGAAGATCCCCACAGTAATGACCAAAGGCGCTAAAAACTGCACGGCACTCACGCCTAAATTGCCCAACCCGGCATTCAAGCCCAGAGCGGTTCCCTTCGCTTTTTTCGGAAAAAAGAAACTGATATTGGCCATTGAAGAGGCAAAATTTCCGGCTCCTAAACCGCAAAAAGCGGCCAGAATTGCCATAGTGGTAAATGATGTTGCGGGATTTTGCACGGCCAGGCCAATCCCGATGGTGGGAATCAGCAGCGACGCCGTACTTACAACTGTCCAATTGCGGCCTCCAAAAACTGGAACCGTAAATGAATAAAAAAAGCGCATTGTCGCCCCCGTCAGGCCCGGAAGAGCCGCCAACGTAAACAATTGATCCGTGGTAAACTGGAATCCCGCTGAGTTCAGGTTAACTGCCACCACCGACCATAATTGCCAGACTGCAAAGGCCAGTAAAAGTGCGGGAATGGAAATCCACAAATTGCGGTTCGCCACCTTTTTTCCCTTGGTTTCCCAGAATTCCTGATCTTCCGGGTCCCATCTTTCAATCTTTTGCATACTTTTCCTCCTTACTTTC
Organism: Desulfitobacterium chlororespirans DSM 11544; assembly: GCF_900143285.1. Lineage (NCBI taxonomy): Bacteria > Bacillati > Bacillota > Clostridia > Eubacteriales > Desulfitobacteriaceae > Desulfitobacterium > Desulfitobacterium chlororespirans. The sequence continues at coordinate 643,557 of NZ_FRDN01000003.1, forward strand.
TATTTCGTTTTCCTATCCTATTATCCGTCTACTGAAATATAAAGAATATCAGGGAATACCCTTTTTTTGTTTAGGGAAAACTCTATTTTGTTTTTAGGGACTTTATTTTGTCCTAATAAAAAACTGTTCCCAGCGCGGTTTTGTCTAACTTCTGAAACAGTTTTTATAAATAGCACGACACATGGGCCAGGTTCATGACTTCTACCACTTCCCGCCTCCAGGCAATCCGTAGATACTTGTGGTTTTTCAGAATGATCTCTTAATAGTGGACATACATGTGTTAGGTTAGTATGTTACTCGCACCGTGCAGATCCCGATGCTGAACATAACCACATCCGCTTTCTATGCTTTTCTTTATAGGGATAGCGGATTTTGGTGTACCCTAAGACCTTCGCTTACCAGGCATTTTCACGAGCGTCAAGATACATCTCATAGACCGCCTGATCGGAACCAAAGATGCTATCCATAAAAAGCAAGAACTTGCCAAGCAAGGGAAAAGGATTTACTCCTAAACATGTCGAAATAATTATAATAACTGTCAGCGGATGGGAAGGTGATACCCTTGAAAAAAATGCTCCTGGCCACATTAGTTGGCATATCGATACTCTTGACAGGCTGCAATGGAAGTAAAGATGTGGATTCTCCGATTGGAGCAACATCACCCACTCATTCTTCTACTCTAAGTCAAGAAGAGGCCCTCCGGGTCCTCTATCAGGAACTCTTAGCCAAAACGGAGCACACCGTAGCCTTTTTGAAAGAAGCCAGAGTCGGCAATCATACGATCTACGCGTTTCAACACATGATCAATGGCCGAGCTCCGACTATTGATTTTGTTCATAGCAAAACCGGCAAAGTTTATTATGACAGTGTCGAATTGCTTTTGGATATTTTTATTAATAGTGAGGATAAAGAGCCCTACAAAGCGGCCAATTATATTAATAAAGACATTTATTATCTGGAGATGAAATCAGTAAACGATCCGGAACCAACAACCTGGAGCACCTATGTCTTCAACGAAGATGCTTATACCAGTGCTGAAGCGGCTAAAAAGGCCGTTGTTAAGGTATACGCGGAGAATCATCCCACCTTAAGCCTCCTGGGCAAGCCTCTGGCTGAAGTCGAAAAAATCACCAAAGTTGAATCCATAAAAGCGCCTGTAGAGACTAAAGACGAGGAAACCACTGAGGTCACTCAGATTGCTCTTGACAATATTCTAATTCTCTTCGACAAAGACTCTATTTCCTCAGAGATCTTCCTTGAGGGTCAGCAGGAAATCTTAGGCGTAAAAATCGGCGAACCCTTTAACGAGATCAGCGACAAGCTGGGCATGCCCGATAGCTTCGGCCAAGATCCGGAGTTCGAGAATATCTACACCATGCGCTACCTTTTCGATGGTTTTCAAATCGAGTTCTACGGTGAGAATAAGGACGCCAATACTGTAAGTGCTCTGATTAAAAAACGGATTTAACCTTACTGTGGGCTCTCCGGCCCGCAGTTTTTATTATGAATGAATTTATTATGAATGAAAAAAGCAGCTGCCTGATGAACTTTGCCGTTCATTGCGCAGCTGCCCTAATTTTGCTCAAATACTTAAAAGTAAAATGATAATCGATAGCAAACTAAAGCATACACTCATTAAGCTGATAAAAGCTACCGTCTGTTTGGGATTAAGACCTGAAGAAATCAAGCGGTGATGAATTTGGGTTGCATCTGCCTTGTAAATGGATTCTCCACGGGAAAATCGCTTCAATACCACAATAATATTATCAAAAATCGGTACGCCAAGAGCCAGCACAGGAATACTCAAAGATACCAGGGTAGCTTGTTTAAAGGCACCGCTTAAAGCGACGATGGCCAGAATGAACCCCAGAAAATTTGCTCCCGAATCACCCATAAAGATTCTGGCCGGGTGCCGGTTATATCTTAAAAAGCCCAGGGCCGCCCCCACCAGCAGCGCCGAAAGCAAAGCCGAATCACTTTGTCCTTTTGCCAAAGCGGCCACATAGAGTGTCGCACCGGCGATAGAAGACAGCATCCCGGCAAGACCGTCAATGCCATCGGACCAATTGATAACCGTAGTAACTCCTACAATCCACATGATACTTAAAATAAGCTGAATGGCATAAGGCAAGACAATATATTGCTGTGTAAAGGGATTGGTAAAGCCATAGAAGACAATCCCGGAAGAAAACACGATCCATGCCGCGAGAATATGAACCATGAGTCTGGGCAAGGCCGGAAACTCCTTGCCCAGAGTTTTATACCAGTCGTCAATCAGCCCAATTCCTAAAACGAGAAGAGAAGCGATAATGATAGCCATCGACTGGTAATTTAACGGTCTTACGAAAACTAAGTAGCCGATCATAAAGCCTAAGAAAATTCCAACTCCGCCGAGTAAAGGAATGGGGTGTTTATGCTTTTTTCTTTCCGTCGGTTTATCAACAAAGTCCCATTTCACGGCGAGCTTTTCCAATAGAGGTATACTTATAAAAACAATTAAGAACACGAAAAAAAAGGGGAAAATAAACTCCATCAAAAGTACTGCCCTCCCTCATGTCACCTTAAGCAATACACAATTTATCCTCGATTTTTGTTACTTTTTGGTTACTATAGATCTTTATTACTATGGATCTTTTTTATTATAGCACTTTATCCACTAAAAGCGAACCAAGCCTTAGTTCCATGTCCTTGTAGGTTGAGATTTCCCGACCTCTCCTCACAAGGAAAAGGTTTTGCTCAGCACTGCAAATTCTTCCTTGTAATAGGCCGGCCCCGCCATTTATGATAAAAGAGGTATATTGTGTAAAAATGTATTATAGGAGGTTTCCTGCATGTTGCACACAAACGGAGAGCAGTTGCTTAAGGAATTCGCCGACCATGCCTACCCCCGTCAGGTGGCAGAAGTTATCCCCGGTGGTGTTTATCATGTGATAGGCTATGGGCACAGCAATGCCGGCTTTATCATCGCCGAAAATTCCGTCATTCTTATTGATACTCTGGACAGCGATGAGCGGGCCCAAACCCTTAAATCCCTGATCGCTCAACATACCGATAAACCAGTTAAGACGATCATTTACACCCACGGTCATCCGGATCATCGCGGGGGTTCCGGTGCCTTCATGGACAGCAATCCGGAAATAATTGCCTTTGCTCCTTGCAAGCCTGTCCTAGGGCGAATGAACGCCCTCCAGGATGTGCTCAATCAGCGTGGCATTCGCCAGTTCGGCTACCAACTCAACAATGAGGAAGCCCTTACCCAAGGCCTCGGAATTCGGGAAGGCAAGGCCCAAGGGGAGGGGCAATATGCCATTATGCCGCCGACCACAGTCTATCAAGAGGACACCGTTCTTCGCTCTATAGACGGCATTGATCTGGAGCTGGCGGCCGCACCCGGTGAAGCCGACGATCAGATTCTGATCTGGCTCCCTGCACATAAAGTCCTCTTTTGCGGTGATAATTACTACGGCTGCTGGCCCAATCTCTACGCTATCCGCGGCAGTCAGTACCGGGATGTCAGCGCCTGGGTGGACACACTGGATAAACTCATCGCTTACCGGGCCCACTTTCTACTGCCCGGCCATACCCGCCCCATCGTCGGAGAAACCGCCGTTCAGGAAACCCTGACTAATTTCCGGGATGCCATTGATTATGTTCTTACGGAAACTTTAAAGGGAATGAATCAGGGCCTGACCATGGATGAGGTGGCCGAGGCCGTCAAACTGCCTGAAAAATGGGCTAAGCTACCTTATCTGGGTGAGTTTTACGGCACCGTGTCCTGGTCTGTCCGGGGCATTTATGCCGGTTATGTGGGCTGGTTTGACGGTAACCCCACCCACCTCAATCCGCTGCCGCCTGCCGTTCAAGCCCAAAAAACCGTCGCCCTGATGGGCGGAACAGAAACAGTTCTATCCGCCATCCGCCAGGCCTTGGCTGACCAGGATTATCAGTGGAGTATCGTCCTTGCCGATCTGCTGCTCGCTATGGACTGCTTCCATAAACAAGCCAAAGAGTACAAAGTCCAGGGACTGGTGGGACTTGGTCATAGGGAGACCAGTGCCAATGGCCGCCACTATTACCTTGCCTATGCCAAAGAGTTGCTGGCCGAATAGAAGGATCAAGATTTTCTTCTCTAGCATTTAGAAATATGATATACTTCTTCCGTTGTCATGCAGCATAGGTCAACATCATGATCTACTCATAAGCGATACAACGGAAATGGAGACACCCATGAACAGGTCCTATATCAAATACATAGCCTCCCTGATTTTGTTCGGCTTCAACGGAATCGTGGCTAGTCATATTTCTTTAAGCAGCTATGAAATTGTGTTTACAAGAACACTCATCGGCAGTCTGTTTCTGGTTCTTGTCTTCGGTTTTTCCAAACAGAAGATGCGGTTTTTAAGCAATAAATCCCACTTTCTCTATCTGTGCCTATCCGGCGTGGCCATGGGGGCCAGCTGGATGTTTCTTTATGAAGCATATACCCAAATCGGTGTGAGCATTGCCACCCTGGCCTATTACTGCGGTCCTGTGATTGTTATGGTCCTTTCTCCCCTTCTTTTCAAAGAAAGGATGACAAGTGCCAAACTTATAGGTTTTCTCGCCGTACTGACGGGCATGCTTTGTGTCTCCGGTCAGGCGATGTCTGAGGAGAAGACCCTTTTCGGATTGATATGCGGACTGTTATCCGCCGTGATGTACGCCGTTATGGTGATCTTCAATAAAAAAGCAGTCAGCATAACCGGACTTGAAAACTCGATGTGGCAGCTGATGGCAAGCTTCGCCACTGTCTTCCTCTTCCTTGGCCTGAAACAGGGTTTTTCCATTAACATTGCCTCGGGAGATTGGCTGCCCATTCTGATTTTAGGCATCGTCAACACCGGTATCGGCTGTTATTTCTATTTTTCCTCCATTGGCCTTTTGCCGGTGCAGACAGTAGCCATTTGCGGTTATCTGGAACCCCTTTCCGCTTTGCTTTTTTCGGCTGCTCTCCTGGGGGAGAGATTAAGCTTAGTGCAAATCCTTGGGGCACTGCTGATCTTAGGGGGCGCTGCTTTTGGGGAATTGTACCGTCGGAAACTCCCGGCCAACTCTTCTCTGACCACATGAACCCGGTATGAATCCAGAAATAATTACCATGCCTTTTAACTCTTAAAATCTGCTTCCTTATCCGTATTAATGATTGTATTCATGAAAGGTTAAGGAGGCGACGGTTTGAAACGACTGAAATTTCGCGTGTGGAATAAAGTATCCAAGAAAATGCATAATCCCCAAGCCATCAGTTTTGATATCCAGAACTGCAATCCCTTTGCCGTAAGCATCCCAGCGAAATCCTGGGATCCTGCTGAGAAATATGAGTTGCTGCAATGGACCGGTTTAAGGGATGAGAGTGGCACAGATGTCTATGAAGGGGATTTAGTTCTCATCGACTATGAAATTTACAGAGTTCATTGGCATGAATCTGAAGCAGCCTTTAAGCTTATATCTCTGAAAGGTTCCCTGGAGAAGGACGCCGGCCTCCTTCCTACGGGCAAAATTATCGGCAATACATATGAAACGGAGAATCTTTAGACAGTTATCTCTTCATGGAATGGTCCTAGAGAAAGGGCATACCCAACAAGTGCTATGCACAAGATGGGGATGCCCTTTTCCTTTACGCAAGAATTCTTCCGGGTAGGTTCATTGTTTGTTCATTAGTACTTTTTCATGTATTAATGTTAGAATCGAAGCAGAGATTACATCTTATATAAAATAAGGCTCTTTCAGATTCATGATTTCGCGCTACCCCAGGAATCTAATTTGAGTTTTGTCAACCATTTTATTGAGGAGAGAATCATGGAGAGATTAAGAAAAATTCCGGCCCTGTTTCTTGCCGTCCTTTTAAGTGTGACGGCGCTTCCCAACACGGCAATGGCCCAATTGCCCGTCCTCTACCAGGATCATTCCCAACAAACCGTTACGGACGGCGTAACCGTGGAGAACATATCCCGTTTTACCACAGGCGGCTGGTTGAATATTAATGTGCTGCGCGTGGATATGACTAACCCTTATGTGAAAATTGACACCCTAAGCAATGACTCGATCACCGACGACCTGGTCAGCATTTCCGCCCTGGCCGAAAAAGAGGGGGCCGTGGCTGCTGTCAACAGCAGTTTCTTTAATCCGCTCACCGCCGGCAAAGGCTATGCAGACGGTCCCACCGTCCGGGCCGGCGATCTTTTGTCCACCTCCGCCTGGTACAACCGGAGCAAAAATGAAATGGCTTCCCTTTCCGTTGATTATGCTAATCAGCTGCTTTTTCACTATTGGAAAAATGACCTTACCCTCATCGCCGGAAACGATACCGCCTTTGCCGTTACCCAGTACAACCAGCCGAGCAGGCAAGGCTACCAAGACCTTACGGTCCTGGATCGCAAGTGGGGACCTGTGGCCATCGGCGCCTCCGAAAACTGCCCCGATCTGGTTGAAATCGTCGTAAGCGGGAACAAAATCCTGGAGATCCGGGAAGGACAGCCTGCCGCCGAGATTCCCGAGGAAGGTTTCGTCGTCGTCTCCCGGGGCGAGCAGGCGGCTAAGCTTCTGGAACAGGCCGCCCCTGGAGAACAGCTCCAATTCCAAGTCACCTCCACGCCGGACTGGAACGACCTGAAGATGTCCACCACCGGAACCTCCCTTCTTATCCAGGACGGAGAAATCCCCGCCACTTTTTCTTACAGCACCCCCAGCTTTAATCAACGAAACCCCCGGACCATAGCCGGCAGTACCGAAGATGGGAGTGAACTCATCCTGGTTACAGTTGACGGAAGGCAGGATAACAGCATCGGCTTGACCCAGCAGGAATCCGCCGAGCTGATGCTGGAATTAGGGGCGTATCAAGCCATTATGTTTGACGGCGGCGCCTCCACCACCATGGCCGCCCGACAGCCCGGGGCCTTTTCCCCTGAGGTGGTCAACCTTCCTTCCGAAGGCATCCTGAGAAATGTGGCGTCAGGCATCGGGATTTTCTCCGCAGCCCCCGCCGGCCGGCTGGACCGCCTGATCATCGAGACCGAAGACACCAACATATTTGCCGATACTTCGAGAACTTTTTCCCTTAAGGGCATCGACCGCTATGCCAATCCAGTGAAGATCGACCCAAGGGAAGTTCAGTGGAATGTCAGCGGGATCGACGGCAGTTTTCAGGACAATATCCTCTATCCGGTTTCCCCGGGCACCGGAAAAGTAACCGCCACCCTCGGCGGTCTGAAGGAGGAGCTGGACATCCGGGTCTTAAACGCCCCAGTGCAGCTTACCCTCAATCCAGCCAGATTCGACCTTCCTTTGTACCAAAATAAAGCCATCCGGGTAAAAGGTCTCGACCCCCAAGGTTATGCCGCGGTCATCGAAGGCCGGGATGTTCAATGGAACGTTGACGGCGACATCGGTAGTTGCGAAGCCGGCGTGTTCACCCCCGTCACCACCGGTACCGGCACTATCCGGGCCGGCGTCGGCGACACCCATGCCTACAGTGCCGTTGCCGTTACTTTGGATGCCATAGAACTCCTGCATCCCTTCGAAAGCTCCGGCCGGTCGGAGGAGCCACGCTTCCAAACCGACCCGCAAACAAGCCAGGGTTATTTCGAGCTTAGCGCTGATCAATTCTACGCCGGGGAGTCTTCCGGACAGCTGGTGTATGATTTCTTATACGGTAACTCTGAGGACCAGATCTCTGTTCTCTTTGCCGAGCAGGGGCTCCCCCTTGATCCGGCCACTACCGGGTTATCCCTGTGGCTTTATAATATCAGCCCCAACTCGAACCGCATCAAGGGAGAAGTCATAGACTCCGCCGATGTGAAACACACCGTCGAATTTACTTCCGACCTCAATTGGACCGGCTGGAAAGAGAGCACAGCATCCTTATCCGGGATCGACTCTCCCGCTTATCTCACCAGGCTCTACATAGAAAACACCGATCCTGCCACCCCTTGGGGGAAGATCTATTTTGACGAATTGTCGGCACTGATCCAGAAGCGCCCGACCATCGATCCGAGCACCATCCCCGCAGATACCCTGCCCAAAGATGAAGCGAACCGGCAGGCTGCCTTCACCTCCGGTCCCGACAATTTCCTGTTTTCCTTGCTCACCGGGGGCAAAGCACCGGGTATTTACACCGCTCCCCTCACTCAAGCGGGAGCCGGGGATGCCCCAACACCTATACTGGCCGCCGGTTCAGGGTATCAATCCTCTAGTTATCAAAACAGCACTTTCCTCCAGCTGGATGTAAGCCAAGGCGGGCTGAGGAGAAGCGACCCGCAGCAATGGACCCGGCTGTTCACGACCCTGGATGACATCCAGAGCGCCAATGTCTTTCTCCTCATGTCCCTCAGCCCGGCCGATTTCATCAATGCCAAAGAAGCACAGCTGCTGAAAGATACGCTGGCCAATTACCGGGAAGCAACCGGCAAGAACATTTGGGTCCTTTTCCCTGGTCCTGTAGATCAAAGCGAGCTTGACCGCGGCGTACGCTATATCAGC